>NZ_JBIBCP010000005.1:0-29042 GCF_042901205.1 Streptomyces sp. NPDC012769 | reverse complement strand
ACCGTGGTGGCTTCCGCCGCGACGACCGCCCGACCTTCAACCGCGACCGCCGCGACGACCGCCCCACCGGCGGCCACCGTGGCAGCGACCGTCCGTTCAACCGCGACCGCCGCGACGAGCGTCCCTCGTTCAACCGCGACCGTCGTGACGACCGCCCGTCGTTCAACCGCGACCGCCGCGACGACCGCGGTGGCTTCCGCCGCGACGACAAGCCGCGCTGGAAGCGCAACGGCTGACACGCCGACAGGGCCCCTGCCCGCACGAGAGTGCGGGCAGGGGCCCTGCCCTTTGCGGCACCGCGCGCGGCAGAGCCGATACCCGATCGGTTTGGAGGAGGTATCGGGCTATGCTGCTCGGGTGTGCTTGTCCACGGGCCGTTAGCTCAATTGGCAGAGCAGTGGACTTTTAATCCATTGGTTGTGGGTTCGAGTCCCACACGGCCTACCGCACGAGGCGCCCCGCCCGGTCCCACCGGGCGGGGCGCCTTCGCGTTCGGGGGCTCCCCGTGGGCGCCCAGGTTTGGCGGCGGGGGAACGGGACATCCGCCCCCTGGAGGCAGGGACACCGCCCCCCTGGAGGCATCGCTATGGCTTTGTCCGTCCGCCGCGCAGACGGCGTCCAGACCACCCGGGAACGGCGCACCGAGGAACGGCACGACCCCCCACCTGCTCCGGCCGCCGCCGCGCCGCTCGTCTCGCCGGTGAACTCCCACAACGAATGGGATCCGCTGGAGGAGGTCATCGTCGGCCGCCTCGACGGCGCGACCATCCCGCCCCACGACGCCGCCGTCTCGGTCACCATGCCGCCCTGGGCGGCCCGCATGCACGGGCTGGCCGCGGCCGCGCCCTTCCGCTATCCGCGCCGACTGGTCGAGCCGGCCCAGCAGGAGCTCGACGGGTTCGTCGAACTCCTGGAGTCCCTCGGCATCACCGTCCGGCGGCCGGACCCGGTCGACCACAGGCGGCCCTACGCCACCCCCGACTGGACCTCCCGAGGCTTCGCCAACTCCTGCCCGCGCGACAGCCTGCTGGTGATCGGTGACGAGATCATCGAGACGCCGATGGCGTGGCCCTGCCGCTACTTCGAGACCCACTCCTACCGCACGGTCCTCAAGGACTACTTCCGGCGCGGGGCGCGCTGGACGGCGGCGCCCAAGCCGCAGTTGACGGACGCGCTGTACGAGCCGGACTTCCGGCCCGCGCGGGACGGCGAGCCCGTCCGCCGCATCGTGACCGAGTTCGAGCCGGTGTTCGACGCGGCGGACTTCGTACGGGCCGGCCGCGATCTCTTCGTGACGCCGAGCAACGTCACCAACCGCATGGGCATCGAGTGGCTGCGCCGGCATCTCGGCCCCGGCTACCGCATCCACGAGATCGAGAGCCGCTGCCACACCCCCATGCACATCGACACGACCTTCCTCCCGCTCGCCCCCGGCCGGGCCCTGGTCAACCCGGAGTACGTCGACGTCGACCGGCTGCCCCCCGTCCTGGACTCATGGGACATCCTGATCGCGCCCGAACCCGACCCGATCAGCGAGCGCCTGCTCAAGTTCACGTCGATCTGCGGCAAGTGGCTCAGCATGAACGTCCTGGTCATCGACGGCGAACGCGTGATCGCCGACCGCCACCACACCGGCATGCTCCGCGCCCTCGAGACCTGGGGGTTCGACCCGATCCCCTGCGACCTTCTCCACTACGCCCCCTTCGGCGGCTCCTTCCACTGCGCCACCCTCGACGTCCGCCGCCGCGGCACCCTCGACTCCGCCACGGCGTGACCTCGGGGCCGCCCGCGGCCCGGCGGCCGATGGCCCGGATGCCGGAACGCGGGCCCCTGAGCCGGTCGTCGTCAGCGCACTCCCAGGGCCGCAAGGCGGTCCGGGTCCGCGACGATGTCGATCTCGACGATGCGGTCGTCGACGATCGTGAAGGCCATGAGGCCGACCGGGGAGCCGTGGGCGAGGGAGACCAGGCCGGCGGCGCCGTTGACCGTGACGCGGCGGGCTTCGTGGCGGTACCTGGCGAAGGTGAGGGCCTGGGCGGTGACCGCCTCGGCGCCGCGGACCAGCTTGGAGGCGGCCGCGGTGAGGTCGCCGCCGTCGACGCGGAGGACGACGTCGGGGGCCAGGACGGTGAGCAGCCCCTCGAAGTCGCCGGCCTGGGAGGCGGCCAGGAAGGCGTCGACGACCTTGCGCTGCCGGGTGGTGTCGGGCTCGGGTGTCGGGGCGGCGTCCTTGACGCGGCGGCGGGCGCGGCTGGCGAGCTGACGGGTGGCGGCGGGGGTGCGCTCGACGAGGGGGGCGATCTCGTCGAAGGAGACGGAGAACATGTCGTGCAGGACGAAGGCCAGCCGCTCCGCCGGGGCGAGGGTCTCCAGGACGACGAGCAGCGCGAGGCCGACGGAGTCCGCGAGCAGCGCCTCCTTCTCGGGGTCGGCGGTGCCCTCCTCCCGTACGACCGGGTCGGGGACGTAGTACTCGAGCGGGTCCTCGCGGCGGGAGGTGCGGGTGCGGAGCATGTCGAGGCAGACCCGGCCGACGACGGTGGTCAGCCAGCCGCTGAGGTTGCGCACCTCGGCCACGTCGGAGCGGTTCAGCCTGAACCAGGCCTCCTGGACGGCGTCCTCGGCCTCGCCGAGCGAACCGAGCATGCGGTAGGCGACCGCGCGCAGATGGCCGCGGTCGGCCTCGAAACGCTCCGCCAGGAGCTGCGGCGTGAGGCCCGTCATGCGCTCGTTCTCCATCGTTGCCTCTTCCCCTTCGGGTCCGGTCACATGGTGATGACGGACGGCGGGACACGGATGTGACGACAGGGGGCTTTTCCCGCCCTCTCCGTTCCGGTACGTGAGATCCCCGCCGGGCCGCCTTGAACGCCCGGCAATCCCCGGCCGATCCCCCCGACCGCCGTGGATCGCCACTTCAGCGTGGTGATCATCTTCCCTAGATTGATCACCATGACGACGACAGCGAACCAGGTCAATCCCGTTCTCCGTACGCCCCCGGCCTCCCCGGCCGCCGCCGCGGCCTACTTCTCCGCGAGCCTCGCCTTCCACGCCGACGTGTCCGACGTCGCCTCCGCCCTCGCCGAGGCCCGCGCCACGGGCGGCGACCCCGGCTTCGTCGTGATCGACTCCCGCTCCACCGCGTCCTGGGACCAGGGCCACGTGCCGGGGGCCGTGCACCTGCCGACCGCGCTCATCCCCGAGCAGGCCGAGCAGCTCCTCGACAAGAGCGTCCCGGTCGTCACGTACTGCTGGGGCCCCGGCTGCAACGGCGCCACGCGCGCCGCGCTCGCCCTCGCCGAGCTGGGCTTCCAGGTGAAGGAGATGCTGGGCGGCTTCGAGTACTGGGTGCGCGAGGGCTTCGGTTACGAGACCTGGGAAGGCGCCGAGCAGAAGGACGCGGACCCGCTGACGGCGCCGGTCGACGCGGAGGACTGCGGCTGCTGACCGGCTGCCGGGGAAACCGATTTCGGTTTCGGGCGACCATGCCGTAAGGTCATATTCACCGACGCGGGGTGGAGCAGCTCGGTAGCTCGCTGGGCTCATAACCCAGAGGTCGCAGGTTCAAATCCTGTCCCCGCTACTCAGTAGCACGAAGGCCCGGATCGTTCTCACGATCCGGGCCTTCGTCGTGTGCGGACCACGTGACCCGATTTCCGGTTTGACCTTTACGTAACGTCAAGTTCTAGCGTGGTCGGCATGGAGTGGTCGATCCAGGAGATCGCCAGAAAGGCCGGCACCACCAGCCGCACCCTCCGCCACTACGGCGACCTGGGGCTGCTGGAGCCGAGCCGGATCGGCGCGAACGGTTACCGGTACTACGACCAGGCGGCACTCATGCGGCTGCAGCGGATCCTGCTGCTGCGCGAGCTCGGGCTCTCCCTGCCCGCCATCGCCGAGGTCCTCGAAGGCCAGCGGGACACCTCGGCCGCCCTGCGCACGCATCTGGCCCTCCTCGAGCGGGAGCGCGAGCGCATCGGGCGGCAGATCGAGGCCGTACGCACCACTCTCCACAAGACCGAGAGAGGAGAGGAACTGATGGCGGAGGAGATGTTCGACGGCTTCGACCACACGCGGTACGAGGCCGAGGTCACCGAGCGCTGGGGCCGCGAGGCGTACGAGCGGGGCGACCGCTGGTGGCGCTCGCTCGGCGACGCCGAGAAGAAGGCGTTCATGGACGAGCAGAACGGCATCGCCCGCGACTTCGCCGCGGCCGCCGCGAAGGGCCTCGCGCCCGACAGCGAGGAGGTGCAGGCGATCACCCGACGGCACCACGCGTGGCTGTCGACCACGACGACGCCGACGAAGGAGTACTTCATCGGTCTCGGCCGGATGTACGTGGACGACCCGCGGTTCACCCGGAACTACGACCGGTACGGGGAGGGCACCGCCGTCCTCGTCCGGGACGCGATGGCGGTCTTCGCCGAGCGGAACCTGTAGCTCCGGGCTCCCGGGCTCCGTGCGGAGTCCGAAGTGAACGGTGGCCGAAACCGCGCCGGCCCCTTTGCCGGGGGCTGAGCGCGGGGCCGGCCTCGGCCGCGCGGGGGTGATGGCGCTGCCGGCCCGGGGCGGCCGGCCGGCCGAGCCGCCGCCGGTACGCCAACCGGCCGAGGAGGAGTCGCCGAGCCGCTCCGCCTGACGGCACCCTGGACAGGGCGCGGGTCCGTCCGCGGCCGGGCACGTCCAGGCGGGAGAGCACAGGTGGCGCGAGCAGCGGCGCGGCGCGGGCGGGGCCCTTCGGGTGCCCGCCGCCCCGGTCCGTCCTCCGGTGCCGGCTCCGGTCCGTCCTCCGGTCCGGGCTCCGGCTCTTCCTCCGGCTCGGCCTCCGGGCCGTCCGCCGGTACGTCCTCGGGCCCCCCGGGTGCGGCCCGCGGCGCGTCCGCCCGGCCGCCGTACGGCCCGTACCGTGGCGCACGGCGTTTTCTGCGCGCGCTCCCTCCGCTGGTCATCATGGGCGGGGTCGTCTTCGACGCGTCGACCCCGGCCCAGTACACGGCGGCGCCGATGTTCTCGGCCGCGCCGCTGATCGCGGCCCCCTTCTTCTCCACGCTCACGACGCTGCTCACGGGCATCGCCGCCGTCCTCGCGAGCGTCGGTCTGCACGTCTACAACGGGACGGTGGCGCAGATCCCCACGCTGACGGAGACGCTGACGGTCGCCACGGTGTCGGCGCTGGCGGTGCTGATCAGCCGGGTGGTGCGGCGGAGCGGGGAGCGGCTGGCCTCGGCGCGGGTGATCGCGGAGACGGCGCAGAAGGCGGTGCTGCCCACGCCGGCCGAGCGGATCGGGGGGCTGCAGATCGCCGCCCGTTACGAGGCGGCGCAGGCGGACGCGTTCATCGGCGGCGACCTGTTCGCGGTGCAGGACACCCCGCACGGGGTGCGGCTGGTGGTCGGCGACGTGCGGGGGAAGGGCCTCGGCGCGGTCGAGGCGGTGGCCGTGGTGATCGGCGCCTTCCGCGAGGCGGCCGAGCAGGAGGCGACGCTGGAGGGGGTGGCGGCGCGGCTCGAGCGGGCGCTGGCCCGGGAGGGCACGCGGCGCGACGGGCTCGACGCGTTCGAGGGGTTCACCACCGCGGTGCTCGCGGAGATCCCGGGCGGCGATCGGGTGGTGCGGGTGGTCAACCGTGGCCATCCGGAGCCGCTGCTGCTGCGGGCGGACGGCGGTGTGGAGGTGCTGCGGCCGAGCGAGGCCGCGCTGCCGCTGGGGATGGGGGACCTGGCGGTGTGGCCGGACCGGGCCGAGGAGTCGCCGTACCCGCCGGGTGCGACGCTGCTGTTCTACACGGACGGTCTGTCGGAGGCGCGGGACGCGGAGGGGGTCTTCTACGACCCGCGGGAGCGGCTCTCGGGGCGGATCTTCCCGGGGCCCGAGGAGTTGCTGGACGCGTTGGTGGCGGACGTGCGGCGGCACTCGGGCGGGGGCACCACGGACGACATGGCGCTGCTCGCGGTGAGCCGTCCGGCGGCGGGGCAGCCGGAGCGGCGGCGGACCATGCCGGTGGTGCCGCCGGGCGGCGGACCCCGGGTGTGACGGGGCGTAGTGGCAGGGTGTCACTCCGATAACAATTGACGTAACGTCAGTTTGAGCGTTTGGTCCTGACACCCTTCTGAAGGGGGATCAACTCGGGCGTTTCCCTACCAATTCAGCTAATGATCAAGGGGAACGGCTTGGAATCGGGAGGTCACGTCTATTAACGTTCGATAACGCAGCGCGGTCGTCCCAGCCGTCGCAAGAGACGGCACCGTGCGCACGCGCCGAATCCCGTAAGGGAACCGGGGAACCACCACTTGGGGTGAATCGGGCCCCACCGCACCCATGCGGCACCGCCCGTAGGAGACCTTCCTGCTCCGAACCCGTCAGCTAACCCGGTAGGCGAGAAGGAAGGAAAGGAGAGCGCCTCCGTGGCCTCCAACACCCCTGCTCCGCAATCCCCCTTCGACTACTTCGACGCCTCCGGGGCGACGGGCGCCGCGGGCGCGGACGGGGAGGAGTGGAACCCCACCGAGGACTCCCTGCGGGACCGGGGCCGTTCCGGCGGACGCCACCGCGTCGTCAAGCAGCGGTCCAACTTCGCCCGCTCCTCCACCGTGCTGGGTGTCGGCGTCATCGCCGCGGTCGGCGCCGGCGGGCTGGCCACCGCGCAGGAGAGGCCGCCGGTCTCCATAGCGCTGCCGGACGTCGACCTGCCCGACGCCTCCGACTTGCCCGGCGTCGGCGCACTGATCGGCGCGGACGACAAGGGCTCCGAGGGCTCGGAGGGCTCCGACACGGTCGCGGCCGGGAACAACACCCAGCCGCTCACCGCGCTCACCTTCACCACCGCCGACGACGCCTCCGGCGCCGGGGCCTCCGCGACCGGCACGCGGACCGACGCCGGCGAGGCGCTGCGCGCCCGCATCCTCCAGCAGGCCGAGCAGCAGCAGGCCGCCGCGGACGCCGCCGAGAAGGCGGCCGCGGAGAAGGCCGCGGCCGAGAAGGCGGCGGCCGAGGCCGAGGCCAAGGCGGAGGCGGCGGAGCAGGCGGCCGCCGAGGCGAAGAAGAAGGCGGAGGAGGAGGCGGCGGCGAAGGCCGAGGCCGAGCGCCTGGCCAGGCTCGCGGCCTCCTACGCGATGCCCACCTCCTCGTACACGCTCACCTCGACCTACGGCGAGTCCGGCTCGATGTGGTCCTCCGGCTACCACACCGGCCTGGACTTCGCCGCCCCCACCGGCACCCCGGTCAAGGCCGTCCACGGCGGCACCGTGAAGTCGGCGGGCTGGTCCGGCTCGTACGGCTACCGGATCGTCCTGGAGCTCGCGGACGGCACGGAGATCTGGTACGCGCACCTGTCGTCGATGACGGTGAGCGCGGGCCAGTCGGTCGGCACCGGAGAGACCATCGGCCGCGTCGGCGCCACCGGCAACGTCACCGGCCCCCACCTCCACCTGGAGGTCCACACCCCGTCCGGCGACGGCATCGACCCGGCGGCCTGGCTCCGCTCCAAGGGCCTGACCGTCTGAGTCCGGCCGGAAACGGAATACGCCCGGCGGCGCGGGGGGTTGACCGACTCATGACCTCTCTTCGCCAGCTGGGCACTTCAGACCTGCACGTCTTCCCGCTCGCCCTCGGAGGCAACGTCTTCGGCTGGAGCGCCGACGAGGCGCAGTCCTTCGCCGTCCTCGACGCCTATGCCGCCGCCGGCGGCAACTTCGTCGACACCGCCGACGTCTACTCCGCCTGGGCCGAGGGGAACGAGGGCGGCGAGTCGGAGACCGTCATCGGCCGCTGGACGGCCTCCCGCGGCAACCGCTCCGACGTCCTCGTCGCCACCAAGGTCGGCGCCCACCCGCAGTACAAGGGCCTGAGCGCCACGACCATCAAGGCCGCCGCCGAGGAGTCGCTGCGCCGCCTCGGCACCGACTACATCGACCTCTACTACACGCACTTCGACGACGAGTCCGTGCCCGTCGAGGAGATCGTCACCGCCCTCGACCAGTTGGTGAAGGACGGCAAGGTCCGCGCCGTCGCCGCCTCCAACATCTCCCCCGAGCGGCTGCGCGCCTCCCTCGACTTCGCCGCGGCCGAGGGCCTCACCCGCTATGTGGCCCTCCAGCCGCAGTACAACCTGGTCTCGCGTGACACCTACGAGGGCGCGCTGATGGAGACCGCCGAGCAGGCCGGGCTCGCCGCCGTGCCGTACTTCGGACTGGCCTCCGGCTTCCTCACCGGCAAGTACCGGCCGGGCGGCACCGTCAGCAGCGTCCGCGCCGGCAGTGCGGCCAAGCACCTGGAGAGCGAGCGCGGTCCGAAGGTCCTCGCCGCCCTCGACGCGGTCGCCGAGGCCCATGACGCCGAGGTCGCCAGCGTCGCCCTGGCCTGGCTGGCCTCCCGCCCGACCGTCGTCGCCCCGATCGCCTCGGCCCGCACCGTCGAGCAGCTCCCGGCGCTCGTCGCCTCCGCCGACCTGCGGCTGACGGACGCGGAGCTCGCCACCCTGACGGAGGCGTCGCAGGTCCGCTGACCCGACCGCCCGAGCCCGCGGCCGGCCGCGCGGCGGGCCCGCCGGTGGGGGGCCGTCAGCTCCGGTACGGGTTGTAGCCGCCGTAGTCCAGATACTGCGGCGGCACCCACACCCGGCCGGTCACCCGGGCCGCGTGGGTCAGCGCGGGGGAGGCGATCCGGCGGCGCTGCCACAGGTGGTGCAGCAGCTCCTGCTCGCGGGCCGTGAAGTCCGGCGCCGCCTGGCCGCGACGGGCCCGGTGGCGCAGGAACGCCAGGGTCGTCGCGAACGCCTCGTACTCACCGACGGCCTGCGCGCCCGGCTTGCCGAAGCTGCGGGCGGCGAAGCCCCGGGCCAGGGCCCGGGCCCGCATCGAGGACAGCGCCAGCGGTTCGTCATGGGCGAGCCAGCCGGCCGTCGCGTACGCCGGGAGCTCCCCGGATATCGTGCGCAGCTCCTTCTGCCGGCTCCATATCGCGAGCCAGGTCAGCAGCGCGAACACCGGCACCATGAACATCCCGTAGACCAGGACGAAGGCCAGCGGGTGGAAGGTCGCCGAGCCGTTCCACAGGGCGTGCATGCCCATGGCGAGGAGCAGACCGCCCAGCGGCAGCAGCACCAGCCGGGTGCGGCGGGCCCGGGCGGTGACCGGGAGCAGGGCGGCGAAGCCGAAGCCGAGGCCGGTGAGCGACGTGAACAGCGGGTGCGCGAACGGGGACATGATGATCCGGACGAAGAACGTCCCCACCGTCACCGAGCCGAGCCCGGCGGCGCCGAACTCCTGGTCCTCGCCGAAGGCGTTGCCCAGATAGAGGATGTTCTCGGTGAAGGCGAAGCCGGTGGCGGTGAAGCCCGCGTAGACCAAACCGTCGACCGGGCCGGTGAAGTCCCGGCGGCGGAAGAGGAAGAGCAGCAGCACGGCGGCGCCCTTGGCGATCTCCTCCACGACGGGGGCGACGGCGGTCGCCCCCAGCGTGTCGGCCGAGCCGGGGTCGGCGGTGGCGCTGCTGATCCACTCCACGGCGAAGGAGTTGGCGAGGATCGCGACCAGGGTGGAGGCGAACGCGCCCCAGGCGAGCGCGAAGAGGAGATTCTTCCAGGGAGCCGGCTCGACCCGGTCCAGCCAGCGGAACGCGGCCATGAGCAGCGGCACCGGCAGCACCGCGAGGCCGAGGCCGACGAGGAAGCCCTCGGTGCCGGTCTGCTCCCGCACCAGCGCGAGGATCGCCAGCGCGCACAGCGCGAGCACGGCGATCAGCGCGACGGCCCGCAGCACCCGGCTGCGCCAGAACGCCTTGCGCGGCTTGTAACGCCACTTGGCACGCTCCGGGACGGCCGCGAAGTCCGGCTGGTCGCTCTCGAGCTCGGGCACGGGAGCGGGCGCGGGCACGGCCGGTTGGGCGTGCGAGTGGGCGGGGACGGGCTCGGCGGCAGGACCGGCGATGGGGTTCGACGACACACGACGACCCTAACGAGCGCCACCGACAGCGGCGAGGGAGTTCCCGCCTCCTGTGGAAAACCCGGTCGGGGCGCCTGAGGCTGCCCGTGGCTGTCTGTGGAAAACCTGTCTACCGGCGGCGGAAGAGCAGGTCGTGGACGACGTGCCCCTTGTCGAGCCCCTGCCCCTCGAAGCGGGTCAGCGGCCGGTACCCGGGCCGCGGGGCGTAGCCGCCGTCGCCCTGGGTGTTCTCGAAGTCGGGGTGCGCGGTGAGCACTTCCAGCATCTGCTCCGCGTACGGCTCCCAGTCCGTGGCGCAGTGCAGCAGCCCGCCGCGCTTGAGCCGGGGCGCGAGCAGGGTGAGGAAGTCCGGCTGGATGAGCCGGCGCTTGTGGTGGCGCTTCTTGGGCCAGGGGTCCGGGAAGTAGACCCGGCAGCCGGCGAGGGACTCCGGCGGGAGCATCTCGCGCAGCAGGATGATCGCGTCACCGTTGGCGACCCGGACGTTGGTCAGGCCGTTGCGGTCCGCGAGGCCGAGCAGGTTGCCCTGGCCGGGGGTGTGCACGTCCACGGCGAGGATGCCGGTGCCGGGGTCGGCGGCCGCCATCTGCGCGGTGGCCTCGCCCATCCCGAAGCCGATCTCCAGGACGACCGGCAGCCCCCCGAACATCTCGTCCAGGTCGAGCACCCGGCTGCCGTCGATGTCGAGTCCCCAGTCGGGCCAGCGCTTCAGCATGGCCTCGGCCTGTCCCGCGGTGACGCGGCTGCGGCGGGGCTGGAAGCTGCGGATCCGCCGCTCGAAGTGCGACCCCGCCGGATCGGGCGAGGGCCCCTCCCCGGGTGCGAACATGCGGCTGCCGCGACGCGCGACGGGCTGCTCGGCGGGGGCGGGGCGCGGGGGGTTCACAGGCTGCTCAGACACAATGCCCCGATTCTACGGGGCCCGGCCGAGCCCCGCCGGGCCCGCCGCCCGGGGCGCCCCCGGGGCCGGACCCGCCGTCCCCTACAGCAGCGCCAGTGCCCGGCCCGCGACCTCGCGGCCGATCGGCAGGGAGGCCGTCGCGGCCGGCGAGGGCGCGTTGAGGACATGGACCGTGCGTGCCGACTCGCGGATCAGGAAGTCGTCCACCAGCGTGCCGTCCTTCAGCACCGCCTGCGCCCGCACCCCTGGGGTCGCCCGTCGCAGGTCGCGCTCCTCGACGAGCGGCAGCATGCGCCGTACGGCCTCGGTGAAGGCGCGCTTGGAGAGCGAGCGGTGCAGCTCGCCCGCCCCGTAGCGCCAGTGCGCGCGGGCTATCGCCCAGCTGCCGGGCCAGGCGAGGGTGCCCGCGAGCTCGCGCGGGCGGACGACCGACCAGCCGTAGCCCTCCCGGGCGAGCGCCGGGACCGCGTTCGGTCCGACGTGGACACCGCCGTCGATGCCGCGGGTCAGATGGACGCCGAGGAAGGGGAACGCCGGATCGGGCACCGGATAGACCAGGCCCCGCACCAGCGAAGGGTCCGCCAGTTCGTAGTACTCACCCCGGAAGGGGACGATCCGCATCTGCGGGTCGTCGCCCGCGAGCCGCGCCACCCGGTCGCAGTGCAGTCCGGCGCAGTTCACCAGGACCCGTCCCCGCACCACGCGGCCCGCCGCCGTGCGCACCGCCACGCCCCAGGGCCGCCGGTCGATGACGGTGACCTCCGAGCCGTACAGGATGCGGGCGCCCGATGCCTCGGCCAGCTTGGCCGCCACCGCCCCGTAGTCGACGATGCCCGTCGTGCCCACGTGGATCGCGGCCAGGCCCCGCACCCGCGGCTCGTACTCGCTGATCTGCGCCGGGCCGAGCTCGCGCACCGGGATCCCGTTCTCCCGGCCGCGCTGCACGAGCGCGTGCAGCCGGGGCAGCTCCTCGCGCCCGGTGGCGACGATCAGCTTGCCCGTGACCTCGTGGGGGATCCCGTACTCCGCGCAGAACTTGACCATCTCGGCCGCGCCCTCGACCGCGAAGCGGGCCTTGAGCGAGCCCGGCCGGTAGTAGATCCCGCTGTGGATCACGCCGCTGTTCCGCCCGGTCTGGTGGCGCGCCGGCGCGTGCTCCTTCTCCAGGACCGTGACGCGGGTGCCCGGCGCGGCGCGCGTGATCGCGTACGCCGTCGACAGGCCGACGATCCCGCCGCCGATCACGAGCACGTCACAGTCATAGCGGTCCGAATCGGACACCAGCGCCACCTCCCACCCCTGATAGTGCACTGGCCCACTGACAACCCGGCTAAACCGCCCGCAGCGTGGGACACGTGTCACGTCACGCGGGCGCCACGAGGAGCGGGCGGGCCCGCTCCCGCAGCTCCATGACCCGCGGCTCGTCCCCGTACGGTTCGAGCCGGTGCAGCAGGTCGCGGACGTACTCGGTGGTGCGGGCCGACGAGATCCGCCCGGCCACCTCCACCGCGCGCGTGCCGGCGGCGCAGGCCGCGTCCAGATTGCCCGACTCCAGCTCGGCCACCGCCGAGACCACCAGTCGGAGCCCGTGCGAGCGCACGTACTCCTCGGTGGGCCGGGACAGCGCCTGCTCGGTGAAGCGGCGCACCTGGCGGGGCGCCTTCAGGTCGCGGTAGCACTCGGCGGCGTCGGCGCAGAAGCGGTCGTACGAGTAGAAGCCGAGCCAGGACGGGTCGGCGTCGCCGTCGCGGGAGCGCTCCAGCCAGCCCTCGGCGGCCTTGAGCGCGGCGGCGGCCGCCGCCCCGTCGCTCGCCTTGGCGTGCGCCCGGGCCTCGACGAGCCGGAAGAAGGACATGGTGCGGGCGGTCGCCAGGCCCCGGTTGCGTTCGAGGGCGGCCTGGGCGAGGTCGACGCCCTCGTCGGCGAAGCCCCGGTAGGTCGCCTGGAGGGACATGGAGGCGAGGACGTAGCCGCCGAGCGGCACGTCGGCGGCCGCGCGGGCGAGCCGCAGCGCCTGGATGTAGTAGCGCTGGGCGGCCTCCTGCTGACCGGTGTCGAAGGCCATCCAGCCGGCCAGCCGGGTCAGCTCGGCCGTCGCGCCGAACAGGGCGCGGCCGACCTCGTCCGAGTAGGAGCCGAGCAGCAGCGGCGCGGCGTCGACCCGTAAGCACTCGGGAACCATGGAGGAGCGCCAGTCGCCGCCGCCGTACTTGGAGTCCCAGCGGCGGGCGTCCTCGGCGGCCTCGCGGAGCTTGGCGACATCGCTGTGCCCCACGCGCACGTGCTCGGCGTTCTCGCCCGCGGCGAGCGCGCCGAGCCCGCCCACCCCACCGGTCCCGCCGACGGCGCTGTCCGCACCCCCGGCACCCGGGGCGGCCGCGCCGGGGGCGGGCCCCGCCGCCGGACGCGGGGCCCGGCGCTCGACCGACGGGTCGGCGGGGGTGATCAGCCAGCGGGAGGCGGGCGTCGCGTAGGCGCTCACGGAGAAGGAGCCGGCGAGCGACTGCCATATGCCGCCGCCGCCCCGCCGACCGGCGAGATCCAGCCGGTACAGCTCGGTGGCCGAGCGGACCGCCTCACCGACGTCGCGGGGAAAGGCCAGACCCACCTCGGGGGCGGGGTCGGCGTCGGCGAGACCGATCTCGTGCAGCGGCACGGGCCGGCCGAGCTTCTGGCCGATGGCAGCGGCGATCAGGTGCGGGGCGGCACCCTGCGGCACCATGCCCTTGGACACCCATCGGGCCACCGACGTCTTGTCGTAGCGAAGCGTCAGGCCCCGCTGCGCACCGAGGTCGTTGACGCGCCGGGCGAGCCCGGCATTGCTGATTCCCGCGAGGGCGAGAACCGTGCCGAGCTTTTCGTTCGGCCCGCGTTGCTCCCTGGACATGACGCCACCCCTCGACACGACACCCAGACGGCCGCCACGACGCCGGGCATAGGCGTGCGGCATTCGTAAGCACAGCGTAGTTCGCCGGATCCCGACCGTTAAGGGGCGGTGTTCCGTATGGCGAGATTGTTGTGGGATGGGATGAGCGCCGGATCCGCGGCCGTCCGCCGTGCTCCGTGCGTGTGGCCGTGCGCCCGCCCATGCGCTCTCGCCGGGGCCGTGGGGGAGCGCTTCCATGAGTGCTGCGTGGGTCGGCCCGCTTGGCCGAGGACCGATGTCCCGGACAGGTGGGCTGGGGGACACCGTCGCCCCATTCCCCGCGGGCGGCGGACGGCTCCGGGAGGCGAACGCCTCCCGGACTGTCGGAGATCCGCCCCCAGTGCCCGGAAATCCGCCCCACCGCCGCTGGTCCGTCCCACCCGCACCGCCGATCCGGCCGTGCGCCTTCACCGCCGCCCGGCGAGGAAACCCCCGGCCGTCGAGGGGTTGAGAATGGCCGAAAGCTGACGGCGCTCAACTGGCCCATGCCAGGGGCGCATTCACCCTCGGCGCGATGCCCCTCGTGATACCTCCCGTGCGCCGTTGTCATGGCAGCATGTCTCCACTCGACCTTTGTGGAGGCGGCGATGCGGTGGCTGGTGGGCTGGAGCAGTGTCGCCGCGCGCTTCGGCACCCACGGCGTGCCCCAGGGGGCGCCGTTCGGCTCGGCCGGCGCCGTCGGCGACCCGGCCGAGGGGCGCACGGTGCACCCGGTGGGCGCGCAGCTCATCTGGGGTGACCCCGATCCGCTGTGGGCGGTCGGCGACTGGCGCCCCGACGAGGTGCGCCTGGTCGCCGTCGACGAGCACACCCGTCTCGCCGTCCTCGGCTGCTGCGCCGCGAGCGACGACGAACTGCGGCGCGGCCTGCTGACCGCGCGCGGGGGCGCACTGCGACACCTGACCGCGTGGGCCGGCAGCTACACCGCCGTCGTCAGGGCGGGCCGCCGCATCACCGTCACCGGCGACCTCGCCGGCGCCCGGCCGGTCTTCCACACCCCGTGGGCGGGCGGTACGGCCTACGGCACCGCCGCCCTGCCGCTCGCCGACCTCACCGAGGCGCAGCTCGACATCGGACACCTCGCCGCGCTGCTCGCCTGCCCCGAGACCCCCGAGGCGCTGCGCGACTCCACGCCGTACGAAGGGGTGCGCCGGGTGCCGCCCGGGCACGCGCTGATCCTGCGCGAGGGCTCCCGCGAGATCACCGGCTACGAAACCGTCGCCTCGCTCGCCGTCGCCGCGCCCGAGGCCGACCCCCGGCAGGCCGTGGAAGCGGTGCGGGACGCGCTGGTCGAGGCCGTACGGGCCCGGCTCACCGCGCCCCGGCACGCCCCCGAGATGCCCCTGCCCGACCCGGGGCCGGTGCCCGGCATGGGGCCCGCCGACCGGCGCGCGGCGCGCGGGACCGGCCCCGCGCCCGGGGTCGGCGCCGACCTGTCCGGCGGCAGCGCCTCCGGCACCCTCGCCCTGCTCGCCGCCGGTCTTCCCGGCGTCCCCGGCACGATCCTGGGCCACGGCACCGGGGCGGGGGAGCGGCTGCTTGCCGTCACCTTCAACGACCTGGCCGCGCCCGGCCGGCCGGACGAGCTCGAACGCGCCCGGGAGATCGCCGCCAACCCGCGGCTGCACCACGTGGTCGTCGCGGGCGGCGAGGAGGCGCTGCCGTACGCGGAGCTCGAAGGGCCCCTCACGGACGAGCCGGGCCCTTCTCTGGTGTCGGCGGAACGGCACCGCAGGCGGCTCGCGGGCGGCAGCGCCGACCACTTCACCGGCTTCGGCGCCCGCCAGGTCCTCGACGCGCATCCGGCGCGCCTCGCCGACCTCCTGATGGACCGGCGCCGCCGCTCCCTGGTGCGTCCGGTCACCGCGCTCGCCAAGGCGACCGGCACCTCGGCGGGGGCGCTGCTGGTGCCGCTGACGGTCTACCGGGCGGCCCGGCGGCTCGCCCGTACGCCGTACCGCACCGGGCTCGAGGCCGCCGCCGCCCGGGTCCTGGAGGCCAACCGCACGCCCACCGGGGCCTACGGGCCGCTGGAGGCCTCCCTCTCCGCGCTCGCCTGGTCGCGGCCGGGGCCGGCGGCGCGCTGGCTGACGGGGGAGGCGCTCGCCGAAGTATCGGTTCGGCTGAACCGGGCGGCGACCCTGCCCACCTCCGTCCAGCGCCCGGGCGAGGCACGCGCGCGGGCCGCACTCGCCCGTGCCGCGGCCGACCACCGGGTCCTGGAGCAGGCCGCGGAGATCCGCAGCCAGCGCCTGCACGCCCCGTTCCTGGACAATCAGGTCGTACGGGCCTGCCGTGACCTGCCCGAATCGCTGCGGGTCCAGCCCGACGCCCGCGCCGGCGTGCTGCGCACCGTCCTCGCGGGCGCCGGCATCCACGACCTGCCGCCCGGCTGGGGCGCCTCCCACCCCGCCGTCCCCGCCGCCGCCACCCGCGCCGGCCTGCGCGCCGCCCTGCCCCAGCTGCTGGCCCTCTTCGAGGCCCCGCTCCTCGCGGACGCCGGCCTGATCGAGGCCCGTGTGGTCCGCCGCGCCCTGCGCTCCGCCGCCGACGGCGAACAGATCCCCCTCGACGGCCTCGCCGACCTGGTCTCCACCGAACTCTGGCTCCGCCGCCTCCTCGCCCGCCGCGGCTCCTGCTGGACAGGCACGGCCGCCCCGAGGCACCGGGCGGTACCGGGCCCGCTCATCCCGTCGGCGCGGTCGTTGCCGGCGTAGGGGTCGGGTGCGGGGGCGCCGATGCCGGGCCGCCGACGGCCGGGCGACGCGGTCGGGTGACGAAGCCGAGAAACCGCCCCCGCGCGCGGGGAGTGCGATCGTCGTTCCCACTGCGAGAGAAGGAGGGGCGGCAATGGCCGACGCCGAGGACGTGACCGAGGGCTTCGAGCGGCTCAGCATCGCTTCCCCGGACGGCTGGCGGGTGGAACTCCTCGAAGGCGGGCGACGACTACGCGCACGAGTCCGTCCACAGGCTGGGGGCCAGGGTGTCGCTGCCCGAGCCGCTCGGCTTCGACCTCGACACCGGCGCGTTCTGACGCGCCCGCGCCCCTCTCCGGGCGAACCCCGACGGAAACCCCGAGGCGCTCGCCATCCCCGCCCGCGACAATGATCCGGTGCGGTACCTCATCCTCGGCACCACCGAGGCCCTCGACTCCCGCGGCGCTGCCCTCCCCCTCGGCGGCGCCCGGCTGCGGGCGCTGCTCGCCGCGCTCGCGCTGCGCGGGGGGCGGGCGGTGTCCGTCGGGGAGCTTGTGGAGGACGTGTACGGGGACGAGCCGCCGCAGGACCCCGGCGCCGCGCTGCAGGCGCTCGTCGGACGCCTCCGCAGGGTGCTCGGGAAGGACGCCGTCGCGTCCGGCCCCGGCGGGTACGGGCTGGTCGCCGGGCCCGAGGACATCGACCTGTACGTCTTCGAGCGCCATGTCCGCGATGCCGAAGCCCGCCTCGACGCCGGCGACCCCGAAGCCGCCGCCGCACTGCTGCGCAGCGCCCTCGCCCTCTTCCGGGGCCCCGCGCTCGCCGATCTGCCCGAGCCCGCCGGCGTGCGCCCCGAGGCGCAGCGGCTGGCCGCGCTCCGTCGGCGCATCGAGGCCGACCTGCGGCGCGGCGCCACCACCGGGCTCGTCCCCGAACTGACCGAACTCACCGGTGCGTACGCGTACGACGAGACCTTCCACGCCCAGCTGATCCGCGCCCTGCGCGCCGAGGGCCGCCCGGCCGACGCCCTGGCCGCGTACGAGTCCGCCCGCCGCACCCTCGCCGACGGGCTCGGCGCCGACCCGGGATCCGAGCTCACCGCCCTGCACGCCGAACTCCTGGCCGCCGAGACCCCCACGCCCACGGGACCGAAAGCGCCCACGGGACCGTCAACGCCCACGGGACCGTCAACACTCATGGGGCCGTCAACACCCATGGGGCCGACGGCCACCGCCGAGGCCGGCAACATCAGGCCCCGGCTCACCTCCTTCGTCGGACGCGAGCCCGAACTGGCCGCCCTCCGCGCCGACCTCGACCACTCCCGGCTCGTCACCCTCACCGGCCCCGGCGGCTCGGGAAAGACCCGCCTCGCCGAGGAAGCTGCCCTCCGGGCCGCCGGCCCCGCGGCCTGGATCGCCGAGCTCGCCCCGCTCGACGACCCCGACGCCGTACCCGATGCCGTCCTCTCCGCCCTCCGCCTGCGCGAGACCAGCCTGATCACCCGCGAAGGACAGCCCCTTCACGACGACCCGACCGCCCAGCTCGTCGAGCACCTCGCCCGCCGCCCCCTGCTCCTCGTCCTCGACAACTGCGAGCACGTCATCGGCGCCGCCGCCGCTCTCGCCGAGACGCTCCTCACCCACTGCCCCGAGCTGCGCGTCCTCGCCACCAGCCGCGAACCCCTCGGCGTCCCCGGCGAGTCCGTCCGTCCCGTCGAACCGCTCCCGCCGACCCCCGCCCACCGGCTCTTCGCCGAACGGGCCCGCGCCGTCCGCCCCGCATTCCGCGTCGAGGACGACCTGCCCGCCGTCGACGAGATCTGCCGCCGCCTCGACGGCCTGCCGCTCGCCATCGAGCTCGCCGCCGCCCGACTGCGGCTGCTCACCCCCCGCCAGATCGCCGACCGCCTCGACCACCGGTTTCTTCTCCTGACCTCCGGCTCCCGCACCGCCCTGCCCCGCCAGCAGACCCTGCGCGCGGTCGTCGACTGGTCCTGGGACCTCCTCGACGCCGAGGAGCGCGACCTGCTCCGCCAGGTCTCCGTCTTCGCCGGCGGCTGGGACCTCGCCGCCGCCGAAGCCCTCGACCCGCACACCCCCCGCGGCCCCGGCACGACCGGCGCCACCGACACCGTCGGCGCCCTCGGCAGCCTCGTCGAGAAGTCCCTCGTCGTCGCCACCCCCACCGACGACGGCGAGATGCGCTACCGCCTCCTGGAGACCATCCACGAGTACGCCGCGGAGCGCGCCGCCGAGACCCCGGAGCTCCGCGCCGCCGCCGAGGCCGCCCACACCGCCCACTTCACGGCCCTCGCCGAGCGGGCCGAACCCCTGCTGCGCTCGGGCGAGCAGCTCCCCTGGATCGCCCGCATCGAGCGCGACCTCGACAACATCCGCGCCGCCCTCCACCGCACCGTCACCGCAGGCGACGAGCCCGCCGCCCTCCGGCTGGTCTTCGCCCTGGGCTGGTTCTGGTGGCTGCGGAACTACCGCGTCGAGGGCGTCGTCTGGACCGAGCGCGTCATCCGGCTCGGCGACGACCCCGAGGACAGGGCCGATCCCCGCTACTGGCCCCGCATGCACCTGCGGATGCTGCACCTCTTCCTCGCCGTGGAGAGCCAGACCCTCCCCGCCTTCCGCGACGACCCGGAGGTCGCCGCCCTCGTCGCCCGGGTGCGCGCCGCCTTCGCCACCGACCCCGGCCCCGAGTCCGCCCGTTTTCCGGGCCTGCTGTGGCCGTTCACCGCGTACTTCACCGACGAGCCCGCCGAGGTCCGCGCCCTCCTCGACATCGCCGTCGCCAACGCCCGTCGCCACGGCGGGGCGTGGGAGATGGGCGTCACGCTGATGTTCCGCACCCACACGGTCATCGACATGCCCGGCGGCACGCCCGACGTCGACGAAGACGTCGCCGAGCTGCGCGCGCTGTCCCGGCGGGTCGGCGACCGCTGGATGAGTGCCCAGGTCGCGAGTGCCGCCGGCGAGGCCGACATGCTGCGCGGCCGGTACGAGGAGGCCCGTGAGGCGTACGA
This sequence comes from Streptomyces sp. NPDC012769, assembly GCF_042901205.1. Taxonomy (NCBI): domain Bacteria; kingdom Bacillati; phylum Actinomycetota; class Actinomycetes; order Kitasatosporales; family Streptomycetaceae; genus Streptomyces; species Streptomyces sp. NPDC012769. Next base: position 9,550 of record NZ_JBIBCP010000005.1, on the reverse strand, counting down.
GGAGGCCCTGGCCCTGGCCCGCGAGGTCGGCGCGCACGCCGAGGCCCCGTTCCTCATCGCCCGGCTCGCCGAGCTCGACTTCCGCCTCGGCGACGTGGCCGCCGCCACCGAGGGCCTCCGCGAGGCGACGGCGGTGGCCGAGCGCTATCACGTCCGTGACACCGAGACCTACATCCGCTTCCTGCGGGCCGGGATCGCGCTGTACGGCGGGGACGTCGCCACCGCCCGCGCGCACATGGAGGCGGCCGGCGCGATGATCGGGGAGAGCACCCCGCCGCCGCACTTCCAGGCCCTCGTGATGGGCCTCGCCGCCCGCGTCGAGGCGCACGAGGGCGCGGGACCGGCGGCCGTCGCCCACGCCGCCGAGGCCCTGCGCACGGCGCGGGACGCCCAGTGCGCCGAGGTCTTCGCGGCCGGCCTCGCCGACGGCCTCGCCACCGCGCTCGCCCTCAGCGGTGAACTCGCCCCGGCGGTGAGCGTCCTGACCGCCGTCGACGCCTGGCGGGGCGAGGTGCCCCGTGCCGCGCCGGAGCTGCGCGAGGCGGCGGACGTCACGGCCCGGGCGCGTGCCGGACTCGACCCCGAGGCCTACGAGACCGCGCGGGCCGCCGGCCGCGACCTCGACCTGGCGAAGGTCCTGGCCCTCGCGGAGCCGTACACCGCGTAGGGCCGAGAGGGATGCGGCCGCAGCCCGTCAAGGCAGACGGACAGGAGCGCTGGTCGAGGAAGCCGGTCGAGGCAGCTGGTCGAAGCAGCCGGTCGAGGCAGCCGGTCAACGGCAGCTGATCCGGGAGTTCGCCCAGTCCGCGACCGCCGCCCGGCCGAACGGCGTGTGCTCCTCGACCACGAGCCGCAGGGTTCGGCGGCCGGAGATGCCGACGTGCACCGGGACCGGGGCGTCGCCGGGGCGGATCACATCGGAGCGCCACAGCCGCTCCCCGTCCCCGTACACGGAGAAGCGCACCCCGCCGACCCCGAGCGGGACGCTCATGTCGTCGAGGCCGACGATCGCGTCGTAGGCGGTGCACCGCCGGTTGAGGTCGATCAGGATCGAGGACGGGACGTGCACGCTCACTCCGTGCGCGTAGCGGCGGTCGCCCATCGACACGCCGGAGCGCTGCCACATCCAGCTGCTGCCCGCGAGGTCCACCTCCGGCTCGGTGCCGTCGCCGGCGATCCCGTACCGGAGCCGGTTGAGCTGGTAGACGGCCGGCCCGGTGGGCGTCGGCTTCGGCGTCACCTTCGGCAGGGTCCGCGACGGGCTGGGCCGCGGCGCCGGCTTCGGGGACGGCGTCGGCCGGGGAGCGGGCTTCGCGCTCGGTGTCGGCTCGGGGCGGGGGGAGGGCGGCGGAGCCGGTGCGGGCGGGGGCGCCGGCTTCGGGGTGGGCGGGGGCGTCGGCTTCGGCGGGGGCGGCGGAGGCTCGGCGGGTGCGACGGCCGGCGGCGTGGCCGCGGGCCGGGCGACGGGCTCCGTGTCGGATCCGGTCAGCGCCCAGACCAGACCGGCGGTCGCGGCGACGGCGGCGACGGCGGCGATGCCCGCCTTCGCGGGGATGCCCAGGCCCTCGACGGCGGCGGCCGAAGAGGCCCCGGCCGCGCCGCCGGCGGAGCCCGAGCCCGTGGCGGCGGCTGCCGCCCCGGCCGCGCCCGCCCCGGCGACACCACCGGCGGCGATGCCCGCCGCCTTGAGCGAGTAACCGGCGGCGAACCAGCCGATGACGGCGACCGGCAGCAGTGCGGGAATCCCGGCGTTCACATGCGCCAGCTCACCGGCGGCCAGTCGGCACTTGGCGCACTCGTCCAGGTGCTTGCGCAGGCCCCGCTCGGCCCGCATCCGCAGCCCGCCGCGCGCGAACGCGCCGAGCCGGTCGGCATAGCGGGCGCAGTCGCCGCCCGCGGTGAGCGACTGGCTCACATGGGCCTGGAGATAGGCCTGCTTGAGGCCTTCGCGGGCCCGGCTGGCGAGCACCGCGGTCGCGTTCGCGGTCAGGCCGAACAACGGGGCGACCTCGCTCGGCGACTCCTCCTCGACCGTGGTGTGCCACAGCACGGCCTGCCAGCGCTCCGGCAGCGACCGGAACGCCTGCATGGCGAGCGACTGCTCGGCCTCGTGCATCGCCCGCACGTCCGCGCCCAGATCCAGGGTGTCGTGGTCGGAGACCTCGGCGGCCCGGGCGGCGTCCTCGGCGAACACCGCGAAGTCCTCGACCAGGTGTTCGCGCTTCCGGGTCCTGGTCCAGGTCGCGGCCACCCGGCGCACACTGGTCAGGAGGTAGGCGCGCACCGCCTGCTCGGGACCGGCGCCGCCCCGCACCGCCTGCAGGGTGCGGGCGAAGACCTCCGCCGTCAGGTCGTCGGCGGTGTCCGCGTCCCGGCAGCAGCTGCGCGCGTAGCGGCGGACGGCGGCGGAGTGCCGGCGGAACAGCTCCTCGTACGCGCCGTCGTCGCCCTCCCGCATCCGCTGCACGAGCTCGACGTCGGGCGGCGGCAGCTCACGCGGCGGCGGCAGTACGGATCCAAGGTCGGCGGCCTCGTCGGCCACCGGCTGCGCCGCCGCACCGCCCTCGCGCTGCTGCGGCACGCTCGCCTCGGCCGCCGCGCCCACGGTGCCACCGGTGACGCCGCCGGAAGAGCCGGCCGGGCCGCCCTGGCCGGGCACCTGTGCGGGGGGCCTGTTCACGGTCTCCGCGGTGCCGCCGTCTCCGCCCAGCGCCTCGTCCCGACTGTCACCGCTCATTCGCGGAAGCCCCCGTATGCACGCTCGGACCCGAATACCGGCCAAAGCCTGCCACAGAGCGCGGGCACGCCGAACCGAAGCGTCCACTTACCACTCGTCCGGGGCGACTTACCCCGTCCGGGCGTAACCGCTCATCCGTTCGTGTCATGCTCGACGGTCCACCCGGACCATCGATGTGCCACCCCGGTATCGGCGTCGGGAGCGTGTCGAGGCGCTACCGCCTCACCGCCCTACCGCGAGCGCAGCCCCTCCAGAAGGATGTCGAGGAGACGGGCCGACGCCGCCGCCTGCTGGGCCGCGTCCGGGAGCGCCGGCGCGGCGGTGGCTATGACCAGCAGCACGTCGGACACCGTCACGTCCGCCCGCAGCTCGCCCGCCTCCCGCGCCCGGTCCACCAGCCGGCCCACGACCTCCAGGAGCTCCGAGGCCCCGGCGTCGTCCTGCTCGGCCGCCGGCACCGCGCGCGGCGCGACCACCCGCGGGTCGGCGTGCTCGCCGAACCCGTTGACACCCGGGGCACCCGCCGGGACGGAGGCCCGCTGCTGCGGCACCCGCGCCTCGTCGTCCGGCGCCCCCACGGGCAGCACCACCTCGTCCACACCCACCCGCAGCACCTGCGGCGGCAGCAGCCGCCCGGCGCCCGAGGCGACCGAGGTGCGCAGGAACCGGGACAGCGCCGACCACGGCTCGTCCTCCTGGCCGAGGGCGGTCCGCGCCTGCTCCGTGAGCCGCGCCGTCTCCTCCTCGGCTATCCGCCGGACCAGCACGTCCTTGCTCGGGAACCGGCGGTACACGGTGCCGACCCCGACCCGGGCGCGCCGTGCCACGTCCTCCATCGGAGCCCCGTAACCGAGCTCGCCGAACACCTCCCGCGCGGCCCGCAGCACGTGCTCCAGATTGCGCTGCGCGTCCACGCGCAACGGCGCCGACCGCCCGTTCGCCATCGACTGCGCCGTACGGACCTGGCCGTACGAATCCTGAATCTGCATAAGCGTTCCCCCGCTCATGATGTCTCCCCCCGGAGACTCCCCGCCCTGACACGGGGTCCGACCGTGCCGCGCTCTTCGGTCCACGCGCGGCGATCCGACATCCCGACGAAGTACGAACATAGTTGAGTCGGGGTCAATTCAGAAGGGGCAGTTCCGTACGGTGCGCCCCCCGATCGGAGCAAGGACCCGGACCCTCCCGATTCCGGCCCCGCGCCCCACCCGCCACTCCCGCCCTGACCTGCGCACTTCTCCGCCCACCCGGACACTTCGCCACCCCGCGCCTCCGTACCCGGCCGGTCACACAATTTGCCGGGCCTGTGGACAAACCCCGGACGGCGTTGCGTCATGGGACAGTGACCGAACCTGTGCGCATTCTCGTTGTCGGCGGCGGCTACGTCGGGATGTACACCGCGCTGCGCCTGCAGCGGCAGCTCAAGACGGAGCTCAGAAGCCACGCGGCCGAGATCACGGTGGTCACCCCCGAGCCGTACATGACGTACCAGCCGTTCCTGCCGGAGGCCGCCGCCGGCTCCATCTCCCCGCGCCACGTCGTCGTCCCGCTCCGCCGCGTCCTCGACCGCTGCCGTATCGTCATCGGCGAGGTCCACTCCATCGACCACGCCAAGCACACCGCGACCCTCTCCACCCTCGCCACCGAGGAGGAGGGCGCCGGGCACGTCCGGCTCGGCTACGACGAACTGGTCATCGCCCCCGGCTCGGTCTCCCGCACCCTCCCGGTCCCCGGCCTCGCCGACCACGGCATCGGCTTCAAGACCGTCGAGGAGGCCATCGGCCTGCGCAACCACGTCATCGAACAGATGGACATCGCCTCCTCCACCCGCGACCCCGCCCTCCGCGACGCCGCCCTCACCTTCGTCTTCGTCGGCGGCGGCTACGCGGGCGTCGAGGCCCTCGCCGAACTCGAGGACATGGCCCGCTACACGGCCCGCTACTACCACAACCTCAAGCCCGAGGACCTGCGCTGGGTCCTCGTCGAGGCCACCGAACGGATCCTGCCCGAGGTCGGCGAGGAGATGGGCCGCTACGCCATCCGCGAGCTGCGCGCCCGCAACATCGACGTCCGCCTCGGCACCCGCCTCGAATCCTGCGAGAACCGCGTCGCCGTCCTCTCCGACGGCACCCGTCTGCCCACCCGTACCGTCGTGTGGACCGCCGGCGTCAAACCCGCGCCGCTCCTCGCCGCCACCGACCTGCCCCGCAACGAACGCGGCCGGCTCGTCTGCACCGCGCACCTCACCGTCGACGGAGTCGAACACGCCTGGGCCGCCGGCGACGCCGCCGCCGTCCCCGACATCACCGCCGACGAGCCCGGCCGCGAGTGCGCGCCCAACGCCCAGCACGCCGTCCGCCAGACCAAGGTGCTCGCCGAGAACATCGCCGCATCCCTGCGCGGTCAGCCGCTCAAGGAATACGGCCACAAGTACGCCGGCTCCGTCGCCTCCCTCGGCCTCCACAAGGGCGTCGCCCATGTCTACGGCCGCAAACTCAAGGGCTACCCGGCCTGGTTCATGCACCGCGCCTACCATCTCAGCCGGGTCCCCACCTTCAACCGCAAGGCTCGCGTCCTGGCCGAATGGACCCTGTCCGGCCTGTTCAAACGCGAGATCGTCTCCCTCGGCTCCCTGGAACACCCCAGGGCCGAATTCGAACTCGCCGCCGCACCGCCCCCCGCGCCGAAGGACAAGTCCCCGGGCGATACCCCGGGTGAGTCTTCGGCCTGACATCACTGTCAGTGCACTCGTCCACACTGGACGTGTGACCATAGGTGGGCTCACACCTGCACAGAGTGACTCTGCACGGCAACGACACCACGAGGCATACAGATCCGTGAACTTCACCCGTTGGAGCGCCCGTCTCCCCGGTACGCAGCGCCGAGCGGCGGCCCGCGGGACGGAAGGCGCCGTGCCCGCGGCCCGCGGTGAGTACGGGCCCCGGCCGGACCACCCCGCCGAAGCCGCCGCAGACGTCCCCGCCCTGGAGGACTTCACCGTCCGCGAGATCGTCGGCCGGCTCCCCGGCCTGGTCGCGCTCGTGTACGGCCCGGAGCACCGCATCGCGTACGTCAACGACGCGTACGCCGCCGCCTTCGGCCCCCGGCCCGCCGGAGCAACCGTCGCCGACACCTGCCCCGAGGCGGAGGAGCTCGGCCTGCTCCCGCTCCTCGACCAGGTCCTGCGCAGCGGCAAGCCCCGCACGGTCAAGTCCCGCCGCACCCAGGACGGCGGCTCCTACACCGTCACCTGCCTGCCCGTGGAGAGCCCGCGACTCGCCGACGGCGGCGTCCTCGTCCACGCCGCCGACGTCACCGACCACGCCGAGGCCGCCGAGCGGCTCCGCGCCAGCGAGCGCCGCCACCGCGAGACCGCCGTCACCCTCCAGCGCTCCCTGCTCCCGCAGGAGCTGGAACAGCCCGACGACCTGCGCATCGCCGCCACGTACCAGCCAGGCGGCACGGACGCGGCGGTCGGCGGCGACTGGTACGACGTCATCACCCTCGGCGCCGGCCGCACCGCCCTCGTCATCGGCGACGTCATGGGACGCGGCGTCCGCGCCGCCGCCGTCATGGGCCAGCTCCGCACCGCCGTCCGCGCCTACGCCCGCCTCGACCTGCCGCCGCACGAGGTCCTCCAGCTCCTCGACGGCCTCGCCGCCGAGATCGACGCCAGCCAGATCGCCACCTGCGTCTACGCCGTCCACGACCCCAACGAGGGCAAGCTCGTCTACGCCTCCGCCGGCCACCTCCCGATCCTCGTCCGGGACGAGGACGGCACCGTCCGCCGCGCCGAGGACCCCACCGGGCCTCCGCTCGGCACCGGCGGCTGGCTCCACACCTCCGGCACCATCGCCCTGCCGCCCGGCTCCACCGCCGTCCTCTACACCGACGGCCTCGTCGAGCGGCGCCGCGAGGACATCGACGAGGGCGTCGCCGCCCTGGAGCGCGCCCTGTCCGGCGCCACCGGCACGCCCCAGGTCGTCTGCGACCGCCTGCTCCGCTCCCTCGGTGTCACCGCCGAGCACGACGACGACGTCGCCGTCCTCGTGCTCCAGCACCCGGCCCGCAAGGGACCCGACGCCGAGCTGTTCCACAACGCGGCCCTGGAGCTCCTCGGCGGCGTCGAGGCGGCACCACGCGCGCGTGCCTTCGCCTCCGGCGTCCTCGCCAGCTGGCGCTTCCCGGTGGAGCTGCGCGACCTCGGCGTCCTCGCCACCAGCGAGCTGGTGGCGAACTCCCTCCAGCACGGCACCCCGCCCATGCGGCTGCGGCTGCGCCGCACCGACCGCCGCCTGATCATCGAGGTCACGGACGGCGACGACCATCTGCCGCGCCGCCGCAGGGCGGAAACGGAGGACGAGGCGGGTCGCGGAATCTCGATCATCGCGACGATCGCCTCGTCCTGGGGCAGCCGCCGCACCCCGGGCGGCGGCAAAGCGGTGTGGTGCGAGTTCGCCCTGCCGGACTGATCCGTACGGATCAGGCGGCGGCGGGCTCCTTCGCCGGCTCGTGCCGCGCGACGATCTTCGACGGCCTGGCGGCGAGCGACGGCTGGTTCTGCTCCGGCGTCAGCCGCCGGCCGAGCCGGACCGCCAGCACGGTGATGCCGAGCGAGAACAGGACGAAGGTGACGATGTACGGCCCGTGCAGCGAGGCACCCATGGGCCCGCCGACCGCGGGACCGACCGCCAGCGCCAGCTGCTTCACCAGGGCGAAGGCCGAGTTGTACGTCCCGACCATCGACTCCGGCGCCAGGTCCGCCACCAGGGGCGCGACCGTCGGCGACAGCATGGCCTCACCCAGACCGAACAGGGCGTACGTGGAGACGAACGCCGCCGTCGCCATCGCCTGGCTGCCGTGGCCGAGCCCCGCGTACCCGGCGAACAGCCACGCCACGGCCCAGATCAGGCCCACCGCGGCGATGACCCGGGTCCGCTTGCGGCGCTCGACGAACTTCAGCACCAGGAACTGCGCGGCCACGATGACCGCCGTGTTGGCGGCCAGGGCGATGCCGAGCGTCGACGGCGCGATCCCGGCGGCTTCCGTGCCGTACGCGGCGAGACCCGACTCGAACTGTCCGTAGCACGCGAAGAAGAGCACGAAGCCCAGCACGCAGAGCTGCACCATCGCCTTGTGCCCGAGCAGTGCCCGCACGGCGCCGCCGCCCTTGCCGGCCGCCGGCCGCGCGCCCTGGAGGGCCGGCGATCCCGGCATCCGCACGGTCAGCACGATGCCCGCGAGCACCAGGAACATCGCCGACTCGATCGAGAACAGCAGCAGGAAGCTGCCGGGACGGCTCTCGTCGACCAGCTGGCCGCCGATCAGACCGCCGACACCGAGGCCGAGGTTCTGCAGGAAGAACTGCATGGCGAACGAGCGGGTACGGGTGGACGGCGTCGAGCACCACACGATCATCGTCGCGAGCGCCGGCTGCATCACCGCCGTGCCGGCACCCAGCAGCGCCGCGGCACCGACGGCCCCGGGCACCGAGGACGCGAAGCCCATCCCCAGGGCGCCGAGCGCGGCCAGCAGCGAGGCCACCAGCAGCACGGGCACCGGACCGCGCCGGTCGATGGCCCGCCCGCTGAAGGGCAGGACGAGCAGGGCGGCCATGGCGAAGACGGCCAGGACGACACCCGCCGTGCCCGCACCCAGATCCCGCACCTGAGCGACGTACACATAGAGGTACGGCACGGTGAAGCCGAGTCCGAACGCGCTCAGCGCGCTGCCTGCCTGAATCCGGCGCATCGCCGCGCCCATCGCCTTGGTCACGCTCACCCACTTCGGTCGCGGGTTCAGGTCTGTAGCCCTGAACCCTGAAGACTTCAACACTAAAGTTCGATGCTTAACAATACACATGGAAGGACTTCAAGGCCAACGAGCTCCATGGAATACTCGGCCGCATGTCCGACACCCCCGCGCCGTCCGGCTCCCAGGCCCCCCAGGAGCCGAGCCTCGACGAGCAGATCGCCGCCTACCAGCGCGAGTTCCGCGACCTCGACCCCCAGGTCGAGAAGGTCGTCTCCGCCCTGGGCCGGCTGAACCGCCGGATGAACGTGGCGTACGGCCGCCAGGTCGCCGACCTCGGCATCAGCAACGCCGAGTGGGAGGTCCTCAAGACCCTGGTCCTCTCCGGCGCCCCCTACCGCCTGGGCCCCGGCGAACTGGCCAAGCGCCTCGGCCTCACCCCGGCCGCGATGACCCACCGCATCGACCGCATGGCCGGCGAGGGCCTGGTCACCCGCGACCGCGACGAGAACAACCGGGTCCGCGTGATCGTCGAGCTGACGGACGAGGGCCGCCAGAAGTGGCTCGAGGCCATGCGCATGGCGACCGACTTCGAGGAGGAGCTCCTCCAGGACCTCTCCACGGAGGAGCGCGGCCTCCTGGGCGAGATGCTGATCCGCCTGCTCCGCCGGGTGGAGCTGACCCAGCCGGACGCCGGCGGCCGACTGACGGACCTGGACTGACGGACCGGGTCTGAGGGCTCCCCAGGGGGCCCTTGACACGCCCCTCGGGGATGCGTAGTGTTCTCCGAGTTGTCGCGGGGCCGTAACGGTTCTCCGACAGCCGATCCCGCCGCAGTAGCGGCACTCAACTCCGCACGATCTCCCTACCGGGATGAATATCGGCATGCCGAAATTCATTTCGAAAGGCTCGATTATGAGCCGCCGGGGAAATCCGCTAGAGTTTGAGACGTCGGAACGGCCCAACAGCCGCGAAGACAACTCCCGCTGACTGGGAATCAGGCCCGAAAGGATCTGATAGAGTCGGAACCGCCGGAAGGGCCCGGAGCGAAAGCGAAAGGGA
>NZ_JBIBCP010000004.1:229449-869438 GCF_042901205.1 Streptomyces sp. NPDC012769 | reverse complement strand
GCGCTTCCTTCGTTTCCGACTCTATCAGATCTTTCCGATCCGATTTCCTCGGTGCTTTCCGGGTCCTATTCGACTTTCGTCGTTTCGGGCCCTTCGGCGCGTTCCGACTTTATCAGAACTTCTGAGTCGGATTTCCCGCCTCCCGGTTCACTCTCCTGACACACGGCGGTGCCCGGCGTTTCCCGTTCTGGCGGAGCCGTAAACGTACTGGAGCGGGGCGCCCCGATGCAAATCGAGGCGCCCCGCTCCTGGTGACGGGCCGTCGGGTCAGACCTCCACGACCACCGGGAGGATCATCGGGCGGCGGCGGTAGGTGTCGGAGACCCACTTGCCGACCGTGCGGCGGATCAGCTGCTGGAGCTGGTGCGCCTCGACCACGCCGTCCTGGGCGGACTTGTTCAGGGCCTGGTCGATCTTGGGGAGCACCGCGTCGAAGGCGGAGTCCTCGATGCCGGAGCCCCTGGCGTGGACGTGGGGGCCACCGACGATCTTGCCGGTCGTCGAGTCGACGACGACGTAGACGGAGATGATGCCCTCCTCGCCGAGGATGCGGCGGTCCTTCAGGGAGGTCTCGGTGACGTCGCCGACCGAGAGGCCGTCGACGTACACGTATCCGGCCTGGACCTTGCCGGTGATGCGGGCGCGGCCGTCGACCAGGTCGACGACGACGCCGTCCTCGGCGATGACGATGTGGTCCTTGGGGATACCCGTCATCGCGCCGAGCTCGGCGTTGGCGCGCAGGTGGCGCCATTCGCCGTGGACCGGCATGAGGTTCTTCGGCTTGCAGATGTTGTAGAAGTACAGCAGCTCGCCGGCCGAGGCGTGGCCCGAAACGTGGACCTTGGCGTTGCCCTTGTGGACGACGTTGGCGCCCCAGCGGGTCAGGCCGTTGATCACGCGGTAGACCGCGTTCTCGTTGCCCGGGATGAGCGAGGACGCCAGGATCACCGTGTCGCCGGGGACGATCCGGATCTGGTGGTCGCGGTTGGCCATCCGGGAGAGGGCGGCCATCGGCTCGCCCTGCGAGCCCGTGCAGACCAGCACGATCTCGTCGTCCGGGAGGTCGTCGAGCGTCTTCACGTCGACGACCAGGCCGGCGGGGACCCGCAGGTAGCCGAGGTCGCGGGCGATGCCCATGTTGCGGACCATGGAGCGGCCGACGAAGGCGACCCTGCGGCCGTACTCGTGGGCGGCGTCCAGGATCTGCTGGATGCGGTGCACGTGGCTGGCGAAGCTGGCCACGATGATGCGCTTCTGGGCGTTGGCGAAGACGTTCCGCAGGACGTTGGAGATGTCGCGCTCGTGCGGGGTGAAGCCCGGGACCTCGGCGTTCGTCGAGTCCGTGAGCAGGAGGTCGATGCCCTCCTCGCTCAGGCGCGCGAAGGCGTGCAGGTCGGTGAGGCGGTTGTCCAGCGGCAGCTGGTCCATCTTGAAGTCGCCGGTGTGGACGACCATGCCCGCGGGGGTGCGGATGGCGACGGCCAGGGCGTCGGGGATGGAGTGGTTGACGGCGATGAATTCGCAGTCGAAGGGCCCGAACCGCTCGCGCTGCCCCTCGGACACCTCGAGGGTGTAGGGGCGGATGCGGTGCTCCTGGAGCTTGGCCTCGATGAGGGCGAGGGTCAGCTTGGAGCCGATGAGCGGGATGTCCTGCTTCATACGGAGCAGGTACGGCACGGCACCGATGTGGTCCTCGTGGCCGTGGGTCAGGACGATGCCCTCGATGTCGTCGAGGCGGTCCTGGAGGGTGGTGAAGTCGGGCAGGATCAGGTCGATGCCGGGCTGCTCCTCCTCGGGGAAGAGGACGCCGCAGTCGACGATCAGCAGACGGCCGTCGAATTCGAAGACCGTCATGTTCCGGCCGATCTCACCGAGGCCGCCGAGCGCGGTGACGCGGAGGCCACCCTTGGGCAGCTTCGGCGGGGCGCCGAGTTCAGGATGCGGATGGCTCAAAAGTCTCTCCTCACCACACGCGCCACGTACCGGCTCGGCACGTGGCGCGCATGACAATCGTGCACTTGCTGTTGTTTTCGGTTCTGTTCAGTTACGCGTCTTCTGTTGTGAAGTCCGTTGTCAGATCTGTACCCCGCCGGCGGCCAGATCGACCTTGAGCTGAGCGGTCTCCTGGTCGGAGAGTTCCACGAGCGGCAGGCGCAGGGGGCCGGCCGGGAGGCCCTGGAGGGCGAGGGCGGCCTTGGTGGTGATGACGCCCTGGGTGCGGAACATGCCGGTGAAGACCGGGAGCAGCCGCTGGTGGACCTCGGTGGCCTTCTGGACGTCGCCGGCCAGGTACGCCTCGAGGAGGGCGCGGAGCTCCGGGGTGACGACGTGGCCGACGACGGAGACGAAGCCGCAGGCGCCGACCGAGAGCAGCGGCAGGTTGAGCATGTCGTCGCCGGAGTACCAGGCGAGGCCGGAGCGGGCGATGGCCCAGCTGGCGCGGCCGAGGTCGCCCTTGGCGTCCTTGTTGGCGACGATCCGGGGGTGCTCGGCGAGCCGGACGATGGTCTCGGTGTCGATGGGGACGCCGCTGCGGCCGGGGATGTCGTAGAGCATCACCGGCAGCTCGGTGGCGTCGGCGATGGCCGAGAAGTGCCGGTACAGGCCCTCCTGTGGGGGCTTGTTGTAGTACGGCGTGACGGCGAGCAGGCCGTGTGCGCCGTCGCGCTCGGCGGCGCGCGCGAGTTCGAGGGTGTGGTGGGTGTCGTTGGTTCCGATGCCGGCGACGACGTGGGCGCGGTCGCCGACCGCCTCCAGTACGGCCCGTACGAGCTGCGATTTCTCCGCGTCGGTGGTGGTGGGCGACTCGCCCGTGGTGCCGTTGACGACCAGGCCGTCGTTGCCCGCGTCCACGAGGTGGGCGGCGAGTCGCTGGGCGCCGTCGAGGTCGATTGCGCCGTCCGCCGTGAAGGGCGTGACCATGGCGGTGAGGACCCGCCCGAAGGGGGTCTGCGGAGTGGAGATCGGAGCCATGGGTAACACGCTACTCGCTGCTCAGCGCCGGGGGTCCCCTCGGGGGACGCGATAAGAGGAGCCCGGCACTGCCTGCTCGGGGGTTCAAGCAGTGCCGGGTCCGTTTGATCAGCCTAGATGAACTTCACGAAACGTCGCAATACGGACACTTCGCATCGGAAGTTCGTACATAAGTCCGCTACGGCGTCACACGGCCGTTCTTGGGGAAGGCGACGTGAGGCAGCGGCATGAGCCGATTGGGCCGCTTTGATGAAAAAACGGCACCAAACCCTCGGTTCGATCGTCTGTACCTGTGACCGCACCCCGCACTGTGATCCAAAGGAGAGTGCCCCTGATGTCGCGCCGGCGAGAGGCCGTCCCGTTCGCGTTCGTCGCGGAGTCCGACCGCTTCCGCAGTAACGTCACTCCCCCGCCTCGCGAGCGGGCCACCCCCTCCCAGATCCTCGGCCGTACGCTGATCGGGCTGACCGTCGTCGCCGGTCTCGTCGGCTCACTGGTCTTCGGCATGCCGTCCCTGCAACCCGGTGACGCGAGCGGGCACCAGCAGCAGTCCGAGGCTTCCGAAGGCCGCTGAGGTAGCCTCACCGGGCACAGCCCAGCGAACGTGCTTGTGAGTGAGGATCTGTCGTGCCCCTGCCCTTTCTGACGGCCGACCGTGCTTTTGACACGACCGATGACATCGCGCTGCCGTTCGACGACCACGACCAGTGGCGTCGGCCGTACCGGCCGGGTCCGTGGCGAGTGGGGCTGGCCGCGGTCGCGCTGCTGCTGGCCTCGTTCGTGCTGCTCGCCGCCGTCATCATCGCCGTCGCGGGGTCGTTCGGCGGGGCCCTGTTCACCTTCGGCCTGGCCGCGGTGATCATCTGCGTCGCCCTGCGCCTGCTGCGCATGGGCGTGTGGGTGAGCCGGGCCGGGCTGCGGCACATCGCCTTCTTCGCGACGAGGACCGTGCCGTGGCGGCAGGTCGCCGCCGTACGCACCGTGCAGCAGCCCGTGCGCTGGCTGGGACTCCCCCGCACGGTGCAGGGCCAGGCCCTCGTCCTCGTACGGCCGGACGGTGAGCAGGCTCCCCTGCTCACCGATCACAACGCCGACTTCCTCTCCCGCGTCGAGGCCTTCGACCGCGCCGCGGACACCATCGAGGCGTGGAACGCGGAGTACGCGGACCACACGGCCACCGAAGCCCGCTAGACGCCGGCCGTACGGCCTTCCCGCAGGGTGATCGCGCGCTGCATCGCCTTGCGGGCGCGCGGGGTGTCACGGGCGTCGTGGTAGGCCACCGCGAGCCGGAACCAGCAGCGCCAGTCGTCCGGCGAGTCCTCCGTCTCGGCCTTGCGCCGGGCGAACACCTCGTCGGCAGAGTCGCGGTCGATGCGGCCGCCCGCCGTGCGCTTCAGCTCGTCGACCGGCAGCCCGCCCTCGGCCTCCAGCTCCGCGGCCAGGCGGTTGGCCTTGCGCGCGAAGCGGGTGTTCTTCCACAGGAACCAGCCGCCGACCAGCGGCAGCAGGAACGCCACCGCGCCCATGCCCATGGCCGCCGGCTCACCGGTCAGCAGGAGCAGGACGCCCTCCATCCCCACGACCCCGAAGACGAGGACGAGGACGGTGGCGAGGAAGACGTACGTGATCTTTCCGCCCATGACCGTCAGCCCAGGTCCAGGAAGTGTTCCAGGCCGAAGGTGAGGCCCGGGGCGGTCGTCACGCGGCGGGCGCCCAGGAGGATGCCCGGCATGAAGCTGGAGTGGTGCAGCGAGTCGTGCCGGACGGTGAGGGTCTCGCCCTCCCCGCCGAGCAGCACCTCCTGGTGGGCCAGCAGGCCCCGGAGGCGTACGGCGTGGACGGGCACGCCGTCCACGTCGGCGCCGCGCGCCCCGTCCAGGGCGGTGGTCGTGGCGTCGGGCTGCGGGGCGCAGCCTGCCTTCGACCGGGCCTCGGCGATCAGCTGGGCGGTGCGGGTGGCGGTGCCGGAGGGGGCGTCCACCTTGTTCGGGTGGTGCAGCTCGACGACCTCGACGGACTCGAAGTACGGGGCCGCGATCTGCGCGAACTTCATGGTGAGGACCGCGCCGATGGAGAAGTTCGGAGCGATCAGGACACCGGTCTGCGGGGACTGGTCGAGCCAGCCACTCAGCTGCGCGAGGCGCTCGTCGGTCCAGCCGGTGGTCCCGACGACCGCGTGCATGCCGTGGCGCACGCAGAAGTCGAGGTTGCCCATGACCGAGGCGGGGGTGGTCAGCTCGACGACGACCTGGGCATCCGCCTCGACGAGCGACTCCAGCTTGTCGCCGCGGCCGAGGGCCGCGACCAGTTCCATGTCCTCGGCGGCCTCGACCGCCTTGACCGCCTCCGAGCCGATACGGCCCTGGGCTCCGAGGACCGCCACGCGCAGCTTGCTCATTGCTCTTCCTTAGGGACTGGTGGGGCAGGAGATTCAGGAGACCGCTTGGTGGAGGCGGTCCGCCTGCTTGTCCTTCAGCGGGCCGATCACCGACAGCGAGGGCCGCTGCTCCAGTACATCGCGGGCCACCTCGCGCACCTCGTCGGGGGTGACCTCGGCGATCCTGGCCAGCATGTCGTCGACGGACATCTGGGCGCCCCAGCACAGCTCGCTCTTGCCGATGCGGTTCATCAGCGCGCCGGTGTCCTCCAGGCCGAGGACCGTCGAGCCGGAGAGCTGGCCGATGGCGCGGGCGATCTCCTCGTCGGTCAGTCCGTCGGTGGCGACCTTGTCGAGCTCGTCCCGGCAGATCCGCAGTACGTCGTGGATCTGGCTGGGCCGGCAGCCCGCGTACACGCCGAACAGGCCGCAGTCGGCGAATCCGGAGGTGTACGAGTAGACGCTGTAGGCCAGACCGCGCTTCTCCCGGACCTCCTGGAAGAGGCGGGAGGACATGCCGCCACCGAGGGCGGTGTTCAGCACGCCGAGCGCCCAGCGGCGCTCGTCGGTGCGGGCCAGGCCCGGCATGCCGAGCACCAGGTGGGCCTGCTCGGTCTTGCGGCCGAGCAGCTCGACCTTGCCCGCCGTGCGGATGGTGCGCCGTCCCTCGCGCGGGGCGACCGGGACGGCGTCGGTACGGGTGAGGGCGCCGGCCTTCTCGAAGGCGCGGCGGACCTGGCGTACCACCGTGGCGTGGTCGACGTTGCCGGCGGCGGCGACGACCAGGTGGGTCGGGTCGTAGTGCTTCTTGTAGAAGCGGGCGATCCGGGCCCGGTCGAGGGCGGTGACCGTCTCCACGGTGCCGAGCACCGGGCGGCCCAGCGGGGTGTCGCCGAACATGGTCCGGGCGAACAGGTCGTGGACCACGTCGCCCGGGTCGTCCTCGGTCATCGCGATCTCTTCGAGGATCGCCCCGCGCTCGACGTCGACGTCCTCCTCGAGGATCAGCGAGCCGGTGAGCATGTCGCAGACGACGTCGATCGCCAGCGGCAGGTCGGTGTCCAGGACCCGGGCGTAGTAGCAGGTGTACTCCTTCGCCGTGAAGGCGTTCATCTCGCCGCCGACCGCGTCGATCGCGGCGGAGATGTCGAGGGCGGACCGCTCGCGGGTGCCCTTGAAGAGGAGGTGCTCCAGGTAGTGGGTGGCGCCGTTGAGCGCCGGGGTCTCGTCCCGGGAGCCCACGTGCGCCCAGATGCCGAAGGTGGCGGAGCGCACGGAGGGCAGGGTCTCGGTGACGATGCGGAGGCCGCCGGGGAGGGTGGTGCGCCGGACCGTGCCGATGCCGTCCTTGCCCGGGAGGAGCGTTTGGGTACGGGCGACGGCCCGCCCCTCGGAAGAGGGGCGGGCCGTCGTCGCGGAACTGCGGGACGTCACTGGTCGGTGTCGTCCTTCGTCTCGTCGCCCTCGCCCTCGATCACGGGGATCAGGGAGAGCTTGCCGCGCTGGTCGATCTCGGCGATCTCGACCTGGACCTTGGAGCCGATCGCGAGCACGTCCTCGACGTTCTCCACGCGCTTGCCACCGGCGAGCTTGCGGATCTGCGAGATGTGCAGCAGGCCGTCCTTGCCGGGGAGCAGGGAGACGAAGGCACCGAAGGTGGTGGTCTTCACGACCGTACCCAGGTAGCGCTCGCCGACCTCCGGCATGGTCGGGTTGGCGATGCCGTTGATCGTGGCGCGGGCGGCCTCGGCCTGCGAGCCGACCTGGGCACCGATGTAGATGGTGCCGTCGTCCTCGATCGTGATCTCGGCGCCGGTGTCCTCCTGGATCTGGTTGATCATCTTGCCCTTGGGGCCGATGACCTCACCGATCTTGTCCACCGGGATCTTGACGGTGATGATCCGCGGGGCGTTCGGGGACATCTCGTCCGGGGTGTCGATCGCTTCCATCATCACGTCGAGGATGTGGAGGCGGGCGTCACGGGCCTGCTTCAGGGCCGCGGCCAGGACGGAGGCCGGGATGCCGTCCAGCTTGGTGTCGAGCTGGAGGGCGGTCACGAACTCCTTGGTGCCGGCGACCTTGAAGTCCATGTCGCCGAAGGCGTCCTCCGCACCGAGGATGTCGGTGAGGGCGACGTAGTGCGTCTGGCCGTCGATCTCCTCGGAGATCAGACCCATGGCGATGCCGGCGACGGGGGCCTTCAGCGGCACACCGGCGTTCAGCAGCGACATGGTGGAGGCGCAGACCGAGCCCATGGACGTCGAGCCGTTGGAGCCGAGGGCCTCGGACACCTGACGGATCGCGTACGGGAACTCCTCGCGCGTCGGCAGCACCGGCACGATGGCGCGCTCGGCGAGCGCGCCGTGGCCGATCTCGCGGCGCTTGGGCGAGCCCACGCGGCCGGTCTCGCCGACGGAGTACGGCGGGAAGTTGTAGTTGTGCATGTAGCGCTTGCGGGTCACCGGGGAGAGGGTGTCCAGCTGCTGCTCCATGCGGAGCATGTTGAGGGTGGTGACGCCCAGGATCTGGGTCTCGCCACGCTCGAACAGCGCCGAGCCGTGCACGCGCGGGATGGCCTCGACCTCGGCGGCGAGCGTACGGATGTCCGTGATGCCGCGGCCGTCGATACGGACCTTGTCCTTGATGATCCGCTCGCGGACCAGCTTCTTGGTCAGCGCGCGGTAGGCGCCCGAGATCTCCTTCTCGCGGCCCTCGAAGGCCGGGAGGAGCTTCTCGGCGGCGAGCTCCTTGATGCGGTCGAGCTCGGTCTCGCGCTCCTGCTTGCCGGCGATGGTGAGCGCCTGGGCGAGCTCGCTCTTGACGGCGGCGGTGAGCGCCTCCAGGACGTCGTCCTGGTAGTCGAGGAAGACCGGGAACTCGCCGGTGGGCTTGGCGGCCTTGGCGGCGAGGTCCGACTGCGCCTTGCACAGGACCTTGATGAAGGGCTTCGCGGCCTCGAGGCCGGCGGCCACGATCTCCTCGGTCGGCGCCTCGGCGCCGCCCTTGACGAGCTCGATGGTCTTCTCGGTGGCCTCGGCCTCGACCATCATGATCGCGACGTCGCCGTCCTCCAGGACGCGACCGGCGACGACCATGTCGAAGACGGCGTCCTCGAGCTCGGTGTGCGTCGGGAACGCGACCCACTGGCCCTTGATCAGGGCGACACGGGTGCCGCCGATCGGGCCGGAGAAGGGCAGGCCGGCCAGCTGCGTGGAGCAGGAGGCGGCGTTGATGGCGATCACGTCGTAGAGGTGATCGGGGTTGAGCGCCATGATCGTCTCGACGATCTGGATCTCGTTGCGCAGGCCCTTCTTGAAGGACGGGCGCAGCGGTCGGTCGATCAGGCGGCAGGTGAGGATCGCGTCCTCGGAGGGGCGGCCCTCCCGGCGGAAGAAGGAGCCGGGGATCTTGCCGGCCGCGTACATCCGCTCCTCGACGTCGACCGTCAGGGGGAAGAAGTCGAGCTGGTCCTTGGGCTTCTTCGAGGCCGTGGTGGCCGAGAGGACCATGGTGTCGTCGTCCAGGTAGGCGACGGCGGAGCCGGCGGCCTGCTTGGCGAGGCGGCCGGTCTCGAAGCGGATGGTGCGGGTGCCGAAGGTGCCGTTGTCGATGACGGCCTCGGCGTAGTGGGTCTCGTTCTCCACTAGCGGTTTCTCCTACGTTTGCGTCTTTGCGCCCCGTGCCCGTATGGCTCGGGGCGGTGCGGGAGAAGCGCTGTCGTGGCGGGGCCGGTCTTCGATCGAAGCACCCGGGGACGATGCCCGGGGGCCACTACCGAGGACCGGCGGCGTGCCGGCTGCTTCTCGCGCGTTGGTGTGGCGTTGTGTGACCAGACTAAATGCCGGTGGGTACTTCGCGCACGTACAGCAAAGGGAGCGGCCCCCTGAAAGTGGGAACCGCTCCCTTCACGGCGTCTTTACTTGGCGCCGCCGGCCGCACCGCGGCGGATGCCGAGGCGGTCGACCAGCGTACGGAAGCGCTGGATGTCCTTCTTGGCCAGGTACTGCAGCAGGCGGCGGCGCTGGCCGACCAGGATCAGCAGACCACGACGGGAGTGGTGGTCGTGCTTGTGGGTCTTGAGGTGCTCGGTCAGGTCCGAGATGCGGCGGGACAGCATCGCGACCTGGACCTCGGGGGAGCCGGTGTCGCCCTCCTTGGTGCCGAACTCGGCCATGATCTGCTTCTTGACGGCGGCGTCGAGAGCCACGCGGATCTCCTCTGGTTCGTGCGCCCACGAGTGCCCCTGGTCTTGGTCTCAGGGGAAACTTCCGTGACTCGGGAGCGAAGGTCCGATGAGCGCTGCTCCCCGATCACGGAGGTCCGTGGCTTTCCGGGAGCGCGTACACAAACGGCCGTCACACAGCGTACCAGCTCGCGGCTACGCCCCGGACGGGAGCCCCGGCCGCCCGGCCCGCCGCTCAGCCGGTCAGGGAGCGGGCCCGCATGAAGACGTCCAGGACGGCGAGGCAGAGCGGGACCAGGGAGAGCAGGACGAAGCCCTCGGTGAGGTCGAGCAGCCGGCCCCAGAAGGGGGAGAGGCCCTTGCGCGGGATGATCAGGCCGATTGCGGTGACCAGCGCGGCGCCGGCGGCGACGGCCGCGGACAGCCAGATCGTACGGATGTCCAGGCCGCCGCGGTCGCCGTAGATGAGCAGGTCCTTGACCAGGTCGACCGGCGGGTTGAGGGAGAGGCCGAGGACCAGCAGGGCGATGGCGGCGAGGCCGGCCACCAGGACGCAGGTGACCTGGGCGGTGTAGCGGAAGAGCCGGGCCCGCAGCAGCATCGCGAGGCCGGCGGCCAGGGCGAGGAGCTGGCCCCACACGTTCCCGGCGAAGCCGAGGACGGCGCAGGAGCCGACGACGACCGCCGCGCAGCCGCCGACCAGGCCGAGCAGCATCTCGTGACCTCGGCGGGCCTGCAGGGCGATGCGCTCGCCGTCGACCGGCTGGGCCTGCTCGTGGGACGGCTGGTGCGGGTCGCCGAGGAACTCGTCGTCGGCGGCGCTGCGCGGGGAGGCGTAGCCGATGGGCAGGCGCGCGAAGCGGGCGGAGAGGCCGGGCAGGAAGGCGACCAGGCCGATGGCGACCGGCACGCAGACCGAGGCGGTCTGGGTGGCGGACGCCTCGGTGAGGATGGCGACGAACGTGGCGAGGGTGCCGACGGCGGCCAGGAAGGTCGCGGCGACGAAGGGGGCGTCGCCGCTCGGGGTGAGCGCGACGAGGGCGACCGAGACGACCAGGACGGTGACGCAGCCCAGCAGGAACTGGAGCCGGCCGGGGCCCTGGCCCGCGTCGGGGGCGATGATCCCGGACCCGGCAATCAGCAGCAGCGGCAGTGCGCCGAGACCGAGGGCGACGGCGGTGGCCCGGTCGCCGTAGACGCGGGCGCGGACGCCGGCGAAGGCGGTCAGCAGCACGCCGGCCGCGCCGGCGATGATGCCGGGCAGGCTGTGCATGTCGTGGCGGACCGGGTCGGCGAACCAGAGCACGAAGCCCATGAGGACGAGGAGCAGGACGCCGCCGACGAGTCCGGCGCCGCGCAGCAGTTCGTCGCTCCACAGGTGCCGGTCGCGGGTGACGGCGGAGGCGACGGCGTCGGAGACGTCGTCGTAGACGGCCGGCGGCAGGGACTGCGCGAAGGGGCGCAGCGAGAGCACCTCGCCGTCGAGGACCTGCTGGGCGGCGAGGGTGCGGGCGCCGTCGAGGACCGAACCGTCGCGGCGGACCAGGTGGTAGCCGGTGGGGGCGCCGGCCGGCTGGGTCTGGCCGGTGAGCCGAAGGATCTCCGGGTAGACGTCGGCGACGGCGATGTCCTCGGGGAGTGCGACGTCGATGCGGCTGTCCGGCGCCACGACGGTGACGCGGCAGAAACCGGTCGCTGCGGTCGTACTCACGTGTCTGGACCCCCTGATTCGCGGTTGCGCACGATGCCGGGCCACCCTACCGGGCACCGGTGTCAGTCGCTGCAAGTAGGATCCTGGTCGTCTCGGGGGTCCGCATTGCACACAGCCGACGGGGGCGCCGGTGCGGAAGTTCCCTCCACGAGCCCGCCCGTAACGAGGGATTGATGCGCCGGTGAGCCAGATCGTCGTCAAACGCCCGCCGAGGTCCCTTCCTCCGGAAGTACCCAGTGAGGAACTGGTCCTGGAGTCTCCGCCGGAACTGCCGCGGGGACAGCAGGAGTCGGCCCTGATGCAGCTCCTGCCGATGCTCGGCATGGGCTCCTCGGTGGTGTTCTTCTTCATGACGCCGTCGCCGATCATGCGGATCATGGGCACGCTGATGCTGGCGTCGACGGTCGGCATGGCGATCGCCCAGTTCGTGAGATTCCGCCGGGGGTCGCAGGGGCAAATGGCCGATGTCCGGCGGGACTACCTCAAATACCTCGCCCAGACCCGGCGTACGGTGCGGCGCACCGCGCGCAGGCAGCGGGACGCGCAGCTGTATCTGCACCCGTCGCCCGAGCAGTTGTGGTCGGTGGTCGCGGAGGGTTCGCGGGTCTGGGAGCGCCGGGTCGGCGACAGCGACTTCGCGCAGGCGCGGATCGGGCTCGGCGCCCAGCAGTTGGCGACGCCGCTCGTGGCGCCGGAGACGGCGCCGGTCGACGAGCTGGAGCCGCTGTGCGCGGGCGCGATGCAGCAGTTCCTCGCGGTGCACGGAACGCTGGACGGGCTGCCGATGGCGGTCTCGCTGCGGGCCTTCTACCACGTGACGGTCTCCGGTGACCCGGAGTCGGCGCAGTCCGCGGCGCGCGGTCTGGTGGCGCAGCTGGTGACCCTGCACTCCCCCGACGACCTGATGCTGGCCGTGGTGGCGGCGCGGGGCGCGCAGGAGCGCTGGGACTGGACGAAGTGGCTGCCGCACACGCAGGTGCCGGGCACCGTCGACGGGGCGGGCACCAAGCGGCTCTTCGGGGACGACCTGGGCGAGCTCGAGCAGCTGATCCGTTCGAAGCTGGACGGCCGGCCGCGGTTCAGCCGGGAGAACCAGCCGGTCCTGGACCAGCCGCATGTGGTGGTGATCCTGGACGGCGGGATGGTGCCGCCGGACTCGCTGTTCGCGGCGGCCGAGGGCCTGCAGGGCGTGACCATCGTCGAGGTGGTCTCCGGCGAGCTGGACGAGCCGCGCGGCGGTCTGTCCGTGGTCGTACGGCCGGGGCGGCTGCGCCTGGAGGCCGGCGGCGGTTTCGCGTACGAGGGCGTGCCGGACGTCATGTCGCCGCAGGCGGCGGAGGCGCTGGCCCGGCAGCTGGCGCCGCTGCGGATGGGCGGCGGGGACGACGACGAGCCGCTGCTCGCCAACCTGGACTTCACGGATCTGCTGAACCTGGGCGACGCGGCGTCGGTGGACGTGGCGCGCACCTGGCGGCCGCGGTCGGTGGCGGAGCGGCTGCGGGTGCCGATCGGTGTCGGCGAGGACGGCCAGCCGGTCATGCTCGACCTGAAGGAGGCCGCGCAGGAGGGCATGGGCCCGCACGGTCTGTGCGTGGGTGCGACGGGTTCCGGTAAGTCGGAGCTGCTGCGCACGCTGGTCCTCGGCCTCGCGGTGACGCACTCCTCGGAGACGCTGAACTTCGTCCTCGCGGACTTCAAGGGCGGCGCGACCTTCGCGGGCATGTCGCAGATGCCGCACGTGGCGGCCGTCATCACCAACCTCTCGGACGACCTGACGCTGGTCGACCGCATGGGTGACGCGATCCGCGGCGAGCTGCAGCGGCGCCAGGAGCTGCTGCGTTCGGCGGGCAACTACGCCAACATCCACGACTACGAGAAGGCGCGGGCGGCGGGTGCGCCCCTGGAGCCGCTGGCCTCGCTCGTGCTGGTCATCGACGAGTTCAGCGAGCTGCTCACGGCCAAGCCGGACTTCATCGACATGTTCATCCAGATCGGCCGCATCGGCCGCTCCCTGGGTGTGCACCTGCTGCTGGCCTCGCAGCGCCTGGAGGAGGGCAAGCTGCGCGGCCTGGACACCTACCTGTCGTACCGGATCGGTCTGCGGACCTTCTCGGCGGCCGAGTCGCGCACGGCGATCGGTGTGCCGGACGCGTACCACCTGCCGTCGGTGCCGGGTTCGGGCTATCTGAAGTTCGGTACGGACGAGATGACCCGCTTCAAGGCGGCGTACGTCTCGGGCACCTACCGCACGGGCGGTCCGCGCCTGGAGGCCGGGCAGCTGCCGATCGAGCGGCGGCCCGCGCTGTTCACGGCCTCGCAGGTGCCGGTGGTGTACGCGGCGCCGGACCCGGCGTACCTGACGGCGCAGCGGGCCGAGGAGGACGACGCGCTCGCGGACACCGTCCTCGACGTGATCGTGCGCCGGCTGGAGGGCCAGGGCGTGCCCGCCCACCAGGTGTGGCTGCCGCCGCTCGACCAGGCGCCGTCGCTCGACCAGCTGCTGCCGGGTCTCGCGCAGACCGCGGACCGGGGCCTCACGGCGACGGAGTACACGCGTCCGGGCGGCCTGACGGTCCCGCTCGGCCTGATCGACAAGCCGTTCGAGCAGCGGCGCGAGGTGCTGTACCGGGACTTCTCGGGCGCGGCGGGCCACATGATGGTGGTCGGCGGTCCGCAGTCCGGCAAGTCGACGCTGATGCGGACGCTGATCTCGTCGTTCGCGCTCACCCACACGCCGGCCGAGGTGCAGTTCTACTGCCTGGACTTCGGTGGCGGCGGCATGTCCTCGCTCGCCGACCTGCCGCACGTCGGCGGGGTGGCGTCCCGGCTCGACCCGGAGCGGGTGCGGCGGACGGTCGCCGAGGTGCTCGGCGTGCTCAACCGGCGCGAGGAGTTCTTCCGTTCGCAGAACATCGACTCCATCGCCACCTACCGGCGCAAGCGGGCGGCGGGCGAGCTGCCGAACGAGGCCTGGGGCGACGTGTTCCTGGTCATCGACGGCTGGGGCGGTTTCCGCAACGAGTACGAGGGCCTGGAGTCCCTGGTCGCCGACCTCGCGGCGCGCGGCCTCGGCTACGGCATCCACGTCGTGATCACCGCGGCCCGTTACATGGAGGTCCGTGCGGCGCTCAAGGACCAGATGCTGGGGCGTCTGGAGCTGCGGCTCGGTGACGTCATGGACTCCGAGTTCGACCGCAAGGTCGCGGCGAACGTGCCGACGGGCGTGCCGGGACGCGGCCAGGTCCCGGAGAAGCTGCACTTCATGGGCGCGCTGCCGAGGATCGACGGGTCGAGCTCGGCGCACGACCTCGCGGCGGGCACGGCGGCCTTCGTCGAGGCCGTGCGCGGCGCCTGGCACGGACCGGCGACGCCGCCGGTGCGCCTGCTGCCGCACAAGCTGCCGGCCGACCGGCTGCCGAAGGGCTTCGAGTTCCCGCAGCACGGCATCGCGATCGGCATCGACGAGACGCGGCTCGAGCCGGTCTTCGTCAACTTCGACACCGACCCGTTCTTCCTCATCTTCGGCGAGAGCGAGTCCGGCAAGACGAACCTGCTGCGCCTGATCGCCAAGCAGATCGGCGAGCGCTACTCCCCCGACGAGGCGAAGCTCGTGGTGGGCGACTACCGCCGTGCGCTGCTCGGCAGCCTGCCGGAGGAGCACCTGCTGGAGTACGCGCCGATGGCGAGCTCCATGCAGATGCACATGGAGGCGCTCTCGGGCGTCTTCGCGCGCCGCCAGCCGCCGCAGGACGTGACGCCGCAGCAGCTGCGGGACCGCAGCTGGTGGTCGGGTCCGCAGGTCTTCATCATCGTCGACGACTACGACCTGGTGGCCACGAGCGCCGGGAACCCGCTGGCCCCGCTGGCGGAGTACCTGCCGTTCGCCCGGGACACCGGCGTGCGCTTCATCATCGCGCGCAACAGCGCGGGCGCCTCGCGCTCGATGTACGAGGCGTTCATGCAGCGCATCAAGGAGCTGGGCGCCCAGGGCGTGGTCCTGTCGGGCGACCCCTCGGAGGGCGACCTGCTCGGCAACGCGCGGCCGCGGCCGATGCCGCCGGGCCGCGGGTACTTCGTGTCGCGGCGCGGGGCGACTTCGCTGGTGCAGACGGGCCGAATGCCGGAAAGGTAAGGCTCGTGACGTACGGACCGGCTTCGCCACCGTCGTGGCGGAACCGGTCCGTACGGTCCGTACACGTCGTTGGACGTGAGCACTTCAGAAATGCAAACATCGCCGTATCCCAGCCCAAGGCCAGCCAAGGGGGAATCCGTGTCGTTCGACGACGAGTGGGCACAGCAGAAGAGCACCGTCATGGAGCGTCAGGCGACGAGCATGCAGCTCAACCAGCTGCCCGCCGACCCGGGCGGGGGTGGCGGCGGGGGCGGACAGCCGGATCTCGCGACGTCGCCGGCCAAGAAGAAGGCCGCCGCCAACACCATCGAGACCCAGATCCAGCCGGACCTGAAGTCCGCCGCGGACGCGGCCGACGAGGGCACCAACGGCGCTGTCGCCGAGTTCAAGGGCTGGGAGACGGCGAGCGGCCTGAAGAAGGCCCACGAGCACTGGGACAGCCAGGTGAAGCGTCTGAACGCGCGCCTCGAATCGGAGAAGAGCTCGTTGCGGAACACCTCGACGCTCTTCCAGAACAACGACCTGACGACGGGGTACAGCTTCGCCCCGACGCAGTCCAAGGTCTCGGGAATCTAGGGGGAATCGCGATGCCGACGTACCAGGAGATCATGCAGACCGACCTGGGCAAGCTGAGCACCGCCGCCGACGGCTGGAAGAGCATGGCGGAGAAGCTCAAGAAGGTCGAGGACCTCTACGAGAAGGAGGTCCAGAGCGTCGCCACCAAGAACCCGCTGTGGACCGGCCAGGCCCAGCAGTTCAGCGCGCAGAACTTCCAGATAACGCGCAACGAGCTCGACGCGTCTCAGAAGGAGGCGCTCGCGATGGAGTCGCTGCTCCGCGACGCGCACGGCACCTTCACCGAGCTCAAGGGCCGGGTCAAGGCGGCGGTCGACGAGGCGATAGCGGCCGGCATGAAGGTCTCCGAGTCCGGCAGCGCGAGCTACGACTTCAGCAAGGTCAGCGCCAAGGAGGCGTACACCATCCGCCACGACCCGGATCTGCGGGAAGTGGAGATGTCCTACACGCGCAAGATCAACGACGCGGTGAAGGCGGTCACCGACTTCGACGCCGACGTCAAGGTCGCCCTCCTCAACGCCTCCGGCGCCGACGGCACCGCCCCGTTCGGCTTCAACTCCAAGCCGGTCAACGACGTCGAGGCCGTGGAGGCGCTCGCCCTGTCGGAGAAGGTCCGCGAGGGCAAGGCGTCGAAGGAGGAGCTGGAGCACTACCGCGACCTGCTGAAGCAGAACTCCGACGACAAGCACTTCAGCGAGGCGTATCTGAACGGCCTCGGCGCCAAGGACACTCTGACGATCGCGGACCGCATGAACCTGGCGGCGAACGAGCGGGGCATCCCGGCCGACCAGAAGAAGCTGTACGAGTCGATCCAGGCGGGCCTGGCGGACACGATCGCCTCGGGCACGAAGGACCCGAACAGCTATGCGTACCGGCCGTTCGTGGACGGGCTGAAGGAGTTCGGCGACAAGAACGTCACCAAGGACACCGGCCCCTTCGGCGACAACGTCCCGACCCAGGGATACCAGGTCCTGGTCACCCTCATGAGCCAGGGCAACCCGGACGGGTACGGCAAGGAGTTCCTCAACGAGCTCGGTCACGACATGATCGAGATCGAGAAGAAGGAACCCAACCAGTGGCAGCACTTCCGGGACGTCCACCGTCCCAACATCGCCGCCGACCCGCTGGACGGCCTGCTCAACATCATGAGCAAGGACCCGGCGGACGCCGAGTACTTCCTCGACCCGAAGGCCCCGGGCAACGAGAACGACCACCTGAAGTTCCTCCTCACGGACCGGGAGTGGCCGAAGGAGGGGATGAACAACATCTACGGGCCTCCCCAGTTCATGGACGACCCCTCCAAGGCCACGGGCCTCGGCGCGGCGATCCAGGCGGCGGCGACGGGCCAGGAGCCGGGCTCGAAGCCGGGCGAGGTGGGGGCGCACACGGAGGGGCAGGCGCGGGTGATGCACCATGCCGTGAAGTACCTCGACAGCGAGATGAACGGCGACAAGTTCCCCGAGAACCTCACGAACATCCAGAAGCCGATGGCACACGCGCTCGCGGACTACGTCGCCGACACCCACGTCGTGCTCGGCGGCCAGGAGGCGAAGTACGGCGGCATCAACGGCAACGACGACATCACAGGGTCCGGGGACAACGCGCACATCGCGGTGGGCCAGGGCAGCCTGGTCCGCGTCATGCGTGGTATCTCGGACGACAGTGAGGCCTACGCCCTGCTGTACGAGGCGGAGCGCCACTACGCGGCGGGCGAGCTCGCTTCGGCCCCCCCGTACAACGGGGACAAGACGCACGGGTCGAGCGCCGAGTGGAACGACCGTGGCCGAGACATCGGCGCGGCGATGGGCGCGCTCAACGGCATCGGCGCCGACGTCTATCGCGACAAGACGAACGACAAGGTCGAATGGGCCGAGGACACCGCCGAGTACTCCGCGAACGGCGTCAACAGCGTGGTCGGCGAGATTCCCATCGCGGGCTCGGCAGCCGGCGCCATCGTGGACACCATCAAGTACGACTGGGTCAAGGACGTCACCGACGCGGCCGAGGAGCAGGGCAAGAAGGACGCGAGCAGCAACTACGCCAGGGGCATGGAGGGCACCAACCGCATCTTCGACGCCTGGGGAGAGAAGAATGGCATCTACGGTGACGGTGCCTGGAAGGAAGCCAAGAACAGTGCCAATGACGGCTATGACGCCGGGCGAAACGCGGCGACGGCTCACCTGCAGCATGGCTCGTAAGCTGCGGACCTGGCCCGCGGTCCTGGCCGCCACCGCCCTGGCGGCAACGGCGTGCTCCGCCGGAGACTCCTCCTCCCAGGTGGAGGGCATGTGCGGTCATCCCGCCGACTCCCCGGCCGGTAAGTCGCTGCGCGAGGTGCTCGGCACGGACGACTTCAGGACCGACGTCCTCCGGTCGGATCAATCCTTCGTGAAGGAGTTCAGGAAGGACCTGAAGGAGTGGACGGGCTACGCCGGCAACTCGACCTCGCCCTCCTTCCTGTGCAGGTACGTGCCCGAGGACAGCAAGGGGCACCTCCTGATCGGCTTCGCGTGGTCTCCCGCCGACACACCCTCGAAGGAGCGGACGCAGGGCAGGAAGCTCTACGACGTGAACGCGACCCCGGGGTCGGTCTCCGACGGCGGCGCCACGCTGTACGTGAAGTGCGATCTGACGGGTGAGCTGAGCGGTCAGGCCCGCAAGGCCGTACTCCGCGCCGACGCGAACTTCCCGCTCAAGGGCAAGGAACCGGACGAGGCAGCGACCACCCAGCGGCTCTCCTTCCTGTACCTGATGACCCGCGAGGTGACGGAAAGCCTCGGCTGTCAGAACAAGCCGCTGGCGAAGGACCCCGTCGTCAAGCCCCTCACCGAAAGCACACCGTCATGATCCGCGCGAAGCACATCGTCCTGGGCGCCACGAGCGCCGTCCTCCTCGGCTCGCTGGTCGGGTGTGGGGGCGGCGGGGCCGAGGCAGGTGGGTCCCTTTCCGTCGACCGGCTCGTCCAGGTCGCGGAGGAGGTCGGTAGGGACGGGGCCGACACGTGCCCCCTGCCGTACGACACCGGTAAGGCGGCGGAGGCGGCCAAGGTCGACGCCTCCGTCGAGCCGGGCACGGCGGACGCGGAGCCGAACGAGCCGACGGCGACCGCCGAGGGCGGTAAGACGACGGATCCGCAGTCGGCGTTCGCGGGCAAGGGCGGTGCGTGGATCACGTGCTCGTACCACGTGGGCGGGGACGATCTGGTGGTCCACACCGTCGGTACGGAAGCGGGGAACGCGGTCAACGTCCTGCTGCCCACCACGCAGCAGGCCGCAGGCATGAGCGCCGACGAGGTCAAGGCCTACTACGAGAAGGCCGACAAGGCGAAGCCCGGAGAAGCGGTGCCGAGCCCGGGCGGGAACGTCGTCACCGTATCGCTCGATTCCGGCGGCAAGGGCGACGTCGCCCTGCTGCTGACCGTCGGCGAGGACGACAAGAGCGCGCTGAAGCCGGAGCAGGTCCTGCAGCTCGCGCGGACCTTTGCCGCTCAGGCCGAGTGAACCGGCGGTGCCGATTCCGGGGTCCGGCTGACAGCCGGACCCCGCGGCACCCATGATTGACCTGCAACGACGCGCGTTCCACCGCTGTACGAAGGAGCAGAGCCAGATGGGCACTCAGCAGGAGAAGGACGAGCTGTACGCGCTCGACATCAGCGGCGTCGAGTGGCAGGGCGCTCCGGGAACGAGCCCCGACGAGGAGCGCGTGGAGATCGCCCACCTGCCGGGCGGCGCCGTCGCGATGCGGTCCTCCCTCGACCACGACACCGTGCTGCGGTACACGAAGGCCGAGTGGGACGCGTTCGTCCTGGGTGCGAAGGACGGGGAGTTCGACCTCCAGTAGCCGTCGGAGAGACAAACGGAAGGGGCCCGCTCCGGGTGGAGCGGGCCCCTTCTCGTGGACCGGACGGTCCGAGTGGATCAGTACGACTCGGTGAACAGGCGCGAGGCCTTGACGTCCGTGGAGCGGTAGCTGTCCTTGCCCTGCTCGACGATCTTCGCCGTCTGCTCGAGGCGGTTCTTCATGTCCTCGGCGCGCTTCTTGTACTTGCCCTGGAGGATCTCGTACTCGCGGTGCGCGTCACCGTCCCAGGTGTCCGTGACGACGCGAAGCGCGGCGTCCATCTCCTGGATGTCCTTGACGATGTTCTGCGAGACGGTACGGATGCGGTTCGCCATCTCCTGAACGCTCTCGTACCGGACCTTGGTCCCTGCGTTGTCGGCAGACATGGTGCTCCCCCTTTACGTCAGATGTTGTTGAGCGACGAGTTGTTGACGGCGGCGAAGGTGGCACGCACCTCGTCGTCGTTGGCGTTGCTGAGGTTCTTCGTCTCGCCGACGGCGTTCAGGAGAACGTTCAGCAGGCGACGGATGACGTCGTGGTCCTCGTTGAGGAGCGTCTGGGCCTGCTTGAAGCCCACCGCACCCACACCGGTCCAGCCGGCGCTGCAGGTCTCGAGGATGTTGGCGAGCTCACGGGCCTGCTTGGTGACGGCGTCACCGGTCTCCATGATCTTGTTCTTCGCCTGGACGATCGGATCGTCTGCGAGTCCGAACCCACCCGGAGTGCTCATTGAAGCTCCTCGTTCTAGTCGATGGCGTTGTTCATGCGTCTGTCGACGCTCTCCTGCGTACGCCCGCCGCGACGACGAGGCCGATGACGGCCACGACGGCGACGGCACTCGCGACAATGGCCCAGAGCGGGAAACCGCCCTCGTCGGACCCTGCGGCCTGGTCCTTGACCTGGTCGCTGCCGCTTGCCCCCGTGTTCTCAGGAGAGGGGGAGGTCTGTGAAGCCTTGGAAGGCTCGGAAGGCTTGGACGTCGTCGGCTGGCCACCGCCTTGCGCGGCGAGCAGCGGATTGACGTTGGGGTCGCCCGGATTCCCCTTGCCTTCGAGAAGCACCTGGGCGGGACGGACGGATCCGTAGCCGATGTACTTGCTGGGCACGGGGCCGTTGTGGCCGGCCGTCTCCATCATGACCCGGAGGACCTGGTTGCCGGTCCAGTCGGGGTGGGCGGACCAGATGAGGGCGGCGGTGCCGGAGGCAATGGCGGTGGCGTGGCTGGTGCCCTTGAAGGCGCAATACTTGTTCTTGTTGTCAGTGCAGCGGCCGGGCATCTCCATGCCAGGAGCGGCGAGCGCAAGGTGGGAGCCATAGTCGGAGAACTTGGCCACCTTGCCCTTCGTGTCGAGGGCACCCACGGCGACCACTCCGGGGACGGCGGCCGGATACGACCGGCTTTCAATCCCATCGTTACCGGCGGCCGCGAAAATCAACGCGCCTTTCTTGTGGGCATAGTCCACAGCGGCAAGCCAGTCAGCGGTGGACGCCTCGTCCGCCACTCCTCCGGACGAGATGTTGATGACGCGAGCGCCGTTGTCCACGGCGTAGCGGATGCCTTTAAAGGTCGGCCCCCAGCCGTTGAACGCGAAGTCGCCCGTCTTGACCGGCAGAATAGTCGCATCCGGTGCGATGCCCTTCACTCCGCCGGCGGCTCCACTCCCAGCGATGGCAAGCGCCATATTCGTGCCGTGGCGGTCCCTGTCCTTGTTATCCACCCGCCCCGGCCCCTCCCCTGCATCAGAGAAGTTGCGGCCTGGCAGCACCTTTCCGCGCAGCTCTGACACGGTCGAGTCGACTCCGCTGTCGAGTACGGCGACTGTGATGCCCTTACCCGTGGCCACCTTCCACATCTCATCGGCCTTCATCGCGTCCAGGTACCACTGACGCGACCGCATGTCGTCGGCCTGCGCCGCCGGCGCCGCGACGGTCCACGTCGCGACGACGGCGGCCATGGCGCCGAGCAGGCCGACCGCTCGATTGCGAGCGGCCCGGGTGAGGGGGGACATCAGAGAGTGCTCCTAGTCGATGACGGGCGGGACGATCGGGCGCTGGCCCGAGTTCCACGTCTCTTCGTCCTCGGACAGGTAGTCGGGACGGCGACGCGACGCTCGCCGCTCCTCCTGGCCCGGCTCCGTCGAGGCTGGCGGACGGACGAGGCCCGTACCGCCCGGCGTGAACGCCGAGCGTCCCGTGACTCCGGACGCTGCGGGACCGCCGACGGTTCCGCCCGGCTGCGTCGCCAAGCGACGACCGGAGCCGTTGCCGACGCCGGTGGGTGCTCCCGG
Organism: Streptomyces sp. NPDC012769; assembly: GCF_042901205.1. Taxonomy (NCBI): domain Bacteria; kingdom Bacillati; phylum Actinomycetota; class Actinomycetes; order Kitasatosporales; family Streptomycetaceae; genus Streptomyces; species Streptomyces sp. NPDC012769. The sequence continues at coordinate 847,358 of NZ_JBIBCP010000004.1, read as the reverse complement.
TCCCATGGCGCCGGGACCGTGCAGGCCGGCTGCGCCGCGGCCGTACTGGGAGCCCCTCTCCTCGCCAATGACGGTGGCCATGGGCGGTCGCCCCATCGGCGGTGCCATGCCGGGGCGGCCGGGCACCTGGCGGCCGCCGGTGATGCCCTCGGGCCGCGGCCCCGCTCCCAACGGGCTCGGCGTGAACGGGGTGGTGCGACCGGCAGGGCCCGGAAGACCCGGGTGGGCCGTCCGGCCCTGCGGACCGATCTGAGGATTGGTCTGCGGGCCGATCGGCGGAGCGACGGGCGGCAGCACCGGCTGCGGGCCGTTCGTCATCGGCGGCTGCGCGGTCGGAGGCTGCACCGTGGGCTTCGTCGGCGCGTCCGGCGTGATGGTCACCGAGTCGAGGTTGGTGTCCACCTCGGAATCCGGACGCGTCGGCGCGGTCGGCGGCAGGGTGACGCGGTCGTCGCGGACCTGACGGTCGGTACCGCTGGTCGTGGTCGTCTCTTCGGCACGCCGAAGGGACGTGTGGCTGGACTCGATGGAGCCCGTGCCCGTCCCGGAGGAGGTTCCGGAGCCAGTGCCGGTACCGCTTCCTGTGCCGTATTCCCGCTCTCCACCATCCCAGCGGGCGTCCATCGGCTTGAACTCAGGCTGCCGCTCCGCCGACATCCGGTTGTTCGTCTCCGTGTAGTACGAAGACAACCGCTGCATCGCCGCGATCGCTTCCTGAAGCTTCGGCCCCGTCTCCGCCTCCTGGCGGGCCTTCTCCTTCTCCGGGTCCGCGAAGCACATGCCCGCCGGCTTCGGCACGGAGGACTTCGCCTCCCGCAGTGCCGTGCCCGCGCGCTTCATCTCCTCGGAGACGACCTTGGTGAAGTCGCCCAGGACCAGCGTCTCCGAGACCATGCCGGCGCCCCACTTGCGGAAGGCCTCGGCACCCTCGCCCTCCCACTGCACGCGGGAGATGTAGTGCCGCAGGTCGGCCGCGATGTCGAGGATCTTCGGCACCGCCGCCGCGAGGGCCTCTCCGGTGCTGGTGATCTCCTCGGGCTTGGCGGACGCGATCATCGCGTACAGGGCGTCCAGGGACTTGCCCTCGAACTCTCCAGACATCGTTCTGCACTCCCCCGCTTAGCTGAATCCGCCGGAATCACCGGTGTTGGTCGTCGGCTTGGGCGCCGGCTGGTTCGGGCCGGTCGGGCCGGTCGCCGGCTGCTGGCCGCCGCCGTGGCGCTCTTCGTAGTGTTCCTTGGTGGCCTTCTGGATCTCCGCGAAGCGCTGCCGCTCCTCTTCGTCCACGCCCGCGTAGCCCTTGTCGGCGATCTGGGCGCGGATACCCATGGCCTCGATCGTCTCGCCGAAGATCTTCGTCAGCTCTTCGAGCCGCGTGCGCACCTTCTCGTACGCCCCGTGCAGCTCGGTGGCCGCGGCGAAGCCCGTGCCGTACGAGGCCGCCGTGACCTTCTGCTCGCCGATCTTCTTGTGCTCGGCGGGTGAGCCCTTCAGATCGTCGACCAGCTTCTGCATGCGCGACTGGAAGGTCTGGAGGGTGACGTCCCCGACTTCCAGACCCTGCTTGCCGCTGCCGTCCCCGTTCGGCCCTGCCACTTCAGTTCCCCCTCGTCACACGCTCGAACTCGCTCACTCTAACGACTTGGTACGACAGTTCCAACTGCAAAGCTACCTAGGTATTCCTACTCATGGGATGGCCCGTGAGGTGATTCATCTGACGGTTCATCGGGTGGCCCCGCGTCGCCGGCTGTCCCGGATCACGACGGCCGCTCCTGCGACGACCGCGACCAGCACCGCGCCGATGCCCAACGCGTAGGTGGCGAGCCGTTCGGAGCGCTCCTGGGGAGTCTCCGACATCGCCATGTGGGCGGGTTCCGGTGCGGGGGGCTTGGGCGGGCCGGGGTCCGGGGTGGGACCGGACTTCGGCGGTTCGGGGCCGTCGGCGAGCGCCTTCACGGGGTCGACGACTCCCCAACCCACGTGGTTGTCATGGCCGTTGATGGAGCGGATGGCCGTCTGCTCGATTCTCGTCACGATCTGCGCGGCCGTCCACTCCGGGTACTTGGCGCGCAGCAGCGCCGCCACTCCTGCGACGTACGGGGCCGAGAAACTGGTTCCGTTGTCGACGCACTGGCCGCCGCCGGGCACCGTGGAGACGATGTCGACGCCGGGTGCGGCGACACCGACGAAGGTGCCGGACTGGGAGAACACGGCGCGCTCGTTGTTGCGGTCGGAGGAGGCGACGGCCAGGACGCCCGGGAAGGCGGCCGGGTAGGTGTCCTTCAGTTTGCCGTCCATGCCGTCGTTGCCGGCGGAGGCGACGACCACCACGTTCTTGGAGAGGGCCCGGGCCACGGCCTTGGCCATCAGCGAGTCGGGGCCGAGCGGCTGGGTGGTGTCCTGGGAGATGTTGATGACGTGGGCGCCCTTGTCGACCGCGTAGTCGATGGCCTGCGCCATGGTGTCGGACTTGCCGCTGTTCTTCTCGTCGTTCTGCCGGATCGGGATGATCGTCGCCTCGGGCGCGAGACCGACGAAGCCGGTGCCCTTGCGGGGCCGGGCGGCGATGATGCCGGCGACCTTCGTGCCGTGGCCGACCTCGTCGACGGTGCCGTCGGTCTTGCCGCGCTGGTCGTTGCCGCTGCCCGGGTTCTCCTTGTCGGGCTTCAGGTAGTCCTTGCCCAGTTTGGCCTCGACGGCGGGCTTGAGCTGCGGGTTGACGTCGTCGACACCGGTGTCGATGACGGCGACCTTGATGCCCTTGCCCTTGGTGTCCTGCCACAGCTCGTCGAGCAGCACCCGCTGGAGCGACCAGGGGATGCCCTCGATCTGCTTCTTCATCGGGAAGGTGCACTCGCCGCTGCCGTCTATGTCGACCGGGCTCTCGGCGGCCGCCGGGGGCGCCACCAGAAGGCCGGTCAGGGTCGCGGCCGCGAGGAGTCCCGCCGTGCGCCGTGCCGGCACCGTGCGCCCTGCCGTCGCCGTCGCCGTGCGCGCTGCCGTCGCCGTACGCCGTGTCGTCACCTGGAGCCCCCTCACGAACCCTGCGGCTGGCGTGCGCTGTTGGTGTCGAGGCGCGGACCCTTCGACAGGAACTCCGACCACTCCAGCGGTACGAGCACCGGGGTGACCTTCTCGTAGCCGAGACGCTTCTGGGCGTCGCTGGGTTCCGGGCGTCCGTCGCTCTGCTGGTTCTGTTCGGGCGCGCCGATCTCGGAGCGGCCGGAGTCACTGTCGCCGTTGGCCTGTACCGCGTAGCGCAGCCCGGTGTCGGTGACGAGGAAGAGCGAGCCGTCGGGACGGGACTGGTTGCCCTGGATCTGGGTGTAGAGCAGGCCGGTGCCGGGGGTGACGTACGTGCTGGTGCCGCCGGCCGTGATGTCGGCCGGGTACTTGGTGCCGGCCCAGGTGGAGAGGGTGGGCCGGCCCTTGGAGTCCACGTTCTCCAGGACGGAGCAGATGGTGTCGCGGGAGCCGGCGCCGCCGACGGAGTTGACCTGGCCGGACTTGAGCTCGGGCCAGCGCAGTCCGGCGCCGAAGTTCTCGGAGTCGGGGCTGAGCGAGACCTGGTCGACGGCGGAGGGTTCGCCCTTCATGTCGAGCATGTCGGTCTGCGGGGAGTTGATGAGCAGCCAGGCGGTGAAGCCGGAGACCGGCTGCACCTTGCCCTGGAGGACGACGTAGTGCTGGGGGCCGGAGCCGGTCTGGGCGAGGAGCACCATGCCGACCCGGTCCTGGGCGGGGGTGAGTCCGCCGTCGACGTGGGCGTCGGCGCCGACCGCGCCGGGGATCTGCGGGAAGTCGACGGGGCTGCCGGTCTTCAGGGTGGCCAGCCAGTCGTCGGTGACCTGCTGCGGCTCCCGGTTGACGCCGAAGAGCGTGGTGGTGAGGCCCTTGGCCTTCTCGTTGACGCGGTACTTGGTTCCGGTGTGGTCCACCAGGTACTGGGCGCTGTCCTTCTGCCCCTTGACGTACAGGATCTGACCGGCCTTCAGCTTGTTGCTGTTCTCGGTGCGTCCGAGGTCGCGCTGGGCGAAGACGAAGGTGGCCTTCTGCACGCTGCCGCCGTTGCCGCCGCCGGGCTGTTCGCACACGGCCCAGCGCTTGGCGTTGCCGGCGTCCTGGGCGCCGGGGAGGCGGTCGGGGGCGTACGGGATGCCGAGGATCGGGCCGCGCGGCGGCTTGCCCTGGTCGAGGGTCTTGTCGTCGACCTGGATGACCTTGAAGTCGTCGGGGTTGAGCAGCAGCCGGGCGGAGGCCAGGTTGAGGACCGGGTGGAGCAGGGTCTTCTTGTCCTTGCCCTTGCCGGTGGTGAGGACCACATAGCGGGTGGTGGACTGCTTGCCCACGATCACCTTGGTGCCGGGCTCGTCCCATCCCTTGGGCGCGGTCGGCTTGAACATGCCCCAGGCGCCGAAGCCGGCGATCACGAGCGCGCCGACGATCAGCCCGGGAAGCACCGCGCGCAGCGGCTTGGGCGCCCCCTCCTCCGTACCGGAGGGAGAGGGTTGGAGGAATGCCGCGACCGTGCGCTTCTTCGCAAAGGTGTACGCGTTGAGCTCGTCCCGCCGTGATGCCATGAGTCCCCATTTTCGTCAGGCGCAGTCTTCGCGCGGGAGTCCGGGGAGCATGGCGCCCGGGCCCCGGCTGTCGGACCGGCCCCCTACTATGCCTGCTGTCCGCCGGTGCTCGTGGGGCGGGTAGGGTGATCCAGCCGCCAAAGGCCTGGCGAGCGAGGGTGATCGGGACGAATTGAGGGGGATTCTCCATCATGGCTTCCGCGACGCGGACGCGGCCCGCTGCGGCCGCGTCCACTTCCGCGCCCCCCGCTGTCCCCTCGCAGGGGTCCGGTTCGCCGGTTCCGTCCTCGGTCTCACCGAGGCTTCAGGCGCGCCCGGGACACTTCGGTGCGTTCCGATTGCAACAGCTCGTGTTGATCGAGGTGGCGGCGGCGCTGCTGTTCGTCGCCGCGGTCGTCGACAAGCTGCTGCTCGTTCCGGCCGGTGTGGTCGCTGCGCTGCTGGTGCTTCTCGCGGTGGTGCGCCGGCACCGGCGTTCGCTGCCCGAGTGGCTCTCCACCTTCCTGGCGCTGCGCGCCCGCAGCCGCCGGGCGGCCTCCTTCACCGTGCCGGAGGGCACGGAGCCGGGGCTCGCCCCGGTGGTGGAGGCGGACCCCGCGCTGCGGACGTACACGTACAGCGACCGCGACCGGCGCCCGATCGGGATGATCGGTGACGGGACCTTCCTCACGGCGGTCGTACGGGTCGAGTCCGACGGCTCGGCGCTGCGTCCCGACCGCGGGGCGCGGCCGCTGCCCGTGGGGCTCGTCCGGGACGTGCTGTCGGTGGACGGCATCCGGCTGGAGTCCGCGCAGATCGTGCAGCACACCCAGCCCGCGCCGGCGCCGCACCTGCCCGCGCAGTCCATGGCCGCCCGCAACTACGGGCCGCTGCAGGCGCAGACGGGTTCGCCCGCGGTCCGCATCACCTGGATCGCGCTGAAGCTGGACCCCGAGCTGTGCGCGGAGGCGGTCGAGGCGCGCGGCGGCGGTCTGGAGGGGGCGCAGAAGTGCCTGGTGCGGGCGGCGGACCAGCTGGCGAGCCGGCTCTCCGGTGCCGGGTTCCGGGCCACGGTCCTCACCGAGCAGGAGCTCACCTCGGCCATCGCCACCTCCACGTGCGCGAGCCCGATGGCGATAGCGCAGGCGGGCCGGGGGCAGGCGCCGGGGCGGCGCACCCAGGAGACGGCGCGCACCTGGCGGGTCGACGACCGGCGGCACACGACGTACTGGGTGGGGCGCTGGCCCCAGTTGGGCGGTGCGGGTGGCGCGGGGGCGTCGATGCCGCAGCTGGTGGCGCTGCTGACGTCGCTGCCCGCGCTCGCGACGACCTTCAGCCTGACGCTGAGCGGTGGTGACCGCCAGGAGGTGACGGTCACCGGTCATGTACGGATCACCGGGCGCAGCGACGAGGAGCTGGTGGCGGCCCGGCACGAACTGGAGCGCGCGGCGCGCGGTGTGAAGACGGGTCTGGTGCGGCTCGACCGCGAACAGGTGCCGGGCATGCTGGCGACGCTGCCGCTGGGGGGTGCGCGCTGATGACGACTCCGGCGATGGGGCCCGGTGCGGGCGGACCGGCGACGGGTGGACCCGTGGCGGGTGGCCCGGTGGTGGGCACACCCGTGGCGGGTGGGCACGTGCAGGGTGGCCAGATGACCGGCGGGCCGGTGGCCGGTGGGCAGATGACCGGCGGGCCGGGAGTGGGTGGGCCCCTCCACGGTGGGCAGATGGCCGGCGGGCCCGGCGTGGGTGGTTTTGTGGCGGGCGGGGTGTCCGGCGGGGGTACGGCCGGGGCACCCGGCGGTGCGCCCTCGCGGCGGGCCCATGCCGGACGCGGCCGGGCCGCTCGGCGTACGGGGCGGGGCGGCAAGCCCCGGTTCGGCTTCGGGCTCATCGGTCCGCGCCGCGACCGCCACTCGGTCCCCGTGGACCAACTGGGCGCGCTGGCGCTGCCGGTGGGCGACGACGGCGTGGTCGTCGGCGTGGACGCCGAGGGCCGGCCCGCGGTGCTGGGCATCAACCAGCCGAGCCCGTACGACGTCACGCTCATCGGCGGGCTGTGGACCGCGCAGGTCCTCGCGCTGCGGGCGGCGGCGACCGGTGCCCGCATCGCGGTCGAGACCGGCCGGGCCCAGGCGTGGACCGCGCTCGCCCAGGCGGCCGGCGGCGGACAGCCCTGCGTCACCCTGCACGACGTGGGCCGGGTGCCGCCGCAGGGCGCGTCCGCGGGCAGCCCCGTGGTCGTCGTCCGCGACTGCGGCATGCGGCCGCCGCGCGGCCGGGTCGTCTCCGGGCCCTGGCAGTCGGTCGTCACGCTCCTCCCCTATCTGAGCCCGGTCGCCCCGCGGCTCCTCGAGAAGTCCTCGCTCGTCGGGGTGCAGCGGGTCTCTCCCGACGAGGCCGCGCAGATCGGCCGCATCATGGGCCTGCAGCGCGCGGAGTGGGAGGCGCTGTCCACGCTGGCCGACGGCGTGACGCTGTGGTGCACGCCGGGCGACCGGCAGTTCGTGATGACGCAGGCGACGGATGCCGAGACCGGATTGCTGGGCGGCGCCCGCCGGATGGACTGACCCGGGTCCGTCCCGGGGAGACGACACGAGAAGCCGACGCGAGAACAGCTGACGCGAACACATGGAATACAGCCGAACCTGTCCGCATTTGTACGGGTTCGAAACACCCGGGGTTTCACTCTCCGGTACCTGCGGGTCACTTGGGGGTCGCGCGCCGTGGGCGCGAGGGGCAGCGGCGGGCCGTCGGCCCTGCCGGGCGGACCCGGTTGGCGTTTAGGGTGGGATGTGCCCGCCCACGACTGCACACGGGTGCGCGACCACACCAGGAGGCAAAGTGAACCGCGATCGGGACGAGATCAACGGGGGTTGGAACCCGCCCGTCGACGATCAGTCCGACGCAGATCCCGCCGAGATGACGGGTGAGTTCACCATCGACTACACCCCGCCGGCCTGGTACACGCAGAACGCGTCGTCGGGCGGTACGGGGGGCGGGGCGCCCACGCCTCCGCCGCCGACCGGCGCGCCGGTCGCGATTCCCGGCCCTCCGGCGGGCGGTGGCTACGAGGCGACCTGGGCTCCCACGCCGCCGCCTCCGGCCGCCCAGGTCCCGCCCGCCGCTCCGGTGCCGCCGGCCACACCTGCACCGGCCGCGCCTGCTCCGGCCATGCCTGCTCCGGCCGCCCCGGCCCCGCCGGCCGTTCCGGTCGCCGCCACCCCGCAGCCCGACCCCGCACCGGCGCCCGCGCCGCCGTTCGGCGGCGGGGACGTGGAGAGCGGGGCGACCATGCGCTTCTCCCCCGCCGCGCTGAAGCGCGAGATGGCGGAGCTGGCCGAGCAGCAGCAGGCCGGTCCGGCCGACGCGCCGGCGTCGGCTCAGGCAGCGTCTCCGGCTCCGGTACCCGCGCCGCTGGACACGGCCGGTCAGCCGACCGGTTCCACGGACGGCCAGGCCACGGCTGCCGCCGTGAGCTCCGATGAGGTGTCGCAGCAGGCCGAGCAGCCCGCGCGGGAGTCCGTCGACGACCACACCACCGGGCCGGTCGCGGCCGCCGGTGAGCCCGAGGCAGCCCCCGCGTCCGGCACCGGCCAGGGCACGGACCCGGAGGACGCCACGCCGTCCGACGCCCACGCCGAGGCCCACGCCCACGCCCACGCCGACACGACCGCGAGCACGAGCGCCGGTGCGGACGACACCGCTCCGGCGGCCGTCGAGAGCGCAGCGTCGGACGCACCCGAGGGCGCCGCCGAGGACACGGCCGCGGACAGCGCTGCGACGGCCGACGACACGAACGACTCGCCCGCCGACGGCTCCGGCACGGCCCTGCCCGCCCCGGCCCTGCCGGAGGCGGCCTCGGACGGTACGGACGAGAGCCCCGTCACGGCCGCGCCCGCCGAACAGCCGCAGGACGCCGTACCGGCCGCCCCGCTGCCGCCCGTCGGCGCGCCGCTGCCGCCGCAGACCCCCGGGCTGCCGCCGCTGCCGCCGTCGTTCCAGCCCGCGACGCCGGCGTCCGCGCCGCAGTGGCCCACCCAGGGGGCCCCGGGCGACCAGGCGATGCCTCCGGCCGCCCCGCTGCCCGCCGCCGCGTCCTGGCCCCCGCCTCCGGTACCGGGCGCTCCCGGACCCGTACCGCCGCAGGGTGGTTACGGCTTCCCGCACCCCGCCCAGCACGGACACCCCGGCCAGCACGAACAGCCCGGCCAGCCCGGTCAGCCGCCGGTGCCCGCGCAGGCCCAGCCGCCGCAGGGCGGTTACGGGTTCCCGCACCCCGGCCAGGCCCCGCAGCCTCCGGCCCCGGCCTCGGCCCCGGCTCCCGACCCGCAGGGCGGCTACGGCTTCCCGCACCCCGGCCAGCCGGGCCAGCCCGGTCAGCCCTACCCCCCGGCGCCGGACCCCCAGGGTGGTTACGGCTTCCCCCACCCCGGCCAGCCGGGCCAGCCCGGTCAGCCCTACCCCGCGGCCCCGGACCCGCAGGGCGGCTACGGCTTCCCGCACCCGGGTCAGCTGCCGCAGCCCGCGCCTGCGCCCGGGCCCGGTTCGCCGGCGATCGATCCGCGGACCGGGGCCGCGTGGCCGTCCTCGGTGACGCACGACCAGCGTGAGCGTTCCGTGCCGGGTGCCCCGCTCGGGTACACCGCGGCCGTCGAGCTGTCCTCCGACCGGCTGCTGCGCAACAACAAGCAGAAGCCCAAGTCCAGCCGCAACCCTGGCGCTTCGGCACGCTTCAAGCTGGGCGGCAAGAAGGAGGAGGCGGAGCGGCAGCGGAAGCTGGAGCTGATCCGGACGCCGGTGCTGTCCTGCTACCGGATCGCGGTCATCTCCCTCAAGGGCGGCGTCGGCAAGACCACGACGACCACCGCGCTGGGCGCGACCCTCGCCACCGAGCGGCAGGACAAGATCCTGGCGATCGACGCCAACCCGGACGCCGGCACGCTCGGCCGGCGGGTGCGGCGCGAGACCGGGGCGACCATCCGCGACCTGGTGCAGGCGATCCCGTACCTCCACTCGTACATGGACATCCGCCGCTTCACCTCGCAGGCGCCGTCCGGTCTGGAGATCCTCGCCAACGACGTGGACCCGGCCGTCTCGACGACCTTCAACGACGAGGACTACCGGCGGGCGATCGACGTCCTGGGCAAGCAGTACCCGATCATCCTGACCGACTCCGGCACCGGTCTGCTCTACAGCGCCATGCGCGGCGTGCTCGACCTGGCCGATCAGCTGATCATCATCTCGACGCCGTCCGTGGACGGTGCCTCCAGCGCCTCGACGACGCTGGACTGGCTGTCGGCGCACGGGTACGCGGAGCTGGTGCAGCGGTCGATCACGGTCATCTCCGGTGTCCGCGAGACCGGCAAGATGATCAAGGTCGAGGACATCGTGCAGCACTTCCAGACCCGCTGCCGCGGTGTGGTCGTGGTGCCCTTCGACGAGCACCTGGCGGCCGGCGCCGAGGTCGACCTCGACATGATGCGGCCGAAGACCCGCGAGGCGTACTTCCACCTGTCGGCGATGGTGGCCGAGGACTTCGTACGGGCGCAGCAGGCACAGGGGCTGTGGACCGGTGACGGCCAGGGCGCGATGCCCCCGCACCTGGCCCCGCCCATGCCGGGCCAGCCGGGCCACCCCGGTCAGCCGATGCCCGGTCAGCCGTACCCGCCGCAGCAGTCCGCGCCGGGTCAGCCGTACGGGGCTCCGCCCGCGCCCGGGCAGCCGTTCCCGCAGCAGCCCTACCCGCCGCAGGCGGCTCCGGGCCAGCCCGGTCAGCCCGGTCAGCCGGCTCCGGGTCAGCCGTACGGAGCACCGCCCGCACCCGGACATCCGTACGGGGCGCAGCCCGGCCAGCACGGTCAACCCGGCCAGCCCGGCATGCCGCAGGGCTGGCAGCAGCCCCCGGCGCAGCCGCTGCCGCCGCACGCCGACCCGCAGGCCGACCCCCAGGCCCAGGCACAAGCCCAGGCTCAGGCCACGGGCCAGGTGCCGCCGCCGAACTGGCAGCAGCAGCCTCCGCAGGCGCCGCCAGCCCCTCAGCAGTAGGGCGTCACAGGAGTAGACCAATGAGGCCCCGTACCGGTGTTCCGGTACGGGGCCTCGTGGCATTCCCGCAGACCACATGGGGTTTGAGGGATCGTTGACGACGGCAGACCACCGCTGATACACCTTCGCTTCATCCATCGTCAGCCCAAGATCCACGGCACTTCCCCCGACGCACGCATCCCGACGCGAGGTCACGTCCCATGGTCATGGTCACGAAGGCTCCACCCCCTCCGGCACCCACCCTCAGAGCCGTCCGCCTCCTGGCCGCGGCCGGCGTCATCGCCGCCTCGCTCGTCGCGGTCCCCCCGGCGGCCCAGGCGGCGCGGGCGGACGACAATCCCGCCGGGACGACGCTCACCGTCGCCGTCTCGCAGAGCGTCGACTCGCTCTCGCCGTTCCTCGCCCAGAAGCTCGTCTCCACCAGCATCCACCGGCTGGCCTACGAGTACCTGACCAACTACGACGCGAAGGACGCGCGCCCGATCCCGGGCCTTGCCACCGCGTGGACGTCCTCGCCGGACAAGCTGACCTGGACGTACACGATCCGCGAGGACTCGACCTGGTCCGACGGGAAGCCGGCCACCGCCGAGGACGCCGCCTGGACCTTCAACAAGATGATGACCGACCCGAACGCGGCCACCGCCAACGGCAGCTTCACGGCCAACTTCAAGAAGGTGACCGCGCCCGACCCGCGGACCCTGGTCATCGAGCTGAAGAAGCCGCAGGCGACGATGACGGCGCTCGACGTGCCGATCGTGCCCAGGCACATCTGGGAGAAGGTCGGCGACTTCTCCACGTTCAACAACGACCAGCGGTTCCCGATCGTGGGCAACGGGCCCTTCGTCATCACCGACTTCAAGGTCGACCAGTACATCAAGCTCAAGCCGAACAAGAAGTTCTGGCGCGGCGCCCCCAAGTTCGACGAGCTGGTCTTCAAGTACTACAAGGACGGTGACGCGGCCGTCGCCGCCCTCCAGAAGGGCGAGGTGTCCTTCGTACCGAACCTGACGCCCGCTCAGGCGGCCGCGCTGAAGACCCAGAAGAACATCAAGGTCAACGACGCGCCGGGCCGCCGCTTCTTCGCCCTCGCCACCAACCCGGGCGCGCGCGCCAAGGACGGCAGGACCTTCGGCAACGGGCACAAGGCGCTGCTGGACCCCGAGGTGCGCAAGGCGCTGTTCCTCGCCGTGGACCGCGCCACCCTCGTGGACAAGGTCTTCCGGGGCCACGCCGTCGAGGGCGAGGGCTACATCCCGCCGCGCTTCGGCTCGTACTTCTGGAAGCCGGCCGTCGGCCAGAAGCGCTCCTACGACCCCGCCAGGGCGGAGCAGGTCCTCGACGCCGCCGGCTACCGGAAGAACGGCGACGGCAAGCGGATCGGCAAGGACGGCAGGCCGCTGGACTTCCGCATCCTGTGCCACGCCACCGACCCCAACGACAAGGCCGTGGGCAAGTACCTGCAGGAGTGGTGGGGCAAGCTCGGCATCGGGCTGAAGGTCGAGTGCCTCGACAGCGTCTCCGACCCGTGGGTGAAGGGCGACTACGACCTCGCCTTCGACGGCTGGTCGGTGAACCCCGACCCGGACTACGTGCTGTCCATCCACACCTGCGGGACACTGCCCGCGACCCCCAAGGACACCGGCGCCACCGACAACTTCATCTGCGACCCGCAGTTCGACGCGCTCTACGCGCAGCAGGCCGTCGAGTACGACGCCGCCAAGCGCGCCGACCTGGTCAAGCGGATGCAGTCGCGGCTCTACGACACCGGGTACATGAACATCCTGGCGTACCCGAACGCCCTGGAGGCCTACCGCACCGACCAGATCGGCTCCATCACCACCATGCCCGAGGCCGCCGGCAACCTGTGGGGCCAGGACGGCTACTGGAGCTGGTGGTCGGCCGTGCCCGCCGCACAGGCCTCCGACGGGCAGTCCGGCGGCGGCTCCTCCACCGGCGTGGTGATCGGGATCGGCGCGGCCGTCGTGGTCGTCGTCGGCCTCGGTGTCTTCCTCGTGCTGCGCCGCCGCACCACCGCCGACGACCGCGAGTAGCCCGTGACGAGCGCAAGCACCCCCGCCTCCTCCGTGGCCGGCACCGACGCCGGCATCACCGACCCCGACACCGGCACGACCGACACCGGCACCACCGGCTCGGTCCGCGCCACGGAGGGCGGCGCCCGGGCCCGTACCGCCTCCGCGTATCTGCGGCACGCGGCGGGGAAGGCGGCCGGCGCGGCCGTCTCGCTCCTCGCCGTCCTGGTCACCAGCTTCTTCCTGTTCCGGATCATCCCGGGCGACCCGGTGAAGACGATGACCCACGGGATGCCCACCACGGCCGAACAACTCGCCACCCTGCGCAAGCAGTTCGGTCTCGACCTGCCGCTGTGGCAGCAGTTCACCGACTACTGCGCCAAGGCGCTGACCGGCGACCTCGGCACCTCCTACCAGTTCCGTGCCCCGGTCGGCGAGCTCATCGCGCAGAAGCTCCCGGCGACGCTGCTGCTCACCGGCACGGCCGTGCTGCTCTACTCGGCCCTCGGCCTGTGGCTCGGCACCCGCTCCGCGTGGCGGCACGGCAGCCTCGGCGACCGGCTGAACACGGGCGTGGCGCTGACCCTGTGGTCGGTGCCGTCGTTCTGGCTCGGGCTGCTGCTGATCATCGTGTTCTCGGTGGGCATCGGCCCCGTCCCCGGGCTCTTCCCGACCGGCGGCATGGAGTCCGGCACCGGCGAGACGGGCTTCGGATACGTGCTCGACGTCGCCCACCACATGGTGCTGCCGGTGCTCACCCTGGTCGCCGTGGGCTACGCCCAGACCCTGCTCGTGATGCGGTCCTCGCTGCTCGACGAGATGGGCGGCGACTATCTGACCACCGCCCGGGCGAAGGGGCTGCGCGACGACGCCGTGCGGCGCCGGCACGCCGTACCGAACGCGCTGCTGCCGACGGTGACGATGGTGTTCATCAACCTCGGCCATGTGGCGGCCGGTTCCATCCTGGTGGAGACGGTGTTCTCCTGGCCGGGGCTCGGCGGCCTGTTCTACCAGGCGCTCAGCGTGCCCGATCTGCCGCTGGTGCAGGGCCTGTTCGTCGTGTTCGCCGGAGCGATGATCGTGATGAACCTGATCGCCGACCTGCTCTATCCGCTGCTCGACCCCCGGGTGGGCCGATGACCTCGCCGAACGAGACCACACCGACGACCTCACCGACGACCTCGGGGACGACGGCCCCGACGAAGACCTCCCTGACATGGCAGCGCAGGCGCGGGACGGTCGCCCGCTTCTGGAAGCAGTACCGCGGCCACCGGGCCGGGCTGTGGGGCCTGGCCGGCCTCGCCCTGATCGGGCTGCTCGCGCTCGCCGCGCCGCTGCTCGTCGGCGCCGACGTGCAGTCGGTGACCAATGCGCCCGGCACCGCACTCGAGTCGCCGAGCGCCGAGTTCCCGCTGGGCACAGACCAGTTCGGGCGCTCGCTGCTCGGCCTGCTGATCTGGGGCGCCCGGATCTCGCTCCTGGTCGGCCTGCTCGCCGCGGCGCTGTCCGTCGCCATCGGCACCCTGGTGGGCATCGTCGCCGGGCACTACGGCGGCTGGTTCTCCACCGTGGTCATGCGGATCACGGACTGGTTCCTGGTGATGCCGGCTCTGGTCCTCGCGATCGTGCTGGCGACCGTGATGTCCCGGTCGATGTGGACGGTGATCCTGGCGATCGGGGTGACCTGCTGGCCGACGACCGCCCGGCTGGTGCGGGCGCAGACGATCGCGGTCGAGTCCCGTCCGTACATCGAGCGGGCGAGGGCGCTCGGCGGCGGGCACGGGCACGTCATGACCCGGCACGTGCTGCCGAACGTGATGCCGCTGGTGCTCGCCCAGACCACGCTCATGATCTCGGCGGCGATCCTCACCGAGGCGACACTGGCCTTCCTGGGGCTCGGTGACCCGACCGTGGTGTCGTGGGGCGGGATGCTTCAGGACGCCCGTGAGGCGGGCGCGGTCTCGTCCGGGCACTGGTGGTACCTGGCGCCGCCGGGGCTCGCCATCGCGCTGGTCGCGCTGGCGTTCACCCTGTGCGGGCGGGCGATCGAGTCCGTACTCAATCCGAGGCTGGGGGTGGGGCGTTGAGCACGCGGCCGTTGCTCGAGGTACGCGACCTGAGGGTGACGTACGGGTCGGGGGCGGCCGCCGTCCCCGCCGTACGGGGAGTGGACCTCACCCTGCCGGCCGGGCGGAAGCTGGGACTCGCCGGCGAGTCCGGGTGCGGGAAGTCGACGATGGCGCTCGCGCTGCTCCGGCTGCTCCCGGCCTCGGCCCGGATCACCGGGGAGATCCTGCTGGACGGCGAGGACGTCCTCACCATGAAGTGGGGACGGCTGCGGGCCGTGCGGTGGGCAGGGGCGTCGATCGTCTTCCAGGGCGCCATGCACTCGCTGAACGCGGTGCGGCGGATCGGCGACCAGATCGCCGAGCCGCTGCTCGTCCACGGCCGGGCCACCCCGGCGGCGGCCCGCGCCCGGGTCGGTGAGCTCCTCGAGCACGTGGGCCTGCCGGCCGCGCGGGCGGCGGCGTATCCGCACGAGCTGTCCGGTGGGCAGCGGCAGCGCGTGATGATCGCGATGGCGCTGGCCTGTGACCCGCGGCTGATCGTGGCGGACGAGCCGACCACCGCGCTCGACGTGATGATCCAGGCGCAGATCCTTCGGCTGATCGAGCGGCTGGTCGCCGAGCAGGACATCGGTCTGCTGATGATCAGCCACGATCTGGCGGTGCTCGCCGACACCTGTGACCGGCTGGCCGTGATGTACGCCGGGCGGGTGGTCGAGGAGGGCCCGGCGAAGGAGGTGTACGAGGCCGCCGCGCACCCGTACGGGCGGGCGCTGTCCTCGGCGTTCCCCCGCATCGGTGATCCGGCCTCGCGGCGCGCCCCGCGCGGGCTGCCGGGCGACCCACCGGACCCGGCCGACCTGCCGGGCGGCTGCACCTTCCACCCGCGCTGCCCGGTGGCGGTGGAGGGGTGCGCGGACCGGGACCAGGAGCTGCGGGAGGCGGGCGCGGGGCGCCGGGCGGCCTGCGTACACGTCGGAACCCAGATGGGGAGCACCTCATGAGTTCTTCCGGTTCTTCCGGTTCTTCCGGTTCTTCCGGTTCTTCGGGGCCGTCGCGGCCGCTGTTGTCGGCGGAGGGCCTGCGGGTGGTGTTCCCGGGGCGGCGGGGCGCGCCGGCCGCGCGGGCGGTGGACGGGGTGGACCTGGACATCGGCGCGGGCGAGATCGTGGCCCTGGTCGGCGAGTCCGGCTGCGGCAAGACCACGCTGGCCCGCTCGCTGCTCGGTCTGGTCCGGCCGAGCGGGGGCACGGTGCGGTTCGGGGGTGCGCCGCTGTCGTACACGGGGAAGGCGCTGAAGGCGTACCGGAAGCGGGCGCAGCTGGTCCTGCAGGATCCGAGCGGTTCGCTGAACCCGCGGCACACGGTGTACGACGCGGTGGCGGAGGGACTGCGGATCCACGGGTACGCGGGAGACGAGCGGGCGGCGGTCGCCGAGGCGCTGTCCCGGGCCGGGCTGCGGCCGCCGGAGCGGTTCTTCCTGCGCTACCCGCACGAGCTGTCCGGGGGCCAGCGCCAGCGGGTGGTCATCGCGGGCGCGCTCGTGCTGCGTCCCGAACTGATCGTCGCGGACGAGCCGGTCGCCTCCCTGGACGCCTCGGTGCGCGGGGAGATCCTGGCCCTGCTGCTGCGTCTGCGCGACGAACTGGGCCTGTCGGCGCTGGTCGTGACCCATGACCTGGGTCTGGCGTGGAACATCGCGGACCGGGTGGCGGTCATGTATCTGGGCCGGATCGTGGAGACCGGCCCGGTCGAGTCGGTCCTGACGGACCCCCGCCACCCGTACACGCGGGCGCTGTTGTCGGTGCTGCCGGAGTCCGACGGCGATCCGGTGGTGCTGACCGGCGAGCCGCCGGACCCGACGCGGATCCCGGCGGGCTGCCGCTTCCACGTGCGCTGCCCCGTGCTGGCGTCGGGCACGGCCGCCGCGGTGGCGGAGCGCTGCCGCACCGAGGACCTTACGGTCCTCGCGGCGGGCGCGGACCGGGCGGAGGCGGCCTGTCACTGGGCGCGGGAGGTGGGGGCGGGGGTGGGTCGGGGCTGACGCGGGAGGGCGGCGGGGCGGGCCGCCAGGTCCGTCTGGCTGCCCGCCCGGCCGGCCCGTGTGTCCGCTCGGCCCCTCCGGCCTAGAAGCCGGGCACGCCGAAGACCTGGGGCGGCATCCCGTGGTCCTGAGGCGGCGCCTCGTGGTTCTGGGACGGCACGCCGTGGTCCTGAGGCGGCACCCCGTGGTCCTGAGGCGGCGCCTCGTGGTTCTGAGGCGGCTTCCCCTGCTCCTGAGGCGGCGCCTCATGGTTCTGAGCCGGCTTCCCCTGCTCCTGAGGCGGCTTCGCCTCCGAGTTGGGGGCGCTGGGGTTCTGGGGCTGGCCCGCGGGCTTCTGCGCCAGGGAGTCCTTCGGGAGGATCTCGCAGGAGCTGATGGAGGTCCGGGTGGAGACGGACTTCACGGTGCAGGTGTCCTTGCCGACGCCGGCGTCCACCGTGCCCCAGTGCTCGCCCACGATCAGGACGGCGCCGCCCGGGCCCTGGATCGTGTCGTCGCCGGGGCCCGACTGGATCATGCCGCCGGACTCCGGGCCGAGCGCGGCGGCCTCGATGGTGTCGTTCTCGCTGCCGCCGAGGACCCGGCCGGAGAAGTCGATGACGCCGGTCTTGATGGTGTCCGCGCCGTCGTTGCCGGTGACGATGCCGCCGCCGCGGTTGAACTGGCCGGGCGCGCCGTGGACCGAGCCGGTGGTGATCTTGTCGTTGCCGTCGTCACCGTGGACGACGGCGCCGAGCTTGGCCCCGTCGCCGTGCACGGTGGCCACCTTGATGATGTCGTTGCCGCGGTTGCCCCGGACCATGCTGAAGGTGGTCTGCGGCACCAGGTGCTTGGTGCGGATGACGTCGTCGCCCTCGCCGCCCGTCACGGCCGAGTCGATGACCAGGCCCCTGACCTCGATCATGTCGTTGCCGTTGCCGCCCGAGATGGTGACGCCCTCGATGTCGCTGTCGCAGAAGATGTGGTCGTCCTGGGGCGTGCCGTTGACCTGGGCGCCAGGTGGCGCGGGGACGTCGTTGACCCAGCACTGGTGCATGGGCACGCGGGCGGAGGCATGGGCGGGCACGCCGGTGAGGGAGGCCGCGGCGACCAGGACCGCCAGGGCGGCGGGGCCGCGCAGCGATCTGGCGAGGGAGGGTGGCGTGGCGGACATGGGGATCTCCTCTGCGGTGGGGAGCGGGGCGAGACAGGGGTCAGGTGGGGTCGGGGGTCCGGGCGGGCCGGGAACGGGGCCTGCCACGGCCGGGCTGGCCCGGTGCGCGGTCAGGCGGCGGCGGTACGGACCGGGGAGGCGTGCCGGGGGGAGTAGCCGACGATGCGGCGGGCGTTAAGGCCGGGCTCGTGCGCGGGCTGCTGCCCGTTCGTCCACCGCCCCAGGCACATCTCGGCGGTGATGCCGGGGCCGAAGCCGGCCAGGATGCCCCGCGCGCCCTCCGGGAGGCCGCCCTCGTCGAAGAGCCGGCGCACCGCGTCCAGGACGACGGCGCTGGCGATGTTGCCGTACTCCGTCAGGGTGGCCCGGCTGAAGCGGAAGTCCTCCGGGGGGACTTCCAGGAAGCGGCTGAGGTCGTCCAGGATGCGCGGGCCGCCCGCGTGGATGATGTAGAAGTCCAGTTTCCCGGCGTCCCAGCCGTGGTCGCCGGCGAGCTCGCGCAGCGCGGGCGCGAGCGGCTCCATCGTCCCGGGGACCCGCTTGTCGAGCAGGAAGTGGAAGCCGGTGGCGCGCACGCTGTAGGCGATCCAGTCCTCGGTGTCGGGCACCAGGTAGGAGTTGTTGCGCTCCAGGGCGATGCCGGTGCCGCCCCGGCCCCGCACGACGGCGGATGCCACCGCGTCGCCGAACAGGCCGTTGGACAGCAGCGAGCCGACGCCGAGGTCGGTGGGCTGGTAGCACAGCGAGCAGAACTCGCAGGCCACGATGAGGACGTTGGCGTCCGGGTAGGCGGTGCAGAAGTCATGGGCGCGGTTGACGGCCGCGCCGCCCGCCGCGCAGCCGAGCTGGGCGATGGGCATCTGCCGGGTGTGGCTGGGGAAGCCCATGGTGTTGATCAGCCAGGCGGTGAGCGAGGGCATCATGAAGCCCGTGCACGACACGTAGACGATCATGTCGATGTCCTCGGGGCCCAGCCCGGCGTTGTCCAGGGCCTCCTTGATCACCGCGGGCACGCGGGCCTTCGCCTCGGCCTCGTAGAGCGCGTTGCGCTCCTCGAATCCGGGGTGCTTCAGGGTCTCCTCGATCGGCTGCACGATGTGCCGACGAGTGACCCCGGTGTTCCCGATCAGCCGCAGGGCGAGGGCCAGTTGGGGGTGGTCGGCATGGCGTGAGCGGGCGAGGTCGAGGGTCTCCTCCATCGTGATCACGTACTCGGGTACGGACACCGCGGGCTTGCACAGAGTCACCACGACACGCGCTCCTTCGTCTCGTTCGCCGTGAACTGGGCCCACACTCACCCCGCCGTCGCGAGCCCGCAACCGCGAGTCGACCAAGTGGTCGCTGAGCGTGAGCGCCGGGCGGGCGAACACCGGAGGGCGCGACGCCGCCCGGCGGGGCCGGGCGCGTCCTCCGTTCAGGGGGCTGTCGGCACCCGGCGTGTCGCGGTCGGGCCCGGCCGGGAACAGCCTCCCCATGACCACCGAACCCACGGCCGCGCCGCGGCCCGTCCGCACCTGGGCGGTCGAGGATCTGCCGGCCCTCGAATTCGACCCGCTGCTGCTCGAACTGCTGAATGAGGAGCCCGTCGCCCGGATCCGGCTGCCGTTCGGAGCGGACCACGAGGCGTGGCTCGTCACCCGGTACGACGACGTCCGCGCGGTGACCTCCGACCCCCGCTTCAGCCGTACGGCCCTGCTCGACCGCACCGTGACCGGGATGACCGGTCACATGGTGGCCTCCAAGGCGGCGCTCAACTACGCCGATCCGCCGTACCACACCCAGCTGCGCAAGGCGGTGACCAAGGCCTTCACCGGGCAGTCGACCAAGCGGCTGCGTCCGCTCGCCCAGGCGACCGCGGACCGGCTCCTCGGCGCCATGGAGCGCTCCGGGCGGCCCGCCGACCTGATGAAGCACCTGCACGGCCCGCTGCCGATGGCGGTGGTGTGCGACCTGCTCGGCATTCCCGAGGAGGACCGGGCGGAGCTCGCCTCCTGGCCGGACCTGATCCTGTCCTCGGGCCCGGGCCCGGAGAGCAGCCGGGCGGCGAAGGCGCAGATCCACGGCTACATCTCCCGGCTCCTCGACCGGCGCCGGGCCGAGCCGTCCGACGACCTGGCCGGAGTGCTCGCCGAGTCCCTCGCCGAAGGCCGTGTCGACATCGACGAGGCCGTGTCGCTCGCCATGGCGATCCTGATCAGCGGCGCGCACGCGGTACGGAACAACAGCGCCAACATGGTCTATCTGCTGCTCACCCGGCCGGACCTGACGGCCCGGCTGCGCGCCGAACCGGAACTGCTCCCCCAGGCGGTGGACGAGCTGCTGCGCTGGATCCCGCACCGCAACGGCGTCGGACTGCCGCGGATCGCCCTGGAGGACGTGGAGGTCGGCGGGGTGGTGATCCGGGCCGGCGAGGCGGTGTACGCCTCCTACCTGGCCGCCAACCGCGACCCGGCGGTCTTCGAGGACCCGCACACCGTCGACTTCGACCGTACGGGTGTCGGGCACGTCTCCTTCGGCCACGGTCCGCACCACTGCATGGGCGCGATGCTGACCCGCATGGAGTCCGAGGTGATGCTCTCGACGCTGCTCACCCGCTACCCGGACCTGCGGCTCGCGGACCGGCCGGAGGACACGGTGTTCCAGTCCAAGGGATTGATCCGCGGGCCGAAGGAGCTGTGGGTCACCTGGTGAGGAGGACGGGCCGGCGGGGCACCTCGTGCGTGAGCCGGTGCGTCAGCCGGTGAGCGACCGGCGGCCCCCGTCGTACGCGGCGGTCAGCTCGCGGCACTTCTCGACGTCGTCGGCCATCGCCACGAGCAGGTCGTCGAGGGTGTCGAACTTGAGCATCCCCCGTACGTAGGCGAGGAAGTCGACGGTCACGTGCAGGCCGTAGAGGTCGAGGCCCTCGCGGTCGATCGCGTACGCTTCCACGGTCCGCTCCGTGCCGTCGAACTGCGGGTTGGTGCCCACCGAGATCGCGGCGGGCATCCGCTCGCCGTCGGCGGTCAGCCAGCCCGCGTAGACGCCGTCGGCCGGGATCGCGGTGTGCGGCAGGGTCTCGACGTTGGCCGTAGGGAAGCCGAGCTCGCGGCCGCGCTGGGCGCCGCGCACGACGACGCCCTCGACGCGGTGCGGGCGGCCCAGGATCTCGGCGGCGCCCGCCATGTCGCCCTCGGCGACGAGCCGGCGGGCGAGCGTCGAGGAGAACGGCTGCCCGCCGCCCGCGGTGCCGCTCACCCGAAGGTCGATCACCTCGACGTCGTAGTCGTACGTGGCGCCGAGCTCGGCCAGGAAGTCGACGTTGCCGGCGGCGCGGTGGCCGAAGCGGAAGTTGGGGCCCTCGATCACACGCCTGGCGTGGAGCTTGTCGACGAGGACCTTCACGATGAAGTCGGCCGGGGACAGCTGCGAGAACTCCGCGGTGAACGGCAGGATCAGCACCGCGTCCACGCCCAGCTCGGCCATCAGCTCCGCGCGCCGGTGGTGCGGGGCGAGCAGCGGCGGGTGGCTGCCGGGGCGGACGACCTCGGAGGGGTGCGGGTCGAAGGTGACGACCACCGAGGGGACGCCGAGCTCCCGGGCGCTCTCCACGGCCCGCCCGATGATCAGCTGGTGCCCGCGGTGCACTCCGTCGTAGGAGCCGATGGTGACGACGCTGCGCCCCCAGTCCTGGGGGATGTCCTCCAAGCCACGCCAGCGCTGCACTGTGACCGCTCCTCGTCCGCCTGTACCCATGTCCGCGTGTACGCCTGTTGGCGCAGGTCTAAGACTGCCATGAGCATGCGACTTCGTAGGCATCGGCATGGTGTTGGCCATGTCTCGGAGCGTGAGGGCGAGCTCGGCGGCGAGCTCCCTGCGGAGGAAGCGGGAGGCGCCGGTGCCGGGGGCGGCGAGGACGGGCGCGAGGGCGGGTGCGAGGGCGGCGCGGGTCGCGGGGAGCGTCAGGAGGTGGACCACCAGGGGGTGCAGGACGCAGCGGACCACCGGCCCCTCTTCGAGGCGGCGGTCGACGAAGGCGGCGACCAGCGGTGCGCCCTCGGGGTGGCGTTCGGCGTACTCGGCGACGAGGGCGGCGGCGCGGCGGGCGAGGCGGGGCGGGTCGACCTCGGCGAGGACGCAAAGGACGGGCGCGGGGTCGGCGCCGTGGAGCCGGGTGCGGAGGGCGTCGAGAACCGGTTCGGGGTGGGCGGGCAGGGCGGCGGCGAGGGCGTCCACCGGCACGTCGGGGTCGGCGAGCGCACGCGGCAGGAACCGGCCCCGGACGTCCGGGTCGCGGAGCAGCAGTCCGAGGGCGGCGCCGTGCAGCGGCCGGTCGGCGGGGCGGGCGAGGAGGGCGAGGGCGGCGTAGCGCAGGGTGTCGCGGTCGGCGGCGGCCGTCACGTGCGGGGCGACGAGCAGTCCGTACGTCGCTGCCGCCGCGCGCCGCTCGGGGCGCCCGTCGTCGTGCGCCCACCGGTCGACGGCCCGGCACACGGCCGCCGGCTCGTCCTCGGCGAGCGCGGCGAGCAGCCCTTCGGCGAGCGGGTGGGCGGTGGCGACCAGGGCCTCGCACAGGTCGTCCACGGCGAGCGAGCGGTGGGTGTGCAGCAGCGCCTGCGCGGCGGTGCCGACGGTGGCGCCGGGTGCCGCGGCGAGGGGCCGCTCGTCCCCGAACCACCGGCACAGCAGGGGCTGCACCCCGCGCGGGTCGGCCACGAGCCGCGCGGCGGCGAGGTCGAGGTACCGGGGGTCGTGGCCGCGTCCGGAGGGCGCGGGGTCGGCGACCACGAGCCGCCGCAGCAGATCGAGCCCTTCCCCCTCCCCCACCCGCAGCCGCCCCCAGAACTCCGCCCCGAACCCGGCGACCGCCCCCTCCCCCACGCGATCCGCGAGCCGCCGCACCACCGGCAGATACGGCCGCACATCCCGCAACCCCTCAAGCACCCCCCCGAGCAACCGCGAGGCCCACCAGCTCCCTTCGCCGCGCAGACCACCCCGGGGGCCGGCACCAGGAACGGCCTCCGTGCCAGGGCGCACGGCCCTCGCCGGGGCCGAGCCGGCGGGCGCCCCGCCAGCGCCAGAAGCGGCTGGCGGCCCGGCGCACACGGCTCTCATCGAGGATGGGCCGACGGGGGCCTCGCCGCCCAAAGCAACTACCGGCCCCCGGCCCACGGCCGGGGCCGAGCCGACGGCGGGTGCGGCAGTCGGCGAGACGTCACCGGACGGCACCGCCTGGCTCGCTCCGTGAACGGCGGACGGGGGCACGGGGGCACCGCCGACGCCGAGAGCGGCCTCCGGCCCGGGGCACGCGGCCCTCGCCGGGGACACGTCACCGGACGGCTGCGCCTGCTCCGATCCGTGGGCGGCGCCCGTCCCCGGAACGACTGCCACGTCCCGGCCCACGGCCGGGGACGCGCAGACACCGGGTGCGGCTGCCGGCGACACTGCACCGGGCGCCACCGCATGGCCCGATCCGGGGACGGCGGACGCGCTCACCGGGGCACCACCGGTGCCAGGAACGGCTTCCGCCCCGGGGCTGGCCGGGGCCGAGCCGACGGCGGACGCGCTCGCCGGGGCACCATCGGTGCCAGGAACGGCTTCCGGCCCGAGGCTGGCCGGGGCCGAGCCGACGGCGGACGCGATCGCCGGCGAGGCGTCACCGGACGCCACCGCGTGGCCCTGCCCGTGGGCGGCGTATGCGGTCGCCGGGGCACCGTGGCCGAACGGCGCCGCGTACCCGCTCCCATAGGAGGCCGGGCCCGCCGGGCCGGCGTCGGCCGGAGGCCACGCCCCGGCCGCACCGCCACCGGACTCACCCGGGCCACAGGGCACCGCCCAACCGGCCCCACCCGCGCCCGGCCCCGCGAGGCCACGGCCTGCCGATCCCGGCCCAACGGCTCCCCCGAGGACCGGACCCGCCGCAGCGGCGCCCGCAGGCGGCACGACGTCGTCAGGAAGCCACGCACCGACAGCACCACCACCGGAATCACGCGGGCCACAAGGCACCGCCCGTCCAGCGCGGCCCGCACCGGGCCCCCCGAGACCACCGCCTGCCCCACGGGCCGCACCCGCCGCACCCGCCGCAGCGGCGCCCGCGGGCGGCACGGCGTCGACCGGAGACCACACCTCGGTAGCGCCGCCACCGGGCTCACCCCTGCCACGCGGCACCGGCCGTCCGGCCCCGCCTGCACCCGGCCCCGCGAGTCCGTCGCCTGCCGGTCCCAGCCCCACGACTCCCCCGGGGGAAGGCACAGGGGCGGCCGGAGCCCCGGCGTGGAACGGCACCGCGTAGTCGCCGCTCCCATGGAGGGCTGGGCCGGCGACAGCCGGAGGCCACGCGCCGGGGCCCTGGCGTCTCCCACCGCCCGCGCCACGCTCGGCCTCCTCCCCGGTGGCTACCGGGTCGGCCCTCCACGCCGCCTCCGCGGGCGCGGGGCACCCAGGGGGTTCCGTGGCCGTCGCCGCTACGACCGGTCGCCCGTCGCCGGATCCTCCGCCGGCACACGCGTCGGGGGCGGCGCCGCCGTGCACCGCGATTCCGGAGCCACCGAAAGCCGAACCGCACCCGGCCGAGTCGACAGCGAAGCCGGCAGGCTCGTCATCCGGGCCCCAGGGACTCCCCGCCACCGCCGGCGCCGCGGTGCCGAAGCCACCGCTGCCGGGCCCCACCCGACGACCGGGAGCCGCCCCGGACCCAACGGCCTCCGCAGGGGCCGGGACAGACCCGGCCTGAGCACCGGCCAGGCCGACGGGAGCAGCCCCGGACCAGGTAGACCCCGCAGGAGCCGGAAGGGGCCCGGCCGGGGCACTCGGCCCGGCCGCATCGCCAACGCTCGCCGCCCCCCGGGGGCCCGCAGCCGCAGCCACGACGAGACCGTCGACAGCCACCCCAGGCCCAGCCTGCCCGGCCACACCGCCGACCGTCCCCGCACCCCCGGATCCCGGAACCGCAGCCACGACGGGACCAGGCCCCACCCCACCAGCCGCGAAGCCCGCCCGAGCCGCATCCGAGCCGGCCGCAGGCCTCGGCCCCGAAGCCGGAGGCACGACGGGCCCGCCGGCCGCAGCCCCCGGCCCCGCGGACCGCAACACCCCAGCCCCCCGCCCTGACCCGCCCGCGCCGTCGACGGCGTCCGCCAGGTCGGGCGCCCGGTGGCGGCCCCGGGCCGGAGGTGCCGCCGGAGCGGCGGCGTCAGCATCGGCGGCGGCCTCCTCCGTCGCAGCCTCCAGCGCGTCCACCAAGTGCATCAGTCTCGGTGTCAGGCCCGCCGGGCCGTGGTCGTGGTGGAGGTGGTGGAGGGACTGGAGGACGGGGCCGATGCGGTGGTGGGGGACGGGGAGGGGGGCGGGGTGGTGGATCAGGGTGTCGAGGGCGCGGTCGATGTCGAGGTGGGCGCCCTGGAGCCAGTCGGCGAGCTCCTCGTGGGCGAAGCGGTAGCCGCCGCCCGCGGGGACGAGGAGGGACTCGGTGAGGACGGCGGAGGCCCAGCCGGTGCGCCAGGGGAAGAGTTCCTCGAAGGACGCGCGGTCCAGTTCGCCCTGGCCGGGGCCGAGACAGCGGCGGGCGGCCTCGTGGACCTGGCCGCTGACCTTCGCGGCGAGGCGTCGCACGGCGGTGCCGCGCAGGACGGGGCGGCCCGCGGCGGCGATGCGGACGGCGACGCGCAGGCACATGAGGTCCAGGTGGGCCTGGAAGATCGCGTGCCGGTCGGGCCGCCCCGGCAGCTCGCCCCGCGCGGCCGCCCGGACCTCGCCGAGGAGCCGCAGCGCGAGCGGGTGGCGGGCGTCCTCCTCGGCGATGCCGTCCTCGGGGACGCCGTGGCGCCGCCGGGCCTCGGCCGCCTCCGCCTCGGTGAGGTCGCCCAGGACGACGGTCGCCGGCTCCTTCTCGTACAGCCCGCGTGCCTGCTCCCAGTGTTCGGGGCGGCAGGCGACCACGAGACGGGCGCCGTGTCCGGCGAGCCACCGCTCGGTCGCGGCGGTCCAGGCGGCGAGGCGGTGGGCGAGGTGCGGCGGCATCTCCTCTGGGGCGTCGAGGAGCACGAGGAGGGGGCCGTGGGCGGCGGCCTGCTCGGGGGTGACGGAGGCGGGGTCGCCGGGGGTGCCGGAGGCGGCGGCGACGCGCCCGGCCCGTCGCAGGGCGCGGCCGATGGCGTCGGCGACGGAGCGGTCGTCGGCGCGCAGGTCGGCGCCGCGCAGCCAGACGGTGGGTGCCGGCTCCGGGGCCTGGGCGCGGGCCCGGGCCAGGCCGGCGAGGGCGGTGGTGCGGCCGGTGCCGGGGACGCCGACGACGGCGAGGACGGTCGTGGTGCCGTCGTCGTGGACGCGGGCGGCGGGCAGGTCCTCGTACGCCCCGGTCGTCGTCGCGGTGAGTTCCAGGACGCCGGCCGGGTTGAGGTCGTGGCCGTAGCAGGGGACGGTGGCGGCGTTGCGCCGCAGGAGCGGGCCGAGCGGCCCCTCGGGCGGGATCGGCAGGGCGTGGCCGGCGGCGCGCCGGTCGCCGTGCCGGGCGGTGCCGAGGACGGCGAGGACGGCGCCGGTGACGGGGTCGAGGACGGGGCCGCCGGCGGCCGGGCCGCCGTCGTGCAGGGCCTCGGCGCCCTCGGTGCCGATGGCAAGTTCCAGCGCGGGTCCCGGCGTGGCGCCGAGCACGCGGGCCTCGCGCCAGCCGTGGGCGGCGATCCGCACGTACGTACCGGGTTCGAGGTCCTGCCGGGTGGAGAGCGGCAGGGGGCGGGCGTCCAGGCCCTCGGTGCGGACGAGCGCGAGCCCGGTGTCGGGCAGCGGCGTGATGTCGGCGGCCCCGGTCCGGAAGGCCCGGCCGCCGGGGACCCTCAGCAGCAGGCCCTCGGGGCCCGCTCCGGCGACGACCTCATGGCCGGTGAGGACGGTGCCGTGGTGGTCGACGAGGAATCCGGTGCCGACGGCACGGCCGGACGGATCCTCGATCCGTACCAGCGTCGCCCGGTCCCCGCTCCCCATGGTTCGACGGTAGGCGGGCGGTGATCACCAGGGCACCATGCCTGCCGAACGCGCCCCCTCGCACTCCCCCCGTTCACTCCGAGCGCCTGCCCGAAGGGGTGAACGCGGACGAAGGAGGGGGCGGGGCACCCACGGTGCCCCGCCCCCCACCCCCGGGCTGCCGCCCTCCGGCGGCGCCACGCCGATACGGCTCGGCAGAAGACGGCTCAGCCGAAGACCGCCAGGCTCTTCGCCTTGCCGCGCTGCTCCTCGACCAGGGCGAGCAGCCGCCCGTCCGGGCCGAAGACCGCGACCGGACCCGCCGGATACTCCGGCATCTCCAGGCGCACGCCGTTCAGCAGCAGCCGTGCCCGCTTCTCGTCGACGTCCCAGCGCGGGAACGCCGCCGCGGCCGCCTCGGCGACCGGCATGACCGTCAGCTCCTCCTGGAGCTGGTCCAGGGTGCGGGCCGCGTCCAGCTTGTACGGGCCGACGCGGGTGCGGCGCAGCGCGGTCAGGTGGCCGCCCACGCCGAGCCCGGCGCCCAGGTCCCGGGCGAGCGCCCGGATGTAGGTGCCGGAGGAGCAGACGACGGAGACCACCAGGTCCACGACCGGGGTGCCGTCCTCCGCGGTGTCCTCCCGCACGTCGTACACGCGGAAGGAGGAGACGGTGACCGGACGGGCCGGGATCTCGAAGTCCTCGCCGCCGCGGACCCGCGCGTAGGACCGCTTGCCGTCGATCTTGATCGCGGAGACCTTCGAGGGCACCTGCATGATGGCGCCGGTGAGCTCGGCCACGCCCGCGTCGATCTGCTCGCGGGTGACCTTCGACGCGTCGACCGACGCCGTGATCTCGCCCTCGGCGTCATCGGTGATCGTGGTCTGCCCGAGGCGGATGGTGCCCAGGTACTCCTTCTCGGTCAGCGCGAGGTGACCGAGGAGCTTGGTCGCCCGCTCCACGCCGAGGACGAGGACGCCCGTGGCCATGGGGTCGAGCGTGCCGGCGTGGCCGACCCGGCGGGTCCTGGCGATCCCGCGCATCTTGGCCACGACGTCGTGCGAAGTGAAGCCCGACGGCTTGTCGACGATGACAAGCCCGTCGGGCGTGGTGGTGGTTGCCTTGCTCATTCGGCGGCTTCGTCCTCGCCGGGCTTCTTGTACGGGTCGGCTTCGCCGGCGAACCGGGCGCCCGAGGACGCCTCGCGCACCTTGGCGTCCGAGGCCCGCGCCTGGTCGAGGAGGTCCTCGATGTTGCGGGCGGTCTCCGGGAGCGCGTCGGCCACGAAGGTGAGCGTGGGGGTGAACTTGGTGCCCGCGGCCCGGCCGACGGCCGAACGCAGGACGCCCTTGGCGCTCTCCAGGCCGGCGGCGGCGCTGGCCCGCTCCTCCTCGTCGCCGTAGACCGTGTAGAAGACCGTGGCCTCCCGCAGGTCACCGGTGACGCGGGTGTCCGTGATGGTCACGTGCGTACCCAGGCGCGGGTCCTTGATGCCGCGCTGCAGCTTCTCGGCGACCACCTCCCGGATGAGGTCCGCCAGTTTCTTCGCCCGCGCGTTGTCGGCCACTGGTCCTTCTCCTTCTTTGCCTTGCTCATTCAGTCTTCATCAGTGTGGAGCCTGCGTCGCACCGACAGCAGTTCCACCTCGGGACGGGCCGCGACCAGCCGCTCACAGCGGTCGAGCACATCCGATACGAACCCCGCGTCCCCGGCGACCAGCGCGACCCCGACTCGGGCCCTGCGGTGGAGGTCCTGGTCGCCCACCTCGGCCGCGCTCACGGAGAACTTGCGCTGGAGCTCGGCGACGATGGGCCGGACGAGGGAGCGTTTCTCCTTCAACGAATGAACGTCGCCGAGGAGCAGATCGAAGGACAGGGTCCCCACGTACATGCGGTGCCGGATGTCCCGCCGGTTCGGGTTCGACGGCCTGCCGGGCGACGGCCCGGCAGGAACATCAAAACCGTACACGCAACGGCCGGGGCCGATCGACGGAAATACTTCCCGTCGACCGGCCCCGGGTCTCAGCGCTGTGCGTTACGAGCGCGGCTTCTCGCGCATCTCGTAGGTCGCGATGACGTCGTCGACCTTGATGTCGTTGAAGTTTCCGAGGTTGATACCACCCTCGAAGCCCTCGCGGATCTCGGTGACGTCGTCCTTGAAGCGGCGCAGACCCTCGATGTTGAGGTTCTCGGCCACGACCTTGCCGTCGCGGATGAGGCGCGCCTTGGTGTTGCGCTTGACCTCGCCGGAGCGGATGAGGACACCGGCGATGTTGCCCAGCTTGGACGAGCGGAAGACCTCGCGGATCTCCGCCGTACCGAGCTCGACCTCTTCGTACTCCGGCTTGAGGAGGCCCTTGAGCGCCGCCTCGATCTCCTCGATCGCCTGGTAGATGACCGAGTAGTACCGGACGTCGACGCCCTCGCGCTCCGCCATCTGCGCCGCGCGGCCCGCGGCGCGGACGTTGTAGCCGATGACGATGGCGTCGGAGCCCATGGCCAGGTCGATGTCGGACTCGGTGACCGCACCCACACCGCGGTGCAGGACGCGGATGTCGACCTCTTCGCCGACGTCGAGCTGGAGCAGCGAGGACTCGAGAGCCTCGACCGCACCGGACGCGTCGCCCTTGATGATGAGGTTGAGTTCCTGGACCAGACCGGCCTTGAGCACCTTGTCGAGGTCCTCGAGGGACACCCGGCGGACGCGCTTGGCGAAGGCGGCGTTGCGCTCACGCGCAGCGCGCTTCTCGGCGATCTGACGGGCCGTACGGTCCTCGTCGACCACCAGGAAGTTGTCGCCGGCACCCGGGACGTTGGTGAGACCGAGCACCAGGACGGGAGTCGACGGGGTCGCCTCCTCGACGTTGTTGCCCTTGTCGTCGAGCATGGCCCGGACGCGGCCGTACGCGTCGCCGACGACCATCGTGTCGCCGATGCGCAGCGTTCCGCGCTGGACCAGGACGGTCGAGACGGCACCGCGGCCCTTGTCCAGGTGGGACTCGATCGCAATACCCTGCGCGTCCTGGTTCGGGTTGGCCCGCAGGTCGAGCGAGGCGTCCGCGGTGAGGACCACGGCCTCCAGCAGGGAGTCGATGTGCAGACCCTGCTTGGCGGAGATGTCGACGAACATCGTGTCGCCGCCGTACTCCTCGGCCACCAGACCGAACTCGGTCAGCTGGCCGCGGACCTTGGTCGGGTCGGCACCCTCGACGTCGATCTTGTTGACCGCGACGACGATCGGGACGCCGGCGGCCTTGGCGTGGTTCAGCGCCTCGATCGTCTGCGGCATGACGCCGTCGTTGGCCGCGACCACGAGGATCGCGATGTCGGTCGACTTCGCACCACGGGCACGCATGGCGGTGAACGCCTCGTGACCCGGGGTGTCGATGAAGGTGATGCGACGCTCTTCGCCGTTGACCTCGGTACCGACCTGGTACGCACCGATGTGCTGCGTGATGCCGCCGGCCTCGCCCGCGACCACGTTGGTCTTGCGGATGGCGTCGAGCAGTCGGGTCTTACCGTGGTCGACGTGACCCATGACGGTCACGACCGGCGGACGCGAGACCAGGGCCTCTTCGCCGCCCTCGTCCTCGCCGAACTCGATGTCGAAGGACTCGAGCAGCTCACGGTCCTCCTCCTCCGGCGAGACGATCTGAACGGTGTAGTTCATCTCGTCGCCGAGGAGCTGCAGCGTCTCGTCGGAGACGGACTGCGTGGCCGTGACCATCTCGCCGAGGTTCATCATCACCGCGACGAGCGACGCCGGGTTGGCGTTGATCTTCTCCGCGAAGTCGGTGAGGGACGCACCGCGCGACAGGCGAATGGTCTCGCCGTTGCCGCGAGGCAGCATCACGCCGCCCACGGACGGGGCCTGCATGGCCTCGTACTCCTGGCGCCTCTGCCGCTTCGACTTGCGACCGCGACGCGCGGGACCGCCGGGACGACCGAAGGCGCCCTGCGTGCCACCACGGCCGCCGGGACCGCCGGGACGGCCACCGAAGCCACCGGGACGACCGCCGAAGCCGCCGCCACCGCCGCCGGGACCACCCGGACGACCGCCGCCGCCACCGGGACCACCGGGACGGCCGGCGAAGCCGCCGCCACCGCCGCCGGGACCGGCCGGACGACCGGCGAAGCCGGGACGACCGCCGCCGCCACCGCCGGGACCGCCCGGACGACCGCCGGGGCCACCGGGGCCACGGCCGCCGGGGCCCGGACGCGGGCCGGCAGCGGGACGCTGCGGCATCATGCCCGGGTTCGGGCGGTTACCGCCGGGCGCGCCGCCCGGACGGGGAGCCTGCGGGCGGGGCATGCCACCCGGGGTCGGACGCGGAGCGCCGCCCTGGGGACGCGGGGCGCCACCGGGGCCGCCCTGCGGACGCGGCGCACCCGGAACGGCACCGGGGCCGCCGGGACGCGGCGCGCCGCCACCCGGACGGGGCGTCTGGGGACGCGCCATGCCGGTGGAGCCGCCGGAGGTGAAGGGGTTGTTGCCCGGACGGGGACCGGCCGGACGGGCACCCGGACGCGGGGCCTGCTGGCCACCGGGGCGCGGGGCCTGCTGACCGGGACGCGGGGCCTGCTGGCCCGGGCGAGCGCCGGTCGGGCGCGGACCGGGGGCCGCACCGCCGGGGCGCGGACCGGCGGCCGGGGCCGACGGAGGCGCGGTGAACTCCGGGGTGGTCGGAGCCGGGGCGGCGGGCGCCGGCTTGGGCGCGGCCGCGGGCTTCGGGCCCGGGGTGGGACGGGGACCCGGGGCGGGGGCCGCCGCGGGCTTCTCCGCGGCCGCCGGCTTGGGCGCCGGGGTGGGCGCGCCAGGCTTGGGGGCGGCCGGACGTGCGGCCTGCGCCGGGGAGGGCGCGGGGGCCGGCTTGGGGGCAGGCGTCGCCTTGCGGGGCGCGCCAGGCTTCGCAGCGGTCTTCCCGGCGCCACCGCCGGGACCCTGCAACGCATCAGTCAACTTGCGCACGACCGGCGCCTCGATCGTCGAGGACGCCGAACGGACGAACTCACCGAGTTCTTGGAGCTTGGCCATGACGACCTTGCTCTCCACACCGAACTCCTTGGCGAGTTCGTATACCCGGACCTTAGCCACTTCGCTCCTTTTAGGTCCGGTTACCGCCGGACCGTCGCTACTTCATGGGCGTACTCATCGCGTACTCATCGAGTGCTCATCGCAATCTCGACCTACTTCCAACTCGCGAGGTACCTGACCGCACGGGGTTCCGTGCCGTACTTCTTGTTCACTGCGGTGCCGCCTGCTCGACGTGGTGGCGCAGCGCCGCCGTGTCGAGCGGCCCCTGGACCCGGAAGGCCCTGAGGAACGCCCGGCGACGGACCGCCAGGTCGAGACAGTGCAAGGCGGGGTGCACGTACGCACCCCGGCCGGGCAGCGTACCGCGATGATCGGGGACGCACTCGTCCTTGTTCATCACGATCCGCAGCAGGTCGCTCTTGGCCGCTCGCTCCCGGCATCCCACACAGGTTCGCTCAGGGCACGCGCGGGCATGCGTCCGGCCAGACACTATTAAGTCTACCTCCCCGTAGCGACCTCACCCGTTCGGGGCAAAAATCGAACAATCGTTGGCCAAAAACGATCTCCGCCGTGCGGCGGCGCCGCTCAGCGCTCCTGGCCGGACGGCCCGTCGGGCTCCGTGTCCGGACGGATGTCGATCCGCCAGCCGGTGAGTCGTGCGGCCAGACGGGCGTTCTGGCCCTCCTTGCCGATGGCCAGCGACAGCTGGTAGTCGGGCACCGTCACCCGGGCCGAACGGGCGGCCAGGTCGACGATCTCGACCTTGGAGACCCGGGCGGGGGACAGGGCGTTCGCCACCATCTCGGCCGGGTCGTCCGACCAGTCGACGATGTCGATCTTCTCGCCAAGGAGCTCCGCCATCACATTGCGCACCCGGCCGCCCATGGGGCCGATGCAGGCGCCCTTGGCGTTCAGGCCCGAACGGGTGGAACGGACGGCGATCTTGGTGCGGTGTCCGGCCTCACGGGCGATGGCGGCGATCTCGACGGAACCGTCGGCGATCTCCGGCACCTCCAGCGCGAAGAGCTTCTTCACCAGATTGGGGTGGGTGCGCGAGAGGGTGACGGACGGACCGCGGACACCCTTCGCCACCCGGACGACGTACGTACGCAGCCGCAGACCGTGCGAGTAGTCCTCGCCCGGCACCTGCTCCTGCACCGGCAGGATGGCCTCGAGCTTGTCGTCCAGCCTGACGAGGACGTTCTTCGGGTCCTTGCCCTGCTGGACCTGGCCGGCCACGATGTCGCCCTCACGGCGGGCGTACTCGCCGAAGGTGACGTCGTTCTCGGCGTCACGCAGCCGCTGCTGGATGACCTGGCGGGCGGTGCTCGCCGCGATCCGGCCGAAGTCCGACGGCGTGTCGTCGAACTCCTTCGGCTGCTGCCCCTCCTCCAGCTCGGCCGGGTCCTCCTTCGCCCACACCGTCACGTGACCGGTGCTCTTGTTCAGCTCCACACGGGCGTGGCGGCGGGCGTCGGGGGTGCGGTGGTAGGCGATGAGGAGGGCCGACTCGATCGCCTCGACCAGCATCTCGAAGGAGATTTCCTTCTCCTGTGCCAAGCCCTTCAGGAGCTTCACGTCGATGTCCACGGCTACGCCTCCTCTTCCTTCTTGTCCTTGCGGTTGAACTCGATCTCGACACGCGCCTTGGCGATCTCGGCGAACTCCACCCGGCGGGCGGTGGCCTTGCGGCCCTTCACGCCCGGCACCTCGGTGTCCAGACCGTCCTCGTCCACGGCGAGAACGCGGGTGACGACCTCGCCGCCGCCCGCCTCGGGGGTCAGCTGCAGCTTCACCAGACGGCCGGTGGCGCGCACGTAGTGACGGTGCTGGGTGAGAGGGCGGTCGGCGCCCGGCGAGCTGACTTCGAGGACGTACTCGCCCTCGCCCATCGCGTCCGTCTCGTCGAGCTTCTCGGAGATGACGCGGCTCAGCTCGGCGCAGGCGTCCAGCTCGACGCCCTCGTCCGAATCGACGATGACCCTCAGCAGTCCGCGGCGGCCGGCCCGGGACACCTCGATCTCTTCGAGGTCGAGGTCCTTCGCGTGAACGAGCGGCTCCAGAAGACCGCGCAGCCGTTCGCTCTGGGTGGTGCTCATCCGGGTGACTCCTCGGCCGCGTGTGCTGTTGTGGGTTCGTCGCGTGTCAGATCAAAGGGTATCCGGTCCAGGAGGGTGTTGCCGTCCACCGGGCCGGGGGCCGCGGGTACGCTCGCCTGCGGTGATCTTCGAGATATTCGAACACGCGAGGGAGCAGGCGTGACGACAGTGGGCAGGCGCGCGCTCCTCACGGCGGGCGCGGCGGTGACCCTCGCG
Source organism: Streptomyces sp. NPDC012769 (assembly GCF_042901205.1). Lineage (NCBI taxonomy): Bacteria > Bacillati > Actinomycetota > Actinomycetes > Kitasatosporales > Streptomycetaceae > Streptomyces > Streptomyces sp. NPDC012769. The sequence continues at coordinate 813,170 of NZ_JBIBCP010000004.1, read as the reverse complement.
GGCTGTACGTCCGGCGGGAACGACGGCCCGAGGAAGCCCGATGCCGCCGAACGGGCGGCGCGCGCCGAGGCCGCCCTGCGCGCCCGCTCCGCGAACACCAGCCGGGACCTGCTGCTCCGGTACGACGCCGTGATCTCCGGGCACCCGGCGCTCGCGGCCCGGCTCGCGCCGCTGCGGGCCTCGGTGGCGGCCCATGTGAAGGCGCTGGGCGAGGGCGGTACGGCCCGGGCGCCCGGCTCCTCCGCGTCCGACTCCCCCTCCGGGGCCCCGTCACCGTCCCACTCGCTCGCCTTCATCCGCGTGCCCGGCGATCCGGAAGCGGCGCTGAAGACGCTCGCCTCCGCCGTACGGGCGACCGCCGACACCCACGCGGCCGCGCTCCTGACCGCGCCGCCCGAGTACGCCCGGCTGCTCGCCTCCGTCGCCGCCTCCGTCGCGGCCCACGCCTATCTGCTGACCGCTCCGACCGAAGGGGGCCGGGGATGACCGCGCTCGACGCGGCCCAGGCCGCGCTCGCCGCCGAGCACGCCGCCGTGTACGGCTACGGGGTCGTCGGCGCCCGCGTCGGCGACGCCCGCCGCCCCGAGGCCACCGCCGCCTACCAGGCGCACCGTGCCCGGCGGGACGCGCTGCGCCGCACCGTGCGGGACCTGGGCGGCGCGCCGGTCGCCGCGGCCGCCGGCTACGCGCTGCCGTTCCCGGTGCCCGACAGCGCCGCCGCCGTCCGCCTCGCGGCGGTCCTGGAGGACCGGATCGCCGGTGTCTACTCCGACCTGGTGCGCGCCGCCGACGGCCCGCTGCGCCGGGACGCGGCGGCCGCGCTGCGCGAGGCGGCGGTGCGGGCGGTTCGCTGGCGCGGCAGCGACGTAACCTTTCCTGGGCTCGCGGAACGGGCCTGAGCCGAGCCGAAGGAACAACGCACGCATGGGTTTCGAACCGCCGCAGCGACTGGTGCGGGCTCTCGGCGAGACGTACGGGGACGCTGCCGCGGCCGACTGGCTCGGCAAGCTCCCGGAACTCGCCCGGGACACGCTCGACCACGCCGGTCTCGCCGCCGAGCGGGTGATGGCCCCCGGCGGGCGCAGCAGCCTCGTCGTGCTCGTCCCCGACGCCGTCGTGAAGATCGCGCCCGGATTCACCCGTCCGGACCTGGAGCGGGACGCGCTCGCGCACTGGAACGGCTGGGGCGCGGTCCGGTTCCTCCACGAGACGGAGGAGGGCGCGCTGGTCCTGGAGCGGCTGCACCCCGAGGTGTCGCTGCGCTCGCTGCCGGAGGCGAAGGCGCTTCTGGAGGCCGCCGGGACGGTGCGGAAGCTGTGGGTGGAGCCGCCCGCGGGTCACGGCTTCGAGTCGGTGGCGGAGCGGACGGCCCGCCAGGCGTCGGCCATGGACCCCTACCGCGCCGACGCCGAGGCCGGCGAGCTGGTGGCCGCCGCGCTCACCGCCCGTGACGAGCTGGTCGCCGGTGCGGCGGAGACGGTGCTGCTGCACGGCTGCTTCCGGCAGGGCAAGGTCCTGGCCGGCGACCGGGCCCCGTGGCTCGCGGTCGGGCCCGAGCCGCTGGTCGGCGAGCGCGCCTACGACCTGGCGCGGCTGGTACGGGACCGGGTGGAGGACCTGGTGGCCGCGTCGGCCGGCGCGTCGTCGGCCCGGCGCCGGGTGAACAAGCTCGCGGACTCCCTGGAGCTGGACCGGGAGCGGCTGCGCGGGTGGACCCTGTTCCGCGCCGTGGAGTCCGCGACGCGCGCGCTCGCGGCGGGGCGGCGGGCGGACGCGGAGCTGCTGCTCGAGTTCGCGGGCTGGCTGTAGGGGAATACCCTTGCTGTAACCCTTCCTGAGGGGGCCGTGATGATCGAAGAAGTCCTGATGGCGGCCGCGGGAGCGGGGGCGGCGATCGCGGCGTACGTGGGCGCTGCCGCGCGTGTGGTGAAGCAGTACGAACGCGGCGTGGTGTTCCGCTTCGGGCGGCTGCGCGGCGAGGTGCGCAAGCCCGGGTTCACAATGATCATTCCGGGCGTGGACCGGCTGCACAAGGTGAACATGCAGATCGTCACGATGCCCGTGCCCGCCCAGGAGGGCATCACCCGGGACAACGTGACGGTGCGGGTGGACGCGGTCGTCTACTTCAAGGTGGTCGACGCGGCCGAGGCGCTGGTGCGGGTGGAGGACTACAAGTTCGCCGTCTCGCAGATGGCGCAGACCTCGCTGCGGTCGATCATCGGCAAGAGCGATCTCGACGACCTGCTGTCGAACCGGGAGAAGCTCAACCAGGGTCTGGAACTGATGCTGGACTCGCCGGCGATCGGGTGGGGCGTGCAGATCGACCGGGTCGAGATCAAGGACGTCTCGCTGCCGGAGACGATGAAACGGTCGATGGCCCGGCAGGCGGAGGCGGACCGCGAGCGGCGGGCGCGGCTGATCAACGCGGACGCGGAGCTGCAGGCGTCGAAGAAGCTGGCGGAGGCGGCGCACCAGATGGCGGACGCGCCGTCCGCGCTGCAGCTGCGGCTGCTGCAGACGGTGATGGCCGTGGCCGCGGAGAAGAACTCGACGCTGGTGCTGCCGATCCCGGTGGAGCTGCTCCGCTTCCTGGAGCGCGCGGCGCCCACGCCTCCGGCACACCACGTGCCGCCGGTGCCGCCGCCGGTGCCGCCGTGGAGCGAGGCGTATCTGGCGGGGCGGGCGGCGGGGCAGAACGCGATCGAGGACCTGACCGGCACGTCCGTAGAACCGTCCCCTCACGAGGACGGCGGCTGAGGAGCCACCTTGTGCGGGCCCGCCGCCCCGCGCCCGTGCGGCCTGTGGCCCGCTCGTGTGGGCAATCGTCCCGCAGGGCGGGACGGGTGGGCACACGGGACGGCGCCCATGCGGGCGCGCTCCGCACCTGTTCCTAGCCGCACCACGAGCACGGGGCCATCGTGGTGCGGGTCAAAGCAACAGGAGCCTAGGCCCGGCAAGGGGCACCGTTCCGTTGTGCCCACCCGTTCCGCCCCAGCGGAACGTATGCCCACAACGGGGGGCGATGGCCCACGCCGGCGCCCTGCCGCCCCAGCGGGCGGCAGGGCCGCAACGGCGGCGCGTCGCGCCGGGGACGGAGGCGGGTAGGCACCGGCCCGGCGGGCGGGAAGCCCACCGGCGGGCCACAGGCCCAGCGGGCGCTGGGCAGCGCCGCCCCAGTGGGGCGGAGGGCGCCGGGGGAGGGTCAGGAGGTGAGGCGGGTGAGGGCTTCGGCTACGGTCAGTTCTTCGCGCTCGCCGGTGCGGCGGTCCTTCAGTTCCACCACGCCCTCGCCGGCCCGCCGGCCCGCCACCAGGATCTTCGGGACGCCGATGAGCTCGGAGTCGGTGAACTTGACGCCCGGGGAGACGCCGGCGCGGTCGTCGACGAGGACGCGCAGGCCCGCGGCGGACAGCTTGTCGGAGACCTCCAGGGCCAGCTCGGTCTGGAGGGCCTTGCCGGCGGCGACCACGTGGACGTCGGCCGGGGCGACCTCGGCCGGCCAGCACAGGCCCTTGTCGTCGGCGGTCTGCTCGGCGAGCGCCGCGACCGCGCGGGAGACGCCGATGCCGTACGAGCCCATGGTGACGCGGACCGGCTTGCCGTTCTGGCCGAGGACGTCGAGCTTGAGCGCGTCGGCGTACTTGCGGCCCAGCTGGAAGATGTGGCCGATCTCGATCGCGCGGTCCAGCTTCAGGCCGGTGCCGCACTTCGGGCAGGGGTCGCCGTCCTGGACGACGACGACGTCGACGTACTCGGCGACCTCGAAGTCACGGCCCGCGACGACGTTCTTCGTGTGCGTGCCCTCCTTGTTGGCGCCGGTGATCCAGGCCGTGCCCGGCGCGACCCGCGGGTCGGCGAGGTAGGTGACCTTCTCCAGGCCCTGCGGGCCGACGTAGCCGCGGACCAGGTCGTGGCGCTCGGCGAAGTCGGTCTCGGTGACCATCTCGACGGTCGCGGGCGCGAAGTGCGCCTCGACCTTGCCCATGTCGACCTCGCGGTCGCCGGGCACGCCCACGGCGACGATCTCGCCGTCGACCTTCACGAGGAGGTTCTTGAGCGTGGCGGAGGCCGGGACGCCGAGGGAGGCGGCGAGGGTCTCGATGGTGGGGGTGTCCGGGGTGGGGATGTCCTCGGCCGCGGGCACGGCGGCGGCGTCCACCGGCTTCAGCTCGTAGGAGACCGCCTCGGTGTTGGCGGCGAAGTCGCAGTTCGGGCAGTCGGCGAAGGTGTCCTCGCCGGCCTCGGCGGGGGCGAGGAACTCCTCGGACTTCGAGCCGCCCATCGCGCCCGCGGTGGCGGCGCAGATGCGGTAGTCGAGGCCGAGGCGCTCGAAGACGCGCCGGTAGGCCTGGCGGTGCAGCTCGTAGGAGTGGGCGAGGCCCTCGTCCTCCAGGTCGAAGGAGTACGAGTCCTTCATCAGGAACTCGCGGCCGCGCAGGATGCCGGCCCGGGGGCGGGCCTCGTCGCGGAACTTGGTCTGGATCTGGTAGAGGATCACGGGCAGGTCCTTGTAGGACGAGCACTGGTCCTTCACCAGCAGGGTGAAGATCTCCTCGTGGGTGGGGCCGAGGAGGTAGTCGCCGCCCTTGCGGTCCTGGAGGCGGAAGAGCTCGGCGCCGTACTCGTCCCAGCGGCCGGTCGCCTCGTAGGGCTCGCGGGGCAGCAGCGCCGGGAGGGACACCTCCTGGGCGCCGATGGCGTCCATCTCCTCGCGGACGATGCGCTCGACGTTGGAGAGGACCTTCTTGCCGAGGGGCAGCCAGCTCCAGATGCCGGCGGCGGTGCGGCGGACGTAGCCCGCGCGGACGAGGAGCTTGTGGCTGAGGACCTCGGCGTCCGCCGGGTCGTCGCGCAGCGTCTTCGCCATCAACTGGGACATGCGCTGGACCGGTGCGTTGGCCATGGTTCTCGTACTCCTGCCGGATGTTTAGGTGATGGCTAGGAGGTTAGCCGGGCGGGCCCGGGACGGTGAAATCAGTTCCGGGTGGCGGCCGCGCGCTGGAGCGGCAGCGGCGCGCCCATGACCGCGTACGGGCGGGGGGCGCTGGGGAAGTGGACGCGGCGGGCGAGGTCGGTGTAGCCGAGCGAGCGGTACAGGCCGCGGGCCGGGCTCTCGGTGTCGATGGCGGAGAGGATCGACTTCGGGAGGTCGGATCCGTCGGTGATCGTGGTGATCAGCCGGCGGCCCACTCCGCGGCCCTGGAAGCGGGGGTGGACGTGCAGCTCGGTGATGACGAAGGAGTCGTCGAGCCACTCGGCGTTGCCCTCGGTGCGCAGGTACGGCTCGACGATGGTGGACCACCAGTGGGTGCGGTCGTTGGGCATGCCGTAGACGAAGCCGACGAGCCGGTCGTCGGGGGTCGTGGCGCCGTAGGCGCGGGCACCGGGGTTGAGGAGGTGGCGCAGGACGATGTGGCGGCGGACGGCGACCTCGCCCTCGTCGAGTCCGAAGGCGACGGCCTGTACGGCGAGGGCCTCGTCGACCCGGGCGGCGAGATTGACCGGCGCGATCACGACCTCGGTGTCATCCATGCGCGCACCCTACAAGCCGGTCAGAACAGCACGCTCATGAAGGCGCCGACCTCCTGGAAGCCCACGCGGCGGTACGCGGCGCGGGCGGGGGTGTTGTAGTCGTTGACGTAGAGGCTGACGATCGGGGCGATGTCGTTGAGCGCGTGGCGCAGGACGGCGGCCATGCCGGTCTCGGACAGGCCCTTGCCGCGGTGTTCGGGGGCGACCCAGACGCCCTGGATCTGGCAGGCCTGGCGGGTGGCGGCGCCGATCTCGGCCTTGAAGACGACCTTGCCGTCCTCGATGCGGGCGAAGGAGCGGCCGGCGCCGACGAGTTCGGCGACGCGGGCCTGGTAGAGCAGTCCGCCGTCGCCGGCCATCGGGGAGACGCCGACCTCCTCGGTGAACATGGCCACGCAGGCGGGCATGATCACCTCCATCTCGTCCTTGCGGACCCGGCGGACGAGCGGGTCGGGCGCGACGGTGGCGGACGGTTCCTCGGCGATCATCAGGGGCTGGTGGGCGCGGACGTCGCGGGCGGGGCCCCAGCTGGGTTCGAGGAGGCTCCAGAGCCGGGCGGTGGGTTCGGCGGGGCCGACGATGGAGGAGCACCGGCGGCCGACCCGGCGGGCCCGGTCGGCGAAGGCGCGGACGGCCTCGGGCCCGGCACAGATGGGGACGAGGTTGGCGCCGGAGTAGCACAGCGAGCGGAGCTGCCCGTCGGCGTACCAGCCCCACATCTCGCCGCCGAGGCGCCAGGGGTCGAGCCCGGCGAGCTGGACGCGGGCCGTGACGAAGGCGTTCTCGACGGGGGCGCTCTCCAGGACGGCGAGCGCGTCGCCGAGGTCGGCGGGTTCGAGGACCCGCGTCGATGATTGCGTCAACACGTGGGGCCTCACGGTGCGTTTCTCTGCGGTTCTCCGCACTGTACCCCCACTTCCCGGGCCTATGGGGGGTGCGCGAAGCCCCTCCGTTCCCGGTGGGTTCGGAGGGGCTTCGCGGCGTGCGGTGCGCGGGCGGCGGTTCTCAGCCGGCGACGGCGACGGTGGGCTCGCCGCTGGTCACGCCGTCCTTCTCCATCTGCTCGGCGATCTTGAGGGCTTCCTCGATGAGGGTCTCGACGATCTTCGACTCGGGGACGGTCTTGATGACCTCGCCCTTGACGAAGATCTGGCCCTTGCCGTTGCCGGAGGCGACGCCGAGGTCGGCCTCGCGGGCCTCGCCGGGGCCGTTGACGACGCAGCCCATGACGGCGACGCGCAGCGGGACGGTCATGCCGTCGAGGCCGGCGGTGACCTCCTCGGCCAGCTTGTAGACGTCGACCTGGGCGCGGCCGCAGGACGGGCAGGAGACGATCTCCAGGCGGCGCTGGCGCAGGTTCAGCGACTCCAGGATCTGGATGCCGACCTTGATCTCCTCGGCCGGCGGGGCGGAGAGGGAGACCCGGATGGTGTCGCCGATGCCCTCGGCGAGCAGGGCGCCGAAGGCGACGGCGGACTTGATGGTGCCCTGGAAGGCGGGGCCGGCCTCGGTGACGCCGAGGTGCAGCGGGTAGTCGCACTGGGCGGCGAGCTGGCGGTAGGCGTTGACCATCACGACCGGGTCGTTGTGCTTGACCGAGATCTTGATGTCGTGGAAGCCGTGCTCCTCGAAGAGGGAGGCCTCCCAGAGGGCGGACTCGACGAGCGCCTCGGGGGTGGCCTTGCCGTACTTCTGGAGCAGCCGGCGGTCGAGGGAGCCCGCGTTGACGCCGATGCGGATCGGGGTCCCGGCGTCGCCGGCCGCCTTGGCGATCTCCTTGACCTTGTCGTCGAACTGCTTGATGTTGCCCGGGTTCACCCGGACCGCGGCGCAGCCGGCGTCGATGGCGGCGAAGACGTACTTCGGCTGGAAGTGGATGTCGGCGATGACCGGGATCTGCGACTTCTTCGCGATGATCGGCAGCGCGTCGGCGTCGTCCTGGGTGGGACAGGCCACGCGCACGATCTGGCAGCCGGAGGCGGTCAGCTCGGCGATCTGCTGCAGCGTCGCGCCGATGTCGGAGGTGCGGGTGGTGGTCATCGACTGCACCGACACCGGGGCGTCGCCGCCGACGGCCACCGACCCGACCTGGATCTGGCGGCTCTTGCGCCGCTCGGCGAGCTTCGTCGGAACGGACGGGATACCGAGAGAGATCGCGGTCATCAGCTGTACAACCCCAAGGTGTGGTTCATCGGGCTCAGGTCTTCGAGATTACCGCCCCGGCGGCGGCAGGCCGGACACCGCAGGGGTGTCCGGCCGCGAGCTCACTACGTCAGCTTCACCGGATTGACGATGTCGGCGACGAGGACGAGCAGGGTGAAGCAGACGAAGACGCCCGCCACGACGTAGGCGGCCGGCATCAGTTTGGCCACGTCGAAGGGGCCCGGGTCGGGCCGCCTGAAGATCCGGGCGGTGTTGCGGCGGATCGACTCCCACAGGGCGCCGGCGATGTGGCCGCCGTCGAGCGGGAGCAGCGGGAGCATGTTGAACAGGAACAGCGACACGTTGAACATGACGAGCAGGTTCAGGAAGAAGACCAGCCTGGTCTGGGGCGGGGCCTCGATGGCCATCAGCTCGCCGCTGATGCGGGCGGCGCCGACGACCCCGACCGGCGAGTCCTGCTTGCGCTCGCCGTCGCCGAAGGCGGCGTCCCACAGGGCGGGGATCTTGCTCGGCAGGGCGATGACGGACTCGACGCCGGCCTGGAGCTGGTCGGTCATGCGGTCCGCGGACTGGCCGAAGGTGAGCGGTACGACCTCGCGGCCGGACTCGAAGCCGAGGTAGCCGGCGGAGACGTACTGGAGGGGCTGGGCGACGTTGCCGTCCGCGTCCTTCTTGAGGACCTTGTTCTCCAGGAGCGTCGCGTGCAGGTCGAGCTCCTCGCCGTCGCGCTGGACGGTGACGGTGGCGGGCCCGGTGGTGGCGCGGATCCGGTCGGAGAGGGTGTTCCAGTCGGAGACGCGTTCGCCGTTGAAGGCGACGATCCGGTCACCCTTGAGCAGGCCGGCCGCCTTGGCGGGCGAGGGGCGGTCGCTCGGCTTGCAGGTGTCGCGCTTCTCGCTCTGGTCGATGACGCAGGTGGTGACGCCGGCGACCTTGGTGGTCTGGGTCTCGAAGCCGATGGCCATGGCGCTGCCGAAGAACAGCACGACGGCGAGCACCAGGTTCATGAACGGCCCGGCGAACATGACGATGACCCGCTTCCACGGCTTGCGCGTGTAGAAGAGCCGGGACTCGTCGCCGGGCTGGAGCTCCTCGAAGGAGGCCTCGCGGGCGTCCTCGATCATGGAGCGCCACGGGGAGGTGGAGCGGGCCTCGATCTTGCCGTCCTTGCCGGGCGGGAACATGCCGATCATGCGGATGTAGCCGCCGGCCGGGATGGCCTTGATGCCGTACTCCGTCTCGCCCTTCTTCTTCGACCAGATGGTCGGACCGAAGCCGACCATGTACTGCGGCACGCGGATGCCGAAGAGCTTGGCCGTGGAGAGGTGGCCCAGCTCGTGCCAGGCGATGGAGACGAGCAGTCCCACCGCGAACAGCACGATGCCGAGGACGGTCAGGAGTGTGGTCATGCGCGCGCCTCCGCGATTGCCTTCGCCGCGAGTTCCCGGGCCCGGGCCCGGGCCCAGGTCTCCGCTTCCAGGACGTCCGACACCGTGAGCGAGGTTCCCGTGCCGGGGGCCCCGTGCTCGGTGACGACTGCGGTGACCGTATCCATGATTCCGTTGAACGGCAGCCTTCCGGCGAGGAAGGCGTCCACGCACTCCTCGTTGGCGGCGTTGAAGACGGCGGGGGCGGTGCCGCCGAGGGTGCCGACGTGGCGGGCCAGGTTCACCGACGGGAAGGCCTCGTCGTCGAGCGGGAAGAACTCCCAGGTGGAGGCCTTGGACCAGTCGAAGGCGGGGGCCGCGTCGGGGACCCGCTCGGGCCAGCCGATGCCGATGGCGATGGGGCCGCGCATGTCGGGCGGGGTGGCCTGGGCGAGGGTGGAGCCGTCGGTGAACTCGACCATGGAGTGGACGTACGACTGGGGGTGGACGACGACCTCGATGCGGTCGAACGGGATGTCGTAGAGCAGGTGGGCCTCGATGACCTCCAGGCCCTTGTTGACCAGGGTGGCGCTGTTCACGGTGATGACGGGGCCCATCGCCCAGGTGGGGTGGGCGAGCGCGTCCTCGCGGGTGACGTCCGCCAGCTGCTCCCTCGTACGGCCGCGGAACGGGCCGCCGGAGGCGGTGACCACCAGCTTGCGGACGTCGGCCCGGGTGCCGGCGGCGAGCGCCTGGAACAGGGCCGCGTGCTCGGAGTCGACCGGGATGATCTGGCCGGGCTTGGCCAGTGCCTTCACCAGCGGGCCGCCGACGATCAGCGACTCCTTGTTGGCGAGCGCGAGCGTCCGGCCGGCCTCCAGGGCGGCGAGGGTGGGCGCCAGGCCGATGGAGCCGGTGATGCCGTTGAGGACGGTGTGGCACGGCGAGGCCGCGAGCTCGGTGGCCGCGTCGGGGCCCGCGAGGATCGCGGGGAGCGGCTCGGAGCCGTACAGCGCCTTCAGCGCCTCCCGCAGCTCGGGCAGGGCCTCCTCGCGGGCGACGGCGACCGCGCCGACCCGCAGCCGGTGCGCCTGCTCGGCGAGCAGCCCGACGCGGCCGCCGGAGGCGGCGAGGGCGGTGACCCGGAACCGGTCGGGGTTGCGCAGCACCAGGTCGATGGCCTGGGTGCCGATGGACCCGGTGGAGCCGAGGACGACGATGTCCCGGCGGCCTTCGGACACGTCGAAGGCGATGTGCGGGTCGGCGAGAGGAGAGGGGCGGTCGCTCATGCCCCCCATTCTTGCCGCAAAGACCGTGCGCTCTTCACAGGGCCTGTCGGAACGCCTCGAAAACGGGGTGGAAGTCCGGGAACGTCTTCCGTACGCAGTCGGGGTCGTCGAACGTGATCCCCTGGGTGCGCAGGGCGGTGACCGCGAAGGACATCACGATGCGGTGGTCGCCGTGGGTGGCGATCTCCACCGGGCCGGCCGGGGTGCCGGGGTGGATCTCGATCCGGTCGGGGCCGGTGGCGACGGTGATGCCGAGGCGGCGCAGGTTCTCGGCGCAGGCGTCGAGCCGGTCGCACTCCTTGACCCGGGTGTTCGCGACGTCCTCGATGCGGACCGGCCCGTCGGCGAAGGGCGCGAGGGCGGCGAGGGTGGGCATGGTGTCGGAGATGTCCCGCATGTTCACGGTGAGGCCGCGCAGGGTTCCGGTGCCGCGGACCGTGGTGCCCTCGGCGCCGACCGAGACGTCTGCGCCCATGCGGCGCAGCACGTCGACGAAGGCGAGGTCGCCCTGGAGGGCGCCGGTGCCGAGGCCGGGGACGGTGACGGCGGCGCCGGGGGTGAGGGCGGCCGCGGCGAAGAAGTAGCTCGCGGTGGAGGCGTCCGGCTCGATGGCGTAGGTGGTGGCCCGGTAGCCGGTGGGGGCGACGGTGTACGTACGTCCTTCGGGACCGTCCGCACGGGTGATGCGGGCTCCGAAGGCCCGCATCATCGCGAGGGTGATCTCCACGTACGGCTCCGAGACCAGGTCCGTGACGGTGATCGCGAGCCCTTCGGCGGTGAGCGGGCCGAGCATCAGCAGGGCGGTCAGGTACTGCGACGACTGGCCGGCGTCGAGCCGGATCGCGCCGCCCTTGATGCCGCGGCCGGTGACGGTGAGCGGGTGGTGGCCCTCGCGCTCGCCGTGGGTCAGCTCGACGCCGAGCTCGCGCAGGGCGGTGGTGAGCGGGCCGAGCGGGCGCCGGCGCATCTGGGCGGAGGCGTCGAAGCGGAAGGTGCCGTGGCCGGCGGCGGCGAGGGCGGGCAGGAAGCGGGCGGTGGTGGCGCCGTCGCGGCAGTACACGTCGGCCTCGTCGGCCCCGGGCCCGGCGGGCCGTCCCTCGATGTGCCAGGCGCCGGGCTCCTGTCGTACGGCGTAGCCGAGGGCCTTCAGGCCTTCGGCGAAGCCCTCGGTGTCGTCGGAGCGGAGCGGCCGCAGCAGGGTGGTGGTGCCTTCGGCGGCGGCGGCGAGGAAGAGGGCGCGGGCGGTGACGGACTTGGAGCCGGGGATGTCGATGACGGTCACGGCGCCATCCTGCCGTGGCGGGCGGCGCCGTCGCCGGGTCGTCCCGGCAGGTGGACGGCACCGGCCCGGACCGGGACCGTGCCCGGCCGGGACCGTGCGGGGGCGGCGCCGGCCGGGACCGTGCGGGGGCGGCGCCGTCGTCGCGCTAGCGGATCTTGCGGTGGACGTTCTCCTTGTCGGACGGGCCGGGGGTGGTGTCGGCGATCCAGGGGCCGTCGTCGCTGGGGTCGAGGATGCCCTCCTCCAGCCAGGTGTACGAGCCGGCCAGGACGCCGTCGACCACCTTGCGGTCCAGGTCGTCGGTGTTGGCCCACAGCCGGCCGAAGAGCTCGGCGATCCGCAGCCGGGCCTGACGGCAGAAGGCGTCCGCGAGCTGCTGGGCCTCGCGGCCGTGGTCGCCGGTGGTGCGCAGCAGTTCGGCCCGTACGCAGACCGCGCTCATCGCGAAGAGCTCGGCGCCGATGTCGACGATCCGGCCCAGGAAGGCCTGCTTGAGCTCCATCCTCCCCTGCCAGCGGGACATCGCGTAGAAGGTGGAGCGGGCGAGCTTGCGGGAGGTGCGCTCGACGTACCGCAGATGGGTGGCGAGCTCGCCGAACTCGCCGTACGCGCCCGGCACCTGGCCCTGTCCGGCGACGAGTTTCGGCAGCCAGCGGGCGTAGAAGCCGCCGGCCCGGGCGCCCGCCCTCGCCTTGTCGGCGAGGGCCTTGTCGGGGTCGATGATGTCGCCGGCGACGGCGAGGTGGGCGTCGACGGCCTCGCGGGCGATCAGCAGGTGCATGATCTCGGTCGAGCCCTCGAAGATGCGGTTGATCCGCAGGTCGCGCAGGAGCTGTTCGGCGGGCACGGCGCGTTCGCCGCGGGCGGCGAGGGAGTCGGCGGTCTCGTAGCCGCGGCCGCCGCGGATCTGGACCAGTTCGTCGGCCATCCGCCAGGCCATCTCGGAGCCGTACAGCTTGGCGAGGGCGGCCTCGATGCGGATGTCGTTGCGGTCCTCGTCGGCCATCTGGGAGGCGAGGTCGACGACCGCCTCCAGGGCGAAGGCGGTGGCGGCGATGAAGGAGATCTTGGTGCCGACGGCCTCGTGCCGGGCGACCGGCTTGCCCCACTGCTCGCGTTCGGCGGCCCATTCGCGGGCGATCTTCAGGCACCACTTGCCGGCGCCGGCGCAGGCGGCGGGCAGCGAAAGACGGCCGGTGTTGAGGGTGGTGAGGGCGATCTTGAGGCCGGAGCCCTCGGGGCCGATGCGGTTCGCGGCCGGGACGCGGACGCGGTGGAAGCGGGTGACGCCGTTCTCCAGGCCGCGCAGGCCCATGAAGGCGTTGCGGTGCTCGACGGTGATGCCGGGCGAGTCGCCCTCGACGACGAAGGCGGTGATGCCGCCGCGGTGGCCCTCGGAGGCGGGGACGCGGGCCATGACGACGAGCAGGTCGGCGACGACGCCGTTGGTGGTCCACAGCTTCACGCCGTCGAGGACGTAGTCGTCGCCGTCGGGGACGGCGGTGGTGGCGAGCCGGGCCGGGTCGGAGCCGACGTCGGGCTCGGTGAGGAGGAAGGCGGAGATGTCGCTGCGGGCGAGCCGGGGCAGGAAGGCGTCCTTCTGCTCCTGGGTGCCGAAGATCTTCAGCGGCTGCGGGACGCCGATCGACTGGTGGGCGGAGAGCAGCGCGCCGAGGGCGGGACTGACCGAGCCGACCAGGGCGAGGGCCCGGTTGTAGTACAGCTGGGTGAGGCCGAGGCCGCCGTACTTGGGGTCGATCTTCATGCCGAGCGCGCCGAGCTCCTTGAGGCCCCGGACGGTCTCGTCGGGGATGCGGGCCTCGCGTTCGATGAGGCCGCCGTCGACCCGGGTCTCGCAGAAGGCGCGCAGCTTGGCGAGGAAGGCCTCGCCGCGCCGGACGTCCTCGTCGGCGGGGAGCGGATGCGGATGGATGAGGTCCAGGCGGAAGCGGCCGAGGAAGAGCTCCTTGGCGAAGCTGGGTTTGTGCCAGTCCTGCTGTCGTGCGGCCTCGGCGACCTGCCGGGCCTCGCGTTCGGTGACCTTGGGCGGCCGCTGGGTGGGTGCGGACATGAGGAGCTCACCTCGCCGCTCGTCGGGGGCCTTGTGTGGCTACTCGTCCGTCGTACCCGAAATCCGTGGTTTCGGAAACGGCCGCGGGGCCGGTTCCGGGTGCTTCCGGCCGCTTCCGGACGGACGAAAGGCGGCCCGGGCCCCCGCACAGTGGGCCCGGACCGCCGGTCTCGTGCGTACGGACGCGCTGGTCCGTACGGGTTGTCCTCCGCGCTCCGGAGCGCGGGTCCGGACGGGTGGGTCCGGGCCGCGCCGGGAGCGCGTGGCGGTGGCTAGAGCGCCAGGCCGGTGAGGACGAGGACGCGCTCGTAGGTGTAGTCGTCCATGGCGAACTTGACGCCCTCGCGGCCGACGCCGGAGCGCTTGGCGCCGCCGTACGGCATCTGGTCGGCGCGGTAGGACGGGACGTCGCCGACGATCACGCCGCCGACCTCGAGGGCGCGGTGGGCGCGGAAGGCGGCCTGGAGGTCGTGGGTGAAGACGCCGGCCTGGAGGCCGAAGTCGGAGTCGTTGACCGCGGCGAACGCCTCGGCCTCGCCGTCGACCTTGGCGACGGTCAGGACCGGGCCGAAGACCTCGGCGCGGGCCAGGGTGACGTCGGCGGGGAGGTCGGTGAGGACGGTCGGGGCGTAGGTGGCGCCCTCGCGCTTGCCGCCGGCGAGCAGCTTGGCGCCGGCCGCGACGGCCTCGTCCACCCAGGCCTCGACGCGCTTGGCGGCGTTCTCGTCGACCAGCGGGCCGACGTCGGTGGCGTCGTCCGCCGGGTCACCGGTGACCTGGGCCTCGACGGCGGCGACGATCTTCGGCAGCAGGCGGTCGTAGACGGAGGCGTCCGCGATCACGCGCTGCACGGAGATGCAGGACTGGCCGCCCTGGTAGTTGGAGAAGGTGGCGATGCGGGTCGCCGCCCAGTCCAGGTCGGTCTCGGAGGACCAGTCGGGCAGGACGACGGCCGCGGCGTTGCCACCGAGCTCCAGGGTGCAGTGCTTGTGCGGCACGGACTCCTGGATGGCGTAGCCGACCGTGTCGGAGCCGGTGAAGGAGATGACCGGGAGGCGCTCGTCCTGGACGAGGGCGGGCATGCGGTCGTTCGGCACGGTCAGGATCGACCAGGAGCCGGCCGGCAGGTCGGTCTCGGCCAGGATCTCGCCCAGGATCAGGGAGGAGATCGGCGTGGACGGGGCCGGCTTGAGGATGATCGGGGCGCCGACGGCGATGGCCGGGGCGACCTTGTGGGCGCTGAGGTTCAGCGGGAAGTTGAACGGCGCGATGCCGAGCACGACGCCCTTGGGGATGCGGCGGGTGAGCGCGAGGCGGCCGACGCCGCCGGCCTCGGTGTCGAGGCGCTGGGCCTCGCCGCCGTTGAAGCGACGGGCCTCCTCCGCGGCGAAACGGAACACGGAGACGGCACGGCCGACCTCACCGCGGGCCCACTTGACGGGCTTGCCGTTCTCGGCGGAGATCAGCTGGGCGATCTCCTCGGAGCGCTCGGCGAGCCGCTTCGACACGTGGTCGAGGGCGGCGGCGCGGACGTGCGCCGGGGTGGCGGCGAACTCGTCGACGACGGCGTGCGCGGCGGCGACGGCCTCCTCGACCTGGGCCTCGGTGGGCACGCTGACCTTGCCGACCAGACGTCCGTCGTACGAGTTCGTGACGTCGAAGGTGGCCTCGCCGGTGGCCTCGCGGCCGGCGAGCCAGAAGGCGTGGGTGGTCGTCATTGCGTACCGGCCCTTTCCGTTTCGGGGGTGGTGCGAGGGGGGTGCTCTCGCGCTCTCGTGCCACGTTAGGGCGAAGCGGGCGAAGGGGCGCTTGTCCGTGATGGAGTGATGGCGGCGCCCACCTGTCCGCTTTGGCCGAAGCGGGAGGCGGATCGGGCGGGCCCGGCCT
This sequence comes from Streptomyces sp. NPDC012769, assembly GCF_042901205.1. Taxonomy (NCBI): domain Bacteria; kingdom Bacillati; phylum Actinomycetota; class Actinomycetes; order Kitasatosporales; family Streptomycetaceae; genus Streptomyces; species Streptomyces sp. NPDC012769. The sequence goes on along the minus strand of NZ_JBIBCP010000004.1, from coordinate 797,579 downwards.
GCCGTCACCAGGTGCGGTACGCCGAGAAGGGTCGCTCCGCCCCCTCGCCCCAGCGGGTGACGATCCACAGGTCCTCGTACCGGAACAGGCCGTTGATCTCGGCGGCGCCGGGGTCGGTGTCCTCGTCGAAGGTGCGCTCGTCCACCGTCTCGCCCGTGGCGGAGTCGTAGACGTGCAGCTCGGCGAGGCCCTTGCGGGAGTGGGTGAAGACCGTCACGCGGCCTCTGCCCACGTGCATCGCCGTGACCTCCCGCCAGGCGCCCAGCGGCTCCGTGCTCCACACCTCTTTCCCGGTCACCAGGTCGTAGGCGGTCACACCGCCTCCGGAGCCGTCGATGACCTTGCCGTCGGTCACGATCCGGTCCCCGCCCCCGAGGTCGAACTCTCCCTGCAGGCGGCCCTCCTGATCGAAGGCGAAGTGGGCGTTCACGCCGTGCGGGGCCCGTTCCTGGACCCTCAGGACCGTCGGTTCGGCGGACAGGAAGGACATGAAGGCGTCCGGGGCGACGGGGCGGCGGGCGCCGAGCGGAACGGTCCACCGCACCTTGCCGTCGGCCGGGTCGAAGGCGGCGAGCTTCGCCTCGGTGGCGCAGGCGAGGGGCACGAGGACCTGCCTCGACGTGACGGCGACGGCGTGGGGCAGGCAGCCCTTCGGCACGGCGGCCTTCCAGCGCGGGGCGCCGGTCCGCAGGTCGAAGGCGCGCACCGCCTGGTCGGCGGGGACGACGGGCCGCGTGCGCCGGTCCGGTTCGTGGGCCCACTGCTCGTCCTCGTCCCGGACCACGGCGAGGCCGGCTCCGGTGGCCAGGTCGTCGTCGGCGTACTTCGGGTCGGTGACGCCGGGCAGGCGGCTGGTGCGCCACAGCTCCCGGCCGTTCTTCAGGTCGATCGCGGCGACGGTCGCGCAGCCCTTGTCGCCCTGCGTCTCCATGAGGCCGATGAGCGCGACGGAGTCGGTCGCGGCGGAGGTGGCGCAGATCTCGACCCGGCCGGGCACGACGTACTCCCAGCGGCGCTCGCCGGTCCCGGCGTCGAAGGCGGTGACGGCGTCGAAGCGGCTGCGGACGACGGTGTCGCCGACCGACCAGGCGGCGTTTCCGTACTCGGCGGCCGTCTTGTCGTACGGCGTGTCCCAGACCCGCTCCATCGAGTCGCCCGGCAGATTGCCCGTGTCGGAGGCGACGCAGGAGGCGATGCCTCCGATGAGGGCGAGCGGGACGCCGACGAGGACCAGCACGGCGACCGCCAGTCCCCCTCGTTCCCTCCACGTGCGCTCGGTCGTGCGTTCTGCCATACGGATCCCCACCCCTGGCCGACTCGGTCGTTCGAAGCCCCGTCAGGGTAGGGGATCGTCGATCACCGGCGCCGCTCGGTCGAGACGATGAGACAGACCCCGGCGACGACGATCGCGCCGCCGAGCACGATGGGCCAGGACAGGGCCTCGTCCAGGATCAGCGCGCCGAGGGCGACGGCGACGACCGGGTTCACGTACGCGTAGGTGGCGACCAGCGAGAGCGGGGCGGTGTGGAGGAGCCAGGCGTACGCGGTGAAGGCGATCAGCGAGCCGAAGACGATCAGGTAGCCGAGGGCGGCCCAGGAACGGCCGGAGACGGCCGACAGGTCGAGGCCGTGCTGCTCGCCGCGGATCAGGCCGACGCCGAGGCAGCCGAGTCCGCCGGCGATCATCTCGTACGCGCTGGCGGTGAAGGGGTTCGCGGGCATGGGGATCCGCGAGGAGGAGAACGACCCGGTCGACCACAGCAGCGTCGCGACGATCACCAGCACCACCCCGCCGGTCTTCACGTCGCCGCTGAGCCCCGGCAGCGTGAGCACGGCCAGGCCCGCGAGTCCGAGCAGCACGCCGACGACACCGCCGGCGCTCGGCCGCTCGCCGAATCCGGCCTTGAGGAGCACGACCCAGGCCGGGACGACGGCGATGAGCAGCGCGGCGAGCCCGGAGGGCACGGAGGTCTCGGCGAGCACGACGAGCCCGTTGCCGCCGAGGAGGAGGAGCAGACCGACGACCGCGGCGGAGGCGAGCTGCCTGGGGCTCACCCTCAGCGCGGCCGGCCCCTGCCGCCAGGCGATGATCCCGGCCAGCAGCAGACCCGCGGTGACGAAGCGGGCGCCCGCGGAGAGGAACGGGGGCAGCGTCTCGACGACGATCCGGATCCCGAGGTACGTGGACCCCCACACGACGTACACGATCCCGAGCGCCACCCACACGGCGGCGGGGATGCGCCGGGCTGTGGGGGCGGGGGGCTTGACCTCGGCTGCCGTGTCGACGGCGGGGGTTGTCATGCTCAGGAGACTAGGCAAACCACCACCCCGAATCCAAGGATTTTGCCCGCGATCGGGCAGCGGGGGGCGAATTCGGGGCGGGTCCGCGGGGCGCCGGGGCGTCGGCTGCGACGGCGCGGCGCGCGCACCCCGGCGCGACCCGGCGACGCGCGGGCCCGCGCCGGGCCTGGCGCGCGGGGGTGCGGCCTCGGGCCCCCGCTCGTCAGTCGGCGGTCGCCGAGCCGCCCGTCGCCTTGAGGGCCAGCCAGAGTTCCATGCGGACGTCCGGGTCGTCGAGGGAGCGGCCGAGGATTTCCTCGACGCGGCGCATGCGGTAGCGGAGGGTGTGGCGGTGGACGCCCAGGTCGGCCGCGGCGGCGTCCCATTGGCCGTGGCGGGAGAGCCAGGCGCGCAGGGAGGCGACCAGGTCGCCGCGGCCGGTGGCGTCGTGTTCGTAGAGGGCGCGGAGCAGGCCGTCGGCGAAGGCGCGCACGGCGTCGTCGGCGAGCAGGGGCAGGACGGAGCCCGCGGCGAGCTCCTCGTGCTCGACGAGCGCACGGCCGCGCCGCCGGGCCACGGAGAGGGCCTGTTCGGCCTGCTTGTACGCGGCGGCCGCCGCGATCGGGCCCGTGGGGGCGGACAGCCCCACGACCAGCCCGGCCTCCTCCGCCTCCCGCGTCGCGTAGCCCTCGCAGGCCGCGACCACCGCTCCCCCGTCGCCGGCCAGGACGACCAGCCGCTCCCCGTCCTCCGGGCCGTCCGGCACCGTCAGGACGGACTCGCCCGCCCGGGCGGCCGCCGCCTCCAGGTTCTCGGCGAGCACCGCGAGCGGCGCCTCGCCGCCCTCCTTCGGCTCGCCCGGCACGGACTCGGCGATGAGCAGCCGGAACGGCGCGTCGAGCAGTCCGCCGTACAGGCTGCCGGCCACCGCCCGGGCGTGGTCGGGCTGCCCGGCGAGCAGCATCCGCAGCACCGCCGCGCCGAGCCGCTGCTCGGCTTCCTGGAGCGAGCGGGAGCGTTCCGTCGTGAGGGTCAGCAGGGCGACGGCGGAGTGCACGGCGTACCGCTCGGCCGTCCCGAGCGGCGCCCCGGTCCCGACGGCGAGCGCGCCGCGCACCCGCCGGCCGGTGCCGAGGGACTGCAGCTCCACCCGGTCGTCGGTGCCGCCGACCACGGCGCTGGCCGGCGCGGGCCGTTCCCGGAGCCGTTCCACGTCGGCGGTGAGCCGGGCGGCCCGGCGCGCGGCCCAGTCGGGCGAGACGGCGAGGACGGTGCCGGAGGTGTCGTACAGCGCGGCCCAGCCGTCGACGTGCGCGGCGAGCCGGGCGACGACGGCGTCCGGCCCCTCGGCGAGCGCGGCCCTGGTCAGTTCGCGCTGCGCCTCGAAGCCGGCGGTCACGGCCCGGTACTGGTCGGCGGCGATGGCCGCGGACACCGCCTTGCTGATGGCGAGGAACGGGGTCCGCCGCGGCACCTCGAGCAGCGGCAGGTGCTCCTCGCGGGCCGCGTCGAGCAGCGCCGCCGGGATGCCCTCGTAGTTGACGCCGATGGCGAAGCCGAGACCGACGACCCCCGCGCCGAGCAGCCGCCGCACATAGCGCCGCATCGCCTCCGGGTCCTCGGCATCGAGCGTGAGCGCGGTGGTGAGCAGCAGTTCGCCGCCCTCCATGTACGGGACGGGGTCGGCGAGCTCGCTGACGTGGGCCCAGCGCACGGGGGTGTCGAGGCGGTCCTCACCGGCGCGGACGGTGAGTTTGAGCGCCGAGTGCTGGACGAGCGAGGCGAGGGTGGGCGGCATTGGGGACCGTCGGAACCTTAAGGGGGGAGGGAGGCGCGTGGGGGGTGGGGGAGGCGCGCGCCGCCCGTCGGGCGTCGCGCCACCGATTGTGCCAGTCCGTCCCGGGGCCCGCCCTCAGCCTCGCGGGGAGCCGGGGCCCCCTAGGGGGTGGGGGCGTCGCGCAGGTCGACGAGGAGGGGCGGGGTGTGCTCGCCCCGCACATGGGTGAGGGAGAGGACGGCGTGGCCGGGCGGGACGGCGTGGGCGAGGTCGGAGGCGGACCAGCGTTCGCGCTCGACCTCGCGCACGGTCACGGCGTCGGTGGTGACGGCCCGGCCGGTCACCAGTTTGCGCAGGGTGTGCATGAGCCGGGTGAGGGGTTCGTCGGCGAGCACGGTCCGGCTGGTGACGTCCCGGGTCTCCACCCACTCGGTGCCCCAGGTCTCGGCGAACCGCTTGCCGTCCCACATGGTGACCCCGGCGAGGGCCACCCGGCAGCCGACCGCGCCGAGCAGCGGGGTGCGCAGGTGCTCGGGCACGTCGTCGAGGCCGCGCAGGCCCAGGACGACACCGGCGTGGGCGGAGCGCAGCCGTTGCAGTCCGCGCACGGTCCCGGCGGTCAGGGTGTGGGCGGCGTCGTCGAGGACCAGGCAGGCGAAGCGGGTCCGGTCGGTGCGGGTGACGGCGCGGGCGAGGAACTGGGCGAGGACGAGCCGGGCGAGCAGCCGGGAGGCCTCGGGGTGACCGGTCTCGGGCAGGTCGATCCGTACCCGTACGGGATGCTCCAGCGCGCGCATGGTGAACGGCGCGCCTGCGGAGGCACCGCCCGTGGTGTCGAAGAACCCGGCGAAGGCGGGCCGGTCGAGCAGGGCGACCCGGTCGGCGAGGGCGGCGGCGGGGTCGCCGGGGGTCCCCTGCTGACGCTCGCGGGCGTCGAGCTCGCGCAGGAGGGCGGCCCTGCCGTCCCGCTCCAGGGCGGCGCGGAGTGCCTGGCGGGGCGCGGGGGCGCCGTCGAGGAGCTCGCGGAGTTCGGGAACGGTGGGGAAGCGGCCGTGGACGGCGTGGAACGGGCCGAGGAGCTGGGCGAGGGCGGTCGCGGCCCGCCGGGGGTCGGCGGTCCCGGTCATGCCGCCGATCCCGGTGGGTTCGTCGGCGAGGGCGTCGGCGAGGAGGGTGGCGGCCTGGTCGGGGTCGCCGGTCCCGCCGTAGAGGTCGAGGTCGTGCGGCGAGGCCGGGTCGCCGACGCGGATGACGACGTCGTACGCCTCGTCGGGGCCGAGCGGCGCCCCGGCGGAGCCGACCACGACGACGGCGGCCTGTCCGGTGAGCGCCTGGAGGGCGAGGGACTCGACGACGGGGCGGAGCAGTCGGGTGGTCTTGCCGCTGCCGGAGGGGCCTACGACGAGCATCGAGGTGCCGAGGACGGCGGGGTCGACGGCGAGTCCGGTGCCGCGGCGCGGATACGGGTTGCGGGGGACGTCGGCGACGGTGCCGAGCCGGACCTGCCGGAGGGTGAGGTCGTGGGCGGCCGTCCGGCCGGGCAGCAGCCGGGCGCCCGACGGGTGCGAGAAGGCGGCGGCGCCGTGGGCCCGGATCTCCCGCAGGAAGGCGGCCTGCCGGTCGGGCGCCGTGCGGGCGGCCTCCCAGGCGGCGCGGATACGGGTGTGGTCGACGTCGTTCATGAGGTCGGCGGCGGCCTCGGCGACGAGCCGGTCGGCGGCCTCGGTGAGCCCGGCGGCCCGGAGCTCGGGCCAGTCGGCGGGGTCGGGCGCGGCCGGGTCGGTGACGGGTGGGGCGGTGGCCGGGCCGGCGGGGCGGCCGGTGCGGCCGGTGCGGCGCAGGGCGAGCCAGAGGAAGGGCAGGACGGCGGCGACCGTGATCCACAGGTCGGCCGTCTCCACCATGTGCTGGTTGGCGTACGCGGCGGTGGGGGTGCCGCGCTCGTACGGCAGGAGTGCGTAGACGACGCCCTTGAGCGGGATCCAGCCGCCGCGGACCAGGGCGACGGTGACGGATCCGGCGACGACGGCGAGGACGACCTGGGCGGCGCGTCCGCGCTCCTCGGTCAGCCGCCGCCAGGCGTACGGCCAGCGGCCGAAGCGGCCGAGTCCGTAGAAGACGGCGGTGAAGAGGACGAGCTCGTAGACGGCGAGGGCGAGGACGCCTCCGGTGCCGGGCTGCGGGCCGCCGTCGAGCGGGTGCCACCAGTCGTCGGGGGTGAAGAGCTTGAGCAGGACGCTCCAGTACGGGATGTAGCCGTTGCGGAGCAGGGACCAGAGCAGGACGCCGGCGAGGAAGGAGATGACCGCGCCGGACAGCACCGACCGCAGGGGGGTCTCGGCCGCCTCCCGCTCGGGCCGTGGCACGTATCCGTACCGCCACACCCCGGGCCCGCCGGCCGGCCGCGGCACGCGGAGCCAGTCGGCGAGCGTGACGCTCCCGCCGCCGGCGGCGCCACCCGCGGCGACCGGCGGCACCGCGGGCGCCACGACGGGCGGCACCGTCGGCATCGGCGGCGGCCCGGCCGGACGCGGGATCTGGTCGGTCCTCGGGGTCTCGGCCGGGCGGGCGGGGACGGCGGGGTCGGGAGGGGTGTCGTGTGTGCCGCGTGCGCCCTGTGTGCCCTCGAACTCCATGACCCCTGTCCCCCTGGCCCTTCACTCCGCCGCGCCCCGCAGCCTGGCCCGCGTCACCGCGGTGTCGCCGTCCGCCCCAATCTAGGGCCTCGGGCGCGGATCATGCCCCGGATCAGGCCGATGGCGTGGAGACGGGCCGGACAACAGCGCGTATGGCCGATACGGACAAGGACACGCCGGGACCACTCCCATCCGTAGCATGCGCGGGGCCACCGGCCGCGCCTAGCCTGCGGAGGAAACCCGCAAGTGCGTCCAGAACACCCCCAGGAGCCCCGCATGAACGCTGTCCCGCAGGAGCGGCGCGTCGTCACCGCCATCCCCGGCCCGAAGTCGCAGGAGCTTCAGGCCCGCCGTCTCGGCACGGTCGCCGGTGGCGTGGGCTCGGTGCTGCCCGTGTTCACCAAGCGGGCCGGCGGCGGCGTCATCGAGGACGTCGACGGCAACCTGCTGATCGACTTCGGTTCCGGCATCGCCGTGACCTCGGTCGGCGCCTCCGCCGAGGCCGTCGTGCGCCGCGCCTCCGCGCAGCTCCAGGACTTCACCCACACCTGTTTCATGGTCACGCCGTACGAGGGCTACGTCGAGGTCTGCGAGGCGCTCGCCGAGCTGACCCCGGGCGACCACGCCAAGAAGTCCGCCCTGTTCAACTCGGGCGCCGAGGCCGTCGAGAACGCGGTCAAGATCGCCCGTTCGTACACCAAGCGCCAGGCCGTCGTCGTCTTCGACCACGGCTACCACGGCCGCACCAACCTCACGATGGCGCTGACGGCGAAGAACATGCCGTACAAGCAGGGCTTCGGCCCGTTCGCGCCCGAGGTCTACCGCGTGCCGGTCGCCTACGGCTACCGCTGGCCCACCGGCCCGGAGAACTGCGGCCCCGAGGCCGCCGCCCAGGCGATCGACAACATCACCAAGCAGATCGGCGCCGAGAACGTCGCCGCGATCATCATCGAGCCGGTGCTCGGCGAGGGCGGCTTCATCGAGCCGGCCAAGGGCTTCCTGCCGGCGATCGTGAAGTTCGCCAACGACAACGGCATCGTCTTCGTCGCGGACGAGATCCAGTCCGGCTTCTGCCGCACCGGCCAGTGGTTCGCCTGCGAGGACGAGGGCATCGTCCCGGACCTGATCACGACCGCCAAGGGCATCGCGGGCGGTCTGCCGCTCGCCGCCGTCACCGGCCGCGCCGAGATCATGGACTCCGTCCACGGCGGCGGCCTCGGCGGCACCTACGGCGGCAACCCGGTCGCGTGCGCCGGTGCGCTGGGCTCCATCGAGACCATGAAGGAGCTCGACCTCAACGGCAAGGCCAAGCGCATCGAGGAGCTCATGAAGGGCCGCCTCGCCACCATGCAGGAGAAGTTCCCGATCATCGGTGACATCCGCGGCCGCGGCGCCATGATCGCCATCGAGCTGGTGAAGGACCCGGCGACGAAGGAGCCGCACCCGGAGGCCGCCGCCGCGCTGGCCAAGGCGTGCCACGCCGAGGGCGTCCTCGTCCTCACCTGCGGCACCTACGGCAACGTGCTGCGCTTCCTCCCGCCGCTGGTCATCGGCGAGGACCTGCTGGGCGAGGGCCTGGACGTCATCGAGGCCGCGCTGGCCCGTATCTGACGGTCGGGCGGCCACTTCTGACACCCTGTGTGAAGAAGCTGTGGGGGGCCGATGGCGGGATCGCGATCCGGCTGTCGGCCCCCTTCGTCGTGCCGTACGGTTTCCGCAGATGAGAGAAACACCCCGGGCGGAGCCTCCCCAGCCCCGCCCACACCGTGCCTTCGCGCACACCGCTGGAGCCCTGGGCTCCGGAACTCCTCACCGATCGGATGGCCGCCCGCCCCACACCCCCCGGGGCGCGCGGCAGCCCGGTCAAGGCGACCGCCCCGGAACCACCCCCCCTGTTCCGGGGCGGCCGGCTGTCTTCTGGGCCCTCGTCGTCCTCGCCGTCAGCACCTGGCAGGTCCTGGTCCACGGCCCCCTCGCCCGCCTCGACGAGCGTCTCTCCCGCGCCCTGGTGGACACGGTGCCGCGCACGCTCTCCGAGCTCGCCTCCGACCTCGGCAACCTCACCGTCGCCGTGCCGGTCCTGGCCGCGGCGATGGCGTACGCGGCCTGGCGCGGCCGCCGCGTCGCCGCCCTGGCCGCGGGGGTGGCCATGGCCCTCGTCCCGCTCCTGGTGGTCCCCCTCAAGGCGTGGACGGCCCGCCCCGGCCCCCTCGAACCCTGGGCCCACGGCTACTTCCCCTCCGGCCACACGGCGACGGCGATGGTCGCCTACTTCGGCGCGGCCCTCCTGCTCTCCCGCCGCCTTCTGCCCGTCGCCGCCGCGCTCACCGCGATCACGGCCACGGGTCTGGTCCTGCGCGGCTTCCACTGGCCGCTGGACGTCCTGGCCTCCGTCGCCCTGTGCCTGCCCCTGCTGCGCTGGCCGGAGTTCGCCGCGCGGTACGGTCGTGCCGCCCCTCACGCGACGACCGAACCGGAGAACCGATGACGATCCGACGGCCCGGACTCCCGACGGACCTGCCGGCACCGGAGCTGCTGTGGGCGCGCTGGGCCCTGGCCGCCGTCGTGCAGGCGACCACCGCGTCGGAGAAGGACGGTGTCCACCGGACCGGTGTCTGGATCGACGAGGAGGGGCTGCACCTCGACGACTGCGGTTGCACCTGGTGGACGTTCTCCCGGCTGGGCGAGGGCCGTTACGTGCTGTTCGGCGAGGACGAGTCCAGCGGCTGCAAGTGGCACGAGCCGCCGGTCGACATGCTGGCGGGCGGCCCCGACTGGCTTCCGTACGAGGAGCTGCGCGACCGGCTCGCCGGGAACGAGCTGGGCTGTGTCTACTGGTACGAGAACGGTGCCTGGGCGCGCGCCCCGTACCCGGAGGACCTGGACGACGACGGCCTGGACTGCGGGATGAGCCGCTTCGTCGTCCGGGACGAGGCCCTGGGGCTCCTGGACGAGTACGTCGGGTACGGCGAACCGGGCGGAGAGGTCCTGATGGAGCACGCCGAGGGCTACCGGCTGACGCCGGAGCTCCTCGACGCGCACGTGACTCCGCTCGACGGGAGCGCCCCGGACCGTCCGGCGATGGTCAGGGCGCTCCGGCGGGCGGGGCTAGGCGGGGCTCAGCTCCAGCGGTAGGCGTCGAAGTTCCGGCTGAACTCGCCCTGGTTGAAGCGGTCCCAGTTGATGGACCAGGTCATCAGGCCGCGCAGCGCGGGCCAGGTGCCGTGCGTCTGGTAGCTGCCGCAGTTCGTCCTTCTCGTCAGGCAGTCGAGCGCCTTGTTCACCTCGGCCGGAGGGGTGTGCCCGTTGCCGGCCTGGGGGGAGGCGGGCAGGCCGATGGCGACCTGCTCGGGGCGCAGCGCGGGGAAGACCCGGTCGGTGTTGCCGGCGACGGGGAAGCCGGTGAGGAGCATGTCGGTCATGGCGATGTGGAAGTCGGCTCCGCCCATGGAGTGGTACTGGTTGTCGAGCCCCATGATCGGGCCGGAGTTGTAGTCCTGGACGTGGAGCAGGGTGAGGTCGTCGCGCAGCGCGTGGATGACGGGCAGGTAGGCGCCGGCGCGGGGGTCCTGGCCGCCCCAGGGGCCGGAGCCGTAGTACTGATGGCCGAGCTGGACGAAGAAGGTCTCCGGGGCCATGGTCAGGACGAAGTCCTCGCCGTAACGGGCCTTCAGGGTCTTCAGGGCCGTGATGAGGTTCACGATGACGGGGCTGGTCGGGTTGCGGAAGTCGGTGTCGCCGGTCTGGAGGGACAGCGAGTGGCCCTCGAAGTCGATGTCGAGGCCGTCGAGACCGTACTCGTCCATGATCTTCGACACCGAGGTGACGAAGGCGTCGCGGGCGGCGGTGGTGGAGAGCTGGACCTGGCCGTTCTGGCCGCCGATGGAGATGAGGACCTTCTTGCCGGCCGCCTGCCTGGCCTTGATGGCCGCCTTGAAGTCGGCGGCCGATTCCACTCCCGGGCATTCGGTCGCCGGGCAGAGGCGGAAGCGGATGTCGCCGGAGGTCACCGAGGTCGGTTCGCCGAAGGCGAGGTTGATGACGTCCCAGGAGTCGGGGACGTCGGCCATGCGGGTGTAGCCGGAGCCGTTGGCGAAGCTCGCGTGGAGGTAGCCGACGAGGGCGTGGGCGGGCAGGCCGCCGCCGGGGTCGCCGCCGCCGGTCGTGGTGGTGGCGGTGACGGCCGCGGACCTGGCCGACTCGCCCGCGCTGTTGGCCGCCGACACCTGGAAGCGGTACGAGGTGCCGGCCGCGAGCCCGGTGGCGGTGTACGCGTTGGTGGTGACCGTCGCGGCGAGGGCACCGTCCTTGTAGACCTTGTACGAGGTGGCGCCGGGGACCGCGGGCCAGGTGAGGGTCACCGAGGAGGAGGTCGGGGAGCCGGCCGCGAGCCCCGTGGGGGTGGCCGGTGTGGCGACGGGGTCGCCGCCGGGGCCGAGCAGGGACAGGTCGTCGGCGACGTAGGCACCGGTGCCGTACCAGCCGTGGGTGAAGATCGTGACGGAGGTGGTGGAGGCGCCGGTGGTGAAGGTCGTGGCGAGCCGCTGCCAGTCGGGGGCGGACCGGGTCCAGGTGGAGACGTCGGTGGTGCCGGTGCCGGAGGCGCCGAGGTACACATAGCTGCCGCGCACCCAGCCGCTCAGCGTGTAGGTGGAGTGGGGCTTCACGCTCACGGTCTGGGCGCACCGGGCGTTGTCGCTGCCGGCCGGGGTGGCCTGGAGGGCCTTCGTCCCGCTGTGCACGGGTGAGGGGACGACGGCCCCGCTGCCCGCCGTACAGCTCCATCCGTCCAGGCCGCTCTCGAAGCCGCCGTTGCGGGCGAGTTCGGTGTCGGCGGCGTGGACCACGGGGGTGAGCGCGGCGAGGCCGCCGGCGGCGAGCACGCCCGCCAGGAGAAGGGTGAGGGGTCTGGTGCCGTCCACAACTGCCTCCGGTGGTGGGGGAATCGAGGTGGAGCGCGGCACAGCATGGTCCAGACCAATCAGGTGGTCAAGACCTCTGACCGTGACGCGCACGCGCCCGCGCACACCTCAGACGTCTCCCGACTCCTTTTCCTCCCGGGCCAGTTGCCCCGCCGCCTCGTGCATCGCCAGTTCAAGGAGGGCCGGGTCGGTGAGCGTGCCCGCCGCGTCGGGGGTCACCAGCCAGCGCACCCCGCCGCCGATAGCCCGACCCGGGTACGGGACGACGATCCAGGTGCCCCCGCCGGCGCTGCGGACCCCCGTGCCCAGCCAGCGCGCGGCGGTGCCCGGCGGCACGAAGAAGCCCATCCGGGCGTCGCCGAAGTCGGCGAGGACCGGGCCCGGCCGGTCCACGAGCCGGGTCAGCACGTCCAGGGTGGGATAGCCGAGCTCGGCCGGCAGGATCAGCACGTCCCACCGCCGCCCGGCGGGCAGCAGCGCGACGCCGTGCGGACTGCGCTCCCACTCCCAGCGGCAGGCCTCGGGATCCGGCGCCACCGAGGCGAGCCACTCCACCGCGGTCCTGGCGCCCGAAGCACCCGACGCCGCACCCGAGCCCGCACCGGCGCCCGCACCCGTCCCCGTATCCGCCATCACAAAGCCCTCTCTCTCCGCACGGACCCGCGGGTCGCGGTGTCCACACGGAAGAGAGAGGGCCGCCCCGCGCCCATGACGCGGGTTTCCCACCCCTCGGTTGTGATCTGCGTCACAATGACGCGGGCGGGCTCAGCTGTCGAAGCCGAGTCCCAGCCGGTCCATCGTCTTCAGCCACAGATTCCGCCGGCCGCCGTTCTCGTCGGCGCGGGCCAGCGACCACTTGGTGAGCCCGATGCCCGCCCAGGCGATCGGCTCCGGCGGGAACGGCAGGGGCTTGGAGCGCACCATCTCCAGCTGCGTCCGCTCGGTCCGCTCCCCCGCCAGCAGGTCCAGCATCACGTCCGCGCCGAAGCGCGTGGCGCCCACGCCGAGACCCGTGTACCCGGCGGCGTACGCCACCTTGCCCTGGTGCGCCGTGCCGAAGAAGGCCGAGAAGCGCGCGCAGGTGTCGATCGCCCCGCCCCAGGCGTGGCTGAAGCGCAGACCCTCCAGCTGCGGGAAGCAGGTGAAGAAGTGCTGGGCGAGCTTGAGGTACGTCTCCGGGCGGTGGTCCATCTCCGCGGCCACCTTGCCGCCGAAACGGTAGATCGCGTCGTAACCGCCCCACAGGATGCGGTGGTCGGCGGTGATCCGGAAGTAGTGGAACTGGTTCGCGGAGTCCCCGAGCCCCTGTCGGTTCTTCCAGCCCACCGATGCCAGCTGCTCCTCGCTCAGCGGCTCGGTCATCAGCGCGTAGTCGTACACCGGGACGACATAGTGCCGCACCCGCTTGACCAGCGACGGGAAGACATTGGTGCCGAGGGCGACCCGACGGGCCGCGACCCGGCCGTACGGCGTGCGCACGGCCATGCCGCCGCCCGCCGACACCAGGTCGAGCGCCGGGGTGTTCTCGAAGATCCGCACACCGAGGTCCAGACAGGCCCGCTTGAGGCCCCAGGCGAGCTTCGCCGGGTGCAGCATGGCCACTCCGCGGCGGTCCCACAGACCGCCCTGGAAGGTCGGCGAGTCGACCTCGGCCCGCACCGCGTCCCGGTCCAGGAGCGTGAGACCGTCGGCCAGACCGAGCCGGTCGGCCTCCTCGTACCACTCGTGCAGCTCGTCGAGCTGGTAGGCCTCGGTGGCCACGTCGATCTCGCCGGTGCGCTCGAAGTCGCAGTCCAGGGAGTAGCGGGCGACGGTCTCCTCGATGGCGTCGAGGTTCCGCTCGCCCATCCGCTCCAGCTTCGCGAGCTCCCCCGGCCAGCGGGCCAGGCCGTTGCCGAAGCCGTGGGTCAGGGAGGCGGCGCAGAAGCCGCCGTTGCGGCCCGAGGCGGCCCAGCCCACCTCGCGGCCTTCGATCAGCACGACATCCCGGGAGGGGTCGCGCTCCTTGGCGAGGAGCGCGGTCCACAGTCCGCTGTAACCGCCGCCGACCACGAGCAGGTCGCACCGCTCGGTGCCGGTGAGGGCGGGCAGGGCTCCGGGCTTGCCGGGGTCTTCCAGCCAGAAGGGGACGGGCTGGGCGTCGGAGAGAGATTGTGCAGCGAGACGCATGGCGACTGGGGCCATGGTTTCCAACTCCTTCGGTGCCTGACCGGCTGTCGGTCAGGCCGTTGCTGTTTTCTTGCGCCGGTTCGAGATGATCTGGCCGGCCACCACGATCACCACCGCGAGGACGAACATCGCGGTGCCGATCACGTTGATCTGCACGGGCGTTCCCCGCTGCGCCGAGCCCCAGACGAACATGGGGAAGGTCACGGTGGAGCCCGCGTTGAAGTTGGTGATGATGAAGTCGTCGAACGACAGCGCGAAGGCGAGCAGGCCTCCGGCGGCGATGCCGGGCGCGGCGATCGGCAGGGTCGCCCGCAGGAAGGTCTGCACCGGACCGGCGTACAGGTCGCGCGCCGCCTCCTCCAGACGGGGGTCCATGGACATCACCCGCGCCTTGACCGCCGTCACGACGAACGACAGACAGAACATGATGTGGGCGATCAGGACCGTCCAGAAGCCCAGCTCCGCACCCATGTTGAGGAACAGGGTGAGCAGCGAGGCGGCCATGACGACCTCGGGCATCGCCATCGGCAGGAAGATCAGCGAGTTGATCGCGCCGCGCGCCCGGAAGCGGTAGCGGACCAGCGCGAAGGCGATCATCGTGCCGAGGGCGACCGCGCCGACCGTCGCCCACGCGGCGAGCTGGAGCGAGAGGGTGAGCGACGCGCACAGGTCGGCCACCCCGCAGGGGTCCTTCCAGGCGTCCAGCGAGAACTGCTGCCAGGCGTAGTTGAAGCGCCCGTTCGGCTTGTTGAAGGAGAACGCCATGACGACGACGTTCGGCAGGATCATGTACGCGAGCGTGAGCAGACCCGCGATGGCAACCAGGTTCTTCCGCAGCCACTGCATCAGACCAGGTCCTCCGTTCCCGCGCGGCGGATGTAGACGGTGACCATGAGCAGCACGATCGCCATGAGGATGAACGACAGGGCGGCGGCCGTCGGGTAGTCGAGGACCCGCAGGAACTGCGACTGGATGACGTTGCCGACCATCTTGGTGTCCGTCGACCCGAGGAGCTCGGCGTTGACGTAGTCACCGCTCGCCGGGATGAAGGTGAGCAGGGTGCCGGAGACGACGCCCGGCATCGACAGCGGGAAGGTCACCTTGCGGAAGGTGGTCGCCGGAGAGGCGTAGAGGTCCTGCGCGGCCTCGTGCAGCCGGCCGTCGATCCGCTCCAGGGAGGTGTACAGCGGCAGGATCATGAACGGCAGGAAGTTGTACGTCAGACCGCAGACCACCGCCATGGGGGTGGCGAGCACCCGCTCGCCCTCGGTCCAGCCGAGCCAGCTGGTGACGTCCAGGACGTGGAGGGCGTTCAGCACGTCCACCACGACGCTGTCGTCGGCGAGGATCGTCTTCCACGCCAGCGTCCGGATCAGGAAGCTGGTGAAGAACGGCGCGATCACCAGGACCAGCAGGAGGTTGCGCCACCGTCCGGCCTTGAAGGCGATCAGGTACGCCAGCGGATAGCCGAGCAGCAGGCACAGCAGGGTCGCCGTGCCCGCGTACAGCAGCGAGCGGACGAACTGCGGCCAGTACTCCGTCAGGGCGTCCCAGTAGGTCCGGAAGTGCCAGGTGACCTCGAAGCCCTGCTCCAGGGAGCCGGTCTGCACGGAGGTCGATGCCTGGTAGACCATCGGCAGCGCGAAGAAGACGAGCAGCCAGACGATGCCGGGCAGCAGCAGCCAGTACGGGACGAGCCGCTTGCGCGTGGCGGGTTTGCGCGGCACCGGCTCGCCGGCCGGCGGCGCGTCCTTCGTCAGGAGGGCGTTCACGAGGCGTCCTCCACCGTCTCCACACCCGCGTCGATGTCCTGGGAGGCGTCGAGGCCGAAGGTGTGCGCTGGGTTCCAGTGCAGGACGACCTCGGCGCCCGGCACCAGACGCGCGTCGCGCTCTATGTTCTGCTCGTACACCTGGAGCTCGGCGCCGGCCGGGGAGTTCACCACGTACTGCGTGGAGACGCCGATGAACGACGAGTCGACGATCCGCCCGGTCACCCGGTTGCGGCCCGCGGCGATCTCCCCCGCGTCGTCGGCGTGCGCCAGGGAGATCTTCTCGGGCCGTACGCCCACCAGCACCTCGCCGCCCACGCGGACGGCGGAGGCACAGCGCTCGCCCGGCACCCGGAGCTTGCCGCCCCCGGCGGTGACGAGCACGTCGTCGCCGGTCTCGACGACCTCGGCCTCGATCAGGTTGGAGGTGCCCAGGAAGTTCGCGACGAACGTCGTCCGCGGGTTCTCGTACAGGTCGGCGGGGGCGCCGAGCTGCTCGACCCGGCCGCCGTTCATCACCGCGACCTGGTCGGCCATGGTCATGGCCTCCTCCTGGTCGTGGGTGACGTGCACGAAGGTGATGCCGACCTCGGTCTGGATGCGCTTCAGCTCCAGCTGCATCTGGCGGCGCAGCTTCAGGTCGAGCGCGCCGAGCGGCTCGTCGAGCAGCAGCACCTGCGGGTGGTTGATGAGCGCGCGGGCGACGGCGACGCGCTGCTGCTGGCCGCCGGAGAGCTGGTGCGGCTTGTGGCGGGCCTTGTCGCCGAGCTGGACCAGCTCCAGCATCTCGTCGACCTGCTTCTTCACCGACTTGATGCCGCGCCGGCGCAGGCCGAAGGCGATGTTCTCGGAGATGTCCATGTGCGGGAAGAGCGCGTAGGACTGGAAGACGGTGTTCACGGGCCGCTTGTACGGCGGCAGATCGGTCACGTCCCGGTCGCCGAGGAAGACGCTGCCCGTCGTGGGGTCCTCCAGGCCGGCGATCATCCGCAGCGTCGTGGTCTTGCCGCAGCCGGAGGCGCCGAGCAGGGCGAAGAAGGACCCCTGCGGGACGGTCAGGTCGAGCGGGTGCACGGCGGTGAAGGAGCCGTACGTCTTGCTGATGCCGGTGAGACGGACGTCGCCGCCGGTGGTGGTGTCAGTCATGGGTGGAATCCCGGTGTTCGTGAAGGAATGGACGGCGGCCTCAGGCACCGATGAGCTTGGCGAACTTCTCCTCGTACGCCGTCTCCTGCGCGCTGCTGAGCGAGCGGAAGGCGTGCGACTTCGCCGCCATCGCCTTGTCCGGGAGGATCAGCGTGTTGCTCGCCAGCTCGGGGTCGATCTTCGCGAGCTCGTCCTTCACCCCGTCGACCGGGCAGACGTAGTTGATGTAGGCGGCCAGCTGGGCGGCGACCGGAAGCTCGTAGTAGTAGTCGATGAGCTTCTCGGCGTTGGCCTTGTGGCGGGCCTTCGTCGGGACCAGCAGGTTGTCGCTGGAGGTGATGTAGCCGGCGGAGGGGATGGCGAACTTGATGTCCGGGTTGTCCGCCTGGAGCTGGATGACGTCAC
This sequence comes from Streptomyces sp. NPDC012769, assembly GCF_042901205.1. Taxonomy (NCBI): domain Bacteria; kingdom Bacillati; phylum Actinomycetota; class Actinomycetes; order Kitasatosporales; family Streptomycetaceae; genus Streptomyces; species Streptomyces sp. NPDC012769. The sequence goes on along the minus strand of NZ_JBIBCP010000004.1, from coordinate 780,473 downwards.
CGGCCCACGCGAGACAGGCCGCCAGGTCGCCCTTGTCGAGGTCGGAGGTGTAGTCGTTGCCGGTGAAGCGCCGGATCTGCTTCTTGTCGACGCCCTTCTGGAGCCGGCCGACGGCGGCGTCGAAGTCGGCGTCCGTGAAGGAACCGGGGTCCTTGCCCAGGTCGAGGAGCGTCATGCCCACCGAGTCGCGCATCTCCGTCAGGAAGCCGACCCGCCCCTTGAGCGAGGGGTCGTCCAGCATCTGGGTGACGGAGTCGACCTTCTTCCCTCCGGTCGCCTTGCTGTTGTAGGCGATGACGGTCGAGATGCCCGTCCAGGGGTACGAGTAGGCCCGGCCCGGGTCCCAGTCGGGGCGGCGGAACTGCGCGGACAGGTTGGCGTACGCGTTCGGGAGGTTCGCCGGGTCGAGCTTCTGCGCCCAGCCCAGCCGGATGATGCGGGCGGCCAGCCAGTCCGTCACGCAGATCAGGTCGCGCCCGGTGTCCTGACCGGCGGCGAGCTGCGGCTTGATCTTTCCGAAGAACTCGACGTTGTCGTTGATGTCCTCGGTGTACTTGACCTTGATCCCGGTCCGTTTGGTGAACGCCTCCAGGGTCGGACGCGTCTTCTCGTCCTCGCTGACGTCCATGTACTCGGTCCAGTTGGAGAAGCTGAGGGTCTTCTCCTTCGCCGAGAAGTCGGTGGACGCCGGGCCTTCGCCCTCCCGCTTGGCGGGCGGGATGCCACAGGCGCTCAGGCCGGCGAGGCCACCGACGGTGAGCGCGCCGACGCCTCCGGCACGCAGCATCGAACGGCGGGTGAGGGCGCCCCGGCCGCTCGTGAGGCTGCGCCGCATCGCGGCCAGCTGCGCCGCGGACAGGCTGTCGGGCTCGTACTGCTCCATGCGCTGTGCCCTTTCGGGATGGTTTCGCCGCTGGTCGGACGGCAGGCTTCACGCGGCGGTAGCCGCATGTCGATTACAGGCGGTCCCCGAAGATCGTGCGGTGCCAGTCCTTCGCGGCGACCGCGGTGTTGTCGTACATCACATGCTTGACCTGCGTGTACTCCTCGAAGGAGTACACGGACATGTCCTTTCCGAAGCCCGAGGCCTTGTAGCCGCCGTGGGGCATCTCGCTGATGATCGGAATGTGGTCGTTGACCCACACGCACCCGGCCTTGATCTCACGGGTGGCCCGGTTCGCCCGGTAGACGTCCCGGCTCCAGGCGGAGGCGGCGAGCCCGTACGGGGTGTCGTTGGCGAGCCGGATGCCCTCGTCGTCGCCGTCGAAGGGCAGGGCCACCAGGACCGGTCCGAAGATCTCCGACTGCACGACCTCGCTGTCCTGCGCGGCACCGGTGATCAGGGTGGGCCGATAATACGCACCGTCCTTGAGCTCGCCACCAGGGGCTTCGCCTCCGGTGACGACGGTCGCGTACGCCCGGGCCCGCTCGACGAAGCCCGCGACCCGGTCCCGCTGGGCATGGCTGATGAGCGGACCGAGGTCGGTCGAGGGGTCGAACGGGTCCCCGACGCGCACGGTCTCCATGAGTTCCGCGACCCGCGCGACGAAGGCGTCGAACAGCGGACGCTGGACATAGGCCCGGGTGGCGGCGGTGCAGTCCTGTCCGCTGTTGATCAGCGAGGCGGCGACGGCCCCGTGGGCGGCTGCCTCCAGGTCGGCGTCGTCGAAGACGACGAAGGGGGCCTTGCCGCCGAGCTCCAGGTGCAGCCGCTTCACCGTCGAGGTCGCGATCTCCGCGACGCGCCTGCCCACTCCCGTGGACCCGGTGAAGGAGGTCATGGCCACGTCCGGGTGCCCGACCAGATGCTCGCCGGCGATCCGCCCGGCACCCGTGACCACGTTGACGACGCCGTCCGGGATGCCGGCCTCCTTCGCCGCCCGGGCGAACATCAGCGAGGTCAGCGGCGTCAGCTCGGCCGGCTTCAGGACGATGGTGTTCCCGGCGGCGATCGCCGGCAGGATCTTCCAGGCCGCCATCTGCAGCGGATAGTTCCACGGGGCGATGGAACCCACCACACCGATGGGCTCCCGCCGGACGTACGACGTGTGGTCACCGCTGTACTCGCCCGCCGACTGCCCCTGGAGGTGCCGGGCGGCTCCGGCGAAGAAGGCGGTGTTGTCCACCGTCCCCGGCACGTCGAACTCGGTGGTGAGCTTCACGGGCTTGCCGCACTGGAGGGACTCGACCCGGGCGAAGTCCTCCGCCTGCTCGGCCAGCACACCGGCGAGCCGGTGCAGCGCGTCCGACCGCTCGCCCGGCGTGGCCCCCGCCCACTCGGGGAACGCCTCCCTGGCGGCCGCGACGGCCTCGTCCACGTCACCGGCCGAGGCCAGCGCGTAGGTGTACACGCTCTCCCCGGTCGCCGGATCGATCACGCTGTGGTCCTGTCCGGAGGTCCCGGCCCGAAGCCGCCCCCCGATGTACTGCGCGCCGTCCGCGAAGCGATCCGACACCTGGAAGCGGTTGCCCATGACGCTCTCCGTTGTTCCAGCTCGAGTTGAGTGCCGATCCTGACAGAGGCCCTCAGGTGCAACAAGTGATTCCGTTGTTGCCTTTTGGTTACGCGACGGAATCGGTCGACCAATGTGTCGAGGTCGGCGGGAAATTGCCGTACGGACTGTCCGTGGCACCTGACAAGCTGCCATGCATGAGCGATCTCGACACACTGAAACAGCAGGTCAGAACCGGAGCGAAGACCAAATGGCTGCATTTCTGGGGCCACCGGCCGCGCCCGGACGGGCAGCTCTCGGCGAGCTGTCTCAGCCAGTGGTGGCCGTCACCCTTCGAGGTGGACGGGGTGCGCTACGCGACGGCCGAGCACTGGATGATGGCGCGGAAGGCGAGGCTCTTCGGCGACGCGGAGGCGGAGGCGGCGGCCCTCGGCGCGCCCACCCCGGCCCACGCGAAGAATGCCGGCCGCCTCGTCCGCGGTTTCGACGAGACCGTCTGGGAGAAGGAGCGCTTCGCGATCGTCGTCGAGGGCAGCGTCCACAAGTTCTCGGCCGAACCCCTCCGCTCCTTCCTCCTCGGCACGGGAGGGCGGGTGCTCGTCGAGGCGAGCCCGCTGGACCGGATCTGGGGCATCGGTCTGGCCGCGGACGACCCGAGGGCCTTCGACCCGGAGCGGTGGCGCGGCCTCAACCTCCTCGGCTTCGCGCTGATGGAGGCGCGGGAGAGGCTGCGGGGAAAGGGCGCGGGGGCCGTTTCGGCCCCCGCGGAAGACTGACTGACGCCCGCGGTCAGCGCGGGGCGGCGGAGACGGTGAGGCGCGTCGCCCAGGGGTCCTCGGAGCCCTCCAGGCCCTCCGGGTTGCTGGCGATGACCCAGATGAGGAAGCCCAGGAAGGCCAGGCCGATCAGGGTGCCGATGGCACCGAGCACGATGCCCGCGATGGCCATGCCCCGGTTGGTGGCCACGCCCCGGTTGGCCTTCTTCAGGCCGATGATGCCGAAGATCAGCGCCAGGACGCCGGGGATCGCGCCGAGCCCGTAGAAGCAGAAGCCGGCCACGGAGATGATGCCGAGGACCATGCCGGCCGTGCCCATGCCGTTGTCCGGGTTCTGCTGCCAGCCCGGCTGGCCGTAGCCGCTGCCGTACGCGGCGTATCCCGGCGCCGCCGGATATCCGTAGCCCGTCCCGGCGCCCATCCCCGTCTGCGGGGCGACCGGCTGGGTCGGATAGCCGAAGGATCCGCCCGGCGCTGCCGGCGGAGGCGGGATCTCGACGCCGGACGCCATGGTCGGCTGGTCGTGCACCGGCGACGTGGGCGCACCCGTCGGACCGGACGCGCCCCCCGGCCCGGACGTCCCCGACGGACCTGTCGCCCCCGGCGCCGCCCCGCCCGTCGTCCCCTTGCTCAGTTCGACGCCGTCATGGTTCGGCGGAGCCCACGGGTCCACCGGCTGGTCGTTGTTCTCGGACATGGGCCTCCCCCATCGTGGTCACGCCATGCTACGACCTCACTCCGACGGGGGAAGGGCCAGGGGAACGGCCCGGGGGAGCGGCCGAGGGAGCGAGCCGAGGAAGCGCCCCGCCTACGATGACCCGATGACCGACCTGCATTCCTTCATCGCCGGGCTCCCCAAGGCCGAGCTGCACGTCCACCACGTGGGCTCCGCCTCGCCGCGGATCGTCTCCGAGCTGGCCGCCCGCCACCCGGACTCCAAGGTCCCGACGGACCCGGAGGCGCTGGCCGACTACTTCACGTTCACGGACTTCGCCCACTTCATCGAGGTGTACCTGTCCGTCGTGGATCTGGTGCGCACTCCGGAGGACGTGCGCCTGCTGACCTTCGAGGTCGCCCGGGACATGGCCCGGCAGAACATCCGCTACGCGGAGCTGACGATCACGCCGTACAGCTCGACCCGCCGCGGCATCGACGAGCGGGCGTTCATGGCGGCGATCGAGGATGCCCGCAAGGCGGCGGAGGCGGAGCTCGGTGTGATCCTGCGCTGGTGTTTCGACATCCCGGGTGAGGCGGGTCTGGAGGCGGCGGAGGAGACGGCACGTCTCGCGGTCGATCTCCGGCCGGAGGGCCTGGTGTCGTTCGGTCTGGGCGGCCCGGAGATCGGCGTGCCGCGCCCGCAGTTCAAGCCGTACTTCGACCGGGCCCGGGCGGCCGGTCTGCGCTCGGTGCCGCACGCGGGTGAGACGACGGGCCCGGAGACGGTCTGGGACGCCCTGCGCGAGCTGGGTGCCGAGCGGATCGGCCACGGCACGAGCTCCGTCCAGGACCCCGAGCTCCTGGCCCATCTGGCCGAGCACCGGATCGCGCTGGAGGTCTGCCCGACCTCGAACATCGCGACGCGGGCGGTGGAACGCCTTGAGGACCACCCGATCAAGCGGATGGTGGAGGCGGGTGTGCTGGTGACGATCAACAGCGACGACCCGCCGATGTTCGGTACGGACCTGAACAACGAGTACGCGGTGGCGGCGCGGCTGCTCGACCTGGACGAGCGGGGTCTGGCGGCGCTCGCGAAGAACGCGGTGGAGGCGTCGTTCCTGGACGAGGCGGGGAAGGCGCGCCTGGCCGAGGAGATCGACACGTACACGGAGCGCTGGCTGTCGGCCTAGGCATCAGCAGAATGGGGGGCATGGCCTCCGTGACCCCCCGCCCCCCGTCCGCCGTCCTCTCCCCCTCCTCGTCCCCGTCCCCGTCCCCGTCCCTCACCGTCGTGGCGCACCGCGGCGACCCGTACCGGGTCCGGGAGAACACGGTCCCTTCGATCCTGTCGGCGATCGGGCGGGGCGCGGACGCGGTGGAGGTGGACGTGCGGCTGACGAAGGACGGCGTGCCGGTCCTGCTGCACGACGACTCGTTGAAGCGGCTGTGGGGCCATGACCGGCCGCTGGCGGCGCTCACCGTCGCGCGGTTGAAGGAGCTGACGGACGGCGGGGTGCCGACGCTGCGGGAGGCGCTGCTCGCCGCGGGGGCGCACCGGCTGATGCTGGATCTGCCGGGCGGGGACGAGGGGTCGGTGCGCACGGTCGTCGGCACGGTGCGGGAGTGCGGGGCGGCGGAGCGTGTCTTCTACTGCGCGGGCGGCGTGGCGATGCTCCAGGTGCGGGCGGCGGATCCGAGTGCGGAGATCGCGCTGACCTGGAACACGCTGGCTCCGCCGCGCCGGGTGCTGCTGGACGCGGTGCGTCCGCGCTGGCTGAACTACCGCTTCGGGCTGGCGAGTCGGGAGCTGGTGGAGCGGGTGCACCGGGACGGTCTGCTGGTGTCCGTGTGGACGCCGGACACGAAGCGGTCCATGCGTAAGCTGATCAGGAACGGGGTCGATTCGATCACGACCAATCGCGTCGACGCCCTGGCAGCCGTCCTGCGAAAGGCCCGTCGATGACCGACCCGCACGCTCCCGACCACCTCCACGACCGCATCCGCACCGACGTCGCGCACAACGCCCGGGTGTGGAACTACTGGCTGGGCGGCAAGGACAACTACCCGGTGGACCGGGCCGTCGGCGACCAGGTGACGTCGTTCCATCCGAGCATCGGCGAAGTGGCGCGCGCGGACCGCGCGTTCCTGGGCCGGGTGGTGACGCATCTGGCCGCGGAGGCGGGCGTGCGCCAGTTCCTGGACATCGGTACGGGCCTGCCGACGGCAGACAACACCCACGAGGTGGCCCAGCGGGTGGCCCCGGACTCCCGGATCGTCTACGTCGACAACGACCCGATCGTGCTGACCCACGCCCGCGCCCTGCTGACCGGCTCGCCAGCAGGCGTCACGGAGTACGTGGACGCCGACGCGCACGATCCGGAGAGGATCCTCCGGGCGGCGGCGGGAACGCTGGACTTCACCCGGCCGGTCGCCGTCCTGATGCTGGGCATCCTCAACTTCGTCCTCGACGGCGACAAGGCCCGCTCGATCGTCCGCACCGTCATGGACGCCGTGCCCTCCGGGTCCTACCTGGCCCTCACCCACCCGACGTACGACGCCGAGCTCGGCGGCGAGGCGAACGTGGCGGCGATGGAGTTCTGGAACGCCCACGCCACCCCGCCGATCACGGCCCGCGGCCGCGCCGAGTTCACCTCCTTCCTGGACGGGCTCGACCTCCTGGAGCCGGGCGTGGTGTCGTGTGCGCGCTGGCGTGCGCCGGAGGCGGCCGAGGTCGCGCAGTTCGGTGCGGTGGGCCGCAAGCCGTAATGGGAGCGGGGCGGATACGGGGGGTCCGGGAGGTACGGGCCTGGGGCGCGGCCAATCCGTGGGCGGTGGACATCGGGGTCGCGCTGCTGGTGCAGGCGGCGATGACGATGCCGTTCGTGGTGCCGCGCCCGCCGGAACTGGAGCCGGCGACATGGTCGGCGTACGGGCTCAGCACCCTGACCGTCGTGCCCCTGGTGTGGCGGCGCCGGGCGCCCGTGGCCGTCCTGCTGGCCATCCTGGCGACGAGCGGCCTGTACCGGCTGGCGCTGGACGGGCCGGGGCAGCCGCTGCCGTACACCGGCCTGGTCAGCCTCTACACGATCGCGGTGCTGTCTCCCGCCCGGAGGCGACTGGCGGCGGGGATCCTCGTCGCGCTGGCGGTGCCGGTGTCCGTCTGGCTCAACACCCGGTCGATGCGCGAACTGACCTTCTCGCTCTTCGTGTTCGGGGCCGCGTATGTCTTCGGGCGGCTGACCGACGCCCGGCAGCGGGCGCACCGGGTCGAGGCGGAGCAGGCGGCGGCCCGGGAACGGGCCCGGATCGCCCGGGAGATGCACGACATCCTGTCGCACGCCGTGAGCCTGATGATCGTGCAGGCGGAGGCGGGCCCGGTGGCGGTGCGGGTGGCGCCGGAGCGGGCGGAGGCCGCCTTCGAGGCGATCTCGGAGACCGGCCGGGACGCGATGGCGCAGCTGCGGCGGATGCTGGGCGTGCTGCGCGAGGAGGAGGACGAATCCCGGGCCCCCAGGGAGCCGCAGCCCGAGGTGGGCGCGCTGCCCGAGCTGGTCCGGCGGGTCCGGGCCGGGGGTCTGGACGTGCGGTACGGGACGACCGGCACGGTGCGCCCGCTGCCGGCCGCGACGGGGGCGACGGTCTTCCGGATCGCCCAGGAGGGGCTGACGAACGTGGTCAGGCACGCGCGGGCGGCCTCGGCGTCGGTGCTGGTGGCGTACGGGGAGGACGAGGTGGAGGTCCGTGTGACGGACGACGGGCACGGCCCCGGGCCGGGACGGTCCGGCGGTCACGGCCTGATCGGCGTGCGGGAGCGGGCCGCGGCCCACGGCGGTACGGCCTGGTCGGGCCCCGGCCCGGACGGCAGGGGCTTCGAGCTGCGCGCGGTGCTCCCGCTGACGGAGTCGCACGAGGCACACGAGGCACACGAGGCGGGGAAGGTACGGCGGGGATGACGATCCGTGTGGTGGTGGCGGACGACCAGGAGCTGGTGCGCAGCGGTTTCGCGCTGATCCTGGACGTCCAGGAGGACATCGAGGTGGTCGCGGAGGCCGGGGACGGCGCCGCGGCGGTCGCCGCGGTGCGCCGGCACGCGCCCGATGTGGCGCTCCTCGACATCCGGATGCCGGTGATGGACGGCATCGAGGCGTGCCGGACGATCAGCGCCGGGTCGGCGTGCCGGACGGTGATGCTGACGACCTTCGACACCGACGAGTACGTGTACGAGGCGCTGCACGCGGGGGCCAGCGGCTTCCTGTTGAAGGACGTGCGGCGGGACGACCTGGTGCACGCGGTGCGGGTGGTGGCGGCGGGCGAGGCGCTGCTGGCCCCGTCGGTGGCGCGGCGGCTGGTGGAGCAGTACACCTCGGGCGGGCCGCGGCGGACCGATCCGCGCCTGGACGCGCTGACGGTGCGGGAGCGGGAGACGCTGCTGCTGCTCGCGCGGGGGCTTTCGAACGCGGAGATCGCGGCGGAGCTGGTGGTGAGCGACCACACGGTGAAGACGCATGTGGGCAACGTGCTCGCGAAGCTGGGGCTGCGGGACCGGATCCAGGCGGTGATCTGCGCGTACGAGACGGGTCTGGTCACGGCGGGCGCTCCCCCGGCCGGGGGAGGCGGGGCGGCCGGCTCCTCCCCCGCGTGGGCGAGGAACTGACCGGGCGAGGACCGCCGGTGCGGGCGATCCGTGGATCGCCGCTGGTCAGCAGGATGAGGTTGTCGAGAACAACGGCTCGCAACCATGGAGTTGACCATGAAGAAGTCCACCCGCGCCCTGCTCGCCACGGCCCTGGTCCTGGGGGTGTCGGCCGGCCCGGTGCTCACTCCGGCGTTCGCTTCCGGGAGCCCGGCGGCCGTGTCGCGGACGTCGAGTCCCGCCCCTGACCTGAGCACGGTGATCGCGGGTCTGCCGAGCGCCGACGCGACGGCCGCGCTGGTGCGGATCGGTGGTACGGAGGGGGCGTGGCAGGGCAGTTCGGGGGTCCGCGACCTGGAGTCGAAGGACCCGGCGGATCCGTCCGCGCGCTTCCGGGCGGGGTCGGTGACGAAGGTGTTCACGGCGGCGACCGTGCTGTGGCTGGCCGCCGAGGGCCGGATCGACCTGGACCGCTCGGCCCGCTCGTACCTGCCGGAGCTGATCCCCGGCCGGTACGCCACGGTGACCGTGCGTCAGTTGCTGAACCACACGCACGGCATCCCGGCGGCGGACTTCCCGGGCGACACCGTGGAGGAGTGGTACGCGCGCCGCTTCGAGGTCCACCGCCCCGAGGACATCGTCCGCTCGGCGACCGCGAAGCCGCGCGAGTTCCGGCCGGGGACCCGGCAGCACTATCTGAACATCGGCTACACGATCGCCGGTCTGATCGTGGAGCGGGTCACGGGTGACACGTTCGAGCACCAGGTGGAGCGTCGGATCCTGCGTCCGCTCGGGCTGCGGGACACGTACTTCCCGGGAACGGACCCGCGGATCCGGGGCCCGTACAACCACGGCTACCAGACGATGCGGCTGGACGACGGGACGACCGGTCTGCGGGACGTGTCAGTGTGGGGCACGACGGACGGCTGGGCTGCCGGTGACCTGATCTCCACGACGGCGGACCTGGAGCGGTTCACGCGGGCCCTGTTCGCGGGGGAGGTGGTGCGCGGGCCGCTCCTGGAGGAGATGTTCACGCTGCCGAAGGCGGTGGACTTCAAGAGCGGCGGCCCGGCCGCGTACTCCGTCGGTCTGTCGATGAAGAAGCTGGGCGGACGCGAGGTATGGGGCAAGACGGGTGGCCGCTGGGGCTACAACGCGGCCATCGCCTCGACCCGCCACGGCGAGCGGACCCTGGTCTACAGCGTCAACTCGACCGACGCGAAGGGCCAGGACATGAACAAGGTGGCGCTGGGGATCATGCTGGCGACGTACGGCCTGCCGTCGGAGTGACCGGCTCGCCCGGGGCGCCCGCCGTCGACGCCTCCAGGCGCCTGATCAGCCGGTGGACGGCGAGCAGCGGCAGGATCCCGATGACGCCGAACGACATGTCGATCACCGACCACCAGAAGGGGATGCCGCGGATCGGCCCGCAGATCAGGGCGAGCGGGATGATCCCGGCGCAGGCGATCATCCCGAACTGGACGACCCAGATGTTGCGTACGGGGTCGCGGTAGGGCCCGTAGAAGGCGACGGCGATGACGAGGTGGGCGAAGGCCAGCCAGTCGGTGCCGTACAGCAGGAAGGGGTACCGGTCGTCGGCGGCGTCGAGGCCGTCCCGTACCCGTGCGATCCACTCCAGGAGCCCGGGGAACGGCTCGGCGAGCGGGGCGGCCCAGGACGTCAGGGCGCCCTCGACCAGGCGGAGTTCGGTGACCAGCGGGAACGCCGTGGCCCCGCTGAGCACCAGACAGACGATGAAGACGACCAGCCAGACGCGGATGCGCTTGAGGAGGGCTCTCGGCCCGTTCGTGTCGTTCATGCGGGCAGCCTACGCCCCCTCATGAACGTGTTCAAAAACGGGTCAGGGTGCGGGCCGCGGCATGCGAGAGGACCGTCGCCCCGGCCGCCACCGCCAGCCCGGCGACCACGTCCCGGACCCGGGCCGGCCTCAGCACCCCGGCCCGTCGCAGCCGGCCGCGCGCCCAGAGGGTGAAGGGGACGACGACCAGGGGCGAGGTGGCCGAGCCGGGCGTCCAGCCGCGGACGGCGGCGGCCTGCGCGAGGTGCACGAGCCCGTGCAGGCCGAAGCCGTTCAACGCCCCCTGGTAGAAGGCGGACCGGCCGCCGCTGCGCCGGCCGGCGACGGCGGCCGAGCCCACGATCGCGGCCATCACCGCGACAGCGGCCCGGAACTCGCGGTCGTCGACGGAGCCGGCCGCCCGCCACACCGCCTCCGGCACGCCGGGGAAACGCTCCCGCAGCCGGGGCAGGTTCTCCCGCAGCCACCGGGGCCCGAAGGCCACCTCCTCGGCGTCGTGCAGGGCCCAGGCGGCGAACAGCCCGTAGGTGACGAGGACGTCGGGGGTGTCGTGGTCCATGCTCGGGCAACTCGCGGACCGGTGACCGAGTTCCACCGCCCGGTGAACTCGGCACGCTTCCCTGTGTGATGTCCCGGGCGACGGCGAGCCGGGCGGCTCCCCCGGCCCGGGCACCTTGTCGGTCAAGGAGCGCGGTACGGTGCCGGGATGGCTGACCGACCCGCGCGTACGACCCCGCCGCGGCCGCTCGACGTGGCGGCCCTGTTCCCCGAGGTGGCCCGCTACCGCCGGGAGGCGGTCCGGCTGCATCCGCGCGCCGGGAGTCCCGGGGTGCGGGAGAGCTCGATGGGCGGGCCGCTGCTCTGGCCGGCGGACGAGCCGTGGCCGGCCTGCGCGGACGACCACCCCCGCACGGCGTTCGCCCCGCCGCGGGACGCCGCGGGCCCGCTGCCGCTCGTGCCGGTGCTCCAGCTGTTCGCCGGGGACGTCCCCGGGCTGCCCTTCCCGCCCGGCACGGACGTGCTCCAGCTGCTGTGGTGCCCCTTCGACCACGAGCCGCGCTACGCGCCGCGCCCGGAGCCGTACTGGCGTGCGGCCGCCGAGGTCACCGAAGTCCTGCTCGACCCGCCGCGTCCCGCCGGCGCCCGGGAGGACTACGTGCCGGGGCCGTGCGTGCTGCACCCGGAGCGGGTGGCGGAGTATCCCTCGTGGGACCTGCCGGAGGAGGTGTACGAGGCGCTGGAGGAGCGTTTCGACGAGGTCGAGGAGGAGACGGGCTGGTCGTACTGGTCGCATCTGTCGGTGGCGCCCGGTGTGAAGGCGGGCGGCTTCCCGACCTGGACGCAGGACCCGTACTGGCCGGACTGCGAGGGCTGCGGGCGGCGGATGGAGCATCTGCTGACGGTGAGCAGCCGGGAGTTCGACGGCGAGTCGTGGCGCTCGTGGGTGCCCCGGGAGGACGTGCCGCGGACCGGGACGGTGCTCGACCTCCCCTACGAGGAGCGCCGCCGGGTGCAGGGCGCGCACGGGCTGATGCTCGGCGACATGGGCGGGGTGTACGTCTTCGAGTGCCGGACCTGTCCCGGCCGGCCCTTCGCGTACCACCACGACTGTTCGTGAGAACGGCCGTGGGGGGGGGGGGACGCCCCCCCCCCCCACGGCCGTGTGGTGCCGGTGATCAGCCCAGCGAGGTCATCACGTGCTTGATGCGCGTGTAGTCCTCGAAGCCGTACGCCGACAGGTCCTTGCCGTAGCCGGACTTCTTGTAGCCGCCGTGGGGCATCTCGGCGACCAGCGGGATGTGGGTGTTGATCCACACACAGCCGAAGTCGAGCGACTTGGACATGCGCATCGCGCGGCCGTGGTCCTTGGTCCAGACGGAGGAGGCCAGGGCGTACTCGACGCCGTTGGCGAACTCCAGGGCCTGGGCCTCGTCGGCGAAGGACTGGACCGTGATGACCGGGCCGAAGACCTCGTTCTGGACGATCTCGTCGTCCTGCTTGAGGCCGGAGACGACGGTCGGGGCGTAGAAGTAGCCCTTGTCGCCGACCCGGTGGCCGCCGGCCTCGACCTTGGCGTGGGCCGGGAGGCGGTCGATGAAGCCGGCGACCTGCTTGAGCTGGTTCTCGTTGTTCAGCGGGCCATACAGCACGTCCTCGTCGTCCGGCTGACCGGTCTTGGTCTCCGCGGCGGCCTTCGCCAGGGCGGCGACGAACTCGTCGTGGATGGACTGGTGCACCAGGACACGGGTCGCGGCGGTGCAGTCCTGACCGGCGTTGAAGAAGCCGGCGACGGAGATGTCCTCGACGGCCTTCTCGATGTCGGTGTCCTCGAAGACGACGACCGGGGCCTTGCCGCCGAGCTCCAGGTGGACGCGCTTGACGTCCTTGGACGCCGACTCGGCGACCTGCATGCCGGCCCGGACCGAGCCGGTGATGGAGGCCATCGCCGGGGTCGGGTGCTCGACCATGGCCCGGCCGGTCTCGCGGTCACCGCAGATGACGTTGAAGACGCCCTTGGGGACGATGGAGCCGATGATCTCGGCCATCAGGACGGTCGACGCCGGGGTGGTGTCCGAGGGCTTGAGGACGACCGTGTTGCCCGCGGCGAGGGCCGGGGCGAACTTCCACACGGCCATCATCATCGGGTAGTTCCACGGCGCGACCTGGGCACACACACCCACCGGCTCGCGGCGGATGATCGAGGTCATGCCCTCCATGTACTCGCCGGCGGACTTGCCCTCGAGCATCCGGGCGGCACCCGCGAAGAAGCGGATCTGGTCCACCATCGGCGGGATCTCCTCGCTCGCGGTGAGGGCGACCGGCTTGCCGGTGTTCTCGACCTCGGCGGCGATCAGGTCCTCGGCGCGCTCCTCGAAGGCGTCCGCGATCTTCAGGAGGACCTTCTGGCGCTCGGCGGGAGTGGTGTCACGCCATGCGGGGAAGGCGGCCGCGGCGGCCTCCATGGCGGCGTCGACGTCGGCCTGGCCGGACAGCGGGGAGGTGGCGTACACCTCACCGGTGGCCGGGTTGATCACGTCGATCGTGCGGCCGTCGGCCGCGTCCCGGAACTCCCCGTTGATGTAGTTGCGCAGCCGGCGCAGCTCGGTGGTCACTTGCCACCCCTCCTGTCACGTTCTGGTCCGCACCTCGTCGTGCGGTGTCCCGATGGGCGAGACACCCCAGGGTAATCGGTCCACTGACGCTTTCAACAGCCCCGACGGCCCCCAACTTCGGATTCAGTAAGATCAAGAGGCTTGAACAACGGATTTCATCACTCTGGGGTTGCAAGACCGACGAGGTTCGGTGCACAGTGAAGTCGTGGCCAGTCAAAGCACGCACTCAAGAACCGGAAGCGGTTCGTCCCCGACGATCGACGCCGTCTCCCTGGCGATCATCGAACAGCTTCAGGAGGACGGTCGCCGTCCCTACGCCGCCATCGGCAAGGCCGTCGGCCTGTCCGAGGCAGCCGTACGGCAGCGCGTCCAGAAGCTGCTCGACCAGGGCGTCATGCAGATCGTCGCCGTCACCGACCCGCTCACCGTGGGATTCCGGCGGCAGGCGATGGTCGGCATCAACGTCGAGGGTGACCTGGATCCGGTTGCGGATGCCCTGACGGCCATGGCCGAATGCGAGTACGTGGTGATGACCGCCGGCTCCTTCGACCTGATGGTGGAGATCGTCTGCGAGGACGACGACCACCTCCTGGATGTGATCAACAAGCGCATCCGCACCCTCCCCGGGGTGCGCTCCACCGAGAGCTTCGTCTACCTGAAGCTCAAGAAGCAGACCTATATGTGGGGAACCCGATAGCCGTGAGCAAGGACCTCTCCAAGACCGCCTACGACCACCTGTGGATGCACTTCACCCGCATGTCGTCGTACGAGAACAACCCCGTCCCCACCATCGTCCGCGGTGAGGGCACCTACATCTTCGACGACAAGGGCAAGCGTTACCTCGACGGTCTCGCGGGTCTCTTCGTGGTCAACGCCGGACACGGCCGCCAGGAGCTGGCCGAGGTCGCGTACAAGCAGGCCCAGGAGCTCGCGTTCTTCCCCGTGTGGTCGTACGCGCACCCCAAGGCCGTCGAGCTCGCCGAGCGTCTCGCCGACTATGCCCCGGGCGACCTGAACAAGGTCTTCTTCACCACCGGCGGCGGCGAGGCCGTCGAGACCGCCTGGAAGCTCGCCAAGCAGTACTTCAAGCTGCAGGGCAAGCACACCAAGTACAAGGTCATCTCGCGTGCGGTCGCCTACCACGGCACCCCGCAGGGCGCCCTGTCGATCACCGGCCTGCCGGCCCTGAAGGCCCCCTTCGAGCCGCTGGTCCCCGGCGCGCACAAGGTGCCGAACACCAACATCTACCGCGCCCCGATCCACGGCGACGACCCCGAGGCCTTCGGCCGCTGGGCCGCCGACCAGATCGAGCAGCAGATCCTCTTCGAGGGCCCCGAGACCGTCGCGGCCGTCTTCCTGGAGCCGGTGCAGAACGCCGGCGGCTGCTTCCCGCCGCCGCCCGGGTACTTCCAGCGGGTCCGCGAGATCTGCGACCAGTACGACGTGCTCCTCGTCTCCGACGAGACGATCTGCGCCTTCGGCCGCCTCGGCACGATGTTCGCCTGTGACAAGTTCGGCTACGTGCCGGACATGATCACCTGCGCCAAGGGCATGACCTCGGGCTACTCCCCGATCGGCGCCTGCATCGTCTCGGACCGCATCGCCGAGCCGTTCTACAAGGGCGACAACACCTTCCTGCACGGCTACACCTTCGGTGGCCACCCGGTGTCGTCGGCGGTCGCGATCGCCAACCTCGACATCTTCGACAAGGAAGGCCTGAACCAGCACGTGCTGGACCAGGAGGGCAACTTCTTCGACACCCTGAAGAAGCTGCACGACCTGCCGATCGTCGGCGACGTCCGCGGCAACGGCTTCTTCTACGGCATCGAGCTCGTCAAGGACAAGGCCACCAAGGAGTCCTTCACGGACGAGGAGACCGAGCGCGTGCTCTACGGCTTCCTCTCCAAGGCGCTCTTCGACAACGGCCTGTACTGCCGTGCCGACGACCGTGGCGACCCGGTCATCCAGCTGGCCCCGCCGCTGATCGCCGACCAGGGCACCTTCGACGAGATCGAAGGCATTCTGCGCTCGGTGCTCACCGAGGCGTGGACCAAGCTCTGACGGGTCCCGCACGACCTCACGCCGCCCTCACGGCGTGACCCCGGCCCGGGCATGCCGCCATCCGAGTGGATGGCGGCGGCCCGGGCCGCGTGCTGTCCGTACAAACCGATCTGAATCCTTAACGTGCCGGAAGAGCCCAGTGACCGACCGGCCCGCCCGTTCGTTCCCCCATCCAGGGGAACGAACACGGACTGGCTTCCACATCGAGGTGTACGCGATGGCCCCACCGGACAACGACGTGCTCTGGGCGCGTTCCCTGCGCTGCGCCCTGGGCGGCTGCGACGTGCTGACCGGCGTCTCCGTCGGCGTGCGCGAAGGCGAGATCCTCGCCCTCGTCGGCCCGCGCGGCAGCGGCAAGACCACCCTCATGCGGTGCCTCTCCGGCCAGCTCGCCCCCGAGCAGGGCGAGATCTGGTTCAACAGCACCCCCGTCCACACCATGAACCGCAACCAGCGCGAACGGCTCCGCCGCGACCGCTTCGGCTGGATCGACCCCGAACCCGGGCTGGTCCCCGAACTCACCGGCTGGGAGAACGCGGCCCTCCCCCTCCTGCTGCGCGGGGTGTCCCACCGGGCCGCCAGGACCGCCGCCGGCGAATGGCTCGAACGCCTCGACATCGGCAGCGCCGCCCGCAGACGCCCCGCCGCCCTCCCGCACGCCCAGCGGCAGCGGATCGCCATCGCCCGCGCCCTGGTCACCACCCCCTCCGTGCTCTTCGCCGACGAGCCGACCGCC
This sequence comes from Streptomyces sp. NPDC012769, assembly GCF_042901205.1. Lineage (NCBI taxonomy): Bacteria > Bacillati > Actinomycetota > Actinomycetes > Kitasatosporales > Streptomycetaceae > Streptomyces > Streptomyces sp. NPDC012769. Next base: position 764,225 of record NZ_JBIBCP010000004.1, on the reverse strand, counting down.
ACCCTCCACCGCGCCGACGGCGCCCAGGTGCTGCGCACTCTCGCCGCCGCGGCCCGCTCCCACGGCATCACCGTGCTCCTCGCGACCCACGACCCCGAGGTCGCCGCCGTCGCCGACCGCACGATCAACCTCCTCGACGGACGCCGCGTCGGCTCCGTACCACCGACGAACGGGGCGGAGGGCGTCACGGCGTGCTCGCTCTCCGTCTAGTCCGCGGGACCCACCCCGTCGTCCAGCTCCGCCGGCTCGCCGTCGCCTCGGCCGCCGCCGGAGTGGGCTTCCTGCTGCTGTGCGCGCTCGGCTACGCCGTCGGCCACCCGGGAGACCCCGCCGCCGTCATCCGCCTGCTGTGGTGCGCGCTCCCGCTCGCCGCCACCGTCCAGTTCGCGGTCGCCGTCGCCCGCACCGACCCCAGCACCAGGCCGCGCCCCGGCCTCTCCGCGATCGGCCTCGGCCAGGCCCGGCTCACCGCCATCGCGGCGACCTCCACGGCCGTCTCCTGCACCCTCGGCTCGATGATCGCCCTCCTCTTCTACCTGCACCTGCGGGGCGACATCACCGGCCTCCCCTTCGACGGGGCGGCGGCCGGGCTCCTCGCCGCCGACCAGCCCGTGCCCCTGGCGGCGGCCCTCACCCTCCTGGCGATCGCCCCCGTCACCGCCGCCACGGCCGCAGCCCTCGCCCTGCGCCCCCGCACGAAGACGCCCGCCGAGAAGTCACCGACCTCCGCCCTCCCCTGGGGCGTCGCCCTCCTCGCGGTGGGCCTCGCCGTGGAGACGTACGCCGCCCGGGGCGACGGCGGCGGTGTCCTCACCGGCTGGATCCTCACCGCGATCGGCCTGGCGACGATGGGCCCCGGCCTCACCTACGGCTGCGGCCGGCTGCTCCAGACGGTCCGCCCCGGCGCGGTCCGGCTGCTCGCCGGCCGGGTCCTCATGACCGACTCCCGCCGCATCGGCCGCCCGCTCGGCGTGGTCTGCGCGGTCGGCTCGGGCGCCGTGGCCGGATACACGCTCCACGGAGGCTCCGTGGGCGCCCTGGCCTGGCTGGGCGTGTCCCTGGTCGTCGGCTGCACCACGGCCACGCTGCTGACCGCGGCCCTCGAATCCCGGCAGAACCGCACCCTCACCACCGAGGCCCTCCTCCGCCTCGGCGCGCCCCCCTCGGTCCTGCGCACGACGGCGCTGCTCCGGGCGGCCGTCCTGATCGCCGTACTGGCCCCCCTGACCTGGGCCGTCGGAGCGCTGGCGGCGGTCCCGCTCCAGCGCTGAGCCGGCCGGCGGGGGGCCACGCCCCCCGCGCACGGCGCGCAGCCCCCTATGGTGGCCGCATGGCGACGCACCGACACGAGCGCGAGATCCATTCCCCCGCCGAGTTCGACGCGGTGCTCGCCGCGCACGGCTCCCTCGCCGGTTACCGGCTCCAGTCCGTCGACCTCACCGACCGGACCTTCGCGCTGCTCGCCGCCTCCGCCACCGACGCCGTCTTCCTGGGCTGCGCGCTGCAGCCGGAGGCCTCGGCGAAGGTGCGGGCGGACGGGGCGCTGGTGTTCCCGCCGGTGCCGGACCTCCCGTTCGACCCGTACCGGGCCCGGCTCCACTCCCCCGCCGACCTGTACGCGGGCATCGCCGAGGTCCCGTACGAGCGGACGCCGGACGCCCTCGCGTACGCCTGGTTCCAGCGGACGAAGGCGGACGGCGACGTCTTCTCCTCCATGCTCCGCTCGATCCACGACGACGCCGTCTCGGACGCCCTGGACGAGCACCTGGCGGGGGCGCGGGTGGTGGGGGTGATGGGCGGGCACCGGATGGGCCGGGGCACGGACGCGTACGCGGGGGCCGCCCGGCTCGGGAGGTCGCTGGCCCGCGCGGGCCTGACGGTGGCGACGGGCGGCGGCCCGGGGGCGATGGAGGCGGCGAACCTGGGCGCGTACACGGCGCCGCTGGCGGACGGGGCCCTGGAGGAGGCCCTGGAGCTCCTCGCGAAGGTGCCGTCGTTCGTGCCCTCGGTGACGGACTGGGCCCGCGCCGCGTTCGAGGTGCGGTCCCGCTGGCCGCGCGGCGGCGACTCGGTGGGCATCCCGACCTGGTTCTACGGCCACGAGCCGCCGAACGCGTTCGCGGCGCACATCGCCAAGTACTTCGCCAACGCGACCCGCGAGGACGGCCTGCTGGCCCGTTCGACGGCCGGCGTGGTGTTCCTGCCGGGCGCGGCCGGCACCGTGCAGGAGGTCTTCGACAACGCGACGCCGAACTACTACGGGTCGCGGGGAGCCCCGACCCCGATGGTCCTGGTGGACCGGGCCCACTGGACGGAGCGGCTGCCGGTCTGGCCGCTGCTGTGCGCGCTGGCGGAGAAGCGGCCGATGGCGGCGCGGATCGCGCTGGTGGACTCGATCGACGAGGCCCCTCAGGCGCTGGCCCGCCTCGCGGCGTAGTCGGTGACGTCCATGAGGGCCTCGGCGTACGGCCAGCCGTCGACCTCCACGTTCCGCCCCGCCGCCGGGAAGTCGGGGAAGAACGTCAGCGTCAGGCGGCAGTCCTCGTAGCGGGGCCGGATCCGCTGCCGCACGGTCCAGTGCCAGGTGGTGCCGTCCACGACGAGCCGGCGCAGGCGTCGATCGTTCTTCACCGGCCCACCGTAGGCGGGGGCCAGGCCACGGGCACACCCCTTTTCCGCCCCGGCTCCGGCGGGCGGCACGGGCGGCGGGCGGCCGGGAAAACCGCGCGCGCCGCTGAGACCGGCCGGGGAGAATCGGGGGCGATGGACGTCTTCGTGTGCGCGCGCTGCGACGCGGTGCTGACGGTGCCCCTGGCACGGGTGCCGCTCCCTCCGGAGGCGCATCTCTCGTACGGGCACGAGCCGTACCCCGCGCTGATGGAGCCGGGGACGTACGCGATCGACCCGGCTCCGTCGGGCCCGCCGTTCCGGGACGGGCAGGACATCGGGGAGGCGGCGGCCGCCGCGCAGGGGGTGTTCGCGCCGTGGCCCGTCTCTTTCGGCGCCCGGGGCCGGATCGTGACCGCTCCGGGTGATGTGCGCGGCACGGTGCTCGTGCCCGAGAAGTGCGTCAACCACTGCCTGGGGATCGCCGCGGGGGCCGAGCCGAACCTGGAGTGCGCGGGGTGCGGGCTGCCGGTGGCGTCCCGTGAGGACGACTGCGGGCTCTGGCAGACGGTGTGGCTCGAACCGGGCGCGGTGCGCCGGGTGCCCACCGGTGTCCCGGCTCCGCCCCGTACGTTCAGGGCCGTCCCGCCCGTCGACCCTCCGGGCTTCTGGAGCCCCCGCTGGGAGGCGGCCATGGGGGCGGCGCTCGCCCGTCTGGTGGTCGCCTCCGGCGGGGCCCGGGTCGGGCTGCCCGCAGGGGTCCTCACCGACGTGCTCGGGCGTGCGCTGGACGCGCTGCTCCCGCCGGGCCCGGTCGTGCGGACGGCGGGTCCGGCCGGTCCGGGGGTTCCCGGCGACGGCCTCGACATCGCGCTCGTACCCCACGACCCGCGGACGGGCGGTCCCTGGCGCCCTGAGGGCGGCGCGGTTCCGGTGCCGCTGCCCGACGGTGTGTGGGCTTGGCTGGCGCTGCCACCGGAGACCTCTCCGCTCCCGGCGTCCGGCACCCTGCCGGCGGGAGTCCTGCGCGACGACTACCCCCTGCCGGACCACCCCTGGAGGACGCTGCAGCCGGACCGCCGGGCCTTCCGCGGAACCCTGGCCCGAATGCCGGAGGTCCGCGAACCCTGGCTGCGCGCGCTCTACGACCGCCGCTTCTGACGGTGTGGGCGGATCGGGTATCTACGGCGTGCCCAGCACCACCACGTCCTCCGCCCGGAACACCACGTCGACCTCGGCGCCCTCGTCCGGTGTGTCACGCAGGGCGAACTCGGCCTCCAGCGGGGGCCCTTCTGCGGGGCGGAGGGTGACGGCGACGTGGCTGCCGCGGAAGGTGCGGGTCTCGACCCGGCAGGGCAGGCCGTCGCCGGCGGGGGCGAGGTGGACGCCGGCGGGGCGGACGAGGAGGCGGCGCTCGCCCTGGGGGGAGCCGTCGGGGACGGGGATCTTGCCCCAGGGGGTGTCGGCGGCGGTGCCGGTGACGGTCGCGGGGACCACGTTGTCGAAGCCGAGGAAGCGGGCGACGAACTCGGAGGCGGGCCGCCGCCACACCTCCAGGGGGGTGCCGGACTGGGCGATCCGTCCGTCGTTCATCACGACGACCCGGTCGGCGAGGGCGAAGGCCTCGCCCTGGTCGTGGGTGACGGCAAGGACCGTCGTACCCAGCCGGCCGAAGAGCCGGCGGAGTTCGACGACGAGGCGTTCCCGCAGGCCGCGGTCGAGCTGACCGAGCGGCTCGTCCAGCATGAGCAGCCGGGGGCTCGGGGCCAGGGCCCGCGCGAGGGCGACCCGCTGCTGTTCGCCGCCGGAGAGCGCCGAGACGGCCCGCCGGCCGGCGCCGGGGAGTCCGACGAGGTCGAGGAGCTCCTCGACCCGCGCGTCCCGTTCCGCCCCGGGCACGCGGCGCATCCGCAGCCCGAAGGTGACGTTTCCGGCGACGTCCCGCTGCGGGAACAGCTGGTGGTCCTGGAACATGAGGCCGACTCCGCGCCGGTGCACGGGCACACCGGCCTGGTCGGCGCCGTCGAGGAGCACCCGCCCGGCGTCCAGCGGCTGGAGTCCGGCGACGGCCCGCAGCAGCGTGGACTTGCCGCTGCCACTGGGCCCGAGCACGCACACGATCTCGTGGTCGGCGACCTCCAGGTCCACCGTGTCGAGCACGGCGCGGGCCCCGAACCGTACGGTCGCCTGTCCGAGCGTCAGCATCAGAACTCCCCCGAGGTCCGGTCGGTACGGAGCCGTTCGAGGAGCAGCAGGGACACCGCGCACACCACCATGAGGATCGTCGAGAGGGCCATGGCCTGGCCGTAGTTGAGCTCGCCGGGCCGGCCCAGCAGCCGGGCCACGGCGACCGGCAGGGTCGGGTTGTCGGGGCGGGCGATGAAGACCGTCGCGCCGAACTCTCCGAGCGACACGGCGAAGGCGAAACCGGCGGCGATCAGCAGCGCCCGCCGGACGAGCGGCAGGTCCACTTCCCGCCAGGCCCGCCAGGGCGAGGCACCGAGGACGGCCGCGGCCTCCCGCAGCCGCTCGTCGACCGCCCGGAGCACGGGCAGCATGGTCCGTACGACGAAGGGGACGCCGACCAGCGCCTGGGCGAGGGGGACGAGGATCCAGCTGGCCCTCAGGTCGAGCGGCGGCTCGTCGAGGGTGATGAGGAAGCCGAAGCCGACCGTGACGGCGGAGACGCCGAGCGGCAGCATGAGCAGCGCGTCGAAGCCGCGGACGAGCCGCCCGGCGCGCCGGGTGAGGGCCGCGGCGGCGAGCCCGCCGACGAGGACGGCGATGCCCGTCGCGGCGAGCGCGTACTGCAGCGAGTTGACGATCGTGTCGGTCAGCGGCACGAGGAAGGTGCCGGTCTCGTCGACGCGCTGGAGCGACCGGTAGTGGGCGAGGCCGTAGCCGGTGGGGGTGGCGAGGGACCGTTCGACGAGGACGCCGAGCGGGGCCAGGATCAGCAGGGCGATGGACAGCAGGACGGCGCCGAGCAGCGCCCACTGCGCGGTGCCGCGCGGCCGGTGGGCGGTCCGCTCCGGCGGGACGAGCCTCAGTGCCGTCTCGCGGCGCCGCACGGTCCTGGCGTGGACGGCGAGGACGGTGCCGACGGCGACGAACTGGACCATGGTCAGGACGGCGGCGGTGGAGAGCTGGAGCCGGTCGGCGGTCTGCCGGTAGATCTCGGTCTCCAGGGTGGAGTACGCGGGTCCGCCGAGGATCTGCACGATGCCGAAGGAGCTCGCCGTGAACAGGAAGACCATGAGCGCGGCGGCGGCGACGGCGGGCCCGAGCGCGGGCAGGGTCACGGTCCGCCAGGCCCGCAGGCGGGAGGCGCCGAGGACCCGGGCGGCTTCCTCCTGGCGGGGGTCGAGCTGCGACCAGAGGCCGCCGACGGTGCGGACGACGACGGCGTAGTTGAAGAAGACATGGGCGAGGAGGATCGCCCAGACGCCGGTGTCGAGCCGGACGCCCCACCACTCGTCGAGCAGCCCGCGCCGGCCGACGAGGGCGAGGAACGCGGTGCCGACCATGACGGTGGGCAGCACGAACGGCACGGTGACGACGGCCCGCAGGATCCGCTTGCCGGGGAAGTCGAAGCGGGCGAAGACGTACGCGCCGGGCAGGGCGACGAGCAGGGTGAGGGCGGTGGAGGCGAGGGCCTGCCACAGCGTGAACCACAGGACGTCGAGGATCTCCGGCCGGCTCAGGGTCTCGCCGAACCGGCCGAGCTCCCAGTGGCCGTCCGGCCTGAGCCCGCGCTCGACGATCGAGACGACGGGCCAGGCGAAGAAGACCGCGAAGAAGGCGACGGGCAGGAGCATCAGCCCCAGCCGCGCCGCGCTTCCCCGGCGGCCCGAGCGGACTACTTCAGGACGAGCGACGACCACTGCTGGATCCACTGGTCACGGTTCTCGGCGATCTTCTCGGGCGCCATGGTCTCCGGCTTGTCGATCACCACACCGTGCTTGGTGAACAGCTCCGGGAGCGTCGCGTCGTTCGTGACCGGGTTAACGAACATCTGCAGCGGCATGTCGTCCTGGAACTTCTTGGAGATCAGGAAGTCGATCAACGCCTTGCCGCCCTCGGGGTTCTTCGCCCCGTTCAGCAGGCCGGCGAACTCGGTCTGCCGGAAGCAGGTGCCCGTGGACACGCCGGTGGGGGCCACCTTCGGCTGCGGCTCGGAGTAGAGCACCTCGACCGGCGGGGAGGAGGCGTAGGAGACGACGAGCGGCCGGTCCCCCTTGGCCTTCTTGCCGCCCGCGGAGCCGGAGAACTCCTGGTTGTAGGCGAGCTCCCAGCTGTCGACGGTCTTCACGCCGTTGGCCTTGAGCTTCTTCCAGTAGTCCTGCCAGCCGGTGTCGCCGTACTTCGCGGCGGTGCCGAGGAGGAAGCCGAGGCCCGGGGAGGACCGCTCGGGGTTCTCGACGACGAGGAGGTCCTTGTACGCGGGCTTCGCGAGGTCGTCGAAGGTCTGCGGCGGCGCGAGCTTCTTGTCGGCGAAGTACTGCTTGTCGTAGTTGACGCAGATGTCGCCGGAGTCGATGGGGGTGACCCGGTGCTGCTCCTTGTCGAGCTGGAGCGCGGCGGGGATCCGGTCGAGGCCCTTCGCCTCGTACGAGGTGAAGATGCCGTTGTCGAGGGCGCGGGACAGCAGGGTGTTGTCGACGCCGAAGAAGACGTCGCCCTGGGGGGCGCCCTTGGTCAGGATCTCCTTGTTGACGGCCTCGCCGGCGTCGCCGCTCTTGAGGACCTTGACCGTGAAACCGGTCTGCCGGGTGAACTCCGCCAGCACTTCCTTGGAGGCGTTGAAGGAGTCGTGGCTGACGAGCGTGACGGTCTTGGGCGCGGGTCCGCCGCTCTTGCCCGCCGCGTCGCGCACGTCGTCGGTGCCGCAGGCGGCGAGGGTGGTGACGCCGAGCGCCGCGGCGAGCGCGGCGGCGGCTGCCTTCTTGGTGTTCACGTTGGACTTCCTCCTGGGGGTGGCCAGGAAGAGACGCGGCCCTGCCCGCGGCCGGGGGACACCGGACGCGGGCAGGGCGCAACAGCTCGAGTTACGACCGAACTTCCTACCCAGAATGACCTGGGCGAGGTTCAGAGGGTCTGCGGTCTGACGGTCACCGCACTCTCAGCGCTGTGGCGCTCCCCTGTCGGAATATGCAGATGTGTTCGAGCTCAGACTACAAGGTCAGCGTTCGGCGGCGGCCAGCTGTCCACAGGCACCGTCGATCTCCTGCCCGCGGGTGTCGCGGACGGTGACCGGCACGCCGTGGGCGGCGATGGCCTCGACGAACGCCTTCTCGTCCTCGGGGCGGGACGCGGTCCACTTCGAGCCGGGCGTCGGGTTCAGCGGGATGAGGTTCACGTGCACCCGCTTGCCCTTCAGCAGCCGGCCCAGCAGGTCACCACGCCAGGCCTGGTCGTTGATGTCCCGGATCAGGGCGTACTCGATGGAGATCCGGCGGCCGGACTTCTCCGCGTACTCCCAGGCGGCGTCGAGGACCTCGCGGACCTTCCAGCGGGTGTTGACCGGCACCAGGGTGTCGCGCAGCTCGTCGTCGGGCGCGTGCAGCGAGACCGCGAGACGGCACTTGAAGCCCTCGTCGGCGAACCGCAGCATCGCCGGGACCAGGCCCACCGTGGACACGGTGATGCCGCGCTGGGACAGGCCCAGGCCGTCGGGCTCGGGGTCGGTGAGCCGGCGGATGGCGCCGACGACCCGCTTGTAGTTGGCGAGCGGCTCGCCCATCCCCATGAAGACGATGTTCGACAGCCGCGCCGGCCCTCCGGGCACCTCGCCGTCCCGCAGGGCGCGCATGCCGTCGACGATCTGGTGGACGATCTCCGCCGTCGACAGATTGCGGTCGAGACCGGCCTGGCCGGTGGCGCAGAACGGGCAGTTCATGCCGCAGCCGGCCTGCGAGGAGATGCACATGGTCACCCGGTCCGGGTAGCGCATCAGCACCGACTCGACGAGCGTGCCGTCGTGCAGCCGCCACAGGGTCTTGCGGGTGGTGTCGTCGTCGCACGAGACGTGCCGCACGACCGACATCAGATCGGGCAGCAGCTCCCCCGCCAGCTTCTCGCGCGAGGCCGCGGGAATGTCGGTCCACTCCGCCGGGTCGTGCGCGTACCGCGCGAAGTAGTGCGTGGACAGCTGCTTGGCGCGAAACGGCTTCTCGCCGATCGCGGCGACCGCCTCCTTGCGCTCTGCGGGCGTGAGGTCGGCGAGGTGCCGCGGGGGCTGCTTGGCTCCGCGCGGGGCGACGAAAGTGAGTTCTCCGGGCTTGGGCATGGTGATACCAGTGTCGCAGAGTTACGACGAAGGGCTCGCCGCCCTGTGGACAACGAGCCCTTCGCGTGGAAAAGCACTGGTCAGCGCGTTGATCAACCGCTTCCGACGAACAGGACGAGCAGCAGCCACACCACCGGCGCCGTCGGCAGCAGCGAGTCCAGCCGGTCCATGATGCCGCCGTGCCCGGGGAGCAGGGTGCCCATGTCCTTGATGCCGAGGTCACGCTTGATCATCGACTCCCCCAGATCGCCCAGGGTCGCGCTCGCCGCGACCGCGAGGCCGAGGAGGAGGCCCTGCCACCAGGTGCCGCCGTCGATCAGGAACTCCATGCACAGCGCGCCCGCCGCCATGGCGAAGGCGACCGCGCCGAGCAGACCCTCACGGGTCTTGCCGGGGCTGATGCGCGGGGCGAGCTTGTGCCTGCCGAAGCGCCAGCCGACCGCGTACGCGCCGGTGTCGCTGACCACGGTGAGGACCAGGAAGGTCAGCACCCGCCACGGCCCGTCGTCGGCGGTCAGCATCAGCGCCACGAAGGTCGCCAGGAAGGGCACGTAGAAGGCGGCGAAGACTCCCGCCGTGACGTCCTTCAGATAGCCCTCGGGCGGCTCCGTCATCCGCCACACGAGGACGGCGAGGGCCGTGAGGGCCATCGCGACCCACGCGCCCTCCGGGCCCCGCACATAGCCGGCGACGACCATCGCCGCGCCACCGACCGCCAGCGGGACCAGCGGGGCCTTGATGCCCTTGCGTTCCTGGAGGCGGGAGGTGAGCTCCCAGAGGCCGACCACGACGGCGACCGCTATCACCCCGACGAACGCCGCCTTCCAGACGAACAGCGACGCGATGATGACGGCACCGAGGCCGAGACCGACTCCTATGGCCGCACCCAGGTCACGACCCGCGCTCTTCTTCTGCCGCGGCTTCTGCCGGGGCGAAGGCGCAGGCGCGGGCTGGGACGGGCTGGACATGGGCTCCTGCGGGTGCTCGTGCGGCGTCTCGTCACGGAACAGGGGACCGCTCGGCTGAGCGGCCCCCCGGTCGTGATCGTCCTGGTTGTCGCCGGCGGGATCGTCGGACACGATGGGCATGGGCCGAGTCTGCGCCGCCTGCCGCCCTTCGTAGGCGGGACCCGCCGGGGCAGGCCCCTGGTCGGGTCCCCCGAAGCCGGTGGTGGCCGGGGCCCTCCAGGATGAGTCGTTCATCAGACCTCGAGCAGCTCGGCTTCCTTGTGCTTGAGCAGCTCGTCCACCTGCGCGACGTACTTCGCGGTGGTGTCGTCGAGCTCCTTCTCCGCGCGGCGGCCCTCGTCCTCACCGACCTCGCCGTCCTTGACGAACTTGTCGATGGTCTCCTTGGCCTTGCGGCGCACGGAGCGGATCGAGATCTTCGAGTCCTCGGCCTTGCCCTTGGCGACCTTGATGTAGTCGCGGCGGCGCTCCTCGGTCAGCTCGGGGAACACCACCCGGATGATGTTGCCGTCGTTGCTCGGGTTGACGCCGAGGTCCGAGTCCCGGATGGCCTGCTCGATGTTGCGCAGCGCGCTCTTGTCGAACGGGGTCACCACGGCCATGCGCGGCTCGGGAACCGAGAACGACGCCAGCTGATTGATCGGGGTGAGGGCACCGTAGTAGTCCGCCACGATCTTGTTGAACATCGCCGGGTGCGCACGGCCGGTGCGGATCGCGGCGAAGTCCTCCTTGGCGACCACGACGGCCTTCTCCATCTTCTCCTCGGCCTCGAGGAGGGTCTCTTCGATCACCACTTGCTCCTGCGTGTCGTCGCGTTGTGTCCTGCACGGTGTACGACCGGCAGGGCTCTGTCCATCCCCCTCGCGGGGCGGTTCCCGGTTCGGGTCAGGCCCGGGTGCCCTGGTCGCTCACGAGCGTGCCGATCTTCTCACCCTTCACCGCGCGCGCGATATTGCCCTCGGCGAGCAGCTCGAAGACGAGGATCGGCAGGGTGTTGTCGCGGCACAGGGTGATGGCGGTGGCGTCGGCGACCTTCAGGTCGCGGGAGAGCACCTCGCCGTACTCGAGTGCGTCGAACTTGACCGCGTCCGGGTTGGTCTTCGGGTCGGAGTCGTAGACCCCGTCGACACCGTTCTTGCCCATGAGCAGGGCCTCGGCGTCGATCTCGAGCGCGCGCTGCGCGGCGGTCGTGTCGGTGGAGAAGTACGGCATGCCCATACCGGCACCGAAGATGACCACACGGCCCTTCTCCAGGTGGCGCACGGCGCGCAGCGGGATGTACGGCTCGGCGACCTGGCCCATGGTGATGGCGGTCTGGACGCGGGAGTCGATGCCTTCCTTCTCCAGGAAGTCCTGGAGGGCGAGGCAGTTCATCACGGTGCCGAGCATGCCCATGTAGTCGGAGCGGGCCCGGTCCATGCCGCGCTGCTGGAGCTCGGCGCCGCGGAAGAAGTTGCCTCCGCCGATCACGATCGCGATCTGGGCGCCGTCGCGGACGACGGCGGCGATCTCGCGCGCGATGGCGTGTACGACATCCGGGTCGACTCCGAGGCCGGTGCCCCCGGAGAAAGCCTCGCCGGACAGCTTCAGCATGAAGCGGCCGGCCTTTTTGCCGTTGTTGTCGTCGCCCTGTGCGGCGCCCTGATTCATTGGAGATCTCCTCGTGCACATACGAAGAAGGCCATTGCCCTGGGGTCCTTGCGGTTTCCCGTACGGCAATGGCCTCCTCGTCAGATCTGCGGCCGTCCCACGCGTGCGCCGGCGGCTGCTTCAGACCCTACCGGGGTCCGGTGTCCGTTGCGTACGGACTCAGATGCCGACCTTGATGCGGGCGAAGCGCTTCAGGGTGACACCGGCCTCGTCCAGGATCTGCTGGACGGACTTCTTGTTGTCAAGGGCGTACGGCTGGCCGAGCAGCGTGGCGTCCTTGAAGAAGCCGTTGACGCGACCCTCGACGATCTTGGCGATCGCGGCCTCGGGCTTGCCCTCGGCGCGGGTGGTCTCCTCGGCGATGCGGCGCTCGGACTCGACGACCTCGGCCGGGACGTCCTCGCGGGTGAGGTACTTCGGGGCGAACGCGGCGATGTGCTGCGCGACACCCTTGGCGACCTCGGCGTTCTCCTTGTCCAGCTCGACCAGGACACCGATCTGCGGCGGCAGGTCGGGCATGGTGCGGTGCATGTACGCGGAGACGTAGCCGTCGGCGTACTGCGCGAAGCGGTCGAGGACGATCTTCTCGCCGAGGTTGGCGTTGGCCTCGTCGACGTACGCCTGCACGGTCTTGCCGGGCTCGATCTCGGAGGCGAGCAGCGCCTCGATGTCGGCCGGGCTGGTGGCGGCGACGTGGGCGGCGAGCGCGTTGGCGACGGCCAGGAACTTCTCACCCTTGGCGACGAAGTCCGTCTCGCACTTCAGCTCGACGAGGACGCCGGAGGTGTTGTCGTCGGCGATGAGGGAGACCACGGCGCCGTTCTCGGCGGAGCGGCCCTCACGCTTGGCGACACCCTTCTGGCCCTTGATGCGCAGGGCCTCGACGGCCTTGTCGACGTCGCCGTCGGCCTCGTCCAGGGCCTTCTTGCAGTCCATCATGCCGGCGCCGGTGAGCTCGCGGAGCTTCTTGACGTCAGCGGCGGTGTAGTTCGCCATGAGTCTGTTTCTCTCTCGAAGTCTGAAAGATCGGGCGGGTCCACGGGTGGACGGCGGGAGCCTCGTGAGCCCCCGCCGTCGTCACCCGAAGGTCCTCAGGGACCGGAAGAGCGTCAGGCCTGCTCGGCGTCGGCGGCCGGAGCCTCGACGTCGGCCTCGGCGGCCGGGGCCTCAGCGGCCGGAGCCTCGGCAGCGGCCTCGGCGGCCGGAGCCTCGTCGGCCTTCTTCTCGCCCTCGAGCAGGTCGCGCTCCCACTCGGCGAGCGGCTCGCCCGCGGCCTTCTCGCCCGGCTTCGAGTCGCCGGTCGCGGCGCCGGAACGGGCGATGAGGCCCTCGGCGACGGCGTCGGCGATCACGCGGGTGAGCAGGGTGACGGAGCGGATCGCGTCGTCGTTGCCCGGGATCTTGTAGTCGACCTCGTCGGGGTCGCAGTTGGTGTCGAGGATCGCGACGACCGGGATGTGGAGCTTGCGCGCCTCACCGACGGCGATGTGCTCCTTCTTGGTGTCGACGATCCAGACGGCGCTCGGCACCTTCTGCATCTCGCGGATACCACCGAGGGTCTTCTCCAGCTTGGCCTTCTCGCGGGAGAGGACCAGGAGCTCCTTCTTGGTGAGACCGGAGGCGGCCACGTCCTCGAAGTCGATCTGCTCGAGCTCCTTGAGGCGCTGCAGACGCTTGTAGACGGTCGAGAAGTTGGTGAGCATGCCACCCAGCCAGCGCTGGTTGACGTACGGCATGCCGACGCGCGTCGCCTGCTCGGCGATGGCCTCCTGGGCCTGCTTCTTCGTACCGACGAACATGATGGAGCCGCCGTGCGCGACGGTCTCCTTGACGAACTCGTAGGCGCGGTCGATGTACGACAGCGACTGGAGCAGGTCGATGATGTAGATGCCGTTGCGCTCGGTGAAGATGAAGCGCTTCATCTTCGGGTTCCAGCGACGGGTCTGGTGACCGAAGTGGACGCCGCTCTCCAGCAGCTCCCGCATCGTGACGACGGCCATGGCCGTATCTCCTTGAGTTTCTCGGTTGTTTTCCTGACGCCCCGGCGCGCCGTGCCACGAAGGACCGAAAGGCGCTGCCACCCGCCAGAGACCGGTGGCGGGGCGTGCGAAGTCGACCCGGTGACCCGGGTCGCCAGGGAAAGTGTACGGGACCCCGGAGGCACCGGGTGACGGCGCTGTCCACAACCGGGAAGTTGTCCACAGATCCGGGTGACGCCGGTCGGGGGCCTCGACGGGCGGGCAGTCTGCCGTCATGCCTCCGATGACGACGCTCCTGCTGTCCCTCACCGTCCCCCTGTCCCTGCTCCTGCACCCCGCGGACTGGCCGGTCGGCCCGCCTCGCCCCGAGGTGCTGCGCGGCTGGGAACCACCACCCGGCCCCTACGCGGCCGGTCACCGCGGCGTCGACCTGGCGGCCCCACCGGGCACCCCGGTCCGGGCCCCCGCCGCCGGCACCGTCACCTTCGCGGGCCCGGTCGGCGGCCGCGGCGTCCTGGTCCTCACCCTTACGGGTACGGGCCGACCCCCGCTGCGCACCACCTACGTCCCCGTCGACCCCCTGCTCCGCCCCGGCACACCGGTGCGCCCCGGCGACCTCATCGCCCACGTCTCCCCCGCCACCCCGGGCGACCACTGCGCCCGCTCCTGTCTGCACTGGGGCCTCCTGCGAGGCGACACCTACCTGGACCCCCTGCGCCTGCTGGGCGGCGGGCGATCCCGCCTGCTGCCGGTAGCGGGGCTCCCGCCTGACTGACACACGGGCTGACTGACACACGGGGCGGGGAGGGGGGCGGGGAGGGGGGAGGGAGGGGCCCCGGGTCGTCGAACGGTCAGGCGCCGCGGATGCCGCCGAGTGCCATCGACACGGCCGCGTCGGCGATTGTCGTCGGGTCCTCGGCCGCGCCGAGTTCGATGCGGCGGACGGCGGCGTCGACCACGCCCTGGAGGAGCATGGCCTCCAGGCGGGGCTGGGGGCGGCCCAGGGCGGTGAGGGCGTCGACGATCATGGTGACGAGGCCGCCGTGGGCGGCGCGGATCTTCTCGCGGGCGCCGTCGTCGAGCTCGCTCGCGGAGATCGCGACGACCGCGCGGTGCCGGCGGTCGCCGACCAGCGCCAGCTGGCTGCGGACGTACGCCTCGACCTTGCCCTCGGCGGTGTCGGAGGCGGCCATGGCGGCCTGGACCTCGGCGGCCCAGACGGGGAAGTCGACGGCGCACAGCTCTTCGACCACGGCCGCGCGGGAGCGGAAGTACTCGTAGACCGACGAGCGGGCCAGGCCCGTGCGCTCGGCCAGGGCCGGGAAGGTCAGCGCGTCCGTCCCGCCTTCGGACAGCAGGGTTCGCGCGGCGTCCAGCAGGGCGCCGCGCTGCATCGTCCGGTGCTCGGCCACGGAGGCCGCTCGAATCCTTGGCACGGCTCCACTGTACGACCGGTGGGGCGGGGCGGGTCAGCGGCCCACGTCGGCCAGTTTGGCGCGCAGCTGGAGGACGGACTTGGTGTGGATCTGGCTGACCCGGCTCTCGGTGACGCCGAGGACGTGGCCGATCTCGGCGAGGGTGAGGCCCTCGTAGTAGTAGAGCGTGACGACGGTCTTCTCGCGCTCGGGGAGCGTGTTGATGGCCCGGGCGAGGAGCCGGCGCAGCTCGCGGTCCTCGGCGACCTCCACCGGGTTGTCGGCGGCGGTGTCCTCCAGGGTGTCCATGAGGGAGAGCCGGTCGCCGCCTTCTCCGCCGACGTGCAGCAGCTCTTCGAGGGCGACCACGTTGGCGAGGGACAACTGGCTGAAGACGGAGTGGAGTTCCTCCAGGGTGACGCCCATCTCGTCGGCGACCTCGGCCTCGGAGGGGGTGCGCCTCAGCTGTGCCTCGAGGGTGGCGTAGGCCCTTTCGACGTTGCGGGCCTTCTGGCGCACGGAGCGGGGGATCCAGTCGAGGGCGCGCAGTTCGTCGATCATCGCGCCGCGGATGCGGGTGATGGCGTAGGTCTCGAACTTGATGGCCCGCTCGACGTCGAATTTCTCGATGGCGTCGATGAGGCCGAAGACGCCGGAGGAGACGAAGTCGGCCTGTTCCACGTTGGACGGCAGTCCGACGCTGACGCGTCCCGCGACGTATTTGACGAGGGGTGAGTAGTGCAGGATCAGCTGTTCCCGCAGCCGTTCGTCGCCGGTGTCCTTGTACGAGCGCCACAGCTCGTCGAGCGAGGTCGGTGCGGGTGGTCGCACGGTGCCCCGGGCTGCTGGGGGCACCGCAGCGCGGTCAGACCCGGAGGTGTGCTGGGGCATGCGTTGCCTTGAGCCGTTCTGCTGTCGGGTGCGGAGGAGTCGGTCCGGTGGTCGGGTGGGGGATCCTCGTGAGCGTAGCGTGAGTGCGCTGTCGCGGTGCGCGAACATCGGCGGATGGCGCCGGTGCGGGTGGCTGTCGTCGCCCACGTCTTCGAACGGGGGCCGTGGCGCGGGTCGGCCCCTCGGGTGCGGCCGAGAGAACTCGATTGCTCATCGTGCGCAGCCTTTCACCCGATTGCGCCGGGCTGATAGCCGCCATGCCGGGTGTTCGACCGTTCTGTGCGTCTGTTCGTCAACCGCCAGTCGTCCTGTTGTCGCTCGACGAACCCGAGGGAGTGGAGTTCGTAGAGCTTGGCGAGGGTGTGGTCGGGGTGGGTGCCGGCGCGGGTGGCGATGGTGGTGAGGGAGGCCGGGCCTCGGCCGGGGAGGGCTTCGAGGACGCGGGCGGTGTCGGGGGTGAGGAGGTCGCGGGGCAGGACGGGGCCGCGGCGTGGTGGGGCGAGTTCGCCGACGGCGCCGACGAGTTCGATGATCTCGGCGGCGTCGGTGACGAGGGTGGCCTCGCCGCGGAGGAGTTCGTGGACTCCGGCGGACAGGCCGCTGGTGACGGGGCCGGGGACGCCCATGGTGTGCCGGCCGAGCCGGGCGGCGGCGCGGGCGGTGACGAGGGAGCCGCTGCGGTATTCGGCCTCGACGACGACGGTGCCGCGGGTGAGAGCGGCGATGACGCGGTTGCGCAGGACGAAGCGGCTGCGGGTGGGGTGTACGCCGGGTGGGAGTTCGCCGATGACGAGGCCTTGTTCGGCGATGCGGTCGATGAGTCGGGCGTGGCCGCGGGGGTAGGGGACGTCGACTCCGCAGGCGAGGACGGCGGCGGTGGCGCCGCCTGTGCCGAGGGCGCCGCGGTGGGCGGCGCCGTCGATGCCGAAGGCGGCTCCGGAGACGACGACCCAGCCGCGTTCGGCGAGGCCGGCGGCGAGGGTGGCGGCGGTGTGGGCGCCGTAGGGGGTGCAGGCGCGGGCGCCGACGACGGCGACGGAGCTCAGGGCCCAGGTGCGGAGGTCGGCGGGGCCTCGGATCCACAGGCCGATGGGGCGGGTGTCGCCGAGGTCGTCGAGTTGTCGGGGCCACTCGGTGTCGCCGGGGATGAGGAAGCGTCCGCCGAGGCCGGTGATGAGGTCGAGGTCCCGGTCGGGTGTGGCGGTGCGGGCTCTGCGTCGCCAGCTCGCGATGCGTTTGTCGCCGGTGCCGGGGAATTGTTCGGTGTCCGGCGGTGCCTCCGTGCCCGGGAGTGGTTCGGCACCGCTGTGCCGGGTCGGCTGGTGGGTGTTG
Organism: Streptomyces sp. NPDC012769; assembly: GCF_042901205.1. Classification (NCBI taxonomy): domain Bacteria; kingdom Bacillati; phylum Actinomycetota; class Actinomycetes; order Kitasatosporales; family Streptomycetaceae; genus Streptomyces; species Streptomyces sp. NPDC012769. Next base: position 747,094 of record NZ_JBIBCP010000004.1, on the reverse strand, counting down.
TGGGGTGCGTCGGCTTGCAGCAGGTCCAGGAAGCGGACGGCTCCGTGTCGGCGCAGGGCGCGGCCGGCGTGTTCGTCGCCGGGTTCGACGATGTGGGTGAGGGCGGCGCGGGCGAGGCGTTCGGCGTCTCGGGCCTGTGGTGCGGTGGTCATGGCCGCTCGCCCGCGGCGACGGGGACGCCCCGGGCGATGCCGGTGCGCAGTTCGAGGGCGAGGGCGATGTCGTCGGCTTCGGGGCGGTCGTGTCCGGCGAGGTCGGCGACGGTCCAGGCGACGCGCAGGACGCGGTCGAGGCCGCGGGCGGTGAGCAGGCCGCGTTCGATGTCGCGTTCGGCGGCGGCGAGGGCGCCGGGGCGGGTGAGGAAGCGGGTGCGGAGTTCGTGTCCGGGGATCTCGCTGTTGACGGTCCATGGGGTGCCGTCGAGTCGGGCGGCGGCGCGGGCTCTTGCTTCGCGGACGCGGTCGGCGACGGCGGCGCTGGTTTCGCCGCGTCCGCCGTGGCCGAGGAGGTCGGAGCGGTGGACGGGCTCGACTTCGACGCGGAGGTCGACCCGGTCGAGGAGGGGGCCGGAGAGTCGGGCCTGGTAGCGGCGGATGAGGGAGGCGGGGCATTCGCAGCCGGCGCCGTGGAGGGTGTGGCGGCCGCAGGGGCAGGGGTTGGCGGCGAGGGTGAGCAGGAAGCGGGCGGGGAGTCGGACGACGCCGGCGGCGCGGGCGACGACGACGTGGCCGGATTCGAGGGGTTGGCGCAGGGCGTCGAGGGCCTTGGAGGAGAACTCGGGGGCTTCGTCGAGGAAGAGCACGCCGCGGTGGGCGAGGGAGACGGCGCCGGGGCGGGGCAGTCCGTTGCCGCCGCCGACGAGGGACTGCATGGTGGCGGAGTGGTGGGGGGCGCAGTAGGGCGGGCGGTGGACGAGGGGTTCGCCGGGCGGGAGGATGCCGGCGACCGAGTGGACGGCGGTGACTTCGAGGGATTCCTGGCGGGTGAGCGGCGGCAGGATGCCGGGGAGTCGTTCGGCGAGCATGGTCTTGCCGGCTCCGGGCGGGCCGGAGAGGAGCAGGTGGTGGCTTCCGGCTGCGGCGATCTCCAGGGCGCGGCGGGCGGTGTGCTGGCCGGCGACGTCGGCGAGGTCGGGTCCGTCGGCGGGGTCGGCGGCGAGTCCGGTGCCGATTCCGGCGCCGGGGACGAGGAGGCCGGCGAGCATGGGGTCGGGGCGGCCTTCCTCGTGGGGTTCTTCCTCGGGGACGGGTTCGTCGGCGAGGACGGCGATGAGCTGGCGGAGGCTGCGGATGCCGAGGACGGAGACGCCGGGGACGAGGGCGGCTTCGCCGGCGGTCTGTTCGGGGACGACGACCTGCCGGTATCCGGCGTCGGCGGCGGCGAGGACGGCGGGCAGGACGCCGCGGACGGGTCGGACGCGGCCGTCGAGGCCGAGTTCGCCGATGAGGACGAGGTCGGCGATGCTGCGGGGGTCGATGCGTTCGGCGGCGCCGAGTACGGCGGCGGCGACGGCCAGGTCGAATCCGCTGCCTCCTTTGGGGACGGAGGCGGGGCTGAGGCCGACGGTGAGTTTCTTCTGGGGCCATTCGGCGTCGGAGTTGACGATGGCGGCGCGGACGCGGTCGCGGCTTTCGGTGAGGCTCTTGTCGGGGAGTCCGACGAGGGTGAAGGCGGCGACTCCGGCTTCCAGGTCGGCCTGGACCTCGACGACGACGCCTTCGACGCCGACGAGGGCGACGGAGCAGGTGCGGGCGAATCCCATCACGCCACCCCCTGGGCGTGGGTGACGACGGGGGCGCCGCGGCGGGGCAGGACGACGCCGATGAGGTCGATGCGGACGCCTCCGCCGGCGGGTGGGCCGCCGTGCCGGTCGAGCCAGCAGGCGGCGAGGTGGCGCAGCCGTTCGGCCTTGCGTGGGGTGACGGCGGCCATGGGGTGCTCGAAGGCTCCCTCGCGGCGGGTCTTGACCTCGCAGACGACGAGGGTGTCGCCGTCGCGGGCGACGATGTCGATCTCTCCGGTGCGGCCGCACCGCCAGTTCCTGGCGAGGACGTGCAGTCCGGTCGCGGTGAGCCGGCGGGCGGCGAGCTCTTCTCCGTACCGCCCGAGGGCTCCGCGTGCGGTTGTCGTGGCGTTCATTCGGTACCACCTCCGGCACCGAATGTGACGCATCGCTACGGAGCGTGTGCGGCCCTGTGGACAGGCCGTCCGTTGTGGATAACCGAGCCACCCCTGCGGGTGGTTTCAGGCGTCGTGCGGCCGGTTGTGTCAGCTGCCGGGAAGTTCGAGGTCGCTCTTGTTGAGCTCCTCGATGTTCACGTCCTTGAATGTCAGGACGCGGACCTGCTTGACGAAGCGGGCGGGCCGGTACATGTCCCAGACCCAGGCGTCGGCCATGGAGACCTCGAAGAAGACCTCGCCCTGGACCGAGTGCACCTGCATCTCGTAGTCGTTGGTGAGGTAGAAGCGCCGCTCGGTCTCGATCACGTATTTGAACAGCCCGACGACATCGCGGTACTCCCGGTAGAGCTTCAGCTCCATCTCGGTCTCGTACTTCTCGAGGTCCTCGGCGCTCATGGCATGTTCCCCTTCAGCCGTGCGTCCCCCTATTGTGCGCCAGTCGCCCGGGCCCCTAAACGATTTCGGGGGCGAGAACGAGCGGCGCGCTCGGAGGTCCTTCGTCGAGCAGCGTGCGGAGCAGCTCGGCGAGTCTGTTGGGGTACACCGTCTCACGGGCCGCCGACAGTTCGGCGGAGGTCCACCATCTCAGGCCCGCGACGCTGCGGGCCTCCAGCTCGGTGAGGCCCGCGGGAGCGGTGACGGTCTGGGTGGTACGGGCGAGGTAGTACCACTCGTCCTGGTCCCAGCGCCGCCCGTCGAAGGGGAAGGAGCAGTAGCGCTGCCACAGCACCGGGCCGAGCTCGACCTCGGTGATCCCGGTCTCCTCGGCGAGCTCGCGCAGTGCGGCCTCCTCCCGGCTCTCCTCGCCCTCCAGACCGCCGCCGGGGGTGAACCACCAGGTCTGGGCGGGGTCGTCGGGCTCGTAGCCGTGGAGGAGCAGGATGCGGTCGTCGGGATCGAGCAGCACCACCCGCGCCACCCGCCGCGGCGCCACGGCCCCGCCCTCGGTCCCGACCGCGGCCACCGCCGCCGCGCGGTCCTCAGCCGCCTCGTCCACCCCGTGCGCCTCGTTCGCCTCGTCCGCCCCGTGCGCCTCGTTCGCCCTGTCCGCCTCGCTCATGCGCCCACCTTGTTCCCGGTCGTGCGCGCGGTCGTCGGCGCCGCGGGTCGCTTGCGGCCGAGCGCCCGGGCCAGCGGCCCGTAAGCCGCGCCGGCCAGGATCAGTACACACCCGGCGACGATCGCGTAGAAGAGGGGCGTGACCGGGCCGGGTCGCGAGACGCCGCCGGGCAGTGCGGCGAACGGCTCGGGCCGCTCCAGGACGCCCTTGGCGGGCCAGACGACGGCGTCGACGCGGGCGACGACCGCCGAGCGCGGCACAGAGCCCCGGCCGGCCTCCTGGAGGTGGGCGCGGGAGTCCATCGAGGTGTGCCGCTCGTCGCCGAGCAGGAAGAGCTTCCCCTCGGGCACGGTGACCGAGAACTTCTGCCCGGAGGCGGGCTTCCCGGCCGGCAGATACGGTTCCTCGACCGGCTTGCCGTCGAGGGTGAGCCGGCCGTCGGCGTCGCAGCAGGCGAGGGTGTCGCCGCCGACGGCGACGACCCGCTTGACCATGGTCACGTCGCCCCACAGGGGGTCCTCGAAGACGACGATGTCGCCGCGCTTCACCTCCGCGCCGTCGACGCGCTGGGCGAGGACCTTCGAGCCGACGTCGAGCGTCGGTGTCATGGAGTCGCTGGGCACCGAGAACGGCTGGTAGAGCAGGGCGCCGACGACGAAGCCGCCGAGGAAGAGCACACAGCCGACGGCCACGACCAGCCCCGACAGGACGCTGCCGAGGCGGCCGTGGCCGCCTTTCGTACGCGGTGTGACACTCGTGCCGACGCTCATGGGCACCTCGCCTCGGAGGATCCGCGGGCCGTCCGTGCGACGGTCCGGGACGGCACCCTACCCGCGGGTCGCTACCTGGCGGTACGGGAGGACCCGGCCGCCTCGCCGGCGGTGCGCCGCTTGCGCCGCCACAGCACCAGCGGAAGCGCGCCGGCGAGCCCGGCGGCGCCGGGGGCGACGGCCAGCGCCTGGCTGAGCCCGGGCTGGTCGAACGTCTCCGGGACCGGCAGGGTGGCCCAGCGCGTCACCGGCCAGGCGATGACGACGGCGCGGCCCACGACCTCGTCCTCGGAGACGGTGCCGCCGCCCGGGAGCTCCATGTGGAAGCGCGAGTCGAGCGAGTTCTGCCGGTTGTCGCCCATGACCCAGATGCGCCCCTCGGGCACCTTGACCGGGCCGAAGGCCGGGTCGCAGGGCACCGAGCCGGGGTAGAGGTAGGCGCTCTCGTCCAGCTCCTTGCCGTTGACGACGACCTTGCCGCCCTCCTTGCAGGAGACGGTGTCGCCGCCGACCGCGATGACCCGCTTGATCAGGTCCTTCTCCTCGGCGGACGGCATGAGGCCGATGAAGCTGAGCACCTTCTGCACCACGTTCGGCTCGGGGGCCTTGCTCTCCTCGAGCCAGCCGCCCGGGTCGTGGAAGACGACGACCTCGCCGCGCTCCGGCTCGGCGCCGAACCAGGGGGTGAGCTTGTCGACGAGGACCCGGTCGCCGCGCTGCAGCGTGTTCATCATCGAGTCGGAGGGAATCGAGAACGCCTGCACCAGGAAGGTCTTGATCAGCAGCGCCAGGACCAGCGCGATGCCGATGAGCAGGGGCAGTTCCTTCCAGAAGGAGCGCGGCCTCCGGGGGTCGTGGCCGTCCTGCCCGGTGCTGTCCTCACCGCCGTCCCCGTCCCCGTGGCCGTCTCCATGGCCGTCGTCGGCGCCGCCGTGGGGCACGGTGCCGCCGGGCACGCCGGACACACCTGAGACACCGGAACCGGCCTCAAGGCCCTGGTCGGAGCCCTGGTCGGGTCGCCGGTCGGAGCGCGGATCGGGGTCCGGGCGCTGGTCGGGGTCCGGACGGCCCGTGGAGTCATCCGTCATGGCCACCGCCGGGGCGGGCCGCTCGGGCCTCTTCTCGGGCTCGCCGTGTCCGGACCGTGCGCCGACGGCCAAATCCCCCACATCCACTCCTCAGTCCGTGCGCTCGCCCGTCCCCGAACAGGGACAGGCCCACCACTCCCATAACGAGCAGAAGTTCCGCAGGGGTCGGGAGGTGGGGCATTCCGTTCGTGTTCCGCTGGGACACACTATGCGACACCCCCTGTGCCTCGGCCGCGCGCACCGCGCCGCCGTCCGGCACGGACGCGAAGGTCGACCGCTCCTCCAGGCGTCGCCAGTGGTCCACGGGCCAGGCGATGACGACGGCCCGGCCCACCACCTGGTCCTCGGCGATGGTGCCGTGGTGCTTCTCGTCGAGGTGGAAGCGCGAGTCGGCCGAGTCGGACCGGTGGTCGCCGAGGACGAAGATCCGCCCCTGCGGGACCTTCACCTCGAAGGGGATCGTCGACGGTTCGTTCCCGGGGTGCAGATACGGTTCGTCCAGCGGTACGCCGTTGACCGTGAGCCTGCCGTCCTTGCCGCAGCACTTCACGGTGTCCCCGCCGACCGCCACGACCCGCTTGATCAGGTCCCGCTCGTCGGCCGACGGCAGCAGACCGATGAAGGTCAGGGCCTGCTTGATCTGTCTGACGCCCACCGGGTCGTCATCGGGCGGCTCGGCCTCCTGCTGGAGCCAGTTGCCGGGGTCCTTGAAGACGACGACGTCGCCGCGCTGCGGGGTGGCCCCGAACCAGGGCGTCAGCTTGTCGACGAGCACCCGGTCGTCGATCCGGATGGTCTGCTCCATCGAGCCGGACGGGATCACGAAGGCCTGCACCAGGAAGGTCTTCAGGACCAGGGCGATGAGGACGGCGACGGTGAGGAGGAGCGGGATCTCCGTGACGGCGGAGCGCCGCCGGCGCCGCTTGACCTTGCGGGCGAGCCGGCGCCGTTCGGCCCGCCCCGGCGGCGTGCGGCCCTCGCCGTCCGGCCGGGCGTCGGCGCCCCTCCGGCCCGCGGGGGCCTTGCCCCGCCTACCCATGGCCGCCGGTGGTCCATTCCGGTACGGCGTCGAAGGCGTCCGTGCCGGGCACGGTGGACCAGCGGCCGACGGGCCAGCCGATCCAGTCGGCGCGGCCGACGACCTTGTCGACCGGCACCATGCCGCCACCGGGCCGGCCGAGGTGGTCGCGGGAGTCGCTGGACTGGCTGCGGTGGTCGCCCATCACCCACAGGGTGCCGACCGGCACCACGATGTCGAAGGGCACGTCGGAGGGCCGGTCGCCCAGGAGCACGTACGTCTCCGGCACGGGCACGCCGTTGACGCTGATGCGGCCGTCCTTGTCGCAGCAGACCACCCGGTCGCCGCCGGTGCCGACGACCCTCTTGACGAAGTCGGTCTCGTCCGGCTCGGCGAGACCGAGGGCGGCCGCGGCGCCGCGCAGCAGGCCGGTGACCGGGTTGCCGTCGGGCTCCTCCTGCACGAAGGACCCGGTGCCGTCGAAGACGACGACGTCGCCGCGGCGCGGCTCGTCGCCGAAACGGTACGCCAGCTTGTTGACCAGGATCCGGTCCCCGACCTGGAGGGTGGGCTCCATGGAGCCGCTGGGGATGAGGAAGGGCTGGAGCACGAAGTGGCTGAACAGCAGCAGGAAGACCATGCAGGCGCCGCCGATGAGCCCCGTACGGCGCCAGGTGAGGACCCCACCCGAGGCCCCGCCATCCCCGTCCGCGTCCCGATCACGCCCTCGGTCGGCGTCGGCGTCACGCCCGTGGTGGGCGTCTCCGTCCCCGTCACGCCCGCGGTCGGCATCCGTGTCCGCGTCCGCGCCCTCGTCCCGGGCGGAGTCCAGATCCAGGTCCGGGTCCGTCCCGGAAACGCGCGCGGAGCGCGACCGCCCCTCCTTGCCGGAGGAGCGATCGCGCTCCGTGTGCTGTGCTTCGGTGTCCATCGGGGGCAGAGCCTATCCCGCACCCCTGTGGGCCGGAGCTCAGTTGTCGCGCTTCTCCTTGATCTTGGCAGCCTTGCCGCGCAGCTCACGGAGGTAGTAGAGCTTGGCGCGACGGACGTCACCGCGGGAGACGAGCTCGATCTTCTCGAAGATCGGGCTGTTCACCGGGAAGGTGCGCTCGACGCCGACGGAGAAGGAGACCTTGCGGACCGTGAAGGTCTCGGAGACGCCCGAGCCCTGACGGCGGATGACGACACCCTTGAACTGCTGGATACGGGAGCGGTTGCCCTCGATGACGCGAACGTGGACGTTCACGGTGTCGCCGGGGCGGAAGGCCGGGACGTCGGAACGCAGCGAACCGGCGTTGACCTGGTCGAGCAGGGAGGCCATGGAGGTCTCTTTCCTCGCTGATGCCACAGGTCATCAGCGGTACGTACGAATGGTGGGTGAGCGCCGTGCGTCTCTGGCGGGCGTCGTCCCCCCTGTGGCAGGGGCGCGCGCCGAACGTACGACAGCGGCCTATTCTTCCACGCTCTCCGGTCTGCGCCAAAATCGGCCACCGGGCTCGGGGGCCCAGCCCAGCATGGAGAGGATCTCGCGGTCCTTCTTGTCGAACGCGGTGGGGTCGCAGCGCTCGATGAGGTCCGGGCGGTTGGCCGCCGTGCGCCGGAATGCCTCGTCCCGCCGCCAGCGCGCGATCTTCCCGTGGTGCCCGCTGAGGAGAACGTCGGGGATGGTGCGGCCGCGCCACTCGGGCGGCTTGGTGTAGACCGGCCCCTCCAGGAGGTTGGCCATGGCGCCCGGGGCGAAGGAGTCGTCCCGGTGCGACTCGGCGTTGCCGAGGACGCCGGGCAGGAGCCGGGCGACGGCCTCGGTGACGACCAGGACGGCGGCCTCCCCGCCGGCCAGGACGTAGTCGCCGATGGACACCTCGTAGACCGGCATCCGGGTGGCGTACTCGTCCATGACGCGCCGGTCGATGCCCTCGTAGCGGGCGGGCGTGAAGACCAGCCAGGGCCGCTGGGAGAGTTCGACGGCGAGTTCCTGTGTGAAGGGGCGGCCGCTGGGGGTGGGGACGACCAGGGCCGGGCCGTGGGCGCCGGCCTCGTAGCCGTCGGCGAGGACCTGGTCGAGGGCGTCGCCCCAGGGTTCGGTCTTCATGACCATGCCGGGGCCGCCGCCGTACGGGGTGTCGTCGACGGTGTTGTGCCGGTCGTAGGTCCAGTCGCGCAGGTCGTGGACGTGGACGTCCAGTCGGCCGCGGGCACGGGCCTTGCCGACGAGCGAGACGTTCAGCGGTTCGAGGTACTCGGGGAAGATCGTGACGACGTCGAGGCGCATCAGGAGGCGTCCTTCTGCGCGTCACCGTCGGCGGCCGCGGCCTTGCCCCCGTCCGCGGGGCCGGCCTCGCGCCCCTCGTCGGCACCTGCCTCGGCACCTACCTCGGCACCGGCTTCGGCGTCGGCGTCGGCGTCGGCATCGGAAGCGCCGGCCTCGGCGTCGCGCGCGGAGACGACGACCGCCTGGCTGTCGTCGATCAGTCCCGGCGGCGGGGCGATGACGGCGCGCTGGTTCTCCAGGTCGATCTCGGTGACGATCGTCGAGACGAACGGGATCATCACCTCGGTGCCGTCGGGCCGCTCCACGATGAAGAGGTCCTGGGAGGGCAGGTGGGAGATCTCGGAGATCACGCCGATCTCGGTGCCGTCGGCGAGGACGACGTCGAGGTCCATGAGCTGGTGGTCGTAGTACTCGTCCTCCTCCTCGGGCAGCTCGTCGGGGTCGACGTCGGCGATGAGAAGGATGTTGCGCAGGGCCTCGGCGGCGTTGCGGTCCTTGACGCCCTCGAAGCGGAGCAGCAGCCGGCCGCTGTGCACCCGGCCGGTCTCGATGGTGAGCGGCCCGGCGGAGGCCGGGTCGGTGTGCAGGACGGCGCCGGGTCCGAGTCGCAGCTCGGGCTCGTCGGTCCGCACCTCGACGGTGACCTCGCCCTTGATGCCGTGGGCGCGGCCGATCCGTGCGACTACCAACTGCACTGGTGATCTCTCCTGTCGTACGGCAACGGGCCGGGGAGGGCGGTGAGCCCTCCCCGGCCCGTGCCGGTGTCAAACTTCAGCGGACCTGGTCCACGTCGACGAGGTCGACGCGGATGCCACGGCCGCCGATGGCGCCCACGACGGTACGCAGCGCACGCGCGGTGCGGCCGTTGCGGCCGATCACCTTGCCGAGGTCGTCGGGGTGGACCCGGACCTCGAGTACGCGACCACGGCGCAGGTTGCGCGAGGCGACCTGCACGTCGTCGGGGTTGTCCACGATGCCCTTCACGAGGTGCTCGAGAGCCTCCTCGAGCATGATCAGGCCTCGGTCGACTCGGTGGACTCGGCCTCAGCAGCCTCGTCCGCCTTCTTGTCGGCCTTCTTGGCCTTCGGGGTGATGGCCTCACCCTTGGTGTCGTCACCCTCGAGCGCCTTGGCGAACTCGTCGAAGGTGGCGCGCTTGGCTTCCTTGGTCGCCGGGGCGAGCAGGGGCTTCTCCGGGGCGGGGAGGCCCTTGTGCTTCTGCCAGTCACCGGTGAGCTTCAGGATGGCGAGAACCGGCTCGGTCGGCTGGGCGCCGACGGACAGCCAGTACTGCGCACGCTCGGAGTCGACCTCGATCTTCGACGGGTTGTACGTCGGGTGGTAGAGGCCGATCTCCTCGATCGCACGACCGTCCCGGCGGGTGCGGGAGTCGGCGACGACGATGCGGTAGTGCGGCTGGCGGATCTTGCCGAGGCGCTTGAGCTTGATCTTGACTGCCACTGGAGTGGTGTCTCCTGGTCTTGACGTGGTTGGGCACTTGAGATGCCACGTGGGGTTGCGGTACTCGGGTGCCCGATGGACGCGTCAGCCGGAGGAGAGAGGGGTCCTGTGCGACTGTCGAGTACAGCTAGCCATTGTGCCACACGCCGCGAGGTCAGCTCGCGGCGCCCACCGTCTCCGGGATGCGGAAGGGCTTGCCGCAGCCGCCGCAGACGATCGGCGCCTGGGCGAGCACGGAGGGGACCACGCGCACGTTGCGCCCGCAGTCGCAGACGGCCTTGACCCGCACGCCGCCGCCGGAAGAGCCGTGCCGGGCGGCCGGTCCGCGGAAGGAGCGCTTGGTGTCGGCGGCGGTCGCGACCGTGTGCGCCTTGAGGGCGCGCTGGAGCCGCTCGATGGTGGGCCGGTAGCGCCGCCTGGCCTCCGCGTTCAGGGTGACCAGGGAGAAGCCGCTGCTGGCGTGCGGTTCCTCCGGATGGTCCAGGCCCAGCTCCTCGGCGATCGCCAGGAATCTGCGGTTGTGGTAGCGGCCGGCGCGCGAGGTGTCCCGGACTCCTCGTGCGGCGGCGATGCCGTGGACTGCCTCGTGGAGCAGTCGCTCGAAGGAGAGCTCGGCGCCGCAGGCGGACGAGGACTCTCCGATCAGGGACTCGGGCGCGGCAAGGTCCGGCAGCTCGGGGTGGTGCCGCTGAATGTCGGCCCACGCCTGTGCCAGCTCTGCGGCGAGAACAGGTGGTGTCGTGCTCACGTCGGGTACAACGAGCCGGATCCCCTCCGGGTTCCATTCCGGGGCAACTCAAATATTTTGCACGTACCCGTCAGTCGGTACGGATGCGACCGGAGCTGGTGCGTAGCGGCTCATACGCCCCGGCGCGCGGTCGATTCACACGCGCCGGAATGGTGGGAGGGACAGTACCGGGTGTCTGCCCGAACTCGGGCACCACCCCCCTGTTCCGGCCGAATCCCGACGGCGCCCGGGGCGGGCCCGGCGGCTCCGGCGCGAATCGACCCGGAGTCGTCCGGCGCGAGCACTGGACGGGCGCGCGGATGCGCAGTTCCCTGGCTACGGGGGGTTGTCGTCCAGGCACGGATTGGGGCGCTTTCCATGACACCTACGCTCGTCCCGCACCACCCCGCGCGCGACTGGGCCGAGATCCAGGAACGCATGCTCGTGCCGCTCTACGAGGCGGTGTACGACCGGCTCGGCGTGGGCGCCGGGTCACGGGTGCTCGGCCTCGGCTGCGGCTCCGGCCTCGCGCTGCTGATGGCGGCGGGGCGGGGCGCGCGGGTGGCCGGCGTCGACCGGGACCACGCGCGCGTGGCGCTGGCCAGGGAGCGGCTGCCGGAGGGGGCGCTGAGCACGAGTACGACGGACGTGCCGCAGGCCGGTCCGTACGACGTGATCACGGCCTTCCACGGGACGGCCGCACTCGGCTCGGAGCCGACCGCCCTCACCCGTTCGGCCCAACGGGGCGCGGCGATCGTGCTGGCGGGCTGGGGGCCGCCCGAGCGGTGTGCGACGACCTCGGTGCTGCGGGTCGCGGCCCGCCTGACGGGCTGGGGCCCGGCGCCCCGCGAGGACCTGGACGGCGCCGTCGTGGCCGCGGGCCTGCGCCCGGACGGCTCGGGCCGGGTGGCCTGCCCCTTCGGCTACGCCGACCCGGACAGCGCGGTGCGTGGCCTGATGTCCACCGGCGACTTCGACGCGGCCGTCCGCGCCACGGACCCCGACCAGGTCGAGAAGGAACTCCTGGAGGCCCTCGAACCGTACGTGCGCCCCGACGGCACGGTATGGATGCCGAACGTCTTCCGGTACGTCATCGCCCGCGTGCCGTAGCCCCGACGGACGGGGCCGGGTGCGGGAGGGAACCGGCGGTTGTGCCCGCCCCCGCGGCGGAAGCGCGAGGTACGCGTCGCGCGGGGTGCCGCGGGCAGGCGATCGGTTGCTGCCCCGCGCCGGGGGCCGGCGCGCGGTTGCTCGCCGCGCCGGCGGGATCCCGGCCACGCGGGTGCCGCAGCCCGCGCTGCCGGCCACTGTCCGGCGCGAGGTGCCGCGAACAGGCCGCCCTCCTCCCGGCCGGGGTGGCCAGAGGCCCCGGTGGGAGGGCTGACAGCGATTCCCTCCGCCGGACGCCACGGACCGGCGCAAGGACTTCGCCGAGGCGCGGGATACCCGCCGCGCGGCGCGCCGCAGCCCCGGCGGCGCGGCGGTCCCCGCGGAAGCGGCTGATCCCCCGCGCCCGGGGGGGGCCGGCGCGCGGTTGCTCGCCACGGCGGTGGACACCGGTGACGTGTGTGCCGCGGGCACGCGGACACCGCCTCGCCACGGCAGGAGACGGCCGCCGCACACGGTGCCGCAGGACCGGCGAACGGCTGCCACCCAGCGCAAGTGCCGCTGCCCCTGAGGACGCCCAGCGCCCGCGCAGGACCGGCGAACGGCTGCCGCCCAGCGCAAGTGCCGCTGCCCCTGGGGACGCCCCTGGCCCGAGGTGCGCGGTGCCGCAGGACCGGCGAACGGCCGCCACCAGCGCGCGAGCCGCACCGTGGCACGGGACCCCGCCGCGGCGGGGTCCCGCAGGGCCGGCGGGCAGCTGTCGCCCCGCGCACGTGCCGCAGGACCTGGGGGGCGCCTCCTCGCCGCCCGGCGGACGGCCACCGCCCAGCGCGGGCGCCGCGGGCACGCCGGGCACCGCCTCCGGCGGCAGGAGACGGCCACCGCGGCGGGGTGCCACGGGGCCGGCGGGCAGCTGCCGCCCAGCGCACGCACCGCAGGCTGGGGGACACCCCTCGCCGCGGCAGGAGACTGCCGCCGCGCGCGGTGCACAGAGCCGGCACACGGACCGCCACCCAGCGCAGGTCTCGCGGACACGGCGGGCGCCGTCTCGCCGTAGCAGGGAACGCTCGCCCCGGCGAGGGCCAGCGGGCAGCCGTCGCCAGCGCACGTGCCGCTTGGCCCGGGGGGCGACCCTCGCCGGGACAGGAGACCGGCCGCCACGCACGCCGCCACAGAGCCGGCGCACGGCCGCCACCCAAGGGCGACCCCTCGCCGCCGCGCGCGGGTCCCGCAGAGCCGACGTACGGCTGCCGCCCGACGCCGGTGCCGCAGGCACAGCACGCGCGCGCCCTCGCCGAGCCGCCGGGTGCCGTAGGCAGGCTGCCCCTACCCCCGGCTCGGGCGCCGCAGGCCCCGCCAACCGCAGACGCCGCCCGCAGCTACTCCCCCGCGCCGGGGGTCGTCGACCCGCCGGTCGTCGGCCCCTCGGACATCGGCCCGGCAGACATCGGTCCATCAGGCCTCGGCCCCGCAGGCATCGCGCCCGCAATCGGCTCCTCAACCGGCTCCTCGCCACGACGCGGGATGCCCGCCGCGCGGTAGGCGGCGGCTTCTTCGAGGGTCTCGTTCTCCAGGAGGGCGGAGGCGAGGGCGTCGAGTCGGGGGCGGTGGGCGCGGAGTTGGCGGAGGGCGCTTTCGTAGCACTCCTCGACGATGCGGCGCATCTCCTTGTCGACGGTGTCGAGGGTGGCGGGTGCGGCCGAGAGGCCGTAGGCCTGTTGGGCGTCGGAGGGGATCGCGGTCAGGCGGCCGACGCGTTCGCTCATGCCCCAGCGGCCCGCCATGCCGCGGGCGATGTTCGTGACCTGTTCCAGGTCGCTCTCGGCGCCGGTGGTGACGACGCCGAAGACGACCTCCTCGGCCGCCATGCCGCCGAGCGCCCCGATGATCCGGCCGCGCAGGTACTCCTCGGTGTAGGCGTACTTGTCGGACTCCGGGGTGGAGAGGGTGACGCCGAGGGCGCGGCCGCGCGGCACGATGGTGATCTTGCGGACGGGGTCGGCGCCGGGCTGGAGCATGCCGAGCAGGGCGTGGCCGCTCTCGTGGTAGGCGGTGCGGCGCCGTTCCTCGGGCGGCATGACCAGCGGTCGTTCCGCGCCGAGCTGCACCTTCTCCAGCGCGTCGGAGATGTCGGACTGGGTGACGGCCTTCTGCCGGCGCTTCACGGCGAGCAGGGCCGCCTCGTTGGCGAGGTTGGCGAGTTCGGCGCCGGTCATGCCGGGTGTGGTCTTGGCGACGTGCTCCAGGTCGACGTCCTTGGAGAGCGGGATCTCCCGCGTGTGGATCCGCAGGATGGCCTCCCGGCCTCCGCGGTCGGGCGGGTTGACGTGCACGATCCGGTCGAAGCGGCCGGGGCGGGTCAGGGCGGGGTCGAGGACGTCGGCCCGGTTGGTGGCGGCGAGCACGATGACGCCCTCGGAGCCGGTGAACCCGTCCATCTCGGTGAGGATCTGGTTCAGGGTCTGCTCGCGTTCGTCGTGGCCACCCATGCCGGCCCCCGCCCCGCGGGCCCGTCCGATGGTGTCGATCTCGTCGATGAAGATGATCGCGGGTGCGACCTTGCGGGCCTCCGCGAACAGCTCGCGCACCCGGGAGGCGCCCACGCCGACGATCATCTCGATGAACTCGGAGGCCGAGGCGGAGAAGAACGGCACTCCGGCCTCCCCCGCCACCGCCCGGGCGAGCAGCGTCTTGCCGGTCCCGGGCGGGCCGGCGAGCAGCACGCCGCGGGGCATCTTGGCGCCCAGCTCGCGATAGGCGCCGGGGTTCTTCAGGAAGTCGACGACGTCGTTGAGCTCGCCCTCGACCTCGTCGATGCCGGCGACGTCCTCGAAGGTGGTGCGTTTGCCGCTCTCCAGCTCGACCGGTTTGGGCGGGGCCTTGCGGCCCAGCATCCCGCCGGCTCCGCCCATGCCGGCGCTCATCCGGCGGGCGATGAACACCCACAGCAGGACGAGCAGCACCATCGGGGCGAGCGAGATCAGCAGGTTGGCCAGGAAGCTGCGTTCCTGGACGACGGGTTCGGCGGTGACGGTGACGTTCTGCCTGGACAGCTGGGCCCACAGGTCGTCGTCGGCGAAGGCGGGGCGCTGGGTCTGGAACTTCGTGTAGTCACCCTCGCCGTCGGGGACGGGCTGCTTGTTCTTGAGCTGGCCTTGGATGGCGTCGCCCTTGGAGTAGATCTTGGTGACGTTGCCGGCGGCGACCTGCTTGCTGAACTCCGTGTACGAGACGGTCGGCCCGTCACCCTCGTTGAAGAAGGACAGGACCAGGTTGGTGATGAGGTAGACCGCGAGGGCGGCGAGGATGAGGCTGCCCCAGCCGCCGGGCATCTTCCTCTTGGGCGGCGGGGGCGGCGGGGCCCCTTCCGAGCGCCAGGGCTGGTCGGTCCGGTCGCGCGGGGGTACGGAGTTGGCCACGGGCTCTCCTCGGGGCGGCAATGGCCCCAGTATCGAAGAACCGCACATTCCCGGCATTACGGATGGGCCGATCGTACGAAAAGGGGCCCGCGGCGGTTTCGTACCGCCACGGGCCCCTCTGCGTACGGGTTGCTTACGGGTTGCCGACGCGTCAGCCCATGGGCCGACGGGTCAGCCCGTCAGCCCGTCAGCCCATGAACTTCTTGAACTCGTCCGGGAGCTCGAAGTCGGTCGGCTGCTGGCCCGCCGGCAGTCCGAACGCGCCGCCGGCCTGCGCCTGCTCGCGCTTCGCCTGGGCGGCCTGCTCCTCGGCCTTCCGCTTCATCGGGTTGCCGCTCTTGCGCTTGCCCTTGGCCTGCTTGAGCTGCTTCTTCTGCCGGCCGGGGCCGCCGCCCATGCCCGGGATCCCCGGCATGCCCGGCATGCCGCCGCCCTGCGCCATCCGCGACATCATCTTGCGCGCCTCGAAGAACCGCTCGACGAGGCCCTTGACGGCGCTGACCTCGACACCGGAACCGCGGGCGATACGGGCGCGGCGCGAGCCGTTGATGATCGTCGGGTCCTGGCGCTCGGCCGGGGTCATCGACTTGATGATGGCGGCCGTGCGGTCGACGTCGCGCTCGTCGATGTTGGCGATCTGCTCCTTCATCTGCGCCATGCCGGGCAGCATCCCGAGGAGCTTGCTGATGGAGCCCATCTTGCGGACCTGCTCCATCTGCGCCAGGAAGTCGTCGAGCGTGAACTCCTGGCCCTTCTTGGACGCCAGCTTGGAGGCCATCTTGGCGGCCTCTTCCTGGCTGAAGGTCTGCTCGGCCTTCTCGATGAGCGACATGATGTCGCCCATGCCGAGGATGCGGGACGCCATGCGGTCCGGGTGGAACGCGTCGAAGTCGTCCAGCTTCTCGCCGTTGGAGGCGAACATGATCTGCTTGCCGGTGACGTGCGCGATGGAGAGCGCGGCACCACCACGGGCGTCGCCGTCGAGCTTGGAGAGCACGACGCCGTCGAAGCCGACGCCGTCGCGGAAGGCCTCGGCGGTGTTGACCGCGTCCTGACCGATCATGGCGTCGACGACGAAGAGGATCTCGTCGGGGCTGACGGCGTCGCGGATGTCCGCGGCCTGCTGCATCAGCTCCTGGTCGATGCCGAGGCGGCCGGCGGTGTCGACGATGACGACGTCGTACAGCTTGGTGCGGGCGTACTCGATGGAGTCCTTGGCGACCTGGACCGGGTCGCCGACGCCGTTGCCCGGCTGCGGACCGTAGAAGGCCACGCCCGCGCGGTCGGCGACGACGGAGAGCTGGTTGACGGCGTTGGGGCGCTGGAGGTCACAGGCGACGAGCAGCGGGGAGTGGCCCTGGCCCTTGAGCCACAGACCGAGCTTTCCGGCGAGGGTGGTCTTACCGGCACCCTGGAGACCGGCCAGCATGATCACGGTCGGCGCGGTCTTGGCGAACCGCAGACGGCGGGTCTCGCCACCGAGGATGCCGACCAGCTCGTCATTGACGATCTTGATGAACTGCTGTGCCGGGTTGAGCGCCTTGGAGATCTCGGCCCCGAGCGCCCGCTCCTTCACGTTCTTGATGAACGCCCGGACGACCGGCAGCGCGACGTCGGCTTCGAGCAGGGCGATGCGGATCTCGCGCGCGGTGGCGTCGATGTCCGCCTCGCTGAGGCGCCCCTTGCCGCGCAGGTTCTTGAAAGTCGCTGAAAGGCGGTCGGAGAGGGTATCGAACACGGCGGTCGCGGATCCTCGGTGTCGTGGGCGGGCGGACGGACTGCCCTCCAGGGTATCCGGCCGCTCAGCGTGCGTGCCCTCACCCGCCGTATCCGGCGGACGAGGGCACGGGGGCGGTGTCAGCCGAGCGCCCTCTCCAGCGCCTTGACGACGTCCGCCGCCTCGCCGTCCGAGAGCGGGGAGCCGTCCGGCCGTGTCACGTACAGGGTGTCCACCGCGTTCGCGCCCAGGGTCGAGACGTGGGCGCTGCGCACGCGGACCTCGGCGCCCTCCAGGGCGCGGCCGATGCGGTGGAGGAGGCCGGGGGCGTCCTGGGCGCGGACCTCGATGACCGTGGCGTGGTGGGAGGCCGCCGGGGCGACGGTGACGCGGGGCGGTGGGGCCTGCACGCCGCGTCGCCTGGGATAGGCGGCGTCGCGTTCGGCGAGGCGGGCGGGGACGTCGAGGGCGCCGTCGAGAGCGCGGACGAGGTCGGCGCGCAGTCGGTGGGCCTCGGGGAGGGTGCCGTACTCGGCGGCGACCCGCCAGTCGAGGACGAGGACGGAGCTTCGGCCCAGCTCCGTGGGCAGGGCGACGGCGCGCAGGTCGGCGGCGCGCACGGTGAGGCGGTGCAGGGCGAGGACGCCGGCGACGGCGGGCAGCACGCCGGGCCGCTCGGGCAGGGCCACGAGGAGTTCGACGCCGACCGGCTCGGGCGTCTGGGAGTCGGGCTCCTCGGAGTCGGGGGCCACCGGGTCGTGCGCGTGGAGGGTGAGGACGGGTTCGCCGGTGCGCAGCGCCTCGATGGCGAGCCGTTCCTGTTCGGCGCTGGGCGCGGCGGCCTCGGGGTCGGGCGGCTCCTCCCCCGCGAGCACGCCGGCGACGCGTTTGACGAGGTCGGCGACGAGGGAGGCGCGCCAGGAGGACCAGGCGGCCGGTCCGGTGGCGAGGGCGTCGGCCTCGGTGAGGGCGTGCAGGAGTTCCAGGGCGCCGAGGGTGCCGACGGCGGCGGCGACGGTCTGGACGGTGGCGGGGTCGTCGAGGTCGCGGCGGGTGGCGGTCTCGACGAGGAGGAGGTGGTGGCGGACGACGGTGGCGATGACGGCGACGTCGGCGCGGTCGAAGCCGATGCGGGTGGCGAGGTCGCGGGCGATGGTCTCGCCGGCGACGGAGTGGTCCCCGGGCCAGCCCTTGCCGATGTCGTGCAGGAGGGCGGCGACGAGCAGCAGGTCGGGGCGGTTCACGCGGCGGGTGAGGGAGGCGGCGCGGACGGCGGTCTCGACGAGGTGCCGGTCGACGGTCCAGGTGTGGACGGGGTTGCGCTGGGGGCGGCAGCGGACCCGTTCCCAGTCGGGCAGCAGGCGGGTGACGAGCCCTTCGGCCTCCAGGGCCTCCCACACGGGGACGGTGGGCTCGCCGGCGCCGAGGAGGGTGACGAGTTCCTCGCGGGCCTCGGCGGGCCAGGGCACGGGCAGCGGCCTGGCGGTGGCGGCGAGGCGGCGTACGGCGTGGAGGGACAGCGGGAGGCCGGCCTGGGCGGCGGCCGCGGCGGCGCGGAGCGGGAGGACGGGGTCGCGTTCGGGGCGGGCGCTGAGGGCGAGGACGGCCTCGCCGTCCATCTCGACGACGCCTTCGGCGAGCGGGGTGCGGGCGACGGCCGGTTTCGAGGCTCCGGAGCGGCCGCCGAGGAGGCCGCGCAGCCGGGGCCGGGCGGAGCGGGCCTTGAGGACCCTGCCCACCTCGCGCCAGGTGACGTCGGAGGCGTACGAGACGGTCCGGGCGGCCTCGTACACCTCGCGCAGCAGGGTGTCGGCGTCGAGCAGGCCGAGTTCCGCGGCGACGGCGTCCTGTTCCTGGAGGGCGAGCCGGTCGGTGGCACGGCCGGTGGCGAGGTGGAGGGCGTCGCGGGCGTCGAGGAGGCGGCGGCGGGCGTCGTCGAGTCCTTCGCGGGGGGCGTCGGCGAGCCAGGAGGCGGCGACGGCGCGCAGCGCCTGGGCGTCGCGGAGCCCGCCGCGGGCCTCCTTGAGGTCGGGTTCGAGGAGGTACTGGAGTTCGCCGGAGCGTTCGGCGCGCTCGCGGCAGAGGGCGTCGAGCTCGGGGAGGCGGCGGGGGGCCTGGTTGCGCCAGTCGGCGAGGACGGCGGTGCGCAGGGCGGTGGCGAGGGCGGCGTCGCCGGCGACGGGCCGGGCGTCGAGCAGGCCGAGCTGGACCTTGAGGTCCTCGCCGGCGGTCCTGCGGGCCTCGGCGGTGGTGCGGACGGAGTGGTCCAGGGCGATACCGAGGTCCCAGACGGGGTACCAGACGCGGTCGGCGAGGGCGGCGATGGTCCGGGCGTCGGCGGTGCCGTCGTGCAGGAGGAGCAGGTCGAGGTCGCTGCGCGGCGAGAGTTCGCCGCGTCCGTAGCCGCCGACGGCGACGAGCGCCGTTCCGGGGGGCGCGCCGGCGGCCTGGTAGAGGCCGGCGAGCCAGTCGTCGGTGAGGCGGGCCAGGGCGGTACGGCGCGGCGGCCCGGACCGCGCCTTCTCGGTGAGAAGGCGCAGCCGGGCCGCCGCGTAACCGCTGGGTCCCGAATCTTCCGTTTCCGTTTTCACGTCGAGGTTCGTCACCCAGCGGCTCCTTACAGCGTCGTTGTCCGGGCCTACAGCGCGTCCGGTCCGCGTTCGCCGGTGCGGACCCGCACGGCGGTCTCGACCGGCACGCTCCACACCTTTCCGTCACCGATCTTGCCGGTGCGGGCGGCCTTCACGACGACGTCGATGAGCTGTTCGGCGTCATCGTCCTCGACGAGGACCTCGATGCGGATCTTGGGGACGAGGTCGACGGTGTACTCGGCGCCGCGGTAGACCTCGGTGTGGCCGCGCTGGCGGCCGTATCCGCTGGCCTCGGTGACGGTGAGCCCGTGGACGCCGAAGGCCTGGAGGGCTTCCTTGATCTCGTCGAGCCGGTGCGGCTTCACGACCGCGGTGATGAGCTTCATGCGTCCACCTTCTTGTTCTCCGTCGGGGCGGGAGCGGGGACGGCGGTGGCGGTGCGCCCGGCGATGCCGCCGCCGGCCCCGCTGAAGTCGTATGCGGTCTCGGCGTGCTCGACCTGGTCGATGCCGGCGACCTCGTCGTCCTCGCTGACCCGCATCCCCATCGTCTTGTCGATGATCAGGGCGAGGATCGCGGAGACGATCAGAGAGTAGGCGAGGACGGAGAAGACTCCGATGGCCTGCTTGCCGAGCTGTTCGAGGCCGCCGCCGTAGAAGAGGCCCTTGGCCTCGGACTGGACGCCGCCGGTGGCGAAGAAGCCGACGAGGAGGGAGCCGATGACACCGCCGACGAGGTGGACGCCGACGACATCAAGGGAGTCGTCGTAGCCGAACCTGTACTTGAGGCCGACGGCCATGGCGCACACCAGTCCGGCGACGGCGCCGATGGCGATCGCGCCGAGCGGGGAGCAGGAGCCGCCGGCGGGGGTGATGGCGACGAGGCCGGCGACCGCGCCGGAGGCGGCGCCGAGGGTGGTGAAGGAGCCGTGGCGGAGCTTCTCGTAGAGGAGCCAGGCGAGCATGGCGGCGGCGGTGGCGACCTGGGTGTTGACGAACATGACGGCGCCGACGCCGTCGTCGTTGCCGAGCCACGAGCCGGCGTTGAAGCCGAACCAGCCGAACCACAGCAGGCCCGCGCCGAGCATGACCAGCGGGAGGCTGTGCGGGCGCATCGGGTCCTTCTTGAAGCCGACGCGCTTGCCGATGACGAGGATCACGCCGAGGGCGGCGGCGCCGGCGTTGATGTGGACGGCGGTGCCGCCGGCGAAGTCGATGACGCCCATCTCGAAGAGCCAGCCGCCGGTGCCCCAGACCCAGTGGGCGACGGGGAAGTAGACGACCGTGGCCCACAGGGTGATGAACAGGGCCCAGGCGGTGAACTTGACCCGGTCGGCGAGGGCGCCGCTGATGAGGGCCGGGGTGATGATGGCGAACATCAGCTGGAAGACGGCGAAGACGTACACCGGGATGGTGTAGCCGGGCCACAGTTCGGTGATGCCGATGCCGCTGAGGCCGACGTAGTCGGAGGACCAGCCGAAGAGGGAGGCGGAGTCGGTGCCGAAGGCGATGCTGAAGCCGTAGAGCACCCACAGGATCGTGACGATCCCGAGGCTGATGAAGCTCATCATCAGCATGTTGAGGGTGGACTTCACGCGGACCATGCCTCCGTAGAAGAAGGCGAGGGCCGGGGTCATCAGCATGACCAGGGCGGAGCAGATGAGCATGAACCCGGTGTTGGCTGCGGAGAGCGTGGGCTCACCTGCGGCCAGGGTCGTGATGGCTGCTGCCATCGGCGTCTCCTCGTCGTCGGACGGCCTGTGCGGGGGCGGGGGCCGAAGAGCGGCTCGGCCATGAGGGGTGGCCGGTTATGCGCCAGAGATTCGCGCAGCGCGGTTTCCGCCGATGCCGCTCGATGTTTCGCCGCAGTGACGAAGGGGCGGGGCGTGTTACGCGGCCGTGAACGGCAGGGTCACGGGAAGGTCACGGCGGTACCATCCGAGGCCGCGGCCGCAAGCGGACCGGCCGCGCCGGCGTCCGTATGTCCGTTGCGGCGGGGGAGCCGAGTCGGGCTTCATGGGACGGCCGGCGCGGCCGGGGTCTTCGGGCGGGCGGACGAGGGCCCGGTCAGACGGCCTCCGCCGTCTCGGGGAGCAGGGCGGTGAGCCGGTCGGTGAGCTGGACGACCTCGGCGACGTCGCCGAAGTCGCGGGCTGCGGTGTCGACCGTCTTGCGCAGTCGGGTGTTGACCCGCTCGGAGCGGACCCTGCGGGCGACGGTGAGGGCCCTCTCGGCGAGGACGACCGACTGCTCGGGCTCCCGCTTGAGGAGGTGGACGGTGGCCATGCCGATGAGGTTGAGGGCGTAGCTGCGCTGGTGCTCCGGGTCCTTCTCGAAGAGTTCGACGGCCCGTTCCATGACGGGTTCGGCGAGCGAGGCGTAGGTCGGGGAGCGGCCGGCGACGTAGGCGAGGTCACGGTAGGAGTGGGAGTTCTCGCCGTTGAGCTCGGCCTCGGAGAAGAAGCGGATCCAGTCGGGCTCGGGCTCGCCGTCGAGGCCGACGTCGGCGAAGGTGTCCTCGGCCATGCGCACGGCCCGCTTGCACTTGGAGGGCTGGCCCATGTTCGCGTAGGCGCGGGCCTCCATCGCATACAGCATGGCCTGGGTGCGCGGGGTGGCGCAGTCGCGACTGCCGTACTGGGCGAGGTGGATGAGTTCGAGGGCGTCGTCGGGCCGGCCGAGGTGGATCATCTGGCGGCTCATGGAGGACAGGATGTACGAGCCGAGGGGCTTGTCGCCGGCTTCCTTGGCGGCGTGCAGGGCGAGCACGAAGTACTTCTGGGCGGTGGGCTGGAGGCCCACGTCGTAGCTCATCCAGCCGGCCAGCTCGGCCAGTTCGGCGGCGCAGCGGAACAGGCGCTGGGCGGTGGCGGAGGGCTGGGGCTCCTGGAGGAGGTCGGTGACCTCGTGGAGCTGGCCGACGACCGCCTTGCGGCGCAGTCCTCCGCCGCACTGGGCGTCCCACTGGCGGAACATCGCGGTGGTGGATTCGAGGAGGTCGAGCTCGACCGGGGAGAGCCGGTGCGTGCGCCGCTCCTCGGCGGCGCCCGCGGGCCGCTCGGGCTCGGTGACCGGGGTGGGCACGAGCCAGCGCTGCATGGGTTCGATGAGGGCGGGGCCCGCGGCGAGCGAGAGCGAGGAGCCGAGGAAGCCGCGGCGGGCGAGCATCAGGTCGCTGCGGGAGAACTCGCTGAGCAGGGCGACGGTCTGGGGGCCCGCCCAGGGCAGGTCGACGCCGGACACGGACGGCGACTGGTGGGCGGTGCGCAGGCCGAGGTCCTCGATGGCGACGACGGAGCCGAAGCGCTCGGAGAACAGTTCGGAGAGGATCCGCGGGATGGGCTCGCGGGGCTGCTCGCCGTCGAGCCAGCGGCGCACCCGGGAGGTGTCGGTGGAGATGTGGTGCGCGCCCATCTGGCGTGCCCTGCGGTTCACCTGGCGCGCCAGCTCGCCCTTGGACCAGCCGCTGCGCACGAACCACGAGCCCAACTGCTCGTTGGGGCGCTTGCCGGTAGTCGTACCGTCTGCGCCGTTGCCGCCCACTGGAACGCCCCCATCCACCTGATGTCGTCGTGCGAACCCCTGACAGGATGCCGCGTCGCGCGGTGTCCGTCCGGTGTTTGTACTCCCTCGAACGGAAAACCGGGTTGCCTCCGGCATACCCGTGCGTGCGCTCCGCCCCGGGGGTTCGTGTACCGAAGGTAATCCTACGATCACCCGTCCGGGCATGGCGTTTCAAGAAACGCCACCATTCGCCACCCCTTCGAATGAACTCGCCGCGCGCGGAACGCGATTCACTTGACATGCGACGGAACGGGGTCGGCGGATCGCAGCGCGAGGAGGCGCGCGCGGCGGTGCGCACCACCGCCCGCACGACCGCGCGCCCTCGGCGACGAGACGGCGACGACGGACAGTGGCGGTAGGTCTCCGGTCCGTAACCACCGGCGCGTTCGACCCGTTGGAGGGGGCATGGGCTTCACGATCGGCGGCATTCGTGAGATGCGGTCCGGCTCACGTCGCCGCGTACGCACCACGGAGTGCACTGCGGTGGCCGAGTACACAGGACTGTGGGGCTGGGACGTGGTCCCGGGAGCGCGGGCGGTCGCCGGCCGCTGCTCCTGTGGCGATCCGTCCTGTGCGGCTCCGGGGGCGCATCCGCTGTCCTTCGCCGAGCCGGTCCCGGCGGGCGCGGGCCTCGACGACGCGACCAAGGCGTGGTCGGAGTATCCCGGGGCGGCGATCCTGCTGCCGGTCGGCCGCTCCTTCGACGTGATCGAGGTCGCGGAGGCGGCGGGCCGCCGCGCCCTGGTGCGACTGGAGCGGATGGGGCTGCCGCTGGGGCCGGTGTGCGCGACGCCGACCGGGCGGGCGCAGTTCTTCGTGGCCCCGGGGGCGGCGGCCGAGCTGCCGCAGCTGCTGTACCGGATGGGCTGGGACGACGCAGATCTCGATCTGCACTGTCCGGGCCCCGGCTCCCACATCACCGCGCCGCCCTCGGATCTCGGCGGCCTCGGCCCGGTCCGCTGGCTGCGCCCTCCGACCCTGGACACCGCGGGAGCCCCGCCGCAGGCCCGGCTGCTGCTCGGGACGCTGGCGTACATCTGCCATCGGACGCATCTCTGAGGACCGGCCGCATGAGAAGGGCCCCTGCCGTTGAGCTGCGGCAGGGGCCCTTACTCGTTCGCGCTCGGCGCGCGGAGCGTCAGTCGCCGATGAGGGCGTCGACGAAGGCGCCCGGCTCGAAGGGGGCCAGGTCGTCCGGGCCCTCGCCCAGGCCGACCAGCTTGACCGGGACGCCCAGCTCGCGCTGGACGGCGATGACGATGCCGCCCTTGGCGGTGCCGTCGAGCTTGGTCAGGACGATGCCGGTGATGTCGACCACCTCGGCGAAGACCCGGGCCTGGATGAGGCCGTTCTGCCCGGTGGTGGCGTCGAGGACGAGCAGGATCTCGTCGAGCGGGCCGTGCTTCTCGACGACGCGCTTGACCTTGCCGAGCTCGTCCATGAGGCCGGTCTTGGTGTGCAGCCGGCCGGCGGTGTCGATGAGGACGACGTCGGCCTTCTCGGCGATGCCCTCCTTGACGGCGTCGTACGCGATGGAGGCCGGGTCGCCGCCCTCGGGGCCGCGCACGGTGCGCGCGCCGACCCGCTCGCCCCAGGTCTGCAGCTGGTCGGCGGCGGCGGCGCGGAAGGTGTCGGCGGCGCCGAGGACGACGGACCTGCCGTCGGCGACCAGGACGCGGGCCAGCTTGCCGGTGGTGGTGGTCTTCCCGGTGCCGTTGACGCCGACGACCATGACGACGCCGGGGACGTCCTCGGGGCTCTCGGTCTTCACCGAGCGGTCGAGGTCGGGGCCGAGGAGGGCGACGAGCTCCTCGCGCAGCAGGCCGCGGAGCTCCTCGGGGGTGCGGGTGCCGAGCACCTTGACGCGCTCGCGCAGCCGCTCGACGAGCTCCTGGGTGGGGGCGACGCCGACGTCGGCGGTGAGGAGGGTCTCCTCGATCTCCTCCCAGGTGTCCTCGTCGAGGTGCTCGCGGGACAGGAGCGTGAGCAGCCCCTTGCCGAGCGAGTTCTGGGAGCGGGCGAGCCGGGCCCGGAGCCGTACGAGGCGGCCGGCGGTGGGCTCGGGCACCTCGATGGCGGGGGCCTCGGGGGCGGGCGGCTCCTCGACGACGACCGGGGCACCGGGGGCCTCGGCGGTGGGGAGCTCGACCTCCTCGACGGTGCGGCGTGGTTCTTCCCGCGGTGTCTCCGCCTCGTCGCCGACGTGCGGTTCGGCGGGCGGAGCGGTGATGGTCGGCGGGGTGGACGGCGGCTCGGCCGGCGGCAGCTGCTTCTTCTTGCGACCGCTGATCACGAGGCCGCTGGTCACGGCGACCGCGACGACCAGAGCGATGACTACAGCAAGGATGAGTTCCATAACCGCTCCAGTATCGGCCACGAAGGCGCCGGAGGCGGAGCACGTAGAGTGGTGGTTCCCCCACATCTGTACAACGGAGTACCCCTATGCCCCACGCGTCCGAGACCGGAGGCGCGCAGAGCGGCGCCACGCTGGAGAGCCGCGGCCTCGAACCCGTCCCCGACGCCGAGCGGACCGGCAGGGTCCGTGAGCTCTTCCCGACCTGGGTCGCCGCCAACATCAGTGTGCTGCTGCTCACCATGGGCGCCGGTCTGATCGTCTTCAACGGCCTGAACTTCTGGCAGGTGCTGCTCGTGGCGGTGGCCGCGCCGGTCCTGTCGTACGGGATCGTCGGCCTGATCTCGATCGCCGGCAAGCGGGGCGGCGCGCCCGGTATGGCGCTGTCGCGGGCGGTGTTCGGCCAGCGAGGAAACCTTTTTCCGGGGTCGCTGATCTGGGTGGCCCGCTGGGGCTGGGAGACCATCAACGCGGTCACCGGCGCCTACGCGGTGCTGACGGTGCTCGATCTGCTCTTCGGCGTGAAGTCGAACACGTTCCTCATCGTGGTGACGCTGCTGGCCTTCGTCTCCTGCACCTTCCTGGTCTCCGGGCTCGGGATCAACGCGCTGCGGGTGTGCAGCACCTGGTCGACCTATCTCTTCGGCGCGTTCTCGGTGCTGGTGCTGGTCTATCTGGTCGCGGACACCGACTGGTCGGCGGTCTTCGCCAAGCCGGCCGGGTCGACGGCCATGCTGATCGCCGGCATCGGCACGATCGCGGCGGGCGGCATCAGCTGGGTGCCGTCGGGCCCCGACTTCACCCGCTATCTGCCGCGCACCGCGTCCTCGAAGGCCGTGGTCGGCTCGACCGTGGGCGGCGCGGGGATCGTCGTGCTGCCGATGGTGCTGATGGGCGCGGTGATGGCGGTGTCGACGCCGGACCTGGCGTCGGCGCAGGACCCGGTCTCCTTCATCGGCGAACTGCTGCCGGCCTGGATCTCGGTGCCGTACCTGCTGATCGCCCTGATCGGGATGCTGCTGATCAACTCGATGTCGATGTACTCGGCCGGATTCACGGCGCAGACGCTCGGCATCAAGGTGTCGCGGGCGGCGGCGGTGAGCGTGAACGCGGTGATCAGTCTGGTCTTCGGCTTCCTGCTGATGGTGGTGGCGACCAGCTTCATCGGCTCCTTCATCTCCTTCCTCACGCTGCTCGCGGTGGCGTTCTCGGCCTGGATCGGTGTCTTCGGCGTGGACATGCTGCGCCGGCGGTCGTACGACGGGGAGGCGCTGATGGACACGGGGCGGACGAGCGCCTACTGGTACCGGGGCGGTTTCGCCTGGCAGGCGATGACGGCGTGGGGCGTGGCCCTCGTGGCGGGTCTGCTCCTCACCAAGGTCGACTGGTTCGCGGGGCCGCTGGCGTCCTCGTGGGTCGGCCGGAACGGGCTCGGCTGGGCGGCGACGATCGTGGTGGCGGCGCTGCTGTACGCGGTGCTGCCGCGGGACCGTGCGCCCGGGGCCGGGGCCGGAGCCGTGGCCGACGAGCCCGCCGAGGGGCGCGCGACCGTTTCCATCTGACGCTTCGTCAGCTACGGTCCCCTCCACGACGCACCCGTGGAGGGGACTTCCCATGCCGTTCACCGTCGTCCGGTTCAACCTCGTCGACCCGCACGCCGATCCCGTCTCCCTCTCGGCCCGCTACCGGGCGGCCGTGGAGATGGCGGCCCACGCCGACGCGCACGGGGTGGACACGGTGCAGACCGAGGAGCACCACGGCGCCGCCAACAACTGGCTGCCCTCCCCCTTCGCCTTCGCGGGGGCCGTCTTCGGGGCGACGAAGACGATCGCGGTGACGGTCTCGGCGATCATCGGTCCGCTGCACGACCCGCTGCGGCTCGCGGAGGAGATCGCGGTCCTGGACCTGCTGAGCGGGGGCCGTCTGGTGACGGTGGCGGGGATCGGCTACCGGCCGGAGGAGTACGAGGAGCGCGGGGTCGACTGGGGGCGGCGCGGCCGGCTCCAGGACGAGCTCCTGGAGACCCTGCTCGCGGCCTGGTCCGGTGAGCCGTTCACGTATCGGGGCCGTACGGTACGGGTCACCCCGCGGCCCTTCACCCAGCCGCATCCGCTGCTGCTGGTCGGCGGCTCGTCGAAGGCGGCGGCCCGGCGGGCGGCCCGGCTCGGGCTGCCGCTCTTCCCGAGCGCGCACCTGCCGGAGCTGGAGACGTATTACCGGGAGCAGTGCGCCGCGTACGGGACGGAGGGCTGGACGATGATGCCGGCCCGGGAGACCCCGCTGCTGCACGTGTCGGAGGATCCGGACCGGACCTGGGCGGAGTGCGGCGAGCACTTCCTGCACGAGGCGCGGACCTACGCGTCCTGGCAGTCGAAGGACATCCGCTCGGCGGTGCGTTCGGGCGCGGCGACGGTGGCGGAGCTGCGGGCGGAGGGGGTGTACCGGGTGGTGACGCCCGAGGAGTGCGTGGCGCTCGGGCGGGACCTGGACAGTCTGGTGCTGCATCCGCTGTGCGGCGGGATGCCGGTCGAGGAGGGGTGGCGCAGCGTCCGGCTGTTCTGCGACGCCGTACTGCCCCGGCTCCGGGCGTGAGCCCGGGGCCGGGGCAGTCTCGCGTTCCGAGGAGCGGGGCAGCGGGGTTTAGCCCATCTCCTCCAACGCCTTGCCCTTGGTCTCCTTCACGAACCTGAGCACGAAGGGGATCGAGAGCACGGCGAAGATCGTGTAGATCACGTAGGTGCCGGAGAGGTTCCAGTCCGCGAGGGACGGGAAGCTGGCGGTGATGGCCCAGTTGGCGATCCACTGGGCGGAGGCGGCGACGCCGAGGGCGGCGGCGCGGATGCGGTTGGGGAACATCTCGCCGAGGAAGACCCAGACGACCACGCCCCACGAGAGGGCGAAGAAGAGCACGAAGACATGGGCGGCGACGAGCGCCACGACGCCCTGCGTCTCGGGCAGCTTTCCGTCGACGAGGTCGGCGGAGAAGGCCCAGGCCTCGACGGCCAGGGCGAGGGCCATGCCGGCGGAGCCGACGAGGGCGAGCGGCCGGCGGCCGACCCGGTCGACCAGGACCATCGCGATCACGGTGCCGATGATGTTGATGATCGAGGTGGTGAAGGAGTAGAAGAACGAGCTCGACGGGTCGATGCCGACGGACTGCCAGAGCGTCGCGGAGTAGTAGAAGGCGACGTTGATGCCGACGAGCTGCTGGAAGACGGAGAGTCCGATGCCGACCCAGACGATGGGGAGCAGCCGGGACTTGCTGCCGGCGGCCAGCAGGTCCTTGAAGGTGGACTTGTGCTCGCTGCGCATGGCCTGGTCGATCTCGGCGACCCGGCGGTCCAGGTCGACGCCGCGGCCCTCGACCTCGGCGAGGACCTCCTTGGCCTTGTCGACGCGGCCGACGGAGATGAGGAAGCGCGGGGACTCCGGGATGGCGAAGGAGAGCAGGCCGTAGAGGAGCGCGGGCACGACCATCACGCCGAGCATCCACTGCCAGGCCTCCAGGCCGGCGATCTCGCCGCGCTGGTCGCCGTCGGCGAGCTGGAGGATGCCGTAGTTGACCAGCTGGGAGATGGCGATGCCGATGACGATGGCGGCCTGCTGGAAGGAGCCGAGGCGGCCGCGGTACGCGGCGGGGGCGACCTCGGCGATGTAGGCGGGGCCGATCACGGAGGCCATGCCGATGGCGAAGCCGCCGACGATCCGCCAGAAGGCCAGGTCCCACAGGGCGAAGGGCAGCGCGGAGCCGACGGCGCTGATGGAGAAGAGGACGGCGGCGATCTGCATGCAGCGGATCCGGCCGATCCGGTCCGCCATGCGGCCCGCGGTGGCGGCGCCGATGGCGCAGCCGATCAGGGCGATGGCGATGACCTGGGCGAGCGTGCCCGAGCCGATGTCGTAACGGTCGCGGATGGCCTCGACGGCACCGTTGATGACCGAACTGTCGTAGCCGAAGAGGAAGCCTCCCATCGCGGCCGAGGCCGTGATGAAGATGACGTGTCCGATGTGGTCCGGATGGGCCGAACGGCCCTCGGACGGCGGCGGTGTGGGCGCCTGCGCGGTGCTGGTCACGTGGACTCCTCGGGGCTCCGGCAGCGTCGCCGGTGCGGTGGGGGGCGAGCCCTTCCAGTGGCGCACAACTTCACGCCGCCCACCACTTGAAGGTAAAAGCAACGTTGCAGAGACTATGCCTTCAGGTTTCGAAGTCAAGAGGGGATGTCGTATGACTTGAAACGCACTCGATGGCACCTTGCGTTCACGAGTTGAAGTTATGAGTCTCAGCGCAGCCGCTGGCTGATGACCTTCGATACCCCGTCGCCCTGCATGGAAACGCCGTACAGCGCGTCGGCGACCTCCATCGTCCGCTTCTGGTGCGTGATCACGATCAGCTGCGAGGACTCCTGGAGCTCCTGCATGATCCGGATGAGCCGCTGAAGGTTGGTGTCGTCGAGGGCCGCCTCGACCTCGTCCATCACGTAGAACGGGCTGGGCCTGGCCTTGAAGATCGACACCAGCAGCGCCACCGCCGTCAGCGACCGCTCGCCGCCGGACAGCAGCGAGAGCCGCTTGACCTTCTTGCCCGGCGGGCGGGCCTCGACGTCGACGCCGGTGGTGAGCATGTCGTCCGGATCGGTGAGCACCAGCCGGCCCTCGCCGCCGGGGAAGAGGCGCGAGAAGACGCCCTCGAACTCGCGGGCCGTGTCCCGGTACGCCTCGGTGAAGACCTGCTCGACCCGCAGGTCCACCTCCTTCACGACCTGAAGGAGGTCGGCCCTGGTCTTCTTCAGGTCCTCCAGCTGCTCGGAGAGGAACTGGTGCCGCTCCTCCAGGGCCGCGAACTCCTCCAGGGCGAGCGGATTGACCTTGCCGAGCTGCTGGTAGGCCCGCTCGGCGGCCTTGAGCCGCTTCTCCTGCTCCGAACGGACGAACGGGCGCGGCTGGTTGCGCGGGTGCTCGGGGTCCTCGGGAAGCTGCTCGCCCTCGGCGGGCGGCGACGGCGGTACGGGCTGATGGGGGCCGTACTCGTCGACGAGGGTGACCGGCTCCACGCCGAGCTCCTCCAGCGCGCGGGTCTCCAACTGCTCGATCCGCAGCCGCTTCTCGGCCCCGAGGACCTCACCCCGGTGGACGGAGTCGGTGAGCTTGTCGAGCTCGGCCTTCAGGTCCCGGCCCCGGACGCGGGCGGCCGCGAGGCCCTGCTCGCGGGCGCTCTTGCCGGCCTCGGCGAGGGCCCGTTCCCGCTCGGCGCGGACCAGGGACACCTCGATGTGGGCGAGGAGCTGGCGCGCGCCCGAGGCGACGGCGGCGGCGACCTCGGCCTCGTGGCGCAGCCGCGCCCGGCGCTGTTCGGCGCGCGCCCGGGCCTCGCGCTCGGCGCGGGCCGCCCGGTCCAGGGAGTCGGCCCGTCCGGCCAGGCCCTTGACCCGCTCCTCGTGGGTGCGGACCTGGAGCCGGGCCTCCATCTCGGTCTGGCGTGCGTTGGAGCCGTCGATGGCGAGCCGGTCCCTGACGGAGGTGTCGGGCTCCTCGTCCGCCGGGGCCTCCTCGGCGACGAGCAGCCGTTCGGTCAGCTCCTCCGCCTCGACGAGCGCCTTCTCCAGGGCCTCCTGGGCCCTGGCCGCCGCGGCGGCGGTCCGCTCGGCCTCCCCGGCGGCCCCCCGCGCCTGCCCGGCCAGCCGGCCGAGCTGCTGGGCCACGGCCGACTTCTCCCGCTCGGCGGTACGGCGCCGCTCCCCCAGCTCCTCGACCAGCCGCGCCGCCTCCCGCCTGCGCTCCGCGGCCGCCTCCTGCGCGGCCGCCGACTCCCGGCAGCGCACATCGAGCCCGGCCAGCTCGGCCGCCGCCTCGTCCACGGACGCCTGCACCTCGAGCAGGCTGGGCGCCCCGGCCGAGCCTCCTTGCGCGACGTGCGCGCCCAGCAGATCGCCCTCCGCGGTCACCGCCGTGAGCGCGGGCCGTGTCCGCACCACCTCGACGGCCTCGTCGAGCGTGCCGACCACGACGACGTCCTTCAGCAACCGCCGTACGGCCACGAGGAGTTCGTCGGGGCCGGTCACCAGCCGCGCGGCGGGGACGGCGGTGACGCCGCCGACCGTCAGGACGGCGGCGTCCGCGGTGTCCTCCCGGCGCGGGCCCTCCGCTCCCGCGAGCAGCAGGGAGGCGCGGCCCGCGTCCTGTTTGCGCAGGAGGCGGAGCGCCTCGGCGGCCGCGGTGGGGCCGGTGACGGCGAGGGCGTCGGCGGCGGCGCCGAGGGCGACGGCGACCGGGACCTCGTGGCCGGGGGTGACGGTCAGCAGCTCGGCGGCCGGGCCGAGGAGACCGGTGAGCCCGGCGGCGAGGAGGGCGCCGGTGCCGTCCTTGCGGCGCAGGCCGAGGGCGAGCGCGTCGTGACGGGCGCGGGTGGCGGCCCGGGCACGGTCGGCGGCCGCCGCCTCGTCGCGGGCGGCGGCGAGCGCGGACTCGGCGTCGGCGAGCTCCCGGCGGGCGGCCTCGTGGCGCTCCGCCAGCTCGGTGTCGCCCGCGTCGAGCCCGTCGACCTCCGCCTTCAGTTGCTCGTACTCCTCCTGCGCACGGGCCGCCCGCTCCCGCGCCTCGTCGCGGGCGGCGGCGAGCCGGTCGATCTCGGCCTGGGCGGACGCGGCGCGCGAGCGGGACGCGTTGACCTGGCCGTGCAGCCGGGCCAGGCCCTCGCGGCGGTCGGCGATGGCGCGGGCGACGTCCTTCAGGCGGCGTTCCTCGACGGCGAGGGCGCGCTCCAGTTCGGCACGGTGGGCGACCGTGTCGTCCAGGGCGCGCTCGGCCGCCTCCAGCGCGGCCTCCAGTTCGGCCTCCTGCTCACGAACGCGGGCGGCCTCGCGCTCCATGTCCTCGGGGTCGCGGCCCCGCCGCTCCTCCACCGGCCGGTCGGAGGCGCTCTTCACGCGCGCGTCGGCGAGGGAGATCGTGCCGCGCACCCGCTCGGCGAGCTGGGAGAGCGCGTACCAGGTCTGCTGGGCGCGCTGGAGCCGTGGGGCGAGGCGGCGCACCTCCTCCTCCAGTTCGGCCTCTTTCGCGAGGGCTGCCCTGAGCTCGGCCTCGGTCGCCTCCTTGCGGGCGAGCAGCGCGGCCTCGTCGGCCACCTCCGCCTTCAGCGCCTCCTTGAGTCGTACGAGGTCGTCGGAGAGCAGCCGCAGCCGGGCGTCGCGCAGGTCGGCCTGGATGACGGCGGCGCGGCGGGCGACGGCGGCCTGCCGGCCGAGCGGCTTGAGCTGGCGGCGCAGCTCGTCGGTGAGGTCCTGGACGCGGGCCAGGTTCGCCTGCATCGCGTCGAGCTTCCGCAGCGCCTTCTCCTTGCGCTTGCGGTGCTTGAGGACACCCGCGGCCTCCTCGATGAAGGCGCGGCGGCCCATCGGGTCGGCGTGCAGGACGGAGTCGAGCTGGCCCTGGCCGACGATGACGTGCATCTCGCGGCCGATGCCGGAGTCGGACAGCAGGTCCTGGATGTCGAGCAGCCGGCAGGTGTCGCCGTTGATCTGGTACTCGCTGCTGCCGCCGCGGAACATGATCCGCGTGATGGTGACTTCGGCGTAGTCGATCGGGAGCGCGCCGTCGGAGTTGTCGATGGTCAGCGAGACCTCGGCGCGGCCGAGCGGGGGCCGCCCGGTCGTGCCGGCGAAGATGACGTCCTCCATCTTGCCGCCGCGCAGCGACTTCGCGCCCTGCTCTCCCATGACCCAGGACAGGGCGTCCACGACATTGGACTTGCCCGAGCCGTTGGGCCCGACGACGCAGGTGATTCCCGGTTCGAACCGCAGCGTGGTGGCGGAGGCGAACGACTTGAAACCGCGGAGCGTCAGGGCCTTGAGATGCACGCCTGCGGACTCTACCCGGGGTCGTGGGTTTCACCTGTGAAGGTGCAGGGCACACCCTCCCCCAAGGAAGGTGGGGCAAGGGATCAAAGAAAGAAGGGACGCCGAAGCGTCCCTTGCATATCCAGCTGTCGCTATCCAGCTGTGCCGGCGAATGTGTTTCTCACCTGGCCCCTCGGGGCTGAGGCCTCAGGTGAGCGCAGGCTCCGCCTTGGTGACGTCGAGATCGATGCTGTCCAGCAGCGACTCTCCCTGGTGAGCGGCGGCGGTCAACGCGTCGTTCTCGGACTGGATCCGAACCAGCTCGGACTCGAGGTCCTGGACGCGCTGCTGAAGCCGTCGCATCTCGGCGAGGAGTCGCGGGTCGGAGCCGCCGACGTAACCGAGAAGCGCCTTTGCCATGATGGATGGTCCTCCACAATGAGTGACCGACCGATGCGGTTGGGTCGTGAGGGATTCGCACCCGCGATGCTCGACCGTGCTCTTCTGTCGTGCCCGTTCTCACGCTCGAACAGCTAAGGTGCGCGGGGCTTCCAGAGTCTCACCAAAAAGTTTGACGGTCAACACGATCACGCCCGGGATCAACGGGTCACCGGGGGGTCCGCGGCCTTACGGAGGGCGGCGGCGCCTCGCAACTCGGTGCCCGAGGGGCTGTGGAGATCATCCTTCCGCGCGCAGCCTGGCACGGCAAGTGCTTCTCGGCAATCATCAGGCTTTTTCCTCTTCGCACGCTGTTCGTCGAACGTCCGCCCGAGGCCGGTTCCGGCCATCGGGCGGAGCGCGGTCCGGGAGATCGTCAGCGGATCGAGAAGGTGTCGTAGATGCCGCGCGGGGAGTCCCAGATCTCGGTGACGCCGTCGACGCGGCCGGGCGTGTCGTCGGAGCGGAGCCAGTCGAGCAGACGGTGGCAATTCTCACTCGGCCCCTCGGCCACCACCTGGACGCGGCCGTCGTCGAGGTTCAGGGCGAAGCCGACCAGGCCACCGATCTCCAGCGCGTTTGCCCTGGTGAACCAGCGGAAGCCCACTCCCTGTACCCGGCCGCGCACCCAGGCGGTCATCCGTACGTCGTCGTTCATGGCTGCACGCTAACGGGCGAATTACGGAAGGAGCACGTCAGCCCGGCGTGTCATGGCGTACAGTCCCGACGGAATGGGGCTCACCCGTTTGACCGCGCCCCGCTCGACAGCATCCACACAAGCAAAGCTCAGCAAAGATCGTGGTTCGTCGGCCCCCGGCCGGCCCGGCCCGGTCCAGGCCGTCAGGGAGGCGGAGGAGATGGGACGTCATCGCGGCGCACGACGCGGCGCACCCGTGCGCACCGGACTGCTCGGCGTCTCCGCGGCGGTCGCGGTCGGCGCGGTCGCCGTGGCCTCGGGTCTGCTGCCCGGCGGCGACACGTTCACGACCGGCGGCACCGCCACCGGCGAGCAGCGCGTGGAGGCGCAGCAGGCGCCCAGCCTGACGACACAGGGCGGCTCCTCGCCGACCCCGGCCCGTACGCCCGCCGGCACGCCCGCCGGAAAGGCCAAGGCCGCTCCGTCGCAGAAGCCGTCGACGGCCCCGTCGCAGAAGCCGAAGCCCTCCGCGACGAAGGCGAAGCCCTCCCCGAAGCCGACCCCCGAGGTCACGAAGAAGCCGGTGGCCCAGCCCACGAGGACGGCCCGTCCGACCCAGGCTCCGACGACCGAGGCTCCCGTCTCCTCGCCCTCCGCCGTCACCCGCTCCCTGAGCAGCCGGGCGACGGCAGCCGAGGCGGAGGTCGTGCGGCTGGTGAACGTCGAGCGTGCCCAGGTGGGCTGCGGCCCCGTCCGCTCCGACGCCGGGCTCGCCTCGCTGGCCGGCGCCCTGAGCGCGGACATGGCCGCCCGCGGCTTCTTCGACCACACCGACCCCGACGGCGCCTCCCCCTGGAGCCGCGCCGCGAAGGCCGGCATCACCAACCTGGGCGCGGAGAACATCGCCCGCGGGCAGGTCGACGCGGCCGCCGTGATGAAGTCCTGGATGGCGAGCGACGGACACCGCGCCAACATCCTGAACTGCGACTACAAGGAGCTGGGCGTGGGCGTCCACTTCGCCGACGGCGGCCCTTGGTGGACGCAGGACTTCGGCTACTGAGACGACGACCGTTCCGATACGCGGAAGGGCCCCGTCACCGATCCGGTGACGGGGCCCTTCCGCGTATCGGAGGGTCAGACTGCGGCCTTGCCGAGTGCGAACGTGCGGGCGGTCTCGGCGACGCGGCGGCCGAGGTGCTCGGCGGTCGCGATGTCGGCCTTGTGGACGGCCTCGGGGCCCAGGTCGCTGGGCGTCTGCGCGCCGGCACCGGAGAAGAAGCCGAGGCGGTTGATGTCGTTCTCCGAGCCCGCGCTGTGGTTCCAGCCCGGCTTGAGGCCCAGGTTGACCCAGGTCATGCCGTGCTGGCCGGCGAGGGTCTGGAAGAACTGCAGGGTGTGCAGCTTGTCGCCGCTCTTCGAGCCGGAGTTGGTGAAGCCGGCGGCCAGCTTGTCCAGCCAGGCGTCGGCGAACCAGCGCTTGGAGGTGGCCTCGGCGAACTGGTGGAAGGCGCCGGACGCGGTGCCCATGTAGGTCGGCGAGCCGAAGACGATCGCGTCGGAGGCGTCGAGAAGCTCCCACTGGGCGTCGGTGATCTCGTCGACCTTGATCAGGTGGACGGTGGCACCGGTGTCGGCGGCGCCGTCGCGAACGGCCTCGGCGAGGACGGCGGTGTGGCCGTAGCCGGAGTGGTACGCGATGGAGACGACGGGCGTGGTCATGGAGGGACTCCTCGACGAGGGGAACAGCAGGGGAACGCCAGAAGTAGAGCACTAACTTTTAGAAAGTGCAACCCACTGGTTAGCGCTACCCCATGCGCAGCGCTGTACCGGAGTATGGTGGAGGGCATGACCGATGACCTCGCCTACAACGTGTTCGCCAAGGCCTGTCCCTCGCGCGGCACCCTGGAGCACGTGACCGGCCGGTGGGGCAGCCTGACCCTGGGGGCACTCCACGAAGGCTCGTTCCGCTTCAACGAGCTGCGGCGCAGGGTCGACGGCGTGAGCGAGAAGATGCTGTCCCAGACGCTGCACGCCCTGGAGCGCGACGGGCTCGTGCACCGCGAGGCCCAGCCCACCAATCCCCCGCGCGTCGACTACCGGCTCACGCCGCTGGGCGCGGAGGTCGCGGAGCGGCTGCTCGGCCTGATCCACCTGGTCGAGGGCCGCATGGACCAGGTCATCACCGCCCGCGAGGCGTACGACGCGGAGCGCGCCGCGCCCGTCGCGCCGTAAGCCCACAGCGCCGTAAGCCCACCGCTCGGACCGCTCGACCCGGCTCTGCCGCACCGCTCGGCCCGGCGGCGCCGCTCAGCGTCCCGGCAGCACGATTCCGGCGGTGGCGCGCGGCGGGCGCTGGCAGCGCGGGCAGTAGTAGCTGGAGCGGTTCATCCAGGGGCGCCGGCGCATCGGCGTGCCGCAGCGGCGGCAGGGCTCGCCCTCCCGCCCGTAGGCGTCGAGCGAGCGGTCGAAGTACCCGGACTCGCCGTTCACGTTGACGTACAGCGAGTCGAAACTGGTGCCGCCGGCCGCGAGCGCCGCGTTCATCACGTCCCGCACATGCCCGAGCAGCTCGGCCGAGCGCGGCCGGGTCAGGGCGGCCGTCGGCCGGTCGTAGTGCAGCCGTGCCCGCCACAGCGCCTCGTCGGCGTAGATGTTGCCGACGCCGCTGATCAGCGACTGGTCGAGCAGCGCCCGCTTGATCGTCGTACGCCGCAGACGCAGCGCGGCCTGGAAGGCGGCGTCGTCGAAGGCGGGGTCGAGCGGGTCGCGGGCGATGTGCGCGATGACGTCCGGGAGCCCGTCGGTGCTCGCCGGCGCCGTGTCGTGCAGGGAGAGCCCGCCGAAGGTCCGCTGGTCGACGAAGCGCAGCTCGGTGCCCGCAGCGTCGGCGAAACGGATCCGGATCCGCAGGTGCTTCTCGTCGGCCGCGCCCTCGGGCTGGACGAGCAGCTGGCCGCTCATGCCGAGGTGGCCGAGCACGGAGGCGCCGGCGTCGGCCAGCGGCAGCCACAGGTACTTGCCGCGCCGTCGCGCCACCCCGAACCGATGCCCCTTCAACCGGGAGGCGAAGTCCGCCGCGCCCTCCGGGTGGCGGCGCACGGCCCGCGGGTGCAGGACCTCGACCTCGGCGACGGTCCGCCCGGCGACCCAGCGCTCAAGACCGCGTCGTACGACCTCGACCTCGGGCAACTCGGGCACGGGACTCCTCCGGACGGCGTCGGTGGACGGATGATGCTGGCAGCCTACCTCCGCCCCCTCGGCCCCCGGACACGACGGTGCCCCCGTCCCTGGAGGGGGCGGGGGCACCGGGAAGCGAAGGGTCAGGCCGTGGCCTGGTCCCTGGCGGAAGAGGGGTCGGCGACCTCTTCCCCGTCACCCGCGACGGCGGTCTCGACCGCGTTCTCGGCGGCGGCCCTGGCCGCCGCCACGCGCTCGTCCGCAGCCGCGCGAATCGCGCGCCATGCGGATTCCGCCGCCTGCTGCTCCGCTTCCTTCTTGCTGCGGCCGGTGCCGGTGCCGTACGAGACACCACCGACGCGGGCGGCAGCAGTGAAGGTCTTCTCGTGGTCCGGACCCTCCTCGCTGACGAGGTACTCCGGAACACCCAGACCCTCGGCCGCGGTGAGCTCCTGGAGACTGGTCTTCCAGTCCAGACCCGCACCGAGGTTCGAGGACTTCTCGATCAGCGGGTCGAAGAGCCGGTGCACCAGCTCGGACGCCGCGTCGAGGCCCTGGTCGAGATAGACCGCGCCGATCACCGCTTCAAGGGTGTCGGCGAGGATGGACGCCTTGTCCCGGCCGCCCGTGCCTTCCTCGCCCCGGCCGAGCCGGATGAAGGAGCCGAGGTCGAGGCCGCGCCCCACCTCCGCCAGCGCACGCGAGTTGACCACCGCGGCCCGCAACTTGGCCAGCTGGCCTTCGGGCAGGTCGGGGTGGGTGCGGTACAGCGTGTCCGTGACCACCAGGCCGAGCACGGAGTCCCCGAGGAACTCCAGCCGCTCGTTGGTGGGCAGACCGCCGTTCTCGTACGCGAAGGAACGGTGGGTGAGCGCACGCACCAGAAGGGCGGACTCGAGCTGGTACCCGAGCCGCCCTTCCAGAAGCGTGTGGGACGAGGCTGAACTGACGTGGTCAGACATCGTGCCTCTCACCAGCCCCTCAGACCGAGAGGACCTGGCGCTTGTTGTAGGTGCCGCAGCTCGGGCACGCGATGTGCTGCTGCTTCGGCTCCTGGCAACGCTCACACGAAACCAGGGTGGGGACCGCAGCCTTCCACTGCGACCGGCGGTGGCGCGTGTTGCTGCGCGACATCTTCCGCTTCGGAACAGCCACGGCTACTTCTCCTGCTTCTCGTCGACGCCAGCTTCGGCGCCGCTCATGTTGTCCTTCTCGTCGGTTCCCAGCGAACCGGCGAGTCCCTGCAGTGCCGCCCAACGTGCGTCGACGGCGTCATGGTGGTGGTCCGGGTTGTCGTTCAGGTTGGTTCCGCACTCGGAACACAGACCCGCACAGTCCTCCCGGCACACCGGCTGCATCGGCAGTGCGAGCACCACCGCATCACGCAGCACGGGCTCGAGGTCGAACATTCCGTCCTCGAGGGGGATCATGTCCTCGTCGTCCTCGGCTTCGTCGTCCGCGGCCGCCTTCGAGCGGCCCCGGTCGTCGGAGTCGGGGTACGAGAACATCTCCTGGAAGTCCGCGTCGACATCAAGCTCGACGGGCTCCAGACACCTTACGCACTCCCCCTCGGCCGATGCACGGGCGGTGCCTGTGACAAGCACCCCTTCCATGACCGACTCGAGACGGAGCTCGATCTCCACCGGGGCGCCCACGGGCACCGCGACGACCTCGGCGATCCCGAGGTCGACCGGGGCGTCGACCGTGCGGGAGATCCGCTGCAGTGCACCAGGACGCCGCCCCAGCTCGTGCGTGTCGAACACGAGGGGGTTGCGGTGGTCGAGGCGCGTGCTCAGGGCTCTTCCTGCTTTCGGATCGTTCACGAGGTGGAGGGCCGCCCTGACGTGGGCAGCACTGATCGCGGACATAGCGCGACCGAACAGCCAGGATACTGGACGCTTCGCTCACAGCCCAATCCGGTCACCCGTGCCCCTGCTCGTACCGTCGCAGCTGCTCCAGATCGATCATGCTCGTGTCGAAGAAGCTGGTCTCGTCGAGCGAGGCGGCCTGGGGGTGCGCCTGCGGGTGGGCCTGGGGGTGCGCCTGGACGTGCGGCTGCTGCTGGGGCTGCTCGTAGCCGTACTGCTGCTGGTACGCGTACGGGTCGGCCTGCGGCTGCTGGTAGCCGTACGGGTCCTGGACCGGCTGCTGGTAGCCGTACGGGTCCGTGGCCGGCTGCTGATAGCCGTACGGGTCGGGCTGGTGCTGCGGCTGCGGCGGGGCGGCCTGCTGCGCGGGGATCTGTACGGGCTCGGGGTCGGCCAGCTCCGCGAGGCCGGCCAGGTAGTCGGCGTCGCTGGTGTGCTGGGCCCCGGGGCCCGCCGCGTCCTGGGCGGCCATGTGCTCGCCGAGGGCGTCGCTGGCGATCCGGCCGTGCAGCTTCTGGCGGCCCCGGCCGACCGCCTCCAGGGTCTTGCTCAGCACGGCCTCGAAGGCGCCCAGCTTGGTGTCCACGTACGCGTCGGCCCGCTGGATCAGGGTCTGGGGGTCCGCGCTGTACTCGGGCGCGTCCTCGTCGGCGTAGCCGTCGGCGTCGAGGCCCGGGCCCCGGCCGAGCAGCTTCTCGCGGCCGCGGTCGACGGAGGCGATGGTCTTGTTGAGGACGACCTCGAAGTTGGCCAGCTTGGAGTCGACGTAGTCGTCGGCCTCGGCGCGGATCTCCTCCGCCTCCCGGCGGGCCTCGGCGAGGATGCGGTCGGCCTCGTCCTGGGACTGGCGGGCGACCTGGGTGTCGGAGACGATCGAGCCGCGCTCGGCGTGGGCGGCCTCGATGATCCGCTCGGCCTCCCGGCGGGCCTGCTCGACCATCTGCTCGCGCCCGCCGAGGAGCTCCTGGGCCTGGGCGAGCGAGCCCGGAAGGGCCTCGCGGACCTCTTCGAGCAGGGCAAGCAGCTCGGCCCGGTTGACCACGCAGGACGCCGACATGGGCATGGAGCGGGCGCTTTGGACCGTCGCGACGATCTCGTCGAGCTTCTTCTGCACGTCCACCGGTGCTCGCCACTCTCTACAGCTGGTTGGAGACGGACGGGACGACTGTAAGGCCAGTCGGACCCTGTCCGGCACCTGGTGACGGAGCGTCAGTGGCGATGGCCGGGGGTCACCGCTCGCGCAGCCGTTCGGTGAGCCGGGAGAGCACCTGCGGCGGCACCAGGTGGGAGACGTCGCCGCCCCAGGCCGCGACCTCCTTGACCAGCGAGGACGACAGGAAGCTGTAGGTCGGGTTGGTCGGCACGAAGAGGGTTTCGACGCCGGAGAGCCCGTTGTTCATCTGGGCCATCTGGAGCTCGTAGTCGAAGTCGCTGACGGCCCGCAGCCCCTTGACGATGGCGGGGATGTCGCGCTGCTTGCAGAAGTCGACGAGCAGGCCGTGGAAGGACTCCACCTCGACGTTGCCGAAGTCGGCGGTGACCTCGCGGATGAGGTCGATCCGCTCCTCGACCGAGAAGAGGCCCTTCTTCGACTGGTTGATCATCACCGCGACGTGCACGACGTCGTACAGCTTGGAGGCGCGGGCGATGATGTCGAGGTGTCCATTGGTGATGGGGTCGAATGACCCCGGACAGACGGCGCGGCGCAACTTGGGTCCCTCGCTCTCCGGTCCGGTCATCGTGCGTCTTCGCACGTAGAGGCGGCGCGACCGTACCAAAACGTTCCCTCGCCGTAGCGACGGGACCGCAGTGGTGCGAAGCCGTCCGGCCAGCGGAACTCCCCGCCCCGGGTGCTGCGCTCCACGGTGACGAGGGCATCCTCGCCGATCCAGCCCCCCGAGCGCAGTGTGAGGAGGATCTCGCGAAGATCGTCGTCGGAGACGGCGTACGGCGG
The DNA here is from genome assembly GCF_042901205.1 of Streptomyces sp. NPDC012769. Lineage (NCBI taxonomy): Bacteria > Bacillati > Actinomycetota > Actinomycetes > Kitasatosporales > Streptomycetaceae > Streptomyces > Streptomyces sp. NPDC012769. The sequence goes on along the minus strand of NZ_JBIBCP010000004.1, from coordinate 705,862 downwards.
GTCGAGGAAGACCAGGTCGTACGGCTCGGCCGGAGCCGGTCCGGTCACGATCTGCTCGGCCTTGCCAGTGCGCAGTTCGACGCCCGGCAGGCCGAGCGAGCGGATGTTCTCGCGCACGGTCCGCGCGGCCCGGGGGTCGGCCTCGACGAGCAGGGCGTGGGACGCGCCACGGGACAGCGCCTCCAGGCCGACCGCCCCGGAGCCCGCGTACAGGTCGGCGACGCGCGCGCCGGCCAGGCCGTGGAACGACTCCCAGGTGGAGAAGAGGCCCTCCCGCGCCCGGTCGGAGGTGGGGCGGGTGCCGTTGCCCGGTGGTACGGCGAGTCGGCGTCCGCCGGCGGTGCCGGCGATCACGCGGGTCATCTGGGTCCTCGCTCTGCATGAGTCATGGCGTACGCAACAGCTTATGGCGGCTCGTACCCCCGCGCGTCAGCCCTTCTCCAGGTACTCCTCCCGCTCCTTGTCGAGGAGCGCGTCGAGGGCGGTGCGCAGCTCGGGGTGGGCGGTGAGGCCGGGATCGGCGAGGACGAGGGCGGTGGCCTCCTCGCGGGCGGCGGCGATGACCTCCTCGTCCTCGATGACGGCGAGCATCCGCAGCGAGGAGCGGACACCGGACTGGGCCTGGCCGAGGACGTCGCCCTCGCGGCGCTGTTCGAGGTCGATCCGGGAGAGCTCGAAGCCGTCCAGGGTGGAGGCGACGGCGCCGAGGCGCTGGCGGGCGGGGCTGGCCTCGGGCATCTCGGTGACGAGCAGGCAGAGGCCGGCGGCGGAGCCGCGGCCGACGCGGCCGCGGAGCTGGTGGAGCTGGGAGACGCCGAAGCGGTCGGCGTCCATGATCACCATGGCGGTGGCGTTGGGCACGTTGACGCCGACCTCGATGACGGTGGTGGCGACCAGGACGTCGGCCTCGCCCGCGGCGAAGCGGCGCATCACGGCGTCCTTGTCGTCGGGGTGCATCCGGCCGTGCAGCACCTCGACGCGGAGCCCGGCGAGCGGCCCGGCGCGCAGCTGCTCGGCGACGTCGAGCACGGCGAGCGGCGGCCGCTTCTCGGCCTCGTCCTCGGGCGCCGCCTTGCGCTTCCCGCTCTGCTTCCGGTCCTCCTCGTCGCCGATCCGGGGGCAGACCACGTACGCCTGGTGGCCGTTCTCGACCTCCTCGCGGACCCGCTCCCAGGCGCGGGCGAGGAAGTGGGGCTTGTCGGCGGCCGGGACGACATGGCTGGCGATGGGCGAACGGCCGGCGGGCAGCTGGTCGAGGACGGAGGTCTCCAGGTCGCCGAAGACGGTCATGGCGACCGTACGGGGAATGGGCGTCGCGGTCATCACCAGCAGGTGCGGCGTCCGCTTTTCCCTCTGGGAGTGCCCCTTCCCGCGAAGGGCGTCGCGCTGCTCCACACCGAAGCGGTGCTGCTCGTCCACCACGACCAGGCCGAGGTCGTGGAACTGCACCTTGTCCTCGATCAGCGCGTGCGTCCCGATGACGATCCCGGCCTCGCCGGTGACCAGGTCCAGCAGCGCCTGCCGCCGCGCCGCGGTCCCCATGGACCCGGTGAGCAGGACGACCTTGGTCGCCTGGTCGGCCCCACCGAGCATGCCGCCCTCGGCGAGCTCGCCCATCATCTCGGTGACCGAGCGGTGGTGCTGCTGGGCGAGGACCTCGGTGGGCGCGAGCATCGCGGCCTGCCCGCCCGCGTCGACGACGGCGAGCATGGCGCGCAGGGCCACCATCGTCTTGCCGGAACCGACCTCGCCCTGGAGGAGGCGGTGCATGGGGTGCTCGGTGGCGAGGTCGTCGAAGATCTCCCGGGAGACCTTCTGCTGGCCCTCGGTGAGGGTGAAGGGGAGCTTGGCGTCGAAGGCGGTGAGCAGGCCGTCCGGGGCGGGGCGGCGGGCGACGGCGGGGAGCTGGGTCTCGGCGTGCCGGCGGCGGGCGAGGGCGACCTGGAGGACGAAGGCCTCGTCCCACTTGAGACGGTCGCGGGCGTCGGCGATGTCGGCCTTGGTGCGGGGCCGGTGGATCTTCATGAGGGCGTCGGGCAGGTCGGTCAGACCGCGGCCCTCGCGCAGGGCGGGCGGCAGCGGGTCGACGAGCCCCGCCCAGCCGGTGGCCGCCATGGAGTCGAGGGCGATGGCGACGGACTGCTCGATGGTCCAGGACTCCAGCTGCTTGCAGGCGGGGTAGATCGGCAGCAGTTCGCTCGCGAAGGCCTTGACGGTCTCGGTGCCGCTGTCGGCGTCGAGGAGCTTGTACTCGGGGTGGGCGAGCTGGAGCCTGCGGTTGAAGACGCCGACCTTGCCGGCGAACATGGCGCGGCGGCCGGGGAGGAGTTCCTTCTGGTGGAAGTGGACGGTGCGGCCGAAGAAGACCAGCTGCATCCGGCCGCTGCCGTCGGTGATGGTGACCTCCAGGCGCTGCCCCTTGCCGCGGCCGCCCTTGTTGAAGGTGTGCACGCGCGCGTCGGCGACCTGGGCGACGACGGTGACGTGCTCGTCGAGCGGCAGGTCGGCGAGCGCGGTGAGCTCCCCGCGCTCCGCGTACCGCCGGGGGTAGTGGTGGAGCAGGTCGCCGACCGTGTGCAGGTCCATGTGCTCGGCCATCACCTTGGCGGTGGCGGCGCCGAGCAGCTTCTTCAGGGGTTCGTCGAGCGCAGGCACGTGTTCCATTGCACACCACCGCAGTGACAGTCGTCCCGCAGGCCGGGCTGCTACTCGACGCCGATGAGCAGGGGCGGCGCTCCCTCGCCCGCGTGGTACGTCGTGGTGTCGACCGCCAAGTGCGTGGCGCGGACGTGCTGTTCGAGGGCGGGGGCGAGGTCGGCGGGGGTGTCGGAGGCGACGATGAGGGTGACGAGTTCGCCGCCGGCGGAGAGCATGCGGTCGAGGACGGTGCGGGCGGTGGCGGTGAGGTCCTGGCCGATGACGGCCACGTCGCCCTCGATGAGGCCGAGGACGTCGCCGGCCTGGCAGACGCCCGCCGAGGTGAAGGACTGGCGTTCGGCGACGGCGAGTTCGGCGTAGCGGGTGGCGCCGGCCGCGGCGGTCATGGCGACGACGTCCTCGTCGAAGCGGCGGGCCGGTTCGTGGACGGCGAGGGCGGCGATGCCCTGCACGGCGGCGCGGGTCGGGACGAGGGCGACCCGGATGCCCTCGGCCCTGACCTGTTCGGCGGCCGCCGCGGCGACCTGGCGCAGTTCGGTGTCGTTGGGCAGCAGGACGATCTCGTGGGCGCGGGCGCGGCGGATCGCGTCCGCGAGTTCGGTGCCGGTCGGGGGTTCGCCGGGGCGGGCGAGCAGGGTGGTGGCTCCGGCTTCGGCGCACAGTCCGGCGAGGCCCTCGCCGGGCAGGACGGCGACGACGGCGCGGCCGGCGGGCCCGGGCAGGTCGAAGTGGGTGATGCGGATGCGGTACGGGCGTCCCGCCTCGACGCCCGCCTCGACGGCGGCGCCGGCGTCGTCGACGTGGACGTGCACGTTCCACAGCCCGTCGCCGCCGACGACGACCAGGGACTCCCCCAGCTCGTCGAGGCGGGCCCGGAGCCGGTCGACGGCGGCGTCGTCGGCCTCCAGGAGGTAGATCACCTCGTAGGCGGGACCGGCGGCAGGACCGGCCGCGCCGTCGCGGTCGCAGTCGGCGGTCAGGACGGGCCGGTGGTGGGCCCGCTCGGCGGGGCGGGCGGGCGCCTCGCCTGACAGGGCCTCCAGGAGGGCGCCGAGCACGGTCACCAGACCGCGCCCGCCGGCGTCCACGACCCCGGCGCGTTCGAGCACGGCCAGTTGTCCGGGGGTGGCGTCCAGGGCCGTCCGTGCCCCCTCGTAGGCCGCTGAGGCCACCGTCACGAGGTCCCGGCCGTCGGCGCATGCCTCGGCGGCGGCGTCGGCGACGGTGAGGAGGGTGCCCTCGACGGGGTGGGCGACGGCCCGGCGGGCCGCTTCGGCGCCGCTCGCGAAGGCGCGGGCGAGGTGATTCCCGTCACCGCCACCGGCGAGGACCCCGGCCATGCCGCGCAGCAGCTGGGACAGGATCGTCCCGGAGTTTCCGCAGGCGCCGAGGAGCGCGCCCTGCGCCATGGCGCGTATGGCCTCGGCGACATCGGGGGTGCGGCCGGTGGCGCCGGAGAAGGCCTCGTCCACGGCCCGGGCCGCCGATTCCACCGTCAGGTACAGGTTGGTGCCGGTGTCGCCGTCCGCGACGGGATAGACGTTGATGGCGTCGATCGCCTCGCGCTCCCTGCCGAGCGCCTCCAGCGCCCCTGCGCACCAGGATCGGACCGCCTCGGCGTCGAGGGTCTGCGGTGCTCGCGGCAACGGGTGGTCCTCCTGTGCTCTGCGGTGGGCTCACCGCAGGGTAGACCCGCTCCCGACCATGGCCCGGGGCGGGGGCCGGGCGGACCGTGGTAGTTTCGTTCCACGGAAGCAGTCGTTGTATGCTGCTTCGGTTGCCCGGCACCTGTCGGGCCATTCCCCCGGCAAACCACTTCAGATCCCTGATCCGATCCGGTGCGCCGGATTTCACTGTAAATCTGAAGTCTTTGGAGTGACCCGTGGCTGCCAACTGCGACGTCTGCGGCAAGGGGCCGGGCTTCGGCAACAACATTTCGCACTCGCACCGCCGTACGTCTCGTCGCTGGAACCCGAACATCCAGCGCGTGCGTGCCGTGGTCGGTCGGACGCCGAAGCGGCTCAACGTCTGCACCTCGTGCATCAAGGCCGGCAAGGTCTCGCGCTAACCGCGACGTTTTGTCGTAGCGCAGCCCTGCGGTTGCCTTGAAAGGCCGGTTCACCTCGGTGAACCGGCCTTTTGCCATGCCCGGAAACCAGGACCCGAGCCAGAAGACACGGCCTAGTGCCGGAAGGCCCAGCCGTGGTCGACCGGGCCGATGCCCTCGCCCAGGGCGAAGCCGGCCGCGATCGCTCCGGTCACGTACGCCTTCGCCTGCCGCACCGCCTCCGGCACGCCGAGGCCCTTGGCCAGGCCGGACGCGACCGCCGAGGCGAGCGTGCAGCCCGTGCCGTGGGTGTGGCGGTTGTCGTGGCGGGGGGCGCGCAGCCACAGCTCCTCCGAGCCGTCCGTGAGCAGGTCGACGGCCGCCTCGCCGGACGGCAGGTGCCCGCCCTTGATCAGGGCCCAGCGCGGCCCGTACGACAGGATCGCGTCGGCGGCCCGCCGCATCCCGGTCTCGTCCTCCACCACGATGCCCGTGAGCTGCGCCACCTCGTCCAGGTTCGGGGTGGCGACGGTCGCGACGGGCAACAGCGCGGTGCGTACGGAGTCGAGCGCGGAGGCGGCGAGCAGCGGGTCGCCGTGCTTGGAGACGCCGACCGGGTCGACGACGACGGGCACGCCCGTGGCGGCCGAGGTCCCGGCGAGCAGCTCGGCGACCGTCTCCACCAGCACGGCGGAGGCCAGCATGCCGGTCTTGACGGCCTGGACGCCGATGTCGTCGACGACGGCCCCGTACTGGGCCCGTACCGCCTCCTGGGGCAGTTCCCAGGCGCCCTGGACGCCCAGGGAGTTCTGGGCGGTGACGGCGGTGATCACGCTCATGCCGTGGACGCCGAGGGCGAGCATGGTCTTGAGGTCGGCCTGGATGCCGGCGCCGCCGCCGGAGTCGGATCCGGCGACGGTCAGCACCCGGGGCGGCACGGGGGCGGGACTCACTCGGTCTCCCCGAAGTGGTCCCAGCCTCCCGTGCTGTGCCAGGGCGCGCCGTCGACGGTGACCTGGGGCAGCGCGGAGGGGTTGAGGACCTCGCCGATGACCTTCCAGCGGGCGGGGAGCTTCACGTCCGGCGGGAAGGTGGCGACGATCGCGTGGTCCTCTCCCCCGGTCAGGACCCACTGGAGCGGGTCGACGCCGACGGCCTGGCCGATGTCGTTCATCTGGGTCGGGATGTCGATGAGGCCGGAGCGCAGGTCGATGCGGACCTTGCTGGCCTCGGCGATGTGTCCGAGGTCGGCGATCAGGCCGTCGCTGACGTCGCACATGGCGGTGGCGCCGAGCCCGGCGGCCGCGGGGCCCGCGTGGTACGGCGGCTCGGGGCGGCGGTGGGCCTCGACGAAGGCGCGCGGGGAGCGGAAGCCGCGGGAGAGCACCGCGTAGCCCGCGGCGGACCAGCCGAGCCAGCCGGTGTAGGCGACGACGTCGCCGGGCTGGGCGCCGCCCCGGGTGACCGGGTCGTGGTTGCGCAGGTCGCCGAGGGCGGTGATGGAGACGGTGATGGTGTCGCCGCGGACGACGTCGCCGCCGACCACGGCGGCGCCGGCGACCTGACATTCGTCGCGCAGTCCGTCCATGAGTTCGGTCGGCCAGGTGACGGGCAGTTCGGCCGGGACGACCAGGCCGAGCAGGAGCGCGGTGGGGACGGCGCCCATGGCGGCGATGTCGGCGAGGTTCTGGGCCGCGGCCTTGCGGCCGACGTCGTAGGCCGTCGACCAGTCGCGGCGGAAGTGACGTCCTTCGAGCAGGATGTCCGTGCTGGCCACCACCCGCCGGTCGGGCGCGGAGACGACCGCGGCGTCGTCGCCGGGGCCGATCCGCACCGCGGGGGTGGAGGTGAGCCGGGAGGTGAGCTCCCTGATGAGCCCGAACTCGCCCAGCTCTCCGACTGTGCCCTTCACCGCGATTCACCTCGTGTCGTCGTGCCGGCCGCCGCGCCGCTCCGCTGCTCCTCGCCGTGCGGGTCGCGGGCCGTCACCGTGCCGGATACCGTCAAGTAGACCGTCAACTTCTCATCTGTGTACGCCACACCCCGGGCGCCTCCGAGCACGGAGGTCTCCCCGCGGCCCGCGGCGACGCGGTACCGTGGCGTCTCTTTCTCCCACAAGATCCTCGTGGCCGCCCTGGAGGTTCCGTGGTACAGGCGTACATCCTTATTCAGACCGAGGTGGGCAAGGCGTCGACCGTCGCCGAGACCATCGCCAAGATCCCGGGGGTGATCCAGGCGGAGGACGTGACGGGTCCGTACGACGTGATCGTGCGTGCCGAGGCCGACACCGTGGACGCGCTCGGCCGCATGGTGGTCGCCAAGGTCCAGCAAGTGGACGGCATCACGCGCACCCTCACCTGCCCGGTCGTGCATATCTAGCCCCCGTCTACCCTTGGCCGGTGATGTCTTCCCACCGGCCCTTCGGCCTGCCCGCTTTTGCCGCCTCGGTCGTGCTGCTGCTGGCCGTCGCGGGCTGTTCCAGTCCGGACACGAAGGCGTCGGTCCCGGTTCCCCGTCCTCCGGCGGCCGAGGCCGCCTTCTGCCGCGCCCTCGCGAAGGAGCTGCCCGGCACCGTGGCGGGTCTGGAGCGGACCGGCACCGAGCCGGAGTCCGAGCTGACCGCCGCGTGGGGGGATGCCGCGATCGTACTGCGCTGCGGGGTCCCGCGGCCCGAAAAGATGAGCGATCCGCAGTCGCTGGGCATCGTCGCGAACGGCGTGCGCTGGCTCCTGGAGCAGCGGGAGGGCGACGGGCCCCGCTTCACCACGACGTACCGCAAGACGTACGTCGAGGTGTCGCTGGACGAGCGGTACGCGCACGACATCGGCCCGCTCACGGATCTCGCCGCCCCCGTGCAGCGGGCCGTTCCCTGCGCCCTGGAACCGGAATGTGGCTAGGGCCTGAATCCCGGCCCCCGCGGGGGCGGGGGCCGGGCGCCGGGATCTAGCGCAGGCCGGTGGAGCGGCGCAGCGCGGCCTGGATGAGCCGGTCGACGAGCTCCGGGTAGCCGACCCCGCTCTCCTGCCACATGCGCGGGTACATGGAGATGGGGGTGAAGCCCGGCATCGTGTTGACCTCGTTGATGACGAACCCGCCGTCCTCGGTGAGGAAGAAGTCGGCGCGCACCAGGCCCTCGCAGGAGATGGCCTCGTAGGCGGCGACGGCGAGGCGCTGGACCTCGGCGGTGGCCTCGTCGCCGATCGGCGCGGGCACGATGCCGGAGGCCGAGTCGATGTACTTGGCCTCGAAGTCGTAGAAGTCGTGGTCGGTGACGGGCGGGATCTCGGCCGGCACGCTGGCGCGCGGGCCGTCCTCGAACTCCAGGACGCCGCACTCGATCTCGCGGCCGCGGACCAGCGCCTCGACGATGATCTTCGGGTCGTGGCGGCGGGCCTCCTCGACGGCCTCGTCCAGGCCGGAGAGGTCGTCGACCTTGGTGATGCCCACGGAGGAGCCGCCTCGGGCGGGCTTCACGAAGAGCGGCCAGCCGTGGTCGGCGGCGAACTCCACGATCTTCTTGCGGGCGGCGGCCGGGTTCTGCTCCCACTCGCGCGGCCGGATGACCTCGTACGGGCCGACCGGCAGGCCGAAGGAGACGAAGACCCGCTTCATGTACTCCTTGTCCTGGCCGACGGCGGAGGCGAGGACGCCCGCGCCGACGTAGGGGACGCCGGAGAGCTCCAGGAGGCCCTGGAGGGTGCCGTCCTCGCCGTAGGGGCCGTGCAGGACGGGGAAGACGACATCGACCTCGCCGAGGGCCTGCGGCACGGAGCCGGGCTCGGTGTGGACGACCTCGCGGCTGGCCGGGTCGACGGAGAGGACCACGCCGCCCGTCTCGGACTCGGCGAGGTCGGTGACGTTCGGCAGGGTGCGGTCGGCGATGGCCATCCGCTCCGGCGCGTCGGCGGTCAGCGCCCAGCGCCCGTCGGTGGTGATGCCGATGGGCAGCACGTCGTACTTGTCCCGGTCGATGGCGCCGAGGACGGCACCGGCGGTGACGACGGAGATGGCGTGCTCGGAGCTGCGTCCGCCGAAGACGACGGCCACGCGCGGCTTGCGGGGGCTCTGGGTGTTCTCGCTCATATCGCGATGAGGGTACCTTGCGACGTCCGAACTGCTGAGCGCCCCGCGCGTCCCGCGCGCGTCCCGGTCATCCGCGTCGGTCGCGGACCACCGGCGGATCAGCGGCGGATCACCGGCGGATCAGCGGCGTTCCGCCTTGGCGCTGCGCGACATCAGCTCCTTGAGGGCGACGATCGGCGGCTTGCCCTCGTGGACGATCGAGACGACGGTCTCGGTGATGGGCATGTCGACGCCGTGGCGGCGGGCCAGATCCAGCACGGACTCGCAGGACTTGACGCCCTCGGCGGTCTGCTTGGTGACCGCGATGGTCTCCTCCAGGCTCATGCCGCGGCCCAGGTTGGTGCCGAAGGTGTGGTTCCGGGAGAGCGGCGAGGAGCAGGTGGCGACCAGGTCACCGAGGCCCGCGAGGCCGGAGAAGGTGAGCGGGTCGGCGCCCATGGCGAGGCCGAGGCGGGTGGTCTCGGCGAGGCCGCGGGTGATGAGGGTGGCCTTGGAGTTGTCGCCGAGGCCCATGCCGTCGGCGATGCCGACGGCGAGACCGATGACGTTCTTGACCGCTCCGCCGAGCTCGCAGCCGACGACGTCGGTGTTGGTGTACGGGCGGAAGTACGGGGTCATGCAGGCGGACTGGAGCCGCTGGGCGACCGTCTCGTCGGCGCAGGCGACGACGGCGGCGGCCGGCTGCCGGGCGGCGATCTCCTTGGCCAGGTTGGGGCCGGTGAGGACGGCGACGCGGTCGGCGGGGACGTCGGCGACCTCCTGGATGACCTCGCTCATCCGCTTGGCGCTGCCGAGTTCGATGCCCTTCATCAGGGAGACGAGCACGGTGCCGGGGGCGAGGTCGGGGGCCCAGTCCGCGAGGTTGGCGCGCAGGGTCTGGGAGGGCACGACGAGGACGGTGAAATCGGCGTCGCGGGCGGCCTCGGCCGGGTCGGCGGTGGCCGTGATGCCCTTGGGGAGTTCGACGCCGGGGAGGTAGTCGGGGTTGACGCCGGTGCTGTTGATGGCGTTGGCGAGGGCGGCGCGCCGGCCCCAGAGGCTCACCTCGCAGCCCGCGTCGGCGAGCACCATGGCGAAGGCCGTGCCCCAGGATCCGTTGCCGAAGACGGCTGCCTTGGTCACTTCTCGCCCTCTCCGGTGGTGCCGCCCGTCGCGGCCGTTCGGTCCTTCGCGGCCGCGGCGCCCGTGCCGGCCTTGCCCTGCGCGGCCTTGCGGCGCTGTTCCAGCCGGGCCTTGCGGTGGTCGTAGGGCTCGTCCGGGGCCTTCTCGCCGCGGATCTCCTCCAGGAGCCGGGTGATGGCGGCCATGATCTCCTCGGTGGCGGCGCGCAGCACGTCGGGCGTCGGCTCGAGGTCGTGGAAGCGGGAGAGGTCGACCGGCGGACCGGCCTGCACGATCAGGGTCTTGCGCGGCCAGAGCCGGAGCTTGTTCTCCTTGGCGTACGGCGGCATCGCGAGGTTGGCGCCCCACTGGGCGACCGGGATGACGGGCGCCTTGGTGAGCAGGGCGACCCGGGCGGCGCCGGTCTTGCCGGCCATGGGCCACATCTCGGGGTCGCGGGTGAGGGTGCCCTCGGGGTAGAAGGCGACGCACTCGCCGCGCTCGATGGCGTCGACGGCCGAACGGAAGGCGTCCAGGGCGTCGGTGGTCTCGCGGTAGACGGGGATCTGGCCGGTGTTGCGGAGCATGGTGCCGACGAAGCCGCTCTTGAAGAGCCCCGCCTTGGCCAGGAAGCGGGGGACGCGCCCGGTGTTGTACTGGTAGTGCGCGTACGACAGCGGGTCCAGGTACGAGTTGTGGTTGACCGCGGTGATGAAGCCGCCCTCGGCCGGGATGTGCTCCGTCCCGCGCCAGTCCCGCTTGAACAGCACCACCAGTGGGGGTTTGGCGATGACCGCCGCCAGGCGGTACCAGAAGCCGATTCTGCGGCGGGACACTCGGACACCTTTCTCCGGACTGGTTCGCAGGGGCAAGTGTCGCCCTCTGCTCCTGGCCTGTCGAGGACACCGTACGCCCCGGCGCTCGGGCCGTTCGCTCGGGCGGGACAGAATGGGGCGCGATGACGACCTACGCCGATGAGAACGCCGACGGGACCGCGGACGACGACTGGTCCCTGGTGGTGCCCCTGAAGCCGTTGGCACGGGCGAAGAGCAGGCTGGGCCCGGCGGTCGGGGGCCTGCTGCGGGGGCGCCTGGCGCTGGCCTTCGCCGAGGACACGGTGGCGGCGGCGCTGGCCAGCGCAGGGGTGCGGGATGTGGTGGTGGTCACGGACGATCCGGCCGCCGGTGCGGCGCTTTCGGCCCTGGGGGCGCGGATCGTGCCCGACGTTCCGGGCGCGGGGCTCAACGCGGCGCTCGCGCACGGGGCCCGTGCGGTGCGGGCGGTGCGGCCTTCGGCGCGGGTGGCGGCGCTGAACGCGGACCTTCCGGCGCTGCGGCCGGCGGAGCTGGCGCGGGTCCTGACGGTGGCGGGGCAATTCGGCCGGGCATTTCTCGCCGATGCCGCCGAAATAGGTACGACATTCCTCTCGGCGGCGCCGGGGGTGGAATTGGAACCGGCTTTCGGAGGGGCTTCGCGGCGCCGGCATTTGTCCTCGGGGGCGGTGGAAATCCGGCTGGCGGGGGTGGATTCCGTGCGCCGGGACGTCGACACCGGGGCGGACCTGGCGGCCGCCGTGGCGCTGGGCGTGGGGCCGCGGACGGCGGCCCGCTGGGTGCCCGCGGCCGGATAGGCTGCGGCCCATGCAGGCGACCGCGTACACGTACGATCCCGAGACCCGCAGCGGCAGTGTGCTGCTCGACGACGGCACCCCGGTGGAGTTCGGGGCCGAGGCCTTCGAGGCGGGCGGGCTGCGACTGCTGAGGCCGGGGCAGCGGGTGCGGATCGAGACGGAGGGTTCCGGGTCCGCCCTGAGGATCACCCTGGTGACCCTGCAGACCTTCTAGGGAGCGTCCCACCGGGTCGCTCCGGACGCGCCGCGGGCCGGGCTCCCCCTCGGGGGAGCCCGGCCCGGCGTGTGAGCACCAGTCGCCGTCTACTTCTTCGCGGCGGTCTTCTTCGCGGTGGTCTTGCGCGCCGTCGTCTTCTTGGCGGGCGCCTTCTTCGCGGTGGCCTTCTTCGCCGGCGCGGTCTTGGCGGCGGTCTTCTTGGCCGCGGCCGTGGTGGTCTTCTTGGCCGGGGTCGCCTTCTTGGCGGCGGCGGTGGTGGTCTTCTTCGCGGCCGGGGTGCTCTTCTTGGCCGCCGTGGTGGTCTTCTTCGCGGCCGGCGTGGTCTTCTTCGCGGCGGCCGTCGTCTTCTTCGCCGGGGTCGCCTTCTTGGCGGCGGCCTTCTTGGCGGTGGTGGCCTTCTTGGCCGCGGCCTTCTTCACGGTCGCGGAGGCGCCACCGGTGAGGCTGCCCTTGGGCGCCTTCTTGACGGAGACCTCGCCTCCCTTGGGGAGCTTCTTCGAGCCGCTGACCAGGTCCTTGAAGCCCTGACCCGCACGGAAGCGCGGAACGGAGGTCTTCTTGACCCGCACACGCTCACCCGTCTGCGGGTTACGGGCGTAGCGGGCGGGACGGTCGACCTTCTCGAACGAGCCGAAGCCGGTGACCGAGACCCGGTCCCCGCCGACCACGGCACGCACGATGGCGTCGAGCACGTGGTCGACGGCGTCGGCGGCCTGCTGGCGACCGCCCATCTTGTCGGCAATCGCTTCTACGAGCTGCGCCTTGTTCACGTCTTCCCCTTCGGAGACATTGCCGGAACGAAAGTGTTCAAGCTTTTTCGCACGTTAGGCATGTATATACCGCAAATCAAACACGAAACGGGCTAATCACCCTAGTGCCGCAACGCAGAAGTCCCGTTGCGGAGTTCCTGGTGTCAGTCGTCTTCAGGGAATCGGCCCTCGTCGAGGTCCTTCATCAACCGGTCCAGACGCGTTGCCGCGTCCGCGAGATCGTGCTTCGCCGCGGCCGTGATGACCAGCAGCTTCCGGGACAGCGCCATCCTTACGCCCTCCGGGACTTGCAGTTCGCGCACCCTTGTGTGCGCTTCCTTCAATCGGGCGGCGACTGCCTCGTAGAGCTCGAGTTGGCTGTCGCGTTCCATGCACAGATTGTGCCATCTAGGGCGAGTTGTCGCCCGACGGGGTCTCAACAAGCGACTGCGCCCCCCACCGGGCGGTGGGGGGCGCAGTCCTGGAAAAGCGCTGCTCAGGCCGTAATTGTACGGGGCTTGTGGGCCGGCCTCGCGGCCTCGTAGGCGGCGATGTCCGCTTCGTTCTGAAGGGTGAGGCTGATGTCGTCCAGACCGTTCAGCAGCCGCCAGCGGGCGTTCTCGTCGAGCTCGAAGTCGGCGTCGATCCCGGCCGCGAGGACCTTGCGGGCCTCCAGGTCGACGGTGACCTCGGCGGTCGGGTCGGCCTCGGTCAGCTCCCACAGGGCGTCGACGGTCTCCTGCGGCAGGACGACGGTCAGCAGGCCGTTCTTCAGCGAGTTGCCGCGGAAGATGTCGGCGAAGCGGGAGGAGATCACCGTCTTGAAGCCGTAGTTCTGCAGCGCCCAGACGGCGTGCTCACGGGAGGAGCCGGTGCCGAAGTCGGGTCCGGCGACCAGGACCGTGGCGCCCTGCCGCTCGGGGCGGTTGAGGACGAACTCGGGGTCCTTGCGCCAGGCCTCGAACAGGCCGTCCTCGAAGCCGTCGCGGGTGACCTTCTTGAGCCAGTGCGCCGGGATGATCTGGTCGGTGTCGACGTTGCTGCGGCGCAGCGGGACGGCGCGGCCGGTGTGGGTGGTGAAAGCTTCCATGGTTCCTCAGACCCCCGCGGTGGTGGCGACGTCGGACAGATCGGCCGGGGAGGCCAGGTGGCCCAGCACGGCGGTGGCGGCGGCCACCTGGGGGGAGACCAGGTGGGTGCGGCCGCCCTTGCCCTGCCGGCCCTCGAAGTTGCGGTTGGAGGTGGACGCGGAACGCTCACCGGGGGCCAGTTGGTCGGGGTTCATGCCCAGACACATCGAGCAGCCCGCGTGCCGCCATTCGGCGCCGGCCTCCTTGAAGACCTTGTCCAGGCCCTCCTCGACGGCCTGCAGGGCCACCCGGACCGAGCCGGGGACGACCAGCATGCGGACGCCGTCGGCGACCTTGCGGCCCTGCAGCAGGGAGGCCGCGTTGCGCAGGTCCTCGATGCGGCCGTTGGTGCAGGAGCCTACGAAGACGGTGTCGACCTTGATGTCGCGCAGCGGCTGCCCGGCGCTCAACCCCATGTACTCCAGGGCCTTTTCGGCGGCGAGGCGCTCCGAAGCGTCTTCGTACGAAGCCGGGTCGGGGACGTTCGCCGAAAGCGGGGCGCCCTGGCCGGGGTTGGTGCCCCAGGTGACGAACGGGGCCAGCTCGGCGGCGTCGATGACGACCTCGGCGTCGAAGACCGCGTCCTCGTCCGTCTTCAGGGTCTTCCAGTACGCGACGGCGGCGTCCCAGTCCTCGCCCTCGGGGGCGTGGGCGCGGCCCTTGAGGTAGGCGAAGGTGGTCTCGTCGGGGGCGATCATGCCCGCGCGGGCGCCGGCCTCGATCGACATGTTGCAGATGGTCATCCGGGCCTCCATCGAGAGCTTCTCGATGGCGGAGCCGCGGTACTCCAGGATGTAGCCCTGGCCGCCGCCGGTGCCGATCCTGGCGATGATCGCCAGGATCAGGTCCTTGGCGGTGACGTCGGCGGGCAGCTCGCCCTCGACGGTGATCGCCATGGTCTTGGGGCGGGCGAGCGGGAGCGTCTGGGTGGCCAGGACGTGCTCGACCTGGCTGGTGCCGATGCCGAAGGCCAGCGCGCCGAAGGCGCCGTGCGTGGAGGTGTGCGAGTCGCCGCAGACCACGGTGGTGCCCGGCTGGGTCAGGCCCAGCTGGGGGCCCACGACGTGGACGACGCCCTGCTCGACGTCGCCCAGCGGGTGCAGCCGGACGCCGAACTCCGCGCAGTTCTTGCGCAGGGTCTCCAGCTGTGCGCGGGAGACCGGGTCGGCGATCGGCTTGTCGATGTCGAGGGTCGGGGTGTTGTGGTCCTCGGTGGCGATGGTGAGGTCCAGACGCCGCACCTGCCGGCCGCTGAGCCGGAGCCCGTCGAACGCCTGCGGGCTGGTCACCTCGTGCAGCAGGTGCAGATCGATGAAGAGGAGGTCGGGCTCGCCTTCGGCGCGCCGGACGACGTGGTCGTCCCAGACCTTCTCCGCGAGTGTCCTACCCATCGCTTTCCCTCCGGCCGGCGGCTGCGCCGACACCACTAGAGACCCGTTTCGCGAGCCGTTGTGCGGCCGCCTCACCAGAGTGACGGGTTCCTCGGAAAATTGAACTTGCGTTTCACAGAGTGAGACGTGAATATCGTTGCATGGACAACTCTAGCGGCGTAGGCGTTCTCGACAAGGCAGCCCTTGTCCTGAGCGCCCTGGAGTCCGGTCCGGCCACCCTCGCAGGTCTGGTCGCGGCGACGGGACTCGCACGACCCACGGCACACCGACTCGCCGTGGCTTTGGAACACCACCGGATGGTGGCCCGCGACATGCAGGGCCGGTTCATCCTCGGACCGCGGCTTGCGGAGCTCGCCGCCGCGGCCGGTGAGGACCGTCTGCTCGCGACCGCCGGGCCGGTGCTGACGCATCTGCGCGACGTGACCGGCGAGAGCGCGCAGCTCTACCGGCGCCAGGGCGACATGCGGATCTGCGTGGCGGCGGCCGAGCGGCTGTCCGGCCTCCGGGACACCGTCCCGGTGGGCTCCACGCTGACCATGAAGGCCGGCTCGTCCGCGCAGATCCTCATGGCCTGGGAGGAGCCCGAGCGGCTGCACCGCGGCCTTCAGGGCGCCCGCTTCACGGCGACGGCCCTGTCGGGCGTACGGCGCCGCGGCTGGGCCCAGTCGATCGGCGAGCGGGAGCCGGGCGTGGCGTCCGTCTCCGCGCCCGTACGGGGCCCCTCGAACCGCGTGGTGGCCGCCGTGTCGGTCTCGGGCCCGATCGAGCGCCTGACCCGCCACCCGGGCCGTATGCACGCCCAGGCGGTCATCGACGCGGCCGCGCGCCTGTCCGAGGCCCTGCGCCGCAACGGCTGATCCCGCCTCCTCTTCCCTCTTCTCCTGTACGTTTCCGGCCCACCGCTCCAACGCCGCAGCGGTGGGCCGGAGTTGTGTCCACGGGGACACGTCGGACCGGAACAGCGAAGAAGCCCTCCCCCGAAGGGAAGGGCTTCTTCGTTTGGTACCCCCGACCGGATTCGAACCGGCGCTACCGCCTTGAGAGGGCGGCGTGCTAGGCCGCTACACAACGGGGGCAAGATCTCAAGAGATCCGCTGGCCTACCTGGACTCGAACCAAGACTAACTGAACCAGAATCAGTCGTGCTGCCAATTACACCATAGGCCACTGGTGGTTTAGACCAGTTGGTACCCCCGACCGGATTCGAACCGGCGCTACCGCCTTGAGAGGGCGGCGTGCTAGGCCGCTACACAACGGGGGCCCTAGCGATCCTGCATCGAGTTCACCGGGAGCTACCCAAGTGATCCCGCGGGAAGGATCTGTACCCCCGACCGGATTCGAACCGGCGCTACTGCCTTGAGAGGGCAGCGTGCTAGGCCGCTACACAACGGGGGCTTTGTGGATCATCATCCACGGTTGCAGATGAGCTCTGCGAGCTGGCCTACCTGGACTCGAACCAAGACTAACTGAACCAGAATCAGTCGTGCTGCCAATTACACCATAGGCCACCGGGGCGCGATCCCTCCGAGGGGGGATCTTGCTCTGGCTTGCGCTTTCGGGGCTTTCGGCCTTTCGGCCCGCTCCCCTCGGCGCAGGAAGAACATTACCCGAAGGTGTCCGGTGCTCCAAAACGGGTATCCCCGCGCAGCACTCCGGGCAGCTGGTGGAGGCCGGTGATCCTGGTCAGGCCCGGTCTGCCGCCCGTGTCGGCGCGATCCAGCCAGACCCCGAGGAGGCCCGCCTCGACGGCCCCCAGGGCGTCGATCTCCGGCTGGTCGCCCACGTACGCCACCTGCTCGGGCGGCAGCCCGAGGGCGGCGCAGGCGAGGTGGAAGGCCTCGGCGGCAGGCTTGGCCACCCCGAGCTCGGCGGCGCACACGACGGCCTCGAACCGGTCCCGTACGCCCAGCACCCGCAGCTTGCGGTCCTGGTTGCGGATGCTGGAGTTCGACAGCACGCCGTGGCGGTACTCCGCCGCGAGCAGGTCCAGCACCGGCAGGGTGTCCGGGAAGAGCTCCCACGCGGCCTCGTAGTGCACCACGTACCGCTCGAACCAGCCGTCGGCCTCGGCGACGGTGAGCTCCGGCCTGCCGAGGAAGTCCCGGACCCGGTTCCGCCGCTGATCCAGGAAGTCGCCGCCCTCGGCCTCGAAGCGCCGCCAGTGCAGCTCCGTGAGCTCCTTCCAGCACCGCAGGGCCTCCTCGACGGAGGCGTACCCGCCGAGCAGCCCCTCGGCGGCGAGGTGGGCCCGCATGCCGGCGTGGTCGGCGCTCGTGTAGTCGAAGATCGTGTCGTCGATGTCCCAGAGCACCGCGCGGATGGTCATGGCTCGACGGTACCGCCGGGAGGGCCCCTCAGGCAGCGGGATCGACCAGCTCGGGCGGCGCGACCAGGAAGTCGGTCACGAAGCAGGCGACCTCACCGTCGGCGTCCCGCCCGATCCAGGTCGGATAGCAGCCGTCTCCCCAGCCGGAGGTGAAGCCGGCGAGGTTGTGTCGGTCCTCGCCCTCGGCCAGGAAGACCTCGGGTCCGTGCCCGACGCCCTCCATGGCGGCCCACACGGCCCCCTCGTCCTCGTCGGTGCCGGGGAAGGCGTCGTCAGCGGAGGCATCGTGGAAACAGCCGGCCCCGGCGTCCACGCCGTAGCCGAAGAACTCGTCCTCCCCGAGCTCGGCGAGGTCCTGCCCGGGCAGCAGCGCCATCTCCCAGGCCGCCACGGGTGCGGCCCGGACCACCAGGCGGACGGCGGCGATCCGGGTGTGCGGATGGGGGTCAGGCTCCTCGCCGGGGTCGACCAGCGTCGCGACCGCCGCCTGGACCGGGTAGCGCCCCGGCGCCACCGTGACGGTGAACGGCTCGCTCTCACCGTGACCGAGAGAGACGAAAGGGTCACAGGCCACGAGCCGCCCGGTGGGCAGGGCCAGCTCGCCGACCTCGACCGGGGACAGGGTCCCGGTCCGGCCGTTCTCGTACGAGAAGGAGGTGCCGGGCGTGAAGTACCGGGTGTAGTCGGGGGCGGTCATCGGCATGACGGGAGGGCCTCTCGCAAGCGGGCATCGACGGAGCCGACCGTAGCGAAGGGGTCCGACACCGCCCTCGGGGGCGGCGGCCGTCGTGGCCGCCGCCCCCGAGGGCGGGTACGGAAGGGTCAGCCGGCGAGCTTCGCCAGGGCCGCGTCGATGCGGGCGAGGGTCTTGTCCTTGCCCAGGATCTCGAGCGACTCGAAGAGCGGCAGGCCGACCGTGCGGCCGGTGACGGCGACGCGGACCGGGGCCTGGGCCTTGCCCAGCTTGAGGCCGTGGGCCTCGCCGGCGGCGAGGACGGCGGCCTTGAGGGACTCCGGGTCGCTCCAGTCGGCGTCCACGAGCTTCTCGCGGGCGGTGGTGAGGAGCGCCGCGGGCTCGCCCTTCATCGCCTTGTCCCACGAGGCCTGGTCGAAGACCGGCTCCTTCAGGAAGAGGAAGTCGACGTTGGCCGTGATGTCCGACAGGACGGTCAGCCGGGTCTGGGCGTGCGGCGCGATGGCGTCCCAGGCGGCCTGGTCGAAGTCCTCCGGGGCCCAGTTGGCGTGCGGGGCCCTCAGCCAGGGCTCGCAGGCCGCGGCGAAGTCCTTCACGTCCAGCATGCGGATGTGGTCCGCGTTGATCGACTCGGCCTTCTTCAGGTCGAAGCGGGCCGGGTTGGCGTTGACGTCCGCGATGTCGAACCGCTCGACCATCTCGGGGATGGTGAAGAGGTCCTGGTCGGCGGAGAAGGACCAGCCGAGCAGGGAGAGGTAGTTCAGCAGGCCCTCGGGGAGGAAGCCGCGCTCCCGGTAGAGGTTGAGGGAGGCCTGCGGGTCGCGCTTGGAGAGCTTCTTGTTGCCCTCGCCCATGACGTACGGCAGGTGGCCGAAGGCGGGGACCTCCTTGGCGACGCCCAGCTCGATCAGCGCCTTGTAGAGCGCGATCTGGCGCGGGGTGGAGGAGAGCAGGTCCTCGCCGCGCAGGACGTGGGTGATCTCCATCAGGGCGTCGTCGACGGGGTTGACCAGGGTGTACAGCGGGGCGCCGTTGGCGCGCACGATGCCGTAGTCCGGGACGTTGTCCGGGGTGAAGGTGAGCTCGCCGCGGACCAGGTCGGTGAAGGTGATCGGCTCGTCGGGCATCCGGAAGCGGACGATGGCCTCGCGGCCCTCGGCCTTGTAGAGCTCGATCTGCTCGGCGGTGAGCTCGCGGCAGTGGCCGTCGTAGCCGGAGGGGCGGCCGGCGGCGCGGGCGGCGTCGCGGCGGTCGTCCAGCTCGGTGGTGGTGCAGTAGCAGTGGTACGCGTAGCCGCCGGCGAGCAGCTTGTCGGCGACGTCCTTGTAGATGTCCATCCGCTGCGACTGCCGGTAGGGGGCGTGCGGGCCGCCGATCTCGGGGCCCTCGTCCCAGTCGAGGCCCAGCCAGCGCAGCGAGGCGAGCAGCTGCTCGTACGACTCCTCGGAGTCGCGCGCCGCGTCGGTGTCCTCGATGCGGAAGACCATGGTGCCCTGGTTGTGCCGGGCGAAGGCCCAGTTGAAGAGGGCGGTGCGGACCAGGCCCACGTGGGGGTTGCCGGTCGGGGAGGGACAGAAACGTACGCGGACGTTCGCGTTAGCCACGCTTGATCACCCTGTTGGTGAGAGTGCCGATGCCTTCGATGGTGACGGCGACCTCGTCGCCGACGTTGAGGGGGCCGACCCCGGCGGGGGTGCCGGTGAGGATGACGTCGCCCGGGAGCAGCGTCATGGCCTCGGAGATGTGGACGACCAGGTCCTCGATGGAGCGGATCATGTCGCTCGTACGACCGAGCTGGCGCTGTTCGCCGTTGACCGTGGCCTGGACGGTCAGGTCACCGGCGGCGGCGACGCTCATGTCCGTCTCCACCCAGGGGCCCAGGGGGCAGGAGGTGTCGAAGCCCTTGGCACGGGCCCACTGGGCCTCGCGCTTCTGGACGTCGCGGGCGGTGACGTCGTTGGCACAGGTGAAGCCGAAGACGACGTCCTGGACGCGCTCGCGGGGCACCTCACGGCACATGCGGCCGATCACCACGGCCAGTTCGGCCTCGTGGTGCAGCTCGTCGGAGAAGGAGGGGTACTCGATGGCGTCGCCGGGGCCGATGACCGAGGTGGTCGGCTTGAAGAAGGTGACCGGGACCTCGGGGACCTCGTTGCCGAGCTCCCTGGCGTGCTCCGCGTAGTTGCGGCCGACGGCCACGACCTTGTTGGGGAGGACGGGCGGCAGGAGCCGGACCTTGCTCAGCGGCACCTTGGTGCCGCTGAGTTCGAAGTCGGTGTACGGGATGCCCTTGATGATGTCGAGGACCAGGCCGCCGGACTCGACGGTCCCCTCCCCCTCGACCGCGCCGAAGGCGACGTTGCCGTCGATGGAGAATCTGGCGATGCGCACGAGTGCTGTCGCCCCTCACTTGCTACTGGCTGGAGTCTGACGCTCCAGGCTAACGCGGTGAGGAGGCCCGATCGCCTGATTGCTCGGCGGGTTACTCGGCGGGGCGGTACGGCTCGGGGGCGGTCATCAGGATCGTGCGGCGCGGGTTGGCGGTCCGGCCGGGGAGCTCGGCGGCGTACTCGGGCCGGGCGCCTCGGCTCAGCTGCGCGGCGTCCTCCAGGTGGGCGAGGGTGGCGCGGCGGGGGTTGGCCGTGGTGCGGAGTACGGACGTCGTGTTCATCGCGGTGTCGGACCCTTGTCTGCGGTGGGGCGCGCCCACGCGGGCGCGGCGTACGGGGTGCCCATTCTGTAAAGCGTCAGGCTAAACATGCAATTCCCTTCGAATGCATGGCGGATCCAACGAACTACGTGTGAGTTTGCTCACCACCGAGGGGACAAAGACGGCATTACGCACCGCCACAGGGGGTGACTGAAACGGACATTCCGCCATTGAACCCGCCATTCCGCTCCTGATCATCGCGACTGGGACACCCCGCACCGCCCACCCCTTCGGTGCGATATGACCGATTCATCCGTGATCATCTTCTACGTGGGGTGACATGGCGTGCACGCGTTGTCATGCCCCTCGCGCCACGCCCCACGGCCCTTGTTGGAGGTCCGGCACTGTGCTGGAATTCCACGCACCGCCGCGGGTTTCAAGCCGGCGCGCAGGGGGCGCAACGCAGCGCCGGCCGAGTGGCGGGGATAGGGGGATCTGCGCCGGTCACCGACGACCACCACGGGGACGCACCGCGTCCCACGACGCCGACACCGTCTTCTCCGTTCACCCGGAGGGACGCCTGGTCCAGAGGTTGCGACGCTAGTGCAGGGACGTTTCAAGAGGGATGGCACGGGCTCTTCCCAGGCCCGCAAGGGCCGAGGGGAAGCCTCGGCGGAGCAGGAGCCGCGTGCCGGGACCCAGCACGGCTCCCCCGCCCCGCACCCCCAGAACCCGGGGAAGAAGGGCGAAGGCTCCGACGGTGCCGCGCGCGGTACCGCCGCGGACGCCGCCGCCGAGCAGGCCCCGGCCCCCCGGCTCCAGGCCGAGAACCAGGTCGGGCCCCGAATAGCCCTGCGCAACTGGCGCATCTCCACCCGTCTGGTCGCCCTGCTGACCCTCCCCGTGGTCGCGGCGACCAGCCTCGGTGGCATCCGTATCAACGAGTCCTTGCAGGACATGGAGCAGCTGGATCACATGCAGCTGCTCACCGAGCTGACCAAGGAAGCCACCAAGTTCGCCGAGGCGCTCCAGAAGGAGCGCGACCTGTCCGCCGGTCCGCTCGCCAACGGCAAGACGGCCACCGACTACCAGGTCTCCAACCCCCGCCGGGACACCGACCGCGCGTACCGCACCTTCCTCGAGGCGACCGAAGCCATCCCGGCGACCGAGGAAGACGAGTCGCTCCGCAGCATCCGGCAGAACGTCAGCCAGATCGCCTCGCAGGTCAGCCAGATCGGCGCCATCCGCACCCACGCGTACGAGAAGAACGTCGCCCGCTCGGTGACGGTCGAGGCCTACAGCCGTCTCATCCGCTCCCTGCTCAGCCTGTCCCAGGACATGGCGCAGGCCACCAGCAACCCGGAGATGATCAAGCGGACCCGGGCGCTCGCCGCGTTCTCGTCCGCCAAGGAGTACGCCTCCATCCAGCAGGCGATCATCGCCTCCTCGCTGCCCCCGAACGACAGCCGGGCCGCCAAGATCGAGCAGGGCGACCGGCTCTACGGCGACGCCGCGCTCACCAGTGAGATCGTCGAGTTCAAGTCCTTCAAGTCGATCTACGAGTCGACCGGCGGCGACGCCGAGGAGCTCACCGCCTCGCTGACCAACGGCAACCCGACGATCGAGGCCGCCGGCAACTACGCCGAGCGCATGCTGAAGTCGGAACGCGGCCTGCCCGACGTCAAGCGCGGTTACCTGAACTTCACCGACGAGTACGACACCAAGATGCGTGCCATGAACACCATCGAGGCGACGCTGCTCGGCGAGATGGAGACCAAGGCCCGTGAGCTGCGCCAGGAGTCGCAGCGCGACGCCATCATCAACGGTGCCCTGATCCTGCTCGTCCTCGGCGTCTCGCTCGTCGGCGCCTTCGTCGTGGCCCGCTCCATGATCCGCTCGCTGCGCCGGCTCCAGGACACCGCCACCAAGGTCGCCCAGGAACGCCTGCCCGAGCTGGTCAAGCAGCTCTCCGAGTCCGACCCGCAGGACGTCGACACCTCCGTCGAGTCCGTCGGTGTGCACTCCCGCGACGAGATCGGCCAGGTGGCCGCGGCCTTCGACGACGTGCACCGCGAGGCGGTCCGCCTCGCCGCCGAGCAGGCCCTCCTGCGGGGCAACGTCAACGCGATGTTCACCAACCTCTCGCGCCGTTCCCAGGGCCTCATCCAGCGCCAGCTCTCGCTCATCTCCGAGCTGGAGTCCCGCGAGGCCGACCCGGACCAGCTGTCCTCCCTCTTCAAGCTCGACCACCTCGCGACCCGAATGCGCCGGAACGGCGAGAACCTCCTCGTCCTCGCGGGCGAGGAGCCGGGCCGCCGCTGGACCCGTCCGGTCCCGCTGGTCGACGTCCTGCGCGCCGCGGCCTCCGAGGTGGAGCAGTACGAGCGCATCGAGCTGGCCGCGGTCCCGGCGACCGAGGTCGCCGGCCGGGTCGTCAACGACCTCGTCCACCTGCTCGCCGAGCTGCTGGAGAACGCCACCTCGTTCTCCTCGCCGCAGACCAAGGTCCGCGTCACCGGTCACGCCCTGCCCGACGGCCGGGTGCTCGTCGAGATCCACGACACCGGCATCGGCCTCTCCCCCGAGGACCTCGCCGCGATCAACGAGCGGCTCGCCTCGCCGCCCACCGTGGACGTCTCGGTCTCCCGCCGCATGGGTCTGTTCGTGGTCGGCCGCCTGTCCCTGCGACACGGCATCCGGATCCAGCTGCGCCCGTCCGACTCGGGCGGCACCACCGCGCTCGTCATGCTCCCGGTCGACGTCGCCCACGGCGGCAAGAAGCCCGTGCCGAAGGCCGGCCCCGGCGGCCAGGGCGCCGTGCCGCAGGGCCAGTCCGCCCCCGGCGGCCGCCTCCCCGGCGGTCCCGGCGCGGCCGGCGGCCCCGGTGCCCCCGGCGGGCGTCCGGGCGGTGCCCCGTCCGCGCCCGGCGGCCGGCTCGGAGCCGGTGCGGCCCGCACGGCGCTGCCCGGCCGGGACGGCGCCCAGCGCCCGAACGGCCCGCAGGGCCAGGGCGGTCAGACCCCGGGCGGTCCGAACCTGTTCCAGGAGCGGCCGCAGACCCCGGCTCCGGCCCAGGGCCAGGCTCAGGGTCCGCAGACCGCGCAGCTGCCGCCCGTCCCGCAGGACCCGCAGCAGCGTCCGGGCCTCGGCGCCCCCGGCGGGCTCGTCGGCGGCGCGCAGAGCGCGATCCCGTCCCGTACGGACGTCTGGGGCGGCCAGAACAACGCCTCGGACAACGGCCGGAACAGCAGCCAGAACGCGGGCCAGAACCCCGGTCAGCACCCGCAGGCCCAGGCTCCGCAGGAGCCCCGTCCGGGCCAGAACGGCTTCCCGCGCGCCGAGCTCCCCGGCGGCACCCCCCAGCCGCAGCACCCGCAGCGGCCGCAGGCCGCCAGCTGGGGCAGCAACGACCAGGGGCAGCCGGTCCGCAGGCCGCAGCAGGACATGTCGCCGCTGGACGCGCCGCGCGGTCACGAGGAGCCGGAGAGCACGGGCCGTTACGGACAGCCCGACGGCCCCGGTTCCACGGGCCAGTTCGCGCGCCCGGACTTCGGAGCTCCCCAGCAGGCCCCGCGGCACTCGGCCCCGCAGGGCTACCAGGGCGGCGCCCAGGACCCGGCGTCCACCGCGCAGTTCCCGCAGCCGGACTTCGGAGCCCCGCAGCAGGCCCAGCCGCAGGCCCCGCAGCAGGCGTACGGCCACCAGCCGTTCGTACCGCAGGCCCAGAACCCGCAGGCCCAGAACCCGCAGCAGGCGCAGCAGGCACCCCAGCAGGGTCCGCGCCGGCACGCGGCGGGCGACCCTCAGCAGCCGCAGCAGCCCCGGCAGCCGCAGCTCCAGCAGCCGCGTCAGCCGGAGGCCCTGCCGCCGGCGCCGGGATCCGGTGACGGCCGTACCCCGCTGTACGACACGCTGGAGACCAACTGGTTCCGCCAGGAGCAGGGCGGCCAGGGCCAGGGCCAGGCGCCCGCCCCGGCCGCACCGCAGGCTCCGGCCCCGCGGCAGACCCCGGCCCGGGGCGTGCCGGAGGCCGAGCGGACGATGCAGAACCCCGTGGTTCCGCAGCGTCCCGGGACGAGCGCGCCGCAGGCGCCCGATGCCGGGCGGCAGAACCAGAACGGCGGGGCCGCCTGGCGGACCTCGCCCAACGACGAGCTGGTGCGCCAGGCCGAGCGGGTGCGCAAGCCCGCGGCCGGCGGTGTCACCACCTCCGGGCTTCCGCGGCGCGTGCCGCGGGCCAACCTCGTGCCCGGGACCGCCCAGGAGCAGGCCCACACGGCCGGCCCCCAGGTGTCCCGCGCACCCGACGACGTCCGCGGCCGGCTCACCAATCTGCGCCGCGGTATCCAGCAGGGCCGTCAGGCGGGCAACTCCACCACGGGTTCCTTCAATCTCGGTCCGACCCAGCAGCAGGAGCGTTAGTTGAGCGCGATGAGCCAGGCGGCGCAGAATCTGAACTGGTTGATCACCAACTTCGTGGACAACACCCCAGGGGTGTCCCACACAGTGGTGGTCTCCGCCGACGGACTGCTCCTTGCCATGTCCGAAGGGTTCCCCCGTGACCGCGCCGACCAGCTGGCGGCGGTCGCGTCCGGACTGACCTCGCTGACCGCGGGGGCGTCCCGGATCTTCGAGGGCGGGCCCGTCGCCCAGACGGTCGTGGAGATGGAGCGCGGCTTCCTCTTCCTGATGTCCGTCTCGGACGGCTCCTCGCTGGCCGTGCTCGCGCACCCGGAGTGCGACATCGGCCTCGTGGGCTACGAGATGGCGCTTCTCGTGGACCGGGCGGGCACCGTGCTCACCCCGGACCTGCGGGCCGAGCTCCAGGGCAGCCTGCTCATGTAGCCCGGCCCTCGCATCCGTAACCGAAAAGACACGCCACCGGGCGGTGCGCCCCTCCGCACCGCCCGTACCGTTCACCGTCCGGCCGCCCCACCCGGCCCCCCACCGGCCCCATCAGACGGCAGAGGCCTCTGCCGTCACGCCCGGAGGATTCATGACCCCGCCCCCCGCCTCTCACGATCCGTACGGCGCCTCGATAGACGACCCGTACGGACACGAGGGCGACCAGCCGCTGGTACGTCCGTACGCGATGACCGGCGGCCGGACCCGGCCGCGCTACCAGCTCGCCATCGAGGCGCTGGTCAGCACCACGGCCGACCCCGCGCACCTGGCCACCCTGCTCCCGGAGCACCAGCGGATCTGCCACCTGTGCCGTGAGGTGAAGTCGGTGGCGGAGGTGTCGGCGCTCCTGTCGATGCCGCTCGGTGTGGCCCGCATCCTCGTGGCCGACCTGGCCGAGGCGGGCATGGTGGCCATCCACCAGCCGGGCAACGGAGAGGCCGGCGGCACGCCGGACGTGACACTGCTCGAAAGGGTGCTCAGTGGACTTCGCAAGCTCTAGCGGCGGCTCCGTTCCCCAGAGTCGTTCGACCACCAGCGCGAAGATCGTGGTGGCGGGTGGCTTCGGCGTGGGCAAGACCACGTTCGTGGGTGCGGTCTCCGAGATCAATCCGCTGCGCACGGAGGCCGTGATGACGGCGGCTTCGGCGGGCATCGACGACCTGACGCACACCGGGGGCAAGACCACCACCACGGTGGCCATGGACTTCGGCCGCATCACCCTGGACCAGGACCTGATCCTGTACCTCTTCGGTACGCCCGGTCAGGACCGCTTCTGGTTCATGTGGGACGACCTGGTCCGCGGCGCCATCGGCGCCGTCGTCCTCGTCGACACCCGACGGCTCGCCGACTGCTTCCCCGCCGTCGACTACTTCGAGAACTCGGGCCTCCCCTTCGTCATCGCACTGAACGGCTTCGACGGCCACCAGCCGTACGCCCCGGAGGAAGTCCGCGAAGCCCTCCAGATCGGTCCCGACACCCCCATCATCACCACCGACGCCCGCCACCGCGCGGACGCCAAGAGCGCGCTCATCACCCTCGTCGAGCACGCCCTCATGGCCCGCCTGAAGTAGTACACATCAAGTAGAAGTCGAGATACGGCAGTTGTCGTAGAGGTTTTGGGAGCGGTCTGTGTCCTTCGACACGACCGCCCCCGGGTTCATAACATTTCGACAGAGAATTGGGGCGCGACGGACACCCGACGCATCCGATCGGTACCGCTGCGCTCACATGAGCCCCGCTTTTTGGCGGGGCTCGCTCTTTATGCCCGTTTTATCTCGGGTGAGAGTCACAGAAACCGGCTGCTTCGCACTGTTTGGAGGGGACCCCCTTCACGTGCTGCAATTCATGAACTCCCGAGTAGTACGGCCCTGAACGAAACACCCGGCACAACGTAGGTGCCGACGCCGAGAGGTTGTTGGTCGAGTGAGGCGAAGCAAGGAAAGCTCCGCGGAGCAGCAGACGCGGGGCAACTTCACGCCGCCATCGCGCCCGGGGTTCACACCCGTGGACGAGCCCGTGACGCCCCCGGCCCCGAGCCGCCAGGGCAGCTCCAGCAAGCTGTCCCCGCGCAACTGGCGCGTGCCCACGAGGCTGAACGCGATCCTCCTCATACCCGTGCTCGTCGGGCTGGTCATGGGCGGCTTCCAGGTGAAGACCGCCATCGACACCTGGCAGGAGGCCCAGGACGCCGAGAAGACGGCGCTCATCGTGCGCGCCGCCTCGGACTACAGCCAGGCGCTGCTCAACGAGCGCGACCTCACCGCCGCTCCGCTGCTCAAGGCCAAGGACGCCGACGACCGCGAGAGCGACGAGGTCACCCAGGCGTACGCCGCCACCGACGCCGCCAAGACGAAGTTCGACCAGGCCGTCACGAACATGCCGAGCGGGCAGGGCCTGGAGCGCCGCCTCGGGCTCTTCCGGAACGCCGAGCCGAAGCTCACGGAGCTGCGCAAGGTGGCCTACACCCGCTCCCTGGACCCGGTGAACACCCAGCTCGGGTACACCGAGGTCCAGCACTACCTGATGGAGTTCTCCAACGAGCTCGGTCTGGGCACCGGCAACATCACCAGCTACGGCCGCACGGTCTACGCGATCCAGCTCGCGAAGGCCGCCGAGTCCCTCCAGCGGTCGATCGGCACCCAGCTGCTGATCCGCCCCAGCAAGAAGGACGACGTCTTCGCGCAGCAGTCGGTTGCGTTCAACTCGTACAACTACCTGGAGCAGATCGCCCTCGGCGAGTACCAGTCCGGTGGCACCGAGGCCGACGTGGAGCGTCTGAAGGAGGTCATGGCGGGCAAGGCCGCCGAGGGCTCCAAGAAGATGGCCGCGCTCGGGATCGAGCTGCCCAAGGGCACCGGCAAGGACACCTCCGTCTACGCCGGCGTGGCCCAGGCCATCGGTTCCGCCAAGGACGCCGACGCGATCGCGGGCCTGAAGCAGCAGGGCATCACCGCCGAGACCTGGCTGGCCGTCGCCACCGCCAAGTTCGACGGCTACACCGAGGTCGAGCACGAGCTCGTCGACAAGGCCGTGACCGAGGCCGCCGAGATCTCCTCGGACGCCCAGACCGACGCCTGGGTCATCGGTGGCATCGTCGTGATCGCCCTGCTCACCGCCTTCATCCTGGCCGGGATGATGGCCCGCCAGATGAGCCGCTCGATGATCGCGCTGCGCACCGCCGCCTTCGGCATCGCCGAGCAGCGCCTGCCGATGCTGGTCGACCAGCTCTCCCGTACCGAGCCGGGCCGGGTCGACACCCGCGTCCAGCCCATCCCGATCGACTCCCAGGACGAGATCGGCGAGGTCGCCCGCGCCTTCGACCAGGTGCACCGCGAGGCCGTCCGGCTCGCCGCCGAGCAGGCCATGCTGCGGGGCAACGTCAACGCGATCTTCACCAACCTCTCGCGCCGCAACCAGTCGCTGATCGAGGGCCAGCTGACCCTCATCACCGACCTGGAGAACAACGAGGCCGACCCGGACCAGCTGGAGAACCTCTTCAAGCTGGACCACCTGGCCACCCGTATGCGCCGCAACGGCGAGAACCTCCTGGTCCTCGCCGGCGAGGAGCCGGGCCGCCGCTGGGACCAGCCGGTCCCGCTGGTCGACGTCATGCGCGCCGCCTCCTCCGAGGTGGAGCAGTACGAGCGCATCGAGCTGGCCGGCGTCCCGGACGCCGAGATCCACGGCCAGGCCGTGACCGACCTCGTGCACCTGCTCGCCGAGCTCCTTGAGAACGCCACCACGTTCTCCTCCCCGCAGACCAAGGTCCGCGTCACCGCGACCCGTCTTCCCGACGGCCGCGTCATGGTCGAGATCCACGACAAGGGCATCGGCCTGACGGCCGAGGACTTCGCGGACATCAACCACAAGCTGGCCAACCCGCCGACCGTGGACGCCGCCGTCTCGCAGCGCATGGGCCTGTTCGTGGTCGGCCGCCTCGCCGACCGGCACGGCATCCGCGTCCAGCTGCGCCCCTCGGGCGAGCAGGCCGGCACCACCTCGCTGGTCATGCTGCCGGACGCGATCACGCACGGCGGTGGCGGCGAGCAGCCGCTGCAGGACGACTTCACCGTCTCGCAGATGATCCCGCAGCAGGCGCAGAACGCCTTCGAGCCGCAGGCCCAGCCGATGCGGACCGCGGCCGAGCTCGGCTTCGACGACTCGCGCTACGAGGAGCCGGGCGACGAGCGCCAGCTCGACCCGGTGAACCGCTCCCTGATGCGCGAGGAGCGCCGGGCGGCCCTCGAGGCCCAGATGCACCAGGGCGACGACCGCCCGCTGTACCGGGACGAGACGGACCCCGCCGGGCAGCAGACGTACGTACCGCAGGAGCACCAGCGGGAGTACGCGCCGGAGCACTCCGCCGAGTACGCCCCGACCCAGGAGTACGGCCAGGAGTACGGCCAGGACTACGGGCAGGCGCAGGACTCCTACGGCTACCCGCAGCAGGGTTACGAGTACGAGCAGCCCGCCGACGGTTACCGCGACCAGGCATATGCGGAAGCCTCGTACGATGGCGGCGCGAGCGGCCACACGGAGTACCAGAACAGCTACGAAACCCAGCCCCACCAGGGCGACTGGCAGCAGCAGGCCGGCTACGGCGACGGCTACGCGCAGGAGTTCGGGACCGAATCGGAATCTGCCCAGGCCGCTCCCGAACAGGGCCGTGACCGCGTAGGCTTCGACCGTCCGGGTGCCACGCCGAGTCCTGCCCCGGACGCCGGCCACGCACTGACCGACGCCGGTCTGCCGCGCCGCGGCAGCGTCGCCCCGCAGGCGCCGCAGACCCCGCAGGCACCGCAGTCCGGGTCGCCGGCCCAGGCCGCGCCGGCGGGCAACGAAGCCGACGGCACCGGGGAATGGCGCTCTGCCAACGACGAGCGCTGGTCCCGGGCCGAGAAGCTCCGCGACCCGAAGGCGGGCGGGGTCACCCCCTCCGGTCTTCCGCGACGGGTCCCCAAGGCCAACCTGGTCGAGGGAGCCGCGGAGCAGACCCCGCAGGGCGGCCCCCAGGTCTCCCGCGCACCGGAGGACGTGCGGGGCAGGTTGAGCAACCTGCGCCGCGGTGTCCAGCAGGGGCGCAGCGGGGGCACGGACACGAACGGATCGGGCCTCGGCCCGGGCAACACCTACAACCAGGAGCGTTAGTGTGAGCGCGATGAGCCAGGCGGCGCAGAATCTGAACTGGTTGATCACCAACTTCGTGGACAACACCCCCGGGGTGTCCCACACGGTGGTGGTCTCCGCCGACGGCCTCCTGCTGGCGATGTCCGAGGGGTTCCCCCGGGACCGCGCCGACCAGCTTGCGGCGGTCGCGTCCGGGCTGACCTCGCTGACCGCGGGCGCGTCCCGGATCTTCGAGGGCGGCGCGGTCA
Source organism: Streptomyces sp. NPDC012769 (assembly GCF_042901205.1). Lineage (NCBI taxonomy): Bacteria > Bacillati > Actinomycetota > Actinomycetes > Kitasatosporales > Streptomycetaceae > Streptomyces > Streptomyces sp. NPDC012769. Next base: position 675,408 of record NZ_JBIBCP010000004.1, on the reverse strand, counting down.
ACCAGACCGTCGTGGAGATGGAGCGCGGCTTCCTCTTCATCATGTCGATCTCGGACGGCTCCTCGCTGGCCGTGCTCGCCCACCCCGAGTCCGACATCGGCCTCGTGGGCTACGAGATGGCACTGCTCGTCGACCGCGCGGGAAGCGTCCTGACCCCCGACCTGCGGGCGGAACTGCAGGGAAGTCTTCTCAACTAACAGACAGACAGTGCGTTTCTCGCCACCGCACCGTAGGGTGCGGTGGCGCGGTTCCAAGGGACATGGGGCCGCGAGGCAGTCGGAGGAGGAGACGTGGGTACACCCCCGGGCGGAAGCCCTTACAACGGTTTCGACGCGCATCAGGCGCCGCTGGGCGACACCGCGCAGAACCGCTTCAACTTTCCCTCCGCTCCGAGCAGACAGGGTGTGTCGCAGCCCTATCAGCAGCCGCAGAGCCAGCCCTCGCCCGCCGGTTCCCCCAGCGCGTCCGCCGCGCCGGGACGCCGCCAGGGTGGTCAGGGCGGCTCGGGCGGGCACAACCCGCTCGTGCGCCCGTACGCGATGACCGGCGGCCGGACCCGGCCGCGTTACCAGCTCGCCATCGAGGCGCTGGTCAGTACCACGGCCGATCCCTCCCGGCTGCAGGGGCAGTTGCCCGAGCACCAGCGGATCTGCCGGCTGTGCTTCGAGATCAAGTCGGTCGCGGAGATCTCGGCACTTCTCTCCATCCCCCTCGGCGTTGCCCGGATTCTCGTCGCCGACCTGGCCGAGGCCGGACTCGTCGCCATCCACCAGCCCGGCGGCGACGAGGCCGCCGGCGGTCAGCCAGACGTGACACTGCTCGAAAGGGTGCTCAGTGGACTTCGCAAGCTCTAGCGGCGGCGCGACCCGTTCAACCACCAGCGCGAAGATCGTGGTGGCGGGTGGCTTCGGCGTGGGCAAGACCACATTCGTCGGCGCCGTCTCGGAGATCAACCCGCTGCGAACCGAGGCCGTGATGACGTCCGCGTCCGCGGGCATCGACGACCTCACCCACACGGGCGACAAGACGACGACGACTGTCGCCATGGACTTCGGCCGCATCACCCTGGACCAGGACCTGATCCTGTACCTCTTCGGTACGCCCGGTCAGGACCGCTTCTGGTTCATGTGGGACGACCTGGTCCGCGGCGCCATCGGCGCCGTCGTCCTCGTCGACACCCGACGCCTCGCCGACTGCTTCCCCGCCGTCGACTACTTCGAGAACTCGGGCCTCCCCTTCGTCATCGCACTGAACGGCTTCGACGGCCACCAGCCGTACGCCCCGGAGGAAGTCCGCGAAGCCCTCCAGATCGGTCCCGACACCCCCATCATCACCACCGACGCCCGCCACCGCGCGGACGCCAAGAGCGCGCTCATCACCCTCGTCGAGCACGCCCTCATGGCCCGCCTGCGGTAGTTGTCCCCGGCGTTCGTCCGAAGGCCGCGTTCCCCTTCCGGGAACGCGGCCTTCGGCTTGTCGCCCTCGGCCGGTGAAACCGCCCCCGGGGCGCGGCGCGTCCAGTACGTTGTACGCGGACCCGGGGGGGTGGGCATGGGCTGGTCGGACTCGTCGGGCACGTCGGAGGCGTCGGACGGTGTGCGCCGGATCGGGCGTTTCACGATCGAGGAGACGCTGGGCCGGGGCGGGATGGGCAAGGTCTACCTGTGCCGTACGCCCGCCGGACTGCGGCTCGCGGTGAAGGTGATCCGCAAGGACCTGGCCGACGACCACGACATCCGGGTGCGGTTCAACCGCGAGGTCGACGCCCTGCTCGGGGTGCGCAGCCCGTACACGCTGCCGGTGTACGCCGCCGAGACGGTGCGGCCGCCGCTCTGGCTCGCCGCCCGCTATGTGGAGGGCCCCACCCTGGACGCCCATGTCCGCGCCCGGGGGCCGTTACCCGGGCGACGGGTCGCGGAGCTGGGCGCGATGCTCGCGGAGGCGCTGTCCGACGTGCACGCCCACGGGGTGATCCACCGGGACCTGAAGCCCACCAACATCATCCTGGAGGGCGGGGAGCCCCGGCTCATCGACTTCGGGATCGCCCGGTCGGCCGGTGTGACGCGCGGGCTGACGATCCCCGGTTCGCCCCTCGGCACGCACGGTTACATGCCGCGCGAGCAGCTCCAGGGAGACGAGCCGACGCCCGCCGTCGACGTGTTCGCGCTCGGCGCGGTCCTGGTGTTCGCGGCGACGGGCCATCCTCCGTTCGGCCACGGGCTGCCCGCGAGCCTGCGGATCCACCAGGGCGAGCCGCCCCGGCTCACCGGCGTGCCGCGCCCGCTGGTGGGTGTGATCGCCGCCTGTCTGTCCGCCGCGCCGGCCGAACGCCCCGCGCCCGAGGAGATCATGGCGGCGCTCCGCGACGGGCTGCGGGAGCACTCCCCGGCCCCGGCCGCGCGGGACCACGGGCCGGGCCCTGGGGCGGGCCTTGAGGCGGGCCCCGGGTCCGGTCCCGACGGCCCCGATTCCGGCCGGGGACACGCCGGTTCACCGGACGGCTCGTCCTCCCGTGGGGGCTCGTCCGGTCGTGGCTCGTCGGATGGCGGCTCCTCGGGTGGTGGTTCGTCCGGAAGGACACCGGCCGGGAGCCGGCGGGCGCGGACCGTGCCCGTGCCCGATCCCCCGCACCACTGCCATGTGCCGGTGCCGCCGGCCGACGGCGAGGGGTGCGCCCTGCGCCCGGTCGCGGCGCGACTGCTCGCGTCGGGACTCTCCCGTCCCCTGATCCGGAAGGCGGTTCTGCAGCATGCCCGTTGAGCCCGTGGTCGAACTGCGCGACGGCTGGGAGTCGTTGGTCCGCGCATGGGCGCGCCGACGCGGCGAGCAGGTCCACAGCGAGGACGGCGCGCTGTACCTGGAGACCAAGGCCGGCGGCCCGTCCGGCCCCCGGCTCACCGTGGACATCAGCCCGGCGGCCGGTTCGCTCGTGGTGGCCGTCACCGACGGGACGCTCGTCCCGCCGGACCGGCTGGCCCCGACCGCCGCGGCCGCCACCGCGTGGAACGCCCACGAGGTGACTCCGGCCGCCGTCCTCGGGGACGCCCGCAGCGACGAACCGCTGCTCTCCGCGGTCCTCGCGCTGCCCCTGGTCGCCCATCTGTCCGTCACCGGGTTCGCCGCGACGCTGGACCAGCTGCTCGACCGGGCGGTGCGGCTGCTGCGCGAGTGCCATGACCTCGGATTCGTTCTGCGGAGCGACGATGACCTCGCCGCGCGGGGGTGACGCCGTGGAGTCGGCGGCCTTCGTGCTGGCGGTCGCGGTGGTGCCCATGGCGACGCTGCTCGTCGTCCTGTGGGCGAGCACCGGTTCCTGGCTCTCCGGCCCCCGCCGTTCCTCCGACGACCACGAACGGCCGGACCGGCGCGGCCTCGACCGACCGGGCGAACGCAGGCCCGAGGAACGCCGGTCCGAGGAGCGAAGGCCGTCCGAGGAACGCCGATCCGAGGAACGCAGGCCGTCCGAGGAACGGCGGCCCGAGCGGCGCGGTGCGGACGAGCGGCGCGGTGCGGACGAGCGGCGCGGTGCGGACGAGCGGCGCGGTGCGGACGAGCACGGGAGCCGGGAGCCCGAGCCCCGTCAGGCGTACGGGAGTCCGGGACCCGGTGCGGCTCCTCCTGACCCGTACCGGAGCGGCCGGTCCGTACCGCCGCCGCCCCGGCTGCTCAGGGACGACGTCGAGCGGCTCATGGCCGGCCCGCGCGCGCTCCTGAACAACGTGCTCGACGCGACCGCCGCCCTCCTCCCCCACCGGACGGATCCGACGCCACCACAGGCGGAGGCCCCGGCCCAGGAGCACGCCGGGGCCGAGCCGCGGCGGGAACCCGGCTCCCGGGCGCTCCCCGAGGCCCACCGCCCCGCCCTGTCCGCCTCCACCGCACCGGACGACCCGACCACCCCGCCCCCGACCACCCCGCCCCCGCCGGCCGCCGACCCCGAACCGGCCGCCGAGGGCGACACCCTCGCCCTCGGCTCCGGTCAGCGGATCGTCGTCAGCGCCGCGACCTGGCTGCGCCCCGACGGGTACGTGGAGTGGGAGGGCGCCCTGTGCCGGGCCCGCTGGCTGGGCCCCGCCTCGGCGTACCCCCGCCCCGGCGACCTGGTCCGCGTCACCATCGCCCCGGCCTCCGAAGCGCCGCTGCTCCTGGCCGGCCCGCTCCACTGAACCACCGCGCGACACCCCGTCCCCGTCCTTCGCTCCACGGAGTAGCCGTGTTTCCCACCGCAAGTCCTGACGAAGCCCCGCTCCCCGTGCCGTACATGGGCTTCGAGTTCGACAGCGCCCAGCGGCTGCCGCTGCTGCTCTGTCTGGACACCTCCTCGTCCCTGAGCCAGAGCGGCGCCATCGGCGCGCTCAACGAGGCCCTCACCTCGTGGGCGGAGAGCCTGGCCAACGACATGGCGCTGAGCGCCGCCGTCGACGTCGCCGTGATCACGTTCGGAGGCGTCGAGGGGATCACCGTCTGGCAGGGCGCCACCCCGCTCGGCGCCGTCGCCCCGAAGTGGCCGCACAGCCCGTTCGTCCCCGCCAACGAGTTCCGCCCGCCGGTGCTGCGCGCCCACGGCGTGACGCTCCTGGACCGGGCCCTGCGCCTGGCCATGGAGGTCGTCGCCGACTACAAGGCGGGGCTGCGCGCCGAGGGGCTGACCTACTACCGGCCGCAGATCTGCGTGGTCACCGACGGCGCCCCGAGCGACGAGCAGGGCCGCTTCTCGCACGCCTACCGCGAGCTGCTGCCGGAGCTGCGCAAGGCGGAGCGGGAGCAGAGGTTCCGGCTCTTCGCGGTCGGGGTGGGCGAGCGGCACGCCGGCGCGGAGGAGGTGCTCAAGGAGCTCGCCCCGCACTACCACGCCTGGCTGGACGGGTTCCCCTTCGCCGAACTGCTCACCGCGATGTCGCACAGCGCCCGGGCCACCCAGGGCGGCGCCGCCGAGGCCGAGTTCCAGGAGATCTTCGCGCGGCTGAAGCGCCGGCGCGGCGGCGGGCAGGTCCCCGCGTGAGGGGGCCGGACCGGCCGCACTCCCGGTGGCGGGTGCACGGCATCAGCTCCACGGGCTACCGGCACCTGAGAGACAGCACGCCCTGCCAGGACGCCTGGGACCGGCTGGAGACCCCCGGCGGTCTGGTGCTCGCGGTGGCGGACGGCGCGGGCAGCGCGCCCCGGTCCGGCGAGGGGGCCCAGGAGGCCGTACGGCTCGCGGTGGAGGCGTTCGCGCCGGTGGCCGCGCCGTGGCACCGGGTCGGCGGCGCGCGGCTGTGCCGGGAGCGGATGACGGAGGCCTTCCGCGAGGTCCGGACCGCCTATCTGCGCTGGTGCGAGGGGCCGCCGGGGCCTTACGCGACCACCCTGACCGTGGTCGTGGCCGCCGACGGCTGGCTGGGCCAGGCCTCGGTCGGCGACGGTCTCGTCCTCGTGCGGGCCGCTCCGGTGGGCGGCCCGGGCGTCCCGGGTGTCCCGAGCTGGGTCGGGGCACGAGAGGGCGGACCCCGCGAGGCCGGACCCCGGTACGAGGGCGGGCCACGAGAGGCCGGGGCCCGCGAGGGCGCGGCCTCTGCCTCGTACCACCTGCTGCCCCGCGCGCACACCGGCAGCGAGTACGCGAACGAGACCGTCTTCCTCGGCTCCCCCACCGCCCTCGGCCAGCTCCGGGTGGACTGCGTCCGCGACGACGGGATCGACGGCGTGCTGCTGTCCACCGACGGGCTGACCCAGGCACTGCTCCGGCGGGCTCCCGCCGGGCCGCCGCTGCCCCACGACGCCTTCCTCGGCCACCTCTTCGACCGGCTCGGCCGGTCCGACTACGACCACGACGAGGAAGAGCGCCGACTGTCGGACTTCCTCGCCTCCGACCAGATCACCCGTGTGACCGGGGACGACAAGACTCTCCTGTGGGCGATACGACATGACGACCACTGACGGCTCCTCCACCGACGACTCCACCGACGGCTCGGGCCCCGCGGACGGCGTCGACCTGACCCTCGGGGACGGCACCCGCATCAGCCGCACCGGCAAGGCGCTCGGCACCGGCGGGCAGGGCAGCGTCTGGGCGCTCAGGGAGCGCTCCGACCTCGCCGGCAAGATCTACGACCGGGCACCCGACGACGCCCAGCTGCGGCGGCTCGCCGCGATGCTGCGGGCCGACCCGCTCGCCGGCGAACGGCTCGCCCCGGGCCAGCCGCCGATGCTGGTGTGGCCGGTCCAGCTGATCGAGGCGGGCGGACGGGCCATCGGATACGGGATGCCGCTGGTGGACCTCGCGGTGCAGACCCCGATCAACGGGGTGCTCCAGAAGCAGGTGCGGCTGCGCCGCTTCGCCGGGCGGGCGCACTGGAAGTTCCTGCTGGGCGTCGCGTCCAACCTCGCGTACATGACGGCGGAGCTGCACCACCGCGGGTTCGTGGTGGGCGACCTGTCCGACCGGAACGCCGTGATCGACCCGCGCGGCTACATCACCCTCCTGGACTGCGACTCCTTCGCCTTCACGGACACCATGACCGGCGAGTTCTTCGGCTGTGACGTCTTCACCGACGACTACGCGGCGCCCGAGCGCCACCGCGGGGAGCAGGCCACCCGGCACTCGGACGACTTCGCGCTCGCCGTCCTCGTCTACCAGCTGCTCACCGCGGGCAACCACCCGTTCGACGGAGCCCCGCTGAAGGGATCCGACGAGGCCACCCGCAAGGACAACATCCTGGCCGGTACGTCCTTCCTGGTGCAGCCGGAGCGGGTGCGGGTGCCGGCCCGGCTGCTGCCGCCCGAGGTGCAGCCGCCCGCGGTGCTGCGGCTGGCCCGGGAGGCGTTCGGGCCGGGGCTGCGCGATCCGGCCCGGCGGCCGTCGTCGGCCCAGTGGCTGCAGGCCCTGGACGACGCCCGGAACTCGGTGGTCGTCTGCGCGAACGTGCCGGAGCACCACTACGGCGGGCATCTGTCCGCATGCCCGTGGTGCGAGCGGACGAGGGCGGGGCAGAGCGACCCGTTCGTGGACGGCCGGGCCGGGACGAGGGCGTCCGCCTCCCGGCCCGGCGGCTCCACCTCCGCGTCCACCGCGTCCACCTCCACCTCCGCGTCCACCTCCGCCTCGGCGTCCTCCTCCGCTTCGGCCTCGTCGGCGTCCTCGGCCTCCGCTTCGGCCTCGGCCTCGTCCGCCGCTCCCCCCAAGCCGACCCCGACCACGCCCCCGACACCCAAGGCGAGCGGGAAGACCACCACGAAACCCACCTCGACATCCACCTCGAAACCAGCCGGGAAACCGGCCGGGAAGCCCGCCGGCAAGGCCACCGGAAAGCCCGCCCCGCAGCCCGCCACCAACGGCGAGATGGCGCTCGGCTGCACGGTCTTCGCGCTGGCCGGCGGTGTTCTGGTCGCCGTCATCTGGGGTCTGATCGTGCTGATCCAGGGGCTCGTGAAGTAACGGCCCTCACAAGGAGAAGGGCCGGACCCCGGTCTCGTACCGGGGTCCGGCCCTTCTCGCCGTGCTGGGCGGCGTCAGCGCCAGCTGTGCGGCGCGCGGAAGCCGTTCTCGCGCTCCAGACGGCGCCATCCGGCCGTCGAGCGGCCGTGGTGGGCCGGCTCGGCGGGGGTGGCGGCGGCGCGGGCGAGCAGGACCGCGGTGATGGCGGCCAGCTCCTCGGGCTCGGCGTGGCCCTTCTCGACGCGGAGAAGGCTGGCTGTGGCGGGCGTGGTCACGTGGGTGGGCTCCTCTTACTGAGGCGGGTTGCCGTGCTTGCGGGACGGCAGGTCGGCGTGCTTGGTGCGGAGCATCGCGAGGGACTTGATCAGCACCTCGCGGGTCTCGGCGGGGTCGATGACGTCGTCGACGAGACCGCGCTCGGCGGCGTAGTACGGGTGCATCAGCTCGGCCTTGTACTCCTTGACCATGCGGGCCCGCATGGCCTCGGGGTCCTCGGCCTCCGCGATCTGCTTGCGGAAGATCACGTTGGCGGCGCCTTCTGCACCCATCACCGCGATTTCGTTGGTGGGCCAGGCGTACGTCAGGTCGGCGCCGATGGACTGGGAGTCCATGACGATGTACGCGCCGCCGTACGCCTTGCGCAGGATCAGCGAGATCCGGGGCACGGTCGCGTTGCAGTACGCGTACAGCAGCTTCGCGCCGTGCCGGATGATTCCACCGTGCTCCTGGTCGACGCCGGGCAGGAAGCCGGGTACGTCCAGAAGAGTGATGATCGGGATGTTGAAGGCGTCGCACATCTGGACGAAGCGGGCGGCCTTCTCGGACGCCTCGATGTCCAGGACGCCGGCGAGCGTCTGCGGCTGGTTCGCCACGATGCCGACGACCTGGCCGTCGAGCCGGGCCAGGGCGCAGATGATGTTGCGGGCCCAGCGCTCGTGGATCTCCAGGTAGTCGCCGTCGTCGACGAGCTCCTCGATGACCTTGTGCATGTCGTACGGGCGGTTGCCGTCGGCGGGCACGAGGTCGAGCAGCACGTCCGAGCGGCGGTCGGCCGGGTCCCCGGAGGCGGCGGTCGGCGGGTTCTCGCGGTTGTTCTGCGGGAGCATCGACAGGAGGTAGCGCACCTCGGCGATGCAGGTCTCCTCGTCGTCGTACGCGAAGTGGGCGACACCGCTGGTCTCGGCGTGCACGTCGGCGCCGCCGAGGCCGTTCTGGGTGATCTCCTCGCCGGTGACCGCCTTGACGACGTCCGGTCCGGTGATGAACATCTGCGAGGTCTCGCGGACCATGAAGACGAAGTCCGTGAGGGCGGGGCTGTAGGCCGCGCCGCCGGCGCACGGGCCGAGCATGACCGAGATCTGCGGGATGACGCCCGAGGCGCGGGTGTTGCGCTGGAAGATGCCGCCGTAGCCGGCGAGGGCGGAGACGCCCTCCTGGATGCGGGCGCCGGCGCCGTCGTTCAGGGAGACCAGCGGGGCACCGGCCGCGATGGCCATGTCCATGATCTTGTGGATCTTGGTGGCGTGGGCCTCGCCCAGGGCGCCGCCGAAGATCCGGAAGTCGTGCGCGTAGACGAAGACCGTGCGTCCCTCGACCGTGCCCCAGCCGGTGATGACACCGTCGGTGTACGGCTTCCTGGCCTCCAGGCCGAAGCCGCTGGCGCGGTGGCGGCGCAGCTGCTCGACCTCCTGGAAGGAACCAGGGTCGAGGAGCAGCTCGATGCGCTCGCGAGCGGTCAGCTTGCCCTTGGCGTGCTGGGCCTCGGTCGCTCGGTCACTCGGGCCACGCCGAGCCTGCTCGCGCAGCTCGTGCAGCTCGGCCACACGGCCACGGGCGTCAGCGGGCTCGCTCGGGATCTGGTCCACAACGGTCATGTACCGACCCTACGAAGTCGGTGGGGAAAACCCGCCGTCGACTCCGTACAGTCTCGCGTGTCGAATCCTGGTGGGGCCGGACAGAACCGCCACCCCACCAGGCCGACTCAACAGCCAGGCACCCCAGCTGATTGTAGGTTTTCTACATAAGTGCTACACCAGCAGGGTGCAACCGTGGGTGGCCCCCGCGGTACCGGGCGTGATCCGGAGCCGCAGCGAGGCCCCGGTGCCGAGCACCTCCACCGTGGCGTCATGGGAGAGCACGGCCCGCACCGGGCGGTCCCAGCGCAGTTCCAGCGGCTGTCCGGAGCGGGGCGGCTCGCTCACCCGCAGGACCGCCGTGGAGCGGCCGCGCCGCAGCAGGACGCTCGCGGGCGCCGAGACGGTCAGGCGGTCCACCGTACCGGCCTGCCAGAAGTTCGCGGCGGTCAGACCGAGGGACGGGACGGCGACGGCCTGCCGGTCGGCGCCGTTGGCGAGGATCCGCAGCCAGCCGGGGTCGGCGGCGCGGGCGGCGAGGGTGCCCGGCGAGGCGCCCGGCATCAGGAGGTAGGCGTAGGAGGCGTCCGTGGGATCGGTGCCGTGGTCGATCCAGAGGGTCTGGTAGCGGCGGGTGCGGCGCTCGGTGGAGCTGGTGGTGTTGATGTCGCTCCAGGCGCCGGTGCGGTCCTCGCGCAGGGTGCGCAGCCGCTCCGTACCGCCGGGGCCGGGCAGGACCCAGCCGCCGTGGCCGGCGAGGTGCGCCCAGCCGGTGCCGCCGACGCCCGTGCCGGTGGTGAACCGCGCGGTCCCTCCCCCAGACTCCGTCCGGGAGGTGCCCCCATCGCCGAGGCAGCGGTTGTCGACGACCGTCTCGACGGGGACGCCGTCCCGGGCGGTGATGCCGGCGCCCAGGCAGATGACGGTGTCGGCCGCGCAGAACCAGGACTTGCGCGCCTCCAGGGTGGAGCCGAGGCCCTTGAGGTGCTGGCCGACGGCGGCGAACTCGCCGTCGGTGGCGCCGCCGACCCATTTCACAGCCGGCTTGGGGGCACCCCACTCGCCGCCGGCCCGGTCGGCGAGGCGCTTGGTGGAGACGGTGGTGCCGGGCAGCCGGTAGGGGTCGACGGTGGGCCAGAACCAGTCGGTGTACTGGCCGCCCTGGCCTCTGGTCCACCAGTAGAGCATTCCGGCACCGGTGTGCCAGCCGCGCGGGTTCTCGCCGTTGCCGCACTCGTAGTACGAGATCCGCTCGGAGGCCATGGAGATGTTGGCGGCCCAGCCGGGGCGGCGGTGGACGGCCCGGTCCATCGAGGCGAAGAGGCGGTGGCCGGTGGGTTCGGGGGCGGCGGGGACGGCCGAGGCGGCGACCGCGTGGAGGCGGGCGAGGTCGGCGACGCCGAACTGGCGGGCGGTCAGGATCGGGGAGACGGTGTCGCGCTCGATCCAGCCCTTCACCCGGGCGTGCCAGCGGTCCCGTTCGGCGGGGCTCGCGCCGCCGGCGAGCAGGGCGATGGCGGCGATGAGGCCCTGGCCGTGGAAGTGGTCGGAGCGCATGATCCGCCGCTCGTCGCTCTTCAGGTAACCGCGGCTGATGGCACGGCCGTTGACGCTGTCCATCATCAGGCCGTCGTGGATGAGCGGCGCGTAGGCCTTCTCGACGCTGTCGAGGATGATCTGCCGGTGGGGGTCGGTGACCTCCCAGGTGGAACCGGCAAGCAGGCTGAAGAGCCGGCCGAGTCCGTCCAGCATGACCTGGCCGTAGGTGCCCGAGTAGGCGACCCACGTGTGCTGGACGAAGGAGCCGTCGGCGTAGAGGCCGTCGCCCTTGGTCACGTACGGGAAGACGGGTGAGAGGGCGTCGCGGGCGAGGGCGATCTTGGCGGGGTTCGCGCCGAGGACGCCGCGCAGGGCCACCGAGCGGCAGAGGTCGACGCGGTTGGCTCCGGTGGAGGTGCCGGTGTACGTGCCGAGCATGCTGTCGGGGACGAAGTGGTCGACGGCCGCGCAGGCGGCGGCGATCCGTTCGGCGCCGAGCAGCGGGTGGAGGGCGGCGACGATGTCCATGAGCAGGCGCGGGGAGCCGATCTGCCACTCCCACCAGTTGCCGTAGCGGGTGGTGCCGGGGTGGTAGATGCGCTCGGCGAGGTGGTCGAGGCCGCGCAGGACGTCGGCGAGGAGGCCGGGGTCGCCGGTGAGGCCGGTGCCCTCCTGGACGTACGCCTGGGTCATCGTCCACAGCCTGCCGTAGCTCTGGGTGATGCCGGCGGGCGGGTCGAAGGAGTGGCCGGGCCACAGGGAGGTGGTGGCGGGCGCCATCGTGGCCTGGAAGGTACGGGCGAGGCTGCCGGTCTCGGCCAGCCGGGAGGCGTAGGGCTCGGCCCCGGCGTCGTAGCCGGAGCCGAGCTGGATGTCGAGCCAGCGCCGCCGCAGGGCCTCGAACTCGTCCGCCTCGGCGGCGTGGGCGAGGGGGTCGAGGGCGAGGACGGCCGCGGCGGCGGAGGCGGTCACGAGGAAGGTGCGGCGGGACCAGGCGGGGACGGGCACGGGAGCCTCCCGGGAAGGGTGGTGTAGACCGGTTGGCGCCTGGTGTAGCAGCGAGTTCCGGACGCAATCAATGAGCACGACCGCGGGGGCCGGAAGCGCTTTCTGTCCGGCCCCCGCCCGTCTCGGCCGCCGAGGGGTCAGGTCCCGCAGTGGAAGCGGGCGTCGCCCCAGTCGGCGTGGTCGTTGCCGTTGCCGTCCCCGCCGTCGCCGACGACCAGGTCGACGTACGAGGCGCCGGTGACGTCGGCGGTGAGCGACCAGGCGCTGTCGGCGGCCTTGAGGACCGGTGACGCCGCCTTCTCCGTGCCGTCGGCGAGCACGCTGAACCGCACGCTGCCGCGGGTGGTCTGGACGTCGTCCACGCCGACCTCGGCGGTGAAGGAGGTGCAGCGGCCGCCCAGGTAGTAGCGCACCTTCGCCGGGGCGTGGGTGCCCAGACCCTTGGCGTAGGCCACTCCCCCGATCCGCAGCGGGCCGCCGTCGCCGCTGCCGGTCCCGCCGTTGGAGATGTCCTTCTCGGCGGGGCCCCAGCCGTTGGCGGCGGAGGTCCAGTCGAGGTCGCTCGCCCAGGCGTCGGCGGTGGGCGGCGGGGGCAGGGTGCGGACCGTGGCGGCCGCGGTCAGCGTCCGGGGCCGGCCGCCGATCCCGTACGTGACGGTGGCGCCCAGCTCGTACGGCCGGTGGGCGGCGTCCACCGGCGGGGTGACCCGCCAGGTCGCCGTGGTCGTCCCGCCCGCGGCGACGGCGGCGAGGGCGATCGGCACGGACGGCTCGGCGGTCCAGCCCTCGGGGAGGGCGAGGGTCGCCTGCGCGCCGGAGACGGTGCCGGCCTCGTCGTTGCCGAAGGTCGCGGTGACGGTGTTCGCCCGGCCGGGCTCCAGGGTCTCGGGCGCGGCGACGGAGAGCGTGCCACAGGCGGCCCGCTCGGCGGCCGGGCCGAGGTCGGTGACGGTGAAGCGGTCGAGGACGAAGTCGGCGCCGTCGGGGGCGTCGGCGCGCTTGCGCAGCCCGGTCCAGGTGTCGCCGCAGCCGGCGGTGACGGTCTGGGAGAAGTGGCCGGTGGTCGCCTGCCGGCCGATCGGGGTGCGGCGGGTCTCGACGGGGGCGCCCTGGCCGCTCGTACGGTCGTAGCCGGTGACCCACTCGTAGGCGCCCGCGTGGCTGGACTGGTAGTCGAACTCCACGCGGTAGTCGTGGCCGTCCTTCATGGGGACGGTCCAGGGGGCCGTGCGGTAGACCAGACCGCTGTTCTCGTCGTGGGACTTGAGGGACTCGGCGCCGTCGATCACGTCGTCGATCGCCTTCCCGTTCCAGCCGGCCTGGGTGTAGGGGGCGTGCAGCTGGGCGATGTGGGTGCGCGGGTCGGTGGTGCCGCCGGCGTCGCCCTTGAGGAAGGGGCCCCAGCCCTGGTCGACGGCCTCGAAGTCCTCGTACACCGTGGTCCCGGGCTTCGCCGCCGGGTCGTTCGCCACGATCCGTACGTCGTCGAGGCGGACGGTGGCGGTGGAGCCGCTCGCCGCTTCGATCCGCAGGGTGGTGGTGCCGGTGGCGGGGGCGGTGAAGGTGGTCTTGGCGCGCTGGAAGCGGGTGCCGTTCCAGTCGGAGGCGGCGACCCGATCGGTGAGGGTGGAGCGGGCGACGGTGACGGAGGTGCCGCCGGCGGAGAGGGTGGTCGGGCGGGTCTTCCCGGCCTCGACCTCGACGAGGACGGAGGCGGTGTACCGCCTGCCCGGGGTCAGTCCGGTGATCTGCTGGCGTACGGCGGCGGTGGCGGAGCCGGTGAGCTTCGCGCTGTTGCGGCCGTGGGCGTCGGTGTCGCGGGCCACGGTGCCGCTCTTCGTCCAGGAGGTGAGCCGGGCGTCGTTGAAGCCGGGGTCACGGACCGGGGTGCCCTCGCCCCAGCGGGGTTCGGGGGCGGCGGGGGCGGAGCCGGGGTGGAGGACGTAGGGCTGTCCGGCGGTGGCGTCGAGGGTGACGCGGCCGCCGACGGGGGTGACCGTGCCGGTCTTCACCCGGCCGTTGTCGGTCAGCTGGTAGACGGTGTACGAGCCGGTGCCGGCGGGCACGGCCCAACTGGTCCTGCCGCCGGTCTTGTTGTAGTGGTAGAGCTTGCCTCCGCCGGCCCACGGCAGCAGATAGGCGTCGCCGTCGAGGACCTTCCGGCCGTTCTCGTAGAAGGTGCGGCGGCCGTTCTCGACGGTGCCGCGGACGCCGCCGGTGAAGGTGATGTCGTCGCCGTTCCAGCGGGTGATCCGGTGCTGCTGGAGGTACTTGGCGGGCAGGTTGCGCTGCCAGATGTTGGCGGTGAAGGCGGTGTGGTCGGTCTCGCCGGTCCAGCCCTCGAAGTCGACGAGGGCGGTCTGGCCGAGGACGGGGTGGTCGTTCCAGACGTCCTTCTCGCCGTTGCGGATGAAGCGGATGATCTGGGAGTTGAGGCCCTTGTTGGTGACGCCGCCGTAGTCGAGGTCGTTGGCCCAGTGGGACCAGAGGGAGGCCCGCTCGAACTTCTCGGACCACTCGGTGGCGACGTTCCAGCCCTGCGCCTGGACGGCCTGGACGGTCTTGTCGGCGATCCAGCCGTGCGTGTAGTAGACGTCGATGTAGAGCGTCGACAGGTTGGGGTCGGTCTCGTCGCGCAGCTGCTGGAAGCGGCGGGCGAGGTCGCCGCTGTTCACGTCCCTGCGCTGGTCGATGTAGTAGCTCTGGTTGAGCCAGTTCCAGCCCGGCCTGCTCTTGTCGACCAGGGTCTCGCTGAAGTTGCGCGCCTCGGGGTAGGCCTCGGTGGCGTTGACGTGGACGCCGAAGCCGGCGCCCCACTTCTTCCCCTCCTTCAGGAGGGTGTTGAGGTCGGCGAGGCCGCCCGCGCGCTTGTTGTAGTTGCCGCCGTAGTCGGGGTGGGCGGAGTCGTGGCCCTCGGAGCCGTAGCCCTTGAGCAGGGCGAACTGGCCGAGTCCGTCGGTGGCCAGCGAGACCCGCTTGACGTCGTCGAGGGTGCGCAGGAAGGGGTGGGTGGCGTTGGAGGCGAAGTTGAACGGGATGTGGGCGACGACCCGGTTCGGGGTCTGGTCGCTGCCGGGGGCCTTGATGCCGATGGTGCGGAAGGCGACGGCGCCGTCCTGCCAGTCGGTGCGGCCGTCGCCGTTGGCGTCGGGGGTCACGACGACCCTGGCCCAGGGGAGGTTCTCGCCGCTCTCGGGCCGCGGGGCGCCGGCGCCGCGGTAGGTCCACTGGCCGGACCAGACGCCGACGCGGGTCTCGGTGCCCGTGCCGGTGGGGGTCTTGCGGGCCTGGTGCCAGAAGCGGGCGCCGTCACGGGCGGAGGCGCCGGCGGGCTTGTCGTAGGAGGAGTTGGACTCGACGGCGGCGGCGAGCCGGCCGGTGTTCACGATCGCGTAGCTCGCCCCGACCGGAGCGCTGTCGGCCGGGGTGGCGTCGGTGATCTGCGCGAAGACGTCGGCGGTCCGGGTGGAGTCGGGGTCGAGCCGGGTGAAGGCGGTCGCGGCCCCGGGGTCGGAGGAGCCGACCGAGACCAGGTCGTGGCCGGGGATGTCGAGGGTGCCGACCCGGAAGGCCTCGGTGTCGCGGACGGCGGTCACCTGGAAGGTGACGGCCCGGCCGCTGACGCTCAGCCGCGCGTTGATCTCGACGCCGGGCAGGTCGGGGAAGAGGAGGGTGTACGCGGCGGAGTCGCCGGTCACGACGGGGGCGGCCGCGGCCCGGACGGTGTGGGCGGTGCCGTTGAGGACGACCTGGGTGACGGGCGCGGTCGAGCCGAGCAGCCGGGCGCCGCCGGCCCGGTCGGTGTACGACAGGACGCGGGGGAAGTCCTCGGCGACGGCGACGGAGAGCTGCTCGGAGCCGATGACGACGGAGGAGGCCGTCTCGGCGGCGGCCGACGGGGCGGCCGGAGCCGTGGCCGTGGGCGGGGCGCCGGCGCGGGCCGGGCCGGCCAGGGCGAGCACGGCGGAGGCAGCGGCGGCCAGCGCACAGATCGTGCGCAGCCGCCGCGCCGCGGAGGGAGGGTATGGGTGCGACATGCGCACTAGTTGGCCCGCGTGACGGACCACCGTCAACGAGATCGCGCGCCGACGGCCCCTCCAGTCCAACAACCCCCTGCGGTAAGTCCAAGTGGGACCCGGGTGGACCCCGGTGGACCCAAGTGGCTCAGCAGCCGCCGCAGTTGTAGTAGGTGACGTCCCAGTGGTTGCCCTCGTCGGCGTAGATGTTGCCGGAGCCGGACTTCCACTGCGGGGCGCCGTCACCGCGGACACCTATGTAGGTGAAGGTGTTCTTGATGTAGTTCCCGACGCAGGTGTACTTGCTGTAGTCGAGCTTGTAGCCGTTCCAGTGGGAGTACGTGCCGCCCGCGTGGCCGGTCTCGGTGCCGCCCGTGATGTTGAGGGCGCAGCCGCTGGCGCGCTTGAGGGTCTGGGCGCCCTGGGCGGTGGCGAGGTTGAGCTGCTCGAAGGACGTGCAGGTGGAGTTGTAGCGGTCCGAGCAGCCGCCGGACGAGGACCACGTGATGCCGACCTCGCGGAACATCGAGGTGGCGGTGGCATGGCTGATCTTGGTGACCGCGTGGGCGTCGGTGGCGGTGGACAGGACGCCGAAGCCAGGGGCGAAGAGGGCGCCGAGGACGAGGGCGAGGGCGGTGAGGACGGAGCGGAGCTTCACAGTTCAGTTCCTCCTGGGAGTGACCGTACGTGTGGATCGCGCAGGGAGATGGTGGCGCAGGTCTACGCGCGTCCGCTAGAGGGCCTCGGGGGTCGGTTGCGGGCCTTCCGGGTGAACAGGGGGACTCACCCGAACCAAGATGTTGAAAGTTGAACGGAATGGGGTTATGGTCGTTCTCGTTGAAGCTTCAACAAAGCGAAGCCCAGCAGAGCGCCTCCCCCGCGCACCGTCCCCAAGGAGCAGTCATGGGTCTCTTCAGCCGCAAGAACAACGAGTCCGCCGTCGCCACCGCCTCCGCCGTCGCCACCCTCCCGGTGGACCCGGCCCTGGCCGCCCTGACCGGCTCGTACACCATCGACCCGGCCCACAGCAGCATCGGCTTCACCGTCCGCCACGCGATGGTCACCAACGTCCGCGGCAGCTTCGCCGAGCACGAGGGCACGCTGGACCTGAACGGCGCCGACCCGGCCGCCTCCAGCGCCGTGATCGACGTCAGGATCGCCTCCATCGACACCGGCATCGCCGACCGCGACAACCACCTGCGCAGCGGCGACTTCTTCGACGCCGAGCGCTTCCCGCTGATGACCTTCCGCTCCACCGGGGCCGAGCAGCTGGGCGGGGACGCCTACCGCATCACCGGCGACCTCACCATCAAGGACGTCACCAAGCCGCTCGCCATCGACCTGGAGTTCAACGGCGTCGCCACGGACGTCTACGGCAACGAGCGCGTCGGCTTCGAGGGCTCGGCCGAGATCCTGCGCTCCGAGTGGGGCCTGACCTGGAACGCGGCCCTGGAGACCGGCGGCGTCATGGTCAGCGACAAGGTGAAGCTGAACTTCGACATCTCCGCGATCAAGAACGCCGCCTGAGCGGACCCTTCCCCCACCGGGAAGCACCGGGATCCACCGGGAACCACCGGGAACCACCGGGAACCACCGGGAAGCACCGGGAAGCACCGGGAACCACCGGGAAGCACCGGGATCCACCGGGAAACGAGCGCGCCCGCCTCTCCGTCGTCACGGAGGGCGGGCGCTCGGCGTTCCTGGCCCTGCGGCTCAGGCCTCCTGGCGGTCCGCGGCGGCCGTCACCGCCCGGATCAGCCGCTCGTTCTCCGGCGCGCCCGGGCCGCCGGCGAAGGCGCAGCGGCGGCGGGCGTAGCTGTAGGAGAGGGACCGGGAGGCGTCCGCGAAGGACTGGGTGCCGGGGACGCCGCTGTGGCCGATCGCCGTCGGGCCGAGCTCGGGGTGCCGGGTGGCGAGCGGGACGAAGCCGAGGCTGAAGGCGTTCTTCTCGCCGGTGACCAGGTCCGTGCCGGAGGAGTGGACGCGGGAGACCTCGGCGAGGACGTCCGGCTTGAGGAGCGGGGGCCGGCCGTCGAGCTCGCCCGCGACCGCCGCGTACATCCGGGCGAGGCCGCGCGCGCTGCCGACGCCGCCGCCGGAGAGCGGGGCCGCGACGTGCAGGGCGCGGGAGTTGCCGTACGCGAGGACGTCGAAGGGCGGCTCGGTGTGCAGGCAGAAGGCGATGGCCATCAGGCTGTCGGGGGCGATCGGGTTCGCCTCCTGGAGGGCCTGCTGGGCCGGGGTGGGCAGCATCGGCAGGGCCGGGCGGAAGCGGGACTCCAGCTCCTCGGGGAGGCCGAGGTGGTACTCGATCCCGTAGGGGGCGCGGATCCGCTCCTCGTAGAGCTCCTGGACCGTCCGGCCGGTGGCCCGCAGGACCACCTCGCCGGCCAGGGCGCCGAAGGCGAGGGCGTGGTAGCCGTGCCCGGTGTCCGGCTCCCAGTAGGGGCGGTGGGCGGCGATCCGGGCCGCGACCAGCCGGTCGTCGGCGAGCTCGTCGAGGCTGAAGCCGCCCTCGACGCCGATCGCCCCGGCCCGGTGGGCGAGCAGGCCGCGCAGGGTGACCGCGCCCTTGCCCTCGGCGGCGAACTCGGGCCAGTAGGACGCCACTTCCCGGTCGAGGTCGAGCGCGCCCTCCTGGACGAGCAGGGCGACGACCAGGGCGGTGGCGCCCTTGGCGGAGGAGTAGAGGGCGAGCAGCGAGTCGCCGTCGACCCCGTCGCCGCCCCACAGGTCGACGACCTGGCGGCCCCGGTGGTAGACCGCGAGCTGGGCGCCGCCGTCGCGCGCCTCGTCGGCGACGACGCCGGCGAACTCCTCCCGCACGGACTCGAATCCGGGCGCCACCGTGCCGTGGACCTCGCTCATCGCACTCCCCCTCGTCCTCGCGAACTGCCTTCCGGGGAGGGAACGATCACCGGCGCGGCCGGATTCCCGCACGGGCTCGCCGCTGCGTGTCCCGGCAGCGGATCCCGGCCGGCGGGTGCCGTGCCTCGGTGCCGCCCCGTCGCCGGTCCCGTGCCGCAGCCGGCTCGATTGTCAGTGGCGGCCGCTAGCGTCGGCGGCATGGAATTCCGTATCGACAGCGGTGTGTTGACCGAGGCCGTGGCCTGGGCCGCGCGTGTGCTGCCCGTCCGCTCCCCCGTCCCCGTGCTCGGCGGTCTGCTTCTGGAGGCGGCGGACGGCGGTCTGCGCGTCTCGGGTCTCGACTACGAGGCATCCGCCCGGATCGAGGTGGACGCCGACACCGGGCGCGAGGGCCGGGCGCTGGTGCTCGGGCGGCGGCTGCTCGACATCTGCAAGGTGCTGCCGCAGGGCCCGGTGGACTTCGCGGTCGACGGGGCGCGCCTCTCGGTGACCGGCGGTGACGCCCGTTTCGGGCTCTCGCTGCTGCCCCTGGACGACTATCCGGCCCAGCCCGCGCTGCCCGCGTGGTGCGGCGAGGTGGACGCGGACGCCTTCGCCGCCGCCGTGGGGCACGTGGCGGTGGCGGCCGGCCGGGACGACTCGCTGCCGGTGCTGACCGGGATACGGCTCGGCCTGGACGGCACGACGATGACACTGGCCGCCACCGACCGCTACCGGTACGCGGTGCGCACCCTGGAGTGGAAGCCGGACGCCGGCGCGAAGGCGGCCGCCGACGTGGTGGTGCCCGCGCGCCGGCTCACCGAGATCGCGCGCTCGCTGGCCGGTGCGGGGACGGTCCGGCTCGCCCTTGACGGCGGCTCGTTCGGCTTCGAGAGCGGCGGCATGCGGACGACGACCCGCCTCCTCGACGGCCGGCTGCCCCGGCACGACAAGCTCTTCGCGCTCGGGGAGCACGCGGTGGCCGTCACCGAGCGGGCCCCGCTGGTCGAGGCGGTGCGGCGGGTCGCGGTGGTGGCGGAGGGCGACAGTCCGGTGCAGCTCGCGTTCGACGGCACGACGGTGCACCTTCAGGCCGGGTACGAGGACGACGTGGCCTCGCAGCGGCTGCCGGCCGCGCTGACCGGGGCCGAGTCGATGACGGTCGCCTTCAACCCGGGCTATCTGCTCGACGCGCTCGGCTCGTTCGAGGCCTCCACGCTGCGGCTGCGGCTGCTCGGTCCGGGGCAGCGGGCGCTGATCACCGCCGGGGAGGGCGACGCCCACCGCCATCTGCTGATGTCGGTGAAGCCGCTGGTCTGACCCGAGGGGGTCCGGCGTTCAGAAGCCTCCGCCGCCGTCGAAGCCTCCGCCCCCGTCGAAGCCTCCGCCGCCGCCGAAGTCGCCGGAGCCGAAGTCGCCGGAGCTGAAGTCGGCGCCGGAGAAGTCGCCGCCCTGGAAGTCCTGGAAGTCACCGCCGCCGTATTCGCCGGCGTAGGCCGGGGTGGCGAGCATCGAGCCGAGCATGGTGCCCATGAGCAGGCCGGGCAGCAGGCCGCCGCCGAAATAGCCGCCGGCCCACGGGCCGTACGCCGGTCCCGCCTCCCAGTAGGGGCGGCGGCCGCCGTCGGTGGCGACGGTGCGGGCCTGCGGGTCGAGGCCCTCGTCCAGGCGGGCCGCGTCGGCGGCGCAGACCGGGACCTGCCGGGCGGCGCCGCCCGCCGGCGTCCAGGTGCGGTCCTCCGCGGAGGGGCCGTGGCGCGGGTCGAAGAAGCAGGGCGGGCGCCGCTCGGGCAGCGGCCGGCCCTCGCGGCGGGCGGCCAGGACGGCGAGCGACCAGCGGCCGTCCTCCAGGGCCTGGGTGACCGCGCGCACGTCGTGCGGGTGGGTCGCGGAGCCCATGAGGGACTTCGCCTGGTCGTAGGAGTCGAGGGCCCGCTCGTAGTCGCCCCGCATGGCGTCGTCCGCGCCCGCCTCCGCCGGATGGAAGTCGAGCCGCTCCAGCTCCTCGCCGAAGGCGGTGATGTCCTCGTCGACCACGACCCGCAGCCTGTCGAGGGCCTCTCGCTCCTCGGCCTCCTTGCGGCGCCGCTTCTGCCGGACGACCGCGTAGGCTCCGGCGCCGCCGGCCGCGGCGACCGCGCCCAGGGTGACCAGTCCGGCCACCGGCACTCCGGAGTCCTGGCCGACGGTGCCCCAGCTCGCGGGCGCGGAGCCGCGCAGGGTGGGCAGGGCCTGGTCGACGAAGTTGTTCAGCTCCGTCCTGGCGTCCACACCGGGCTGCCGTACGGAGGTGACGAGGTTGTCCACGGCGTCGGAGGACATCACCGACCGGTCGGCCTTGGCGTCGAAGCCGTCGCCGAGGCGGATCGCGTAGAGCCCGGTGATGCCGGTCTGGGTGCGCAGGTTCTGGAACAGGTCCTCGGGCGGGAACTGCGCGTTCGCGGGCAGTACGGCCACGAAGAGCGGCTTGTCGGCGTCCTTGATCTTCTCGGCGAGGGCGTCCGCGTCGGCCCGCGACAGCTGGGCGGCCGCGCCGGGGTCGACGTACACCGGGCCCTGCTTGAGGGCGGCGGCGGCGTCGGATATGCCCGTGGTCCTGGCACCCGCGGTGGGTGCCAGGACCAGGAGCAGCAGGAGTATCAGCCCGGCGAGGGCCGACAGTGCCGGCATCACCGGTATCGCCCTGGTCCTCATGGTTCGACGCTACCCGAACGGCGCCGAACAGGACATAGCAGGCATATCCCTAAATGCGGCGAAGGCGACTATTCCGCCGGTTCGATGCCCACCCGCAGCAGTCCGTAGGTGAAGGCGTCCTCCAGGGCCTGCCAGGAGGCGGCGATGACGTTCTCTCCGACGCCCACCGTCGACCACTCCCCGTTGCCGTCGCTGGTGGTGATCAGGACCCGGGTGGTGGACTCGGTGCCGTGGCGGCCCTCCAGGATGCGGACCTTGTAGTCGACCAGCTCGAACTTGGCGAGCTGCGGGTAGATCCGCTCCAGGGCGACGCGCATCGCCCGGTCGAGGGCGTTGACGGGGCCGTTGCCCTCGGCGGTGGCGACGATCCGCTCGCCCTTGGCCCACAGCTTCACCGTGGCCTCGTTGGCGTGGGTGCCGTCCGGGCGGTCCTCGACGATCGCCCGCCACGACTCCGTACGGAAGTAGCGGCGGGGCCTGCCCTCGGCCTCCTCGCGGAGCAGCAGCTCGAAGGAGGCGTCGGCCGCCTCGTAGGTGTAGCCCTGGAGCTCGCGCTCCTTGACCCGCTCGACCACCCGGGCGACGAGGGCCCGGTCGTCGCCCAGGTCGACGCCGAGCTCCTTGCCCTTGAGCTCGATGGAGGCGCGGCCGGCCATGTCGGAGACGAGCATCCGCATGGTGTTGCCGACCAGCTCGGGGTCGATGTGCTGGTAGAGGTCCGGGTCCACCTTGATGGCGGAGGCGTGCAGGCCCGCCTTGTGCGCGAAGGCGGAGACGCCCACGTACGGCTGGTGGGTGGAGGGGGTGAGGTTGACGACCTCGGCGATGGCGTGCGAGATCCGGGTCATCTCGGCGAGCGCGCCCTCGGGCAGCACCTTCTTGCCGTACTTCAGCTCCAGGGCCGCGACCACGGGGAAGAGGTTGGCGTTGCCCACCCGCTCGCCGTAGCCGTTGGCCGTGCACTGGACGTGGGTGGCGCCGGCGTCGACGGCGGCGAGGGTGTTGGCGACGGCGCAGCCGGTGTCGTCCTGGGCGTGGATGCCGAGGCGGGCGCCGGTGTCGGCGAGGACGGTGGCGACGACGGCCTGGATCTGGGCGGGCAGCATGCCGCCGTTGGTGTCGCACAGGACGACCACGTCGGCGCCGGCCTCGTGGGCGGCGCGGACCACGGCCTTGGCGTAGTCCGGGTTGCCCTTGTAGCCGTCGAAGAAGTGCTCGCAGTCGACGAAGACCCGGCGGCCCTGGGAGCGCAGGTAGGAGACGGTGTCGCGGACCATCTCCAGGTTCTCGTCCAGGGTGGTGCGCAGGGCCAGCTCGACATGCCGGTCGTGCGACTTGGCGACCAGGGTGATCACCGGAGCACCGGAGTCGAGCAGCGCCTTGACCTGCGGGTCCTCGGCGGCGTTGCCGCCGGCCCTGCGGGTGGCGCCGAAGGCGACGAGCTGCGCGTTGCGGAACTCGATCTCCTGCTTGGCGCGGGCGAAGAACTCCGTGTCGCGCGGGTTGGCTCCGGGCCAGCCGCCCTCGATGAAGCCCACGCCGAACTCGTCGAGGTGTCGCGCGATGGTCAGCTTGTCCGCGACGGTGAGGTTGATGCCTTCACGCTGCGCCCCGTCGCGCAGCGTCGTGTCGAAGACGTGGAAGCTGTCGTCGACGTGGCCGGCGTCCAGCCGCGAGCTCTCGCCGTTCTCCGTGGTCATGACTCTGATGGCTCCTGTCGGATGTGGCTCCGGAAGGTCTGGATCCACTTGCCCCCATTCTCACGCGCTGTCCGCTTCCGGCGATTGGTGGGGCCGGAAAACGAAAAAACCCCTCGCGGGTGCGAGAGGTCTGCGCGCGGGTCTGGGGCACGGTGGCCGCTGCCGCGGGGGTGGAGTCCCGCGGTTCAGCGGTCACTGCGGACCGGCGCGCTGCTGCCGATAATCATGGTGGTAGCGAGCACGCCGGAAGTCTGCCACACCCGCGCGCGACGGCGGACGCGAATCTCACGATGCGGAATCCGCGGCGGCTTCCCTCGTCCGTACGGGCGTGGCGGCGGGCTCGCGTTCGGTGCGGCCGACCCGGCCCAGGTCGATGTCGCGGGTCTCGCGCATGGTGACGTACACGATCAGGGAGACGGCCGCGCAGCCCGCGACGTACCAGTAGTAGCCGGACTCGACGCCCGCGTCCTTGAACCACAGGGCGACGTACTCCGCCGTGCCGCCGAAGAGGGCGTTGGCGATCGCGTAGGGCAGGGCGACGCCGAGGGCGCGCACACCGGTCGGGAAGAGCTCGGCCTTCACACAGGCGTTGATCGAGGTGTAGCCGGTGATGACGACGAGCGCGAGCAGGGACAGGCCGAGGGCCGGCCAGAAGGAGCCCGCGTGCCGCAGCAGCGTCATGATCGGCACGGTGAGGAGGGTGGAGCCGACCGCGAAGGTGATCAGCAGCGGGCGGCGGCCGATCCGGTCGGAGAGCCGGCCGGCCAGCGGCTGGAGGCAGGCGAAGACGATCAGCGCGCAGAAGGACACCAGGGTGGCCGTCTGCTTGGACAGACCGGCGGAGTTGGACAGGTACTTGGTGAGGTAGGTGGTGTACGTGTAGTAGGCGACCGTGCCGCCCATGGTGAGCGCGATGACGAGGAAGGCCTCGCGCTTGTGCGCCCACAGGGCCTTGAGGGTGCCCTTCTCGCCGCTCTCGACGCCGGCGTCGGCGGTCTCCTCGTACACCTCGGTCTCCAGCATGTTGCGGCGCAGGTAGAAGACCACCGCCGCGCCGAGGGCGCCGATGATGAAGGGGATGCGCCAGCCCCAGCTGTGCAGGGCGTCGGCGGACATGGTCCGCTGCAGCACGATCTGGAGGCCGAGGCCCAGGATCTGGCCGGCGGTCATCGACACGTACTGGAAGCTGGAGGCGAAGCCGCGGTGCTCGGGGGCGGAGGCCTCGGTGAGGTAGGTGGCGCTGGCGGCGTACTCGCCGCCGACGGACAGGCCCTGGAGGAGCCGGGCCACGAGGAGGACGGCGGCGCCGCCGTATCCAGCGACGGAGTAGGTGGGGGCGACGGCGATGAGGACCGCCGAGGCGGACATCAGCGTCACGGTGAGGGTCAGGGCCGCCTTGCGGCCCTTGCGGTCACCGACCCGGCCGAGCAGCCAGCCGCCGACCGGCCGCATGAAGAAGCCGACGGCGAAGATGCCGGCCGTGTTCATGAGCTTGGCGGTGTCGTTCCCCTCGGGGAAGAACGCCCCCGCGAAGTAGGTCGCGAAGCTCGCGTACACGAACCAGTCGAACCACTCGACCATGTTTCCGGCCGAGCCGACCCAGATCTTCTTCCAGTGCTCTCGTCCCATGGCCCCGAACCGTGCCGGAGGCGGCCCGGCCGCAACAAGGGTGCAACGCGCAACGATCGGGAGTACTTGCGTACCTAAAGATCACGGGATCAGGGTTTCGGCGATGAACTCCCTGACGTGGGCGAGGACTTGGGCCCGTCCGGTGCCGGGGATGCCGACGGCGACGTGCACGCTGAACCCGTCGAGCAGGGCCCGCATCCGGTGCGCGAACCGGTCCGGGTCGACGGCCCGGAACTCACCGCGCGACACGCCCTCGGCGATGATCGCGACGAGGTCCCGGTGCCAGGCGCCCTCGATGGCGGCCTGCCGGGCGCGGGCGTCGTCGTCGGCGTTCTGCGAGCGGTTCCAGACCTCCAGCCAGAGCGTCCAGTGCGGGTCGCGTGGCCCGTCGGGCACGTACACGTCGACATAGCCGTCGAGCCGCTCCCGCGCGGTGCCGGGGCCGGACAGCAGCGCGCTGCGCTCGGCGCCGAGCCGGCCCTCGCTCCACTCCAGGGTGCGCAGCAGCAGCTCGTCCTTGGTGCGGAAGTAGTAGAGGAGGTGCCCGCTGCTCATCCCGACCTGCCGCCCGAGGCCGGCCATGGTGAGCCCGTCGAGTCCGCGCTCGGCGATGGTGTCCATGGCGGCGGCGAGGACGTCCTCGCGCGGCGGGGCCGCCTGGTTGCGGCGGCGGGGGTGATGGGGCGGGTTGCTGCTCTGACTCACTCGTACGTTCTACAGGATGCCGCCGTCGGGCCCACGCCCGTAGGCATGGCGCATCACGACGGCGAGGTCGGCTTCGGGCAGGGTGGCGCGCAGCCGGGCGAGGACGGGCGGCAGATCGTCGTCGTCGATCACGCCGAGGTCCTCCTGCCGCAGGGCATGGATCAGCTCGACGAGGTCGGGGCGCAGCTCCATCCAGGCGCGGGAGGTGCGGATCTCCTCGTCGACCGCCTTCATGAACCAGCGCAGGACGTCGTACGGGATGTGCCGCTCGCCCCCGCGGGTGTCGAAGCAGACCGTCGGCTCCCGCGCCGGATCCTCGTCCGGCACGATCCCGATGGCCAGCTGCCGCAGGCCGTCCACCTCGTCCAGCTCCACGTACCAGGCGTCGTCGGGGACGGAGTACAGATACGTGAGGCTGTAGCGGCCGGAGGAGTGCGTGGTCATGGCCGCACGCTGTCACGGGGCGTGCGGCCATGACCAGCGGATTTGGCTAGGCCGTCGGGCCCGCCGGCTGCTGCTGGGTGATGCAGTGGATGCCGCCGCCGCCCGCGAAGATCGGGCGGGCGTCGACCAGGACGACCTCCCGCTCCGGGAAGAGCCGGCGGAAGATCCCGGCCGCGACCTCGTCGTTCGGGTCGTCGAAGCCGCACAGCACCACGCCGCCGTTGCAGAGGTAGTGGTTGATGTACGAGTAGTCGACCCAGTCGCCCTCCTCGTCCTTCAGGACGGTCGGGGCCGGAACCTCGATGACCTCCAGGGGGCGGCCCTGGGCGTCGGTCTGGCCGCGCAGGAGGTTGACGTAGAGCCGGGAGCGCTCGTGGTCGGGGTGGGCCGGGTCCTGCTGGCTGTGGACCAGGACCGTGCCGGGGCGGGCGAAGGCGGCGACGATGTCGACGTGGCCCTGGGTGCCGTACAGGCCGTAGTCGCCGGCCAGGCCGTGCGGGAGCCAGATCGCCTTGGTGGTGCCGAGCCTGGCGTGGATCTCGGCCTCGACCTCCTGACGGGTCCACTCGGGGTTGCGGCCCGCGCCCAGCTGCACCGTGTCGGTGAGCAGGACGGTGCCCTCGCCGTCGACGTGGATGGCGCCGCCCTCGTTGACAAGAGCGCTGCTCACCACCGGCACGCCGGCCACGTCGGCGACATGGCGGGCGATCTTGGAGTCGTGCTCCCAGCGGGCCCAGTCCTGGGCGCCCCAACCGTTGAACACCCAGTCCACGGCGGCGATCCGGCCCTCCTCGTCCTTGACGAAGGTGGGGCCGATGTCCCGCATCCAGGCGTCGTCCAGCTCGCGCTCGACCAGCTCGACGTCGTCGCCGAGCAGGGCGCGGGCGGACTCGCCGTCGCCGGGGGCCACGACCATCGTCACCGGCTCGAAGCGGCGCACGGCGCGGGCCACGGACGCCCACGCCTCACGGGCCTCGGCCAGCTCCTCCTCGTTGGTGAAGGTGGGGTTGGTGCTGGGCCAGGCCATCCAGGTCCGCTCGTGGGGGGTCCACTCGGCGGGCATGCGGTACGTCATGAGTACGGGTCCTAAGCAGGTCAGAGGAAGTAGAGGCGGTTGAGCGAGACGGACTCGGCCGCCTCCGAGCGGATCGGGGAGCCGTCGAGGGACACCAGGCCGGTGCGGCCGTCGACCTGGACGTCGCCGATGCGCGAGTTGAGGAGCAGGTTGCCGGGGCCGATCCCCCGGGTGCCGCGCACCGGGACGCGCCGGCGGCGGGTCGGCATGCGGTCGGAGCCGAGGTCGATCGCGGCCTGGGCGACGAACGCGACCGAGATGTCGGCGGCGGTCGCGCCGTGCCCGCCGAACAGCGGGCCGAGGACGAGCGGTTCGCAGGTGTCCGTGGCCGCGTTCGGATCGCCCACGACCCCCCACGCGGGGAAACCGGACTTCAGCACCAGCTGCGGCTTGGCGCCGAAGTACTCCGGCCGCCACAGCACGATGTCGGCCAGCTTGCCGACCTCGATCGAGCCGATCTCGTGGGCGAGGCCGTGGGCGATCGCCGGGTTGATGGTGAGCTTGGCCATGTAGCGGAGCACGCGCGCGTTGTCGTCGTGCGCGCCGTCGCCCTCCAGGGGGCCCAGCTCGGCCTTCATCTTCCCGGCCATGGCGAAGGTCCGGCGTACGGTCTCGCCGGCCCTTCCCATGCCCTGTGCGTCGGACGAGGTGATCCCGATCGCGCCCAGGTCGTGCAGGACGTCCTCCGCGCCCATCGTCCCGGCCCGGATCCGGTCGCGCGCCATGGCGGCGTCGCCGGGCAGGTCGGTCTTCAGGTCGTGGACGGAGACGATCATCCCGTAGTGCTCGGCGACCGCGTCGCGGCCGAAGGGCAGGGTGGGATTGGTGGAGGAGCCGATGACGTTCGGCACGCCCGCCATCTTCAGAACGTTCGGTACGTGTCCGCCGCCGCAGCCCTCGATGTGGAAGGCGTGGATCGTCCGGCCCTCCAGGACGGCCAGGGTGTCCTCCACCGACAGGCACTCGTTGAGGCCGTCCGAGTGCAGGGCGACCTGCACGTCGTACTCCTCGGCGACCCGGAGGGCGGTGTCGAGGGCGCGGGTGTGGGCGCCCATGTCCTCGTGGACCTTGAAGCCGGACGCGCCGCCCTCGGCCAGGGCCTCGACGAGGGGCGCCGGGTCCGAGGAGGAGCCGCGGCCGAGGAAGCCGACGTTGACCGGCCAGGCGTCGAAGGCGTTGAAGGCGTGCTTGAGCGCCCAGGGCGAGTTGACGCCGACGCCCCAGACGGGGCCGAACTCCTGCCCGATGACCGTGGTGACGCCGCTGGAGAGCGAGGCCTCCATGATCCGGGGCGAGAGCAGGTGGACGTGGGTGTCGACGGCGCCTGCGGTGGCGATCAGGCCCTCGCCGGAGACGATCGAGGTGCCGGTGCCGACGACGACGTCGACGCCGTCGAGGGTGTCGGGGTTGCCGGCCCGGCCGATGGCGTGGATCCGGCCCTCGCGGATGCCGATGGAGACCTTGCGGATGCCCTGGACGGCGTCGATGACCAGGACGTTGCTGATCACGACGTCGCAGGTCTCGCGGACGGCGGCGGCCTTGAGGTGCAGCCCGTCGCGGGCGGTCTTGCCGAAGCCGGCCAGGAACTCGTCGCCGGCCCGCTGGGAGTCGGACTCGACGCGTACGACGAGGCCGGAGTCGCCCAGGACGACCCGGTCGCCGGCCCGCGGGCCGTGCACGGAGGCGTACTCGTAGGGGTCCATCAGTTGCCCTCCTTCTCGGGCTCGCCGGGCGCGCCGGGCGCGGTGGTCTCGACACCCAGGTATCCGCAGGCGGCGGCCCTGCGCAGGGCCTCCTCCTTCGCTCCGGGGGCGTCCAGCGGTCCGTCGACCAGGCCCGCGAAGCCGATGGCGACACGGGCGCCGCCGATGGGGACGAGGCCGACCTCGGCCTCGCCGCCCGGGTCGAAGCGGAAGGACGCGCCGGCCGGGATGGCCAGGCGCATGCCGTACGCGGCGGCGCGTTCGAAGGCCAGCCGCGGGTTGGCCTCGAAGAAGTGGAAGTGGGAGGTCACGCTGACCGGGACCGTCGCGGTGTTGCGGACGGTCAGCGTGACGGCCGGCTCCGCCTCCTCGTACGCGGGCCCGGGGAGCAGCGCGCCGGGCGCGCCCGCTCCCAGGGAGCCCCCGCCGATGGGGTCGGAGACGACGGCCAGCCGTGATCCGTCGTCGAAGACGGCCTCGACATGGACCTCGGTGACGACGTCGGCGACGCCCGGCAGGACGTCGTCGGGGCCGAGGACGGAGCGGGCCGCCTCGATCGCCTCGGCGAGTCGCTTGCCGTCGCGGGCGGCCTCGCAGACGGTGTCGGCGATGAGGGCGGTGGCCTCGGGCACATTCAGCCTCAGGCCACGGGCCCGGCGGGCGCGGGCGAGCTCGGCGGCTCCGAAGATCAGCAGCCGGTCGCGTTCCGTGGGGGTCAGTCGCACGCCCCAAACACCTCCTGCGTGAGCGACATATTTGAGCAACACTCTAAATGCTGAAACCGCAGCTTCCAAGCATTGACGTGACCGGACGACGTGAGTCACATTGAACGTCACTCTAAATCCCCCCACGCCGCCCTTCCCCCGTCCCCCCCCATTCCCCCGGGAGTCCCCATGGCGATAGAACAGCGCGGAGTCGACACCATCCCCGAGGCGGAACGCACCAGCGGCCCCCGCGATCTCGTCTCGATCCTGCTCGGCTCGAACCTCTGCCTCGGCGTGATCGTCTTCGGCTGGCTCCCGGTCTCCTTCGGGCTCGACCTGTGGGGCTCGGTGACCTCCGTCGTCGCCGGCACCCTCGTCGGCGTCGCCGTCACCGCCCCGCTCGCGCTCGTCTCGCTGCGCACCGCCACCAACCTCTCCACCTCCTCCGGCGCCTTCTTCGGCGTCCGCGGCCGGCTGGTCGGCTCGGTGGTGGGCCTGCTGCTCTCCCTCGGCTACACCGCGCTGACCCTGTGGATCGGCGGCGACGTGATGGTCGGCACGCTGGAGCGCCTGATCGGCCTGCCCACCGGCGACGCCACCCACGCCGCCGTCTACGCGCTGCTCGCCGCCCTCACCGTGGTCGCCGCGGTCTTCGGCTACCGGCTGCTGCTGAAGCTGAGCAAGGGCCTCGCCGTCGGCATGACCGTGCTGCTCGCCGTCGGACTCTTCGCCTACGCGGGCGACTTCACCACCGCCGCGGTGCCGGACACCCCGTATCTGCTGGGCTCGTTCTGGCCGACCTGGCTGCTGTCCGCCGTCGCCGCCGGGCTCAGCGGCCCGGTCGCCTTCATCACCCTGCTCGGCGACTACACCCGCTACGTCTCCCCCGAGCGGCACAGCCAGAAGTCCGTCTGGCGCGCCACCTGTCTGGGCCTGCTCGTCGGCCTGCTGATCCCCCAGCTCTTCGGCACCGTCACCGCCCTGGCGGCCCGCGGCGGCCTCGACTACGCCGGTCCGCTGGTCGCCGCCTCGCCGGTCTGGTACCTCGTCCCGCTGCTGATCGCCGCGACGGCCGGCTCCATCGGCAACGCCGGTCTGATGCTGTACTCGATGGGCCTCGACCTCGACGCGATCCTGCCGAAGGCCACCCGGGCCCGCGCCACCCTCGTCGTGGCGGTGGTCGCCACCGCCTTCGTCTTCCTCGGCCACTTCGCCTCGGACGCGCAGACCGCCATGACCTCGTTCGTGCTGCTGCTCACCGCGATCGGCACGCCGTGGGCGG
Organism: Streptomyces sp. NPDC012769; assembly: GCF_042901205.1. Taxonomy (NCBI): domain Bacteria; kingdom Bacillati; phylum Actinomycetota; class Actinomycetes; order Kitasatosporales; family Streptomycetaceae; genus Streptomyces; species Streptomyces sp. NPDC012769. The sequence continues at coordinate 644,795 of NZ_JBIBCP010000004.1, read as the reverse complement.
TCATCACCCTGATCGGACACCGGCGTTGCCGCGGTACGTACGACGCGGAGGCGCTCCAGGTCTACAACCGGCGCTCGCGCGGCGGCGTCTACTGGTTCTCGGCCGGCTGGCACCCGCGCGCCACCGCCTCCTGGGCGATCGGCGCGGCCGTCGGTCTGGCCGCCGTGTCGACGCCGCTCTACGAGGGGCCGCTGCTCTCCCTGACCGGCGGGATCGACGCCAGCTTCGTGCTGTCCGGGCTGGTGGGCGGTGTGCTGTACGCGGTGCTCACGCCCGCGAAGGCTCCGGCACCGGAGACGGCCGCGGCCGAGGAGACGGCGCCTGCGCGGGAGACGGCTCCGGACGCGAAAGCGCCCGGGACGGTGACCGTCCCGGGCGCCCTGGTGGACTCGGAGTCGTAACTCCCCGTCCGTCACTTGCCGCCCAGCTCGTGCATCCAGCCGTGGACGTCCTCGGCCTTGCCGGTCTGGATGGCGAGCAGCGTCTCGCGCAGCCTCATCGTGACCTCGCCGGGCTCACCGCCCGAGTGCTGCCACTCGCCCCGGGCGGACTTGACCGTGCCGACCGGGGTGATGACGGCGGCGGTGCCGCACGCGAAGACCTCGGTGAGGCTGCCGTTCGCGGTGTCCTGCTGCCACTGGTCGATGGAGACCCGGCCCTCCTCGGGCTCGTAGCCGAGGTCGGCGGCGAGCTTGAGGAGGGAGTCGCGGGTGATGCCCGCGAGCAGCGAACCGGTGAGGGTCGGGGTGACGATCCTCGTCTTCTCGCCGTCCTTGCCGCCGTAGACGAAGTAGAGGTTCATGCCGCCGAGTTCCTCGACCCACTTGTGCTCGACCGCGTCGAGGTAGCAGACCTGGTCGCAGCCCTTCTCCGCCGCCTCCGCCTGCGCGAGCAGGGAGGCGGCGTAGTTGCCGCCGGTCTTGGCGTCGCCCACGCCGCCGGGGACGGCACGGACGCGGTCCTCGGACGCCCAGATGGAGACGGGCTTCACGCCGCCGGGGAAGTACGGTCCCGCCGGGGAGGCGATGACGACGAAGAGGTACTCGTTGGCCGGCCGGACACCGAGGCCGACCTCGGTCGCGATCATGAAGGGTCGCAGGTAGAGCGACGCCTCGCCGCCGTGCTCCGGCACCCACGCCTCGTCCTGGCGGACCAGGACGTCACAGGCCTCGATGAAGGTCTCGACCGGCAGCTCGGGCATGCCGAGCCGGTGCGCGGAGCGCTGGAAGCGGCGGGCGTTGGCGTCCGGGCGGAAGCTGGCGACGGAGCCGTCGGGGCGGCGGTAGGCCTTCAGGCCCTCGAAGATCTCCTGCGCGTAGTGCAGGACGTTGGTCGCCGGGTCCAGGGAGAGCGGGCCGTACGGCACGAGCTCGCCGTCGTGCCAGCCGCGGCCCTCCGTCCAGCGGATGGTGACCATGTGGTCGGTGAAGTGCCGGCCGAATCCCGGGTTGGCCAGGATCGCCTCGCGCTCCGCGTCGGACAGCGGGCTGGAGGAGGGCTTGAGCTCGATGGTGGGCGTCGTCATGAGTGCTTGTCCTTCACCGGTTGTGTGGGTCGGACCGCGCTCACGCCGCTCCGCAGTCACGCCGTACTGCTAGGACGTCCGAGCTTTCCCGCATGCCGCGGCCCCACGTTCGATTATCGCCCGTGGGGACCGGTGCACGAAACGGTGTGCGCGGTCCAGGATTCGATGGTGGCACCCTGCGACCGCATAGGTACAGCCGCCGGGTGCTGTGTGCGACCCGGCGGCTGGGTGGAATTCAGCGGCGGGTCAGCTCGCTACTCGTACCGCGAGCGCGTCGCCGATCTCGTCCGTCGTGCGGGAGGCGTTCTTCGCGTCGCCCCGCTCGGCGAGGTCGGCCGCGACGGCCGCCTCGATCCGGGCGGCCTCGGCCTCGTAGCCGAGGTGGCGCAGGAGCAGGGCGACGGACAGCACGGTGGCCGTCGGGTCGGCCTTGCCCTGGCCCGCGATGTCCGGCGCGGAACCGTGGACCGGCTCGAACATGGACGGGAACGCGCCGCTCGGGTTGATGTTGCCCGAGGCGGCGACGCCGATGCCGCCGGAGACGGCCGCGGCGAGGTCGGTGATGATGTCGCCGAAGAGGTTGTCGGTGACGATGACGTCGAAGCGGGCGGGGTCGGTGACGAGGAAGATCGTCGCCGCGTCGACGTGCAGATAGTCGGTGGTGACCTCGGGGAACTCGGCCGCGACCTTGTTGAAGATGTTCGTCCACAGGTGGCCCGCGAAGGTCAGGACGTTGTTCTTGTGGACCAGCGTCAGCTTCTTGCGGGGGCGGGCCTGGGCGCGGGCGAAGGCGTCCCGGACCACGCGCTCGACACCGAAGGCGGTGTTGACGGAGACCTCGGTGGCGACCTCGTGCTCGGTGCCCTTGCGGATGGTGCCGCCGTTGCCGGTGTACGGGCCCTCGGTGCCCTCGCGGACGACGACGAAGTCGATCTCGGGCTGGCCGGCGAGCGGGGTCGCGACGCCGGGGAGCAGCTTCGAGGGGCGCAGGTTGACGTGGTGGTCGAAGGCGAAGCGCAGCTTCAGCAGGAAGCCCCGCTCCAGGACGCCGGACGGGACCGACGGGTCGCCGATCGCGCCGAGCAGGATCGCGTCGTGCCCCTTGAGGGCGTCGAGGTCGGCGTCGGTGAGGGTCTCACCGGTCGCGTGGTAGCGCTTGGCGCCGAAGTCGTACTCCTTCGTCTCCAGCTTCACATCCTCGGGAAGGACGGCCGAAAGGACCTTGAGGCCCTGGGCCACGACCTCCTGGCCGATGCCGTCGCCGGGGATGACTGCGAGATTGATGCTGTGAGACATGTCGGCACCCTACTCTTCGTCCCATCGTCTGACACGTCATGTCCAGGATGCGGACGATCCTCCTGAACGCGGGAAGGCGCGCCGTCGATAATGCGGTCATGACGCGCACTTTCGAGGAACTCGTGGCGGAGGCGTCGCAGGCACCCGTGGACGGCTGGGACTTCTCCTGGCTGGACGGACGGGCGACCGAACTGCGGCCGTCCTGGGGCTATCAGCGGCTCATCGGCGAGCGTCTGGCCGGCGTCCGGTCCTCGCTGGACGTGCAGACCGGGGGCGGCGAGGTGCTCGCCGGGGTGCCGGTGCTGCCGCCGACGGCGGCGGCCACCGAGTCCTGGCCGCCGAACGTCGCCCGCGCCACCGAGCTGCTGCACCCGCGCGGGGTCGTGGTGGTGGCCGACCCGGACGAGCCGCCGCTGCCGTTCGGCGACGCGGCCTTCGACCTGGTCACCAGCCGGCATCCGGCGACCGTGTGGTGGGACGAGATCGCGCGGGTGCTGCGGCCCGGGGGCACCTATCTGGCACAGCACGTGGGTCCGGCCAGCGTGTGGGAGCTGGTCGAGTACTTCCTGGGTCCCCAGCCCGAGGCGGCCCGGCTGCGCCATCCGGACGACGAGGCCGCGGCGGCGCGGGCGGCCGGCCTCGACGTGGTCGACCTGCGGGCGGAGCGGCTGCGGATGGAGTTCCGCGACATCGGCGCCGTGGTGTGGTTCCTGCGCAAGGTGATCTGGATCGTGCCGGGCTTCACGGTGGAGGGGCACCTGCCGCGCCTGCGCGAGCTGGACGCGCGCATCCGCGAGCGGGGGCCGTTCGTGGCGCACTCGGCGCGCACCCTGATCGAGGCGAGGAAGCCCGCGGCCGCTGCCGCGCGGTGACCGGTGCGGGGGCCACCGCGGGGCGACGCGGGGAGGCTCGGCCTGGATCTCGTACGCCTCGCAGGCCTGCCTCGCGGTCCTCAGTGGCCGGTGGCGCCGCCGTTGTCACGGCGGTCGAGGGCGCGCTGGAGGGCGGCGGCGGCGTTCTTGCGGGCGTCGTCGCTGGGGCGGGTGGAGGAGTGGCGGACGCGGACGGCGGTCTGAGCGGCCATGAGGGATCGACTCCTTGAGATCAGCGTGATCGAAGGCGCCGGAAGGGGCGGGGAGCGCCGCCGCAGGGGTTGCCTGCTCGGGGCGTCGCGCTCTCGACCGCCCTGCGCTCGATGGAGCGGGACGTTCGGCTTCTACAAAGCTAGGGCAGCCGGCCGGATCTGTCTCCACAATTACTCGGACTTCCTACTATCTGAGATGGCCCACCCCACGACACGCCTCCCTAACCCTTGACTCACTCTTGACAGGTTAGTGACGGGCGCGCTTGACTCTGCTCGCAGTCAACCAGTCATCTGCACATGAGGGGTTAGAAACGATGCCCGTCCTCCCGGTCCTCCCGGTCCACCACCGCACCGTCACCGTCCGCGGCCACGAGATCTTCTACCGGGAGGCGGGCCCCGCCGACGCCCCCGTGCTGCTCCTGCTGCACGGCTTCCCCACCAGCTCGCACATGTTCCGCGACCTGATCCCGCGACTCGCCCACCGCTATCGGCTGATCGCCCCCGACCACCTGGGCTTCGGCCGCAGCGCCGCGCCCTCCGCCGACGCCTTCGACTACACCTTCGCCGAACTGGCCTCCCTCACCTCCGACTTCACCGAGGCCCTCGGCCTCGACCGGTTCGCGCTCTACGTCCAGGACTACGGCGCCCCCATCGGCCTGCGCCTCGCCCTCGCCCACCCCGAGCGCGTCACCGCGATCGTCACCCAGAACGGCAACGCCTACGAGGAGGGCCTCGGCGCCGACGCCTGGGCCCCCGTCCTCGCCCTGATCGCCGAACGCACCCCCGAGACCGAGGCCCCGGTCCGCGCCATCCGCTCCCTCGACGGAATCCGGTGGCAGTACGAGACGGGCGTCCCCGCCGCCCACCGCGACCTCCTCAGCCCCGACGCCTGGCACCACGACGCGGCCCTGATGGCCCGCGACGGCCAGGACGCCGTCCAGCTGGACCTGATCGCCGACTACGGCTCCAACTTCGCCCTCTACCCCGCCTTCCAGGAGTACTTCCGCACCACCCGGGTCCCGCTCCTCGCCGTCTGGGGCGAGGGCGACGAGATCTTCCCCCCGTCCGGCGCCGAGGCCTTCCGCCGCGACCTCCCCGACGCCGAGCTCCACCTCCTCCCCACCGGCCACTTCGCCCTGGAGACCCACGCCCCGGCGATCGCCTCACTGATCGACGACTTCCTGACCCGGCGGGTGGCGGGCCGCGCGGGGCAGCGCGCATGAGAACCGCCCCCGTCCTCAGTTGGGGGACCGAGGAGGGGGGCGGTGATCAGCGGCCGCTCAGGCGGCGGTGGGGGTCAGCCCATGTGGGGGTAGCCGTAGTCGGTCGGCGGGACCAGCGTCTCCTTGATGGCGCGGGTCAGCGTCCAGCGCATCAGGTTCTGCGGGGCGCCGGCCTTGTCGTTGGTGCCCGAGGCGCGGCCGCCGCCGAAGGGCTGCTGGCCGACGACGGCGCCGGTCGACTTGTCGTTGATGTAGAAGTTGCCGGCCGCGAAGCGGAGCTTCTCCATGGTGTACGCGGCGGCCGCGCGGTCGCCCGCGATGACCGAGCCGGTGAGGGCGTAGTCCGAGACCGACTCCATCTGGGTCAGCATCTCGTCGTACTTCTCGTCGTCGTAGACGTGCACCGCGAGGATCGGGCCGAAGTACTCGGTCGTGAAGACCTCGTTCTCCGGGTCGGTGCACTCGATGACGGTCGGGCGGACGAACCAGCCCTCGGAGTCGTCGTACGTGCCGCCGGCGACGATCGTGCAGGTCTCGTCGGCCTTCGCGCGGTCGATCGCGGCCTTGTTCTTGGCGAAGGCGCGCTCGTCGATGACGGCGCCGATGAAGTTCGACAGGTCGGTGACGTCACCCATGCGGATGCCGTCGACCTCGGTCGCGAACTCCTCCTTGAAGCCGTCGTTCCAGATGGAGGCCGGGATGTACGCACGCGAGGACGCGGAGCACTTCTGGCCCTGGAACTCGAAGGAGCCGCGGGTCAGCGCGGTCTTCAGGACGGCGCGGTCGGCGCTCGGGTGGGCGACGACGAAGTCCTTGCCGCCGGTCTCGCCGACGATCCGCGGGTAGGAGCGGTACTTCTCGATGTTGTTGCCGACCGTCTTCCACAGGTGCTGGAAGGTCTTGGTCGAGCCGGTGAAGTGGATGCCGGCGAGGTCGCGGTGGTTCAGGGCCACCTCGGAGACGGCGATGCCGTCGCCGGTCACCAGGTTGATGACGCCCTTCGGCAGGCCGGCCTCCTCCAGGAGCTCCATGAGGAGCACGGCGGAGTGGGTCTGGGTCGGGGACGGCTTCCAGACCACCACGTTGCCCATGAGGGCGGGGGCGGTGGGCAGGTTGCCCGCGATGGCCGTGAAGTTGAACGGCGTGATCGCGTAGACGAAGCCCTCGAGCGGGCGGTGGTCGAGGCGGTTCCACACGCCGGGCGAGTTCGCCGGCGGCTGCTCGGCCAGGATCTGGCGGGCGTAGGCCACGTTGAAGCGCCAGAAGTCGACGAGCTCGCACGGGGTGTCGATCTCGGCCTGCTGGGCGGTCTTCGACTGGCCGAGCATGGTGGAGGCGGCCAGCGTCTCGCGCCACGGGCCGGCCAGCAGCTCGGCGGCGCGCAGGATGATCGCGGCGCGGTCGTCGAAGGACATCGCGCGCCAGGCCGGGGCGGCGGCCAGGGCGGCGTCGATGGCGTCCTGGGCGTCCTGCTGGGTGGCGCCCCGGAAGGTGCCGATGACGGCCTTGTGGTTGTGCGGCTGGACGACCTTGAACTCGTCGCCGCCACCCATCCGCTTGACGCCGCCGATGGTCATCGGCAGCTCGCGCGGGTTGTCAGCCAGCTCCTTGAGCTTGGCCTCCAGCCGGGCACGCTCGGGGGAGCCGGGGGCGTAGCCGTTCACCGGCTCGTTGACGGGAGTGGGGACCTGGGTCACAGCGTCCATAAGTCTCGGAACTCCTTTTGAGGGGTGGGGGCTCAGCCCTTGGTGAGGATGGAGCGGACGAAGAAGAGGAGGTTGGCCGGCTTCTCCGCCAGGCGGCGCATGAAGTAGCCGTACCAGTCGGTGCCGTACGCGGTGTAGACCCGCATCCGGTGTCCCTCGGCGGCGAGACGGTTCTGCTCCTCGCTGCGGATGCCGTACAGCATCTGGAACTCGTACTCGTCCAGTTTGCGCCCGGCGCGGCGGGCGAGCTCCTGCCCGATCGAGATGAGGCGCGGGTCGTGGGACCCGATCATCGGGTATCCCTCGCCGTCCATCAGGATCTTCATGATCCGGACGTACGCCTTGTCGATCTCGGCCTTGTCCTGGATCGCGACGGAGGCGGGCTCCTTGTAGGCGCCCTTCACGATCCGCACGCGGGAGCCGTTCGCGGCGAGGCGGCGGGCGTCCTCCTCGGTGCGGAAGAGGTACGCCTGGATGACGCAGCCGGTCTGCGGGAAGTCCTTCCGCAGCTCCTCGTGGATGGCGAACATCGAGTCGAGGGTGGTGTGGTCCTCGGCGTCGAGGGTGACCGTGGTGCCGATCTCGGCGGCGGCCGCGACGACCGGGCGGACGTTCGCGAGGGCCAGCTCGTGCCCGTTCTCCAGCGACTGGCCGAACATCGACAGCTTGACCGACATCTCGGCGCGGGCGCCGAGGCCCAGCTCCTTCAGGCGGCCGATCAGCTCCAGGTACGCGTCGCGGGCGGCGTAGGACTGCTCCACGGTGGTGATGTCCTCACCGACCACGTCGAGGGTGACCTCCAGGCCGCGGGCGGCCAGGTCCTGCACGATCGGGACGACGTCGTCCACCGTCTCGCCGGCGATGAAGCGTGCCACGACCTGCTTGGTCCCGGGGGCGGCCGACACGAAACGGCGCATCTTGTCGCTGCGCGACGCGGCGAGGATCACGGGACCCAGCACGGGGCACCTCCAGAGGGCAGGGTGACGAAAGGTGCCGTACCCGATCATTCTCAACGGATCGGGAACAGCACGAAGAACCACCGTGAAACCTAAGGACCGCTCCGATCGTCCGCCATCTACAGCTGTCACGCATCCGTGGCCCCGCTCTCAGACATCTGTCTGAAGAAGCGGGCGGGCGGTGCGAGAATGGGCGCCGTGAAGGGCGATTACCAGGAGCTGGTGGACGAGATCTCGGCGCTGCTCGGCGCCCCCGCGACCCTGGAGAACCGGGACTTCGGGCTGATCGCCTTCGGCGCGCACGACAGCGAGGACGACAGCGCCATGGACCCGGTGCGGACCCGGTCGATCCTGACCAGGAAGTCCACCCCGGCCGTCCGCGCCTGGTTCGAGGGCTTCGGCATCACCCGGGCGACCGGCCCGGTCCGTATCCCCGCCGCCCCGGACGCGGGCGTCTTCCGGGACCGGATCTGTCTGCCGGTACGGCACCGGGGGGTGGTCCTCGGCTATGTCTGGCTGCTCGACGCCGAGCCGGGCCCCTCGCACGCGCGGCTGACCGCCGCGATGGAGGTCGCCGCCCGGATCGGCGACCTGCTCGCCGACGAGGAACGGGCCGGGGCGGACCTCTCCCGGGAACTGCGGGCCACCCTGACGGCGGAACGCGGCTGGCAGTACGACATGGCCGTCGCCGCCCTGCGCACCGCCCTCGGCCCGGACGCGGACGGCCTGCACGCGCTGGTCTGCCTCGCCCCCTGGCCGAGCGAGGACTCCCCCTCCCCCCGTACGGTCCCGGGCGCGGCCGCCCTGTGCACGGTCCCGTGGGCCCCACCGGCCGCCTCCGGGTACGGCGCGGCCGGCGGCATGGCGACCGGGTCCGGCCGGCGCGCGGCCGGCAGCGGGCAGGGCGCGGGCCCGGCCGTCGGCGCGGCCGGCGGCATGGCCTCGGGCTCCGGTCGACGTACGGCAGCGAGCACCGCGGCTTCCCCCACGGGATCCGGCCCCGGCCCGGCCGGCGGCGACCGGGGTACGGCCGCGGGATCCGGCGCGGCATCGGCCCGGCGCTCCCCCAGCACGGCCGCGGCCCCCGCCCCCGGCCCCTACGTCGGGGGTGGCGATCCCGCCCCGTACGCCCCCGAGGGCGGGGCGTCCCGGGCGCTCGCCGTGCTGGTCCGGCTGCGGTCGGCCGACAACCTGGTCCCCGCCACCACCGCGGCCGGCCGGCTGCTCGGTACGGCGGACCCGGCCGGCGTCGCCGGGATCGCGCCGCCCCGGCGGGGGCTCGCCGAGCTCGACGCGTCCTGGCGCGAGGCCGCGTCGGCCGCCCGCGCCGCGACCGCGCAGCCGCACCTGGGCCCGCTCGCGGAGTGGGCCGCCATCGGCCCGTACCGGATGCTCACCGCGCTCCCCGTGGCCGAGCCCGACCCGGTGGTCCGCACCCTGCTCGCCCCGGCGCACGCGGAACTGGCCCGCACCGCCGAGGTGTTCCTCGACCACGCGGGCCAGGCCGGCCGCACGGCGACCGCCCTCGGCATCCACCGCCAGACGCTCTACTACCGTCTCTCCCGCGTGGAACAGCTCACCGGCCTCGACCTCGACGCCGGCGAGGACCGGCTGCTGCTGCACATGGCGCTGAAGGCTGCGCGGCTCTGACCCTGCGCCGTCCGCGGTCCGCCGCCCGGCCCCCGCGGCACCGGTTTATAGGATCGGCGCATGACAACGGGGAGTTGGGCGCCGCCGACGCGGGTCGAGCAGGTGCTGTACGAGGCCGGGGCGCGCGGGGACCGGGCGGCCGTGGTGGACGCGCTGGGGCGGACCCGCCTCTATGTGCTCATCGCACGGTTGCACGCCGACGCGCCCGGCTACGTCCCTCCCCTGCCCTCGCAGCGCGACGAGGGCTCCCAGCGCACCGTCGTCCCGGTGCTGACCGAGGGCATGCTGCCGCCCTGGCACCCGGACTGGGTGTTCCGGCAGACCACCCTCGCACGGCTCGCCGCCGCCTGGCCGCACGACCGCTGGTGGCTCGCGGTCAACCCCGGCACCCCGTACGCGACCACGCTGCCCGCCCGGCCCGCGGACCGCCGCGCCTGGCAGCGGCCCGTCGCCCCGGCCGGTGGTGCCGACCCGCTGCGGATGCGGCTGCTCACCCATGCCGGCGGGCCCCTGCACGGCCCGCTCGCGCAGGCCCTCGCGCTCGGCGCGCACCTCGCCGTGCTGAACGGCCTGGTGTGGAACCAGCTGGGCGCCCAGTACGAGGACTATCCGACCGACGTGGCCCGGCTGCGCCGGCCGTGGCAGGTCCACCACCGCGCGGGGTTCCGGGAGAAGCTGGACACGCTGCTCGCCGCCCGGCTGGTCGGCCGTCTCCCCGAGGCCGTCCTGGGGATGCGGCGCCGTCTCGACGCACGCCTCGGCTACCCGCCTTCCGAGATGCAGTGGACCTCGATGGTCACGGTGAATTTCGAGCGGGACGACCCCTACGGAGATGACGCGGCCGAGGCGGTGGAGTTCGTGCGCCGGATCATCCACTACGAGGAGCGGTTCCGCGCCGACGGCCTGCTCCCTCCGGACGGCCGGGTCGACACCCTCGCCGCCTTCGACCACGGCCGCGCCGTGAACGTCGTACGGCTGGCCCTCGGCGCCCGGTACTGCGATCCGCAGGAGGCGGAGCGGTCGGTGCTGCGGGTCCTCGAACCCGCCCGGCGGGCGTACGACTCCTGGTCCGCGTTCTCGCTCGGCTATCTGCTCGCGCGGCTGATCCACTTCGACGAGGGCGACCCCGAGCCGCTCTACCAGGAATCCCTGGCGATTCACCGCACCCTCGTCCAGGACCCGTCCAGCCCCTACCGGAACCTCCCGTGGTCATGACTCCGCATCCCCCGCCCCTTCCCTCCTCCCCGCACCCGGCCGCCCCCTGGGTCCCGCCGTCCGAGACCGAGCAGCGGCTGCACGAGGCGGCGCTGCGCGGGGACGTCGAGGCCCAGATCCGGGCGCTCGCCGAGGCCCAGCTCTTCGTCGGCGCGCCCCGGGCCGAGGTCGACGCCGATCCGGACACGGTCTGGTGGCGCCCGCAGCAGGTGGGGAACGGACTCGTGGTCCGGCCGCTGCTCACCCGGGGGATGCTGCCGCCGTGGCATCCGGACTGGGTGTTCCACGGCGTCACCCTGCGCTGGGCCGCCGAGTTCCCGTGGCGCGACCCGCGGGTGCTGCTCGCGGTCAACGGCGGCATGCCCGGCGAGGTGCTGCTGCCCGCGACGCCCGAGCACCGGGCCTGGTGGCTGCGCTGCTACGCCGAGAAGGAGCAGGGCGCGGACAACCGTTTCATCGCGCTGCGGCACGGGCCCCTGCACGGCCCGCTCGCCTTCGGCCTGGCCTGCGGGGCCCATCTGGCCTTCGTGAACGGCGTCCCGTGGAACGAGGTCGGCACGGCCTACCTCGGCTACACCGACGAGCTGGGGACCCTGCGCGACGCCTGGGGCGTCACCGACCCGGCGGGCTGGCGGGGCGAGCTGGACGCGCTGCTCGACGGGCGCAACAGCCCGGCCGAGCCGGACTTCGTGCTCCGGGTCCGCGAGGAGCTGTGCGCCCGGCGCGGTGCGCTGCCGTCGCCCGACGAGTGGCGCGAGACGGCCGCGGGGCACGCCCAGGACCTCGGCGCCCACCCGACGGCGGTGCGGCACATCGAGGAGCTGGTGCGCCGGGTGCTGCGGTACGAGGCCCGGTTCCGGGCCGACGCGCTGCTGCCGCCGGACGGGCGGGTGCGCAGAACGGTCGCGTACGACTACGGCCGGGCGGTGAACGTGGCCCGCTGGGGACTGTCGGCCCGCTTCTGCGCGCCCCCGGAGGCCGATCAGGCCATCGTGCACGCGGGGGCGCTGGCCAGGGCGGCGTACGGCTCCTGGGAGGAGTACTCGGCGGGCTACGCGCTGGGGCGGGTGCTGCGTTTCGACGGGGAGGAGTACGGCCGCTACCACGAGCAGAACGTGGCCGCCCACCGCACCCTGACGGAGCACGCGGGCAGCCCCTGGCGGAATCTCCCCTGGCGCTGAGTCAGTCGCGCGTCTCCATCAGGACCTTGAGGCCCTCGGTGAGGTCGTCCGCGCTGGGCGCGGTCTCGGGGTCGACCAGCCACTGGATCATCACGCCGGTGGCGAGGGCCTGGCAGAGCAGCCCGGCCACCCGGGCCTTCTCGGGCTCCCGCTCCGGGTCGATGCCGAGGAAGCCCTGGGCCATGCCGAGGCGGCCCTCGCGCTGGGGCTCCTTGATGGCCTCGCGCAGCTTCTCGTCGTCGTCGATGCGGGTGACGACCTCGGTCTGCAGCTTCCAGACCGGTCGGCTCGCGCCGGCGGCGGCGACGACCTGCTCCCAGACGGCGTGGAAGCGCTCGTACGGGTCGGCCGGCAGCGCCGTGGCGCCTTCCGCGCCCGCCGCTCCGGCCTGGTCGCCCCACTCCTCGGTGAGGGCGAGGAAGGCCTGCTGGAGCAGGGCGTCCTTGGAGCCGTAGTGGTAGCCGATGGAGGCGAGGTTGGTGCCCGAGGCGGCCACCACGTCACGGGCGGTGGTGCGGGCGTAGCCCTTCTCCAGGAGGCAGCGCTTGGCGCCTTCGAGCAGATCTTCCTTGTGTCCCATGGACAGCACTGTACCCGGCCGCTAGACGTCCGTGTAAGACGGTTGTCTAGAAGACCGGGTACGGAGTGCGCTGCCGGGTCAGATCAGGTTGACCGAGCGCACCGAGTTCGCGCCGATCTCCTCCGCGATCTCGGACAGCACGTTCGCCGGGACCGTGTCGTCGACGGTGAGCACGACGAGCGCCTCGCCGCCCTCCTCCATGCGGGAGACCTGCATGCCCGCGATGTTGAGACCCGCCTCGCCGAGGATCCGGCCGACGGTGCCGACGACGCCGGGACGGTCCTCGTAGCGCAGCACCACCATGTGGTCGGCGAGCGCCAGGTCCACGTCGTAGTCGCCGACCGCGACGATCTTCTGGAGGTGCTTGGGGCCGGCCAGCGTGCCGGAGACGGAGACCTCCTGGCCGCTGCCGAGCGTGCCGCGCACGGTCACCATGTTGCGGTGGTCGGGCGACTCCGAGCTCGTGGTCAGCCGGACCTCGACACCGCGCTCCTGCGCGAACAGCGGGGCGTTCACGTATGACACGGTCTCGTCGACCACGTCCTCGAACACGCCCTTGAGCGCGGAGAGTTCCAGCACCTTCACGTCGTGCTGGGTGATCTCGCCGTACACCTCGACGTCGAGACGGGCCGCGACCTCGCCCGCGAGCGCGGTGAAGATCCGGCCCAGCTTCTCGGCCAGCGGCAGACCCGGCTTGACGTCCTCGGCGATGACACCGCCCTGGACGTTGACCGCGTCCGGGACCAGCTCGCCGGCGAGCGCCAGGCGCACCGAGCGGGCGACCGCGATACCGGCCTTCTCCTGGGCCTCGTCCGTGGAGGCGCCCAGGTGCGGGGTGCAGACGACCTGGTCGAGCTCGAACAGCGGGGAGTCCGTGCAGGGCTCCTTCGCGTACACGTCCAGGCCCGCGCCGGCGACCCGGCCCTCCTTCAGCGCCGAGTACAGCGCCGCCTCGTCCACGATCCCGCCGCGCGCGGCGTTGACGATCCGGACCGAGGGCTTCACCTTGTGCAGCGCCTCGTCACCGATGAGACCGAGGGTCTCCGGGGTCTTGGGCAGGTGGACGGTGATGAAGTCGGCGACCTCCAGGAGCTCGTCCAGGGCCAGCAGCTTCACCCCCATCTGGGCGGCGCGGGCCGGCTGCACGTAGGGGTCGTACGCGACGATCTTCATGCCGAAGGCGGACATGCGCTGGGCGACCAGGACACCGATCCGGCCGAGGCCGACGACGCCGAGGGTCTTCTCGCTGAGCTCGACGCCGGTGTACTTCGAGCGCTTCCACTCGCCGTTCTTCAGCGCGGTGTTGGCCTGCGGGATGTTGCGCGCGGTGGCGACGAGCAGACCGCAGGCGAGCTCGGCGGCGGTGACGATGTTGGAGGTCGGGGCGTTCACGACCATCACGCCGGCCTTGGTGGCGGCGGAGACGTCCACGTTGTCGAGGCCGACCCCGGCGCGGGCGACGACCCGGAGCTTCTTCGCGGCGGCGATGGCCTCCGCGTCGACCTTGGTGGCGGAGCGGATCAGGATGGCGTCGACATCGGCGATCGCGGGGAGCAGCTCGGCGCGGTCCGCGCCGTTGCAGTGCCGGATCTCGAAGTCCGGCCCCAGCGCGTCGACGGTGGCGGGCGACAGCTCTTCAGCGATGAGTACGACGGGTTTCGAGCTCACGTGAGTCCTCACATTTGGCGGTGCGGACGGCCGTCCCGACGGCCGCAGGCGGTGGAGGGGGCTTGCCGCGTGAAAGCGCACGACGCTGTGGGCCAGACGCGATGTTGTTGAGCAGTGTAGTGCTGCGTCGGCGCACTTCCTGCGCCTCGTTGGAAGGATCACCCGTCCGTGGTTGGACGGGGTGTCCAAGGATGTGGCACAGGGCCGGACGGTGTGTCCGGCCCTGTGCCGAGAGGCTTACGCCTCCTCGTCGTTCACCCAGCTCATGAGCTTGCGCAGCTCCTTGCCGGTGGTCTCCAGGAGGTGCTGCTCGTCCTGGGTCTTGTACTCGTCGTACTTCTTCAGACCGCCGTGGTACTCGTCCATCCAGTTCTTGGCGAAGGTGCCGTCCTGGATGTCGGTGAGGACCTTCTTCATCTCGGCCTTGGTGGCGTCCGTGATGATGCGCGGGCCGGTGATGTAGTCGCCCCACTCGGCCGTCTCGGAGACGGACCAGCGCATCTTCTCCAGGCCGCCCTCGTACATGAGGTCGACGATGAGCTTCAGCTCGTGCAGGCACTCGAAGTAGGCGATCTCCGGCTGGTAACCGGCCTCGACCAGGGTCTCGAAGCCCGCCTTGACGAGAGCGCTGGCTCCGCCGCAGAGGACGGCCTGCTCACCGAACAGGTCGGTCTCGGTCTCCTCGGTGAAGGTGGTCTTGATGACGCCGGCGCGGGTGCCGCCGATGGCCTTGGCGTACGACAGGGCCAGCGCGAACGCGTTGCCGGTGGCGTCCTGCTCGACGGCGGCGATCGCGGGGACGCCGCGACCCTCCTCGTACTGGCGGCGAACCAGGTGGCCCGGGCCCTTCGGGGCGACCAGGGCGACGTCCACGCCGGCCGGGGGCTTGATGAAGCCGAAGCGGACGTTGAAGCCGTGGGCGAAGAACAGCGCGTCGCCGTCCTTCAGGTTCGGGGCGATGGACTCCTCGTAGACCTTGGCCTGGATCGGGTCCGGGATCAGGATCATGATGACGTCGGCCTCGGCGGCGGCCTCGGCGGGCGTGACCACGCGCAGGCCCTGCTCCTCGGCCTTGGCCTTGGACTTGGAGCCCTCGTGCAGACCGACGCGGACGTCGACACCCGAGTCACGGAGCGACAGCGCGTGGGCGTGGCCCTGGCTGCCGTAACCGATCACCGCGACCTTGCGGCCCTGGATGATGGACAGGTCGGCGTCGTCGTCGTAGAACAGCTCGGCCACTGGGAATCTCCTTGAGGTGCTGATGTTGCGTCCCACCGTACGGCGGGGTGCGGGAGGTAGGTTGTCGGGTCTCGCCAGGCGGACCGCCGGTCGGACCGGCGGTCGGACCTCGTCGACCGTCCGGGGTGTCAGGCGCTGCGGTCGAGGGCCCGCAGCGACCGGTCCGTGATGGACCGGGAGCCACGCCCTATGGCGATGGTGCCGGACTGGACGAGCTCCTTGATGCCGAACTGCTCCAGCATCTTCAGCATCGCCTCGAGCTTGTCACTCGAACCGGTGGCCTCGATGGTGACGGCCTCCGGCGAGACGTCCACGGTCTTGGCGCGGAACAGCTGGACGATCTCGACGATCTGGGAGCGGGTCTCGTTGTCGGCGCGGACCTTCACCAGGACGAGCTCGCGCTGGATCGCGGCGCCGGGCTCGAGTTCGACGATCTTCAGGACGTTGACCAGCTTGTTGAGCTGCTTGGTCACCTGCTCCAGGGGCAGGTCCTCGACATTGACCACGATGGTGATGCGGGAGATGTCGGGGTGCTCGGTGACACCGACGGCGAGCGAGTCGATGTTGAAGCCGCGGCGGGAGAACAGGGCGGCGATCCGGGCGAGGATGCCGGGCGTGTTCTCGACCAGGACGGAGAGCGTGTGCTTGGTGGACATGGTGTGGGTCTCTTCCTTCGCTCTTCGCTTCAGTCGTCTTCGCCGTCGCCGAAGTCGGGGCGGACGCCCCGGGCGGCCATGACCTCGTCGTTGGAGGTGCCCGCGGCGACCATCGGCCAGACCTGGGCGTCCTCGTGGACGATGAAGTCGATCACGACCGGGCGGTCGTTGATGGCGTTGGCCTGCTCGATGACCTTGTCGAGGTCGGCCGGGTCCTCACAGCGCAGGGCGACACAGCCCATGGCCTCGGACAGCTTGACGAAGTCCGGGATGCGGGTGCCCCGCGCCTCCGGGTTGACGTCGTCCGGGCCGGAGTGCAGCACGGTGTTGGAGTAGCGCTGGTTGTAGAACAGGGTCTGCCACTGGCGGACCATGCCGAGGGCGCCGTTGTTGATGATGGCGACCTTGATCGGGATGTTGTTCAGCGCGCAGGTGACCAGTTCCTGGTTGGTCATCTGGAAGCAGCCGTCGCCGTCGACCGCCCAGACGGTGCGGTCCGGCATGCCGGCCTTGGCGCCCATGGCGGCCGGGACCGCGTAGCCCATCGTTCCGGCGCCGCCGGAGTTGAGCCAGGTGGCGGGCTGCTCGTAGTCGATGAAGTGGGCGGCCCACATCTGGTGCTGGCCGACGCCGGCGGCGAAGATCGTGCCCTCGGGCGCGAGCTTGCCGATGCGCTGGATGACCTGCTGCGGGGAGAGGCTGCCGTCCTCCGGCAGGTCGTAGCCGAGCGGGTAGGTCTCGCGCCAGCGGTTGAGGTCGCTCCACCAGGCGGTGTAGTCGCCCTTGTTGCCGTCGCTGTGCTCGGCCTGGACGGCCTGGACCAGGTCGGCGATGACCTCGCGGGCGTCACCGACGATCGGGACGTCGGCAGCGCGGTTCTTGCCGATCTCGGCCGGGTCGATGTCGGCGTGGACGATCTTGGCGTACGGGGCGAAGCTGTCCAGCTTGCCGGTGACGCGGTCGTCGAAGCGGGCTCCGAGGGCGACGATCAGGTCGGCCTTCTGCAGCGCGGTGACGGCGGTGACCGCACCGTGCATGCCCGGCATTCCCACGTGCAGCGGGTGGCTGTCGGGGAACGCGCCCAGGGCCATCAGGGTGGTGGTGACCGGGGCGCCGGTGAGCTCCGCGAGGACCTTCAGCTCGGTGGTGGCGCCGGCCTTGAGGACGCCGCCGCCGACGTAGAGGACGGGCCGCTTGGCGGCGGTGATCAGCTTGGCGGCCTCGCGGATCTGCTTGGCGTGCGGCTTGGTCACCGGGCGGTAGCCGGGCAGGTCGGTCTGCGGCGGCCAGCTGAAGGTGGTCTTCGCCTGGAGGGCGTCCTTGGCGATGTCGACCAGGACCGGTCCCGGACGGCCGGTGGAGGCGATGTGGAAGGCCTCGGCGATCGTCCGCGGGATGTCCTCGGCCTTGGTGACCAGGAAGTTGTGCTTGGTGATCGGCATCGTGATGCCGCAGATGTCCGCCTCCTGGAAGGCGTCCGTGCCGATCGCCTTGGAGGCGACCTGGCCGGTGATCGCGACCAGCGGGACGGAGTCCATGTGGGCGTCGGCGATCGGCGTGACCAGGTTGGTGGCGCCCGGTCCCGAGGTCGCCATGCAGACGCCGACCTTGCCGGTGGCCTGCGCGTAGCCGGTGGCGGCGTGGCCCGCGCCCTGCTCGTGGCGGACCAGGATGTGCCGCACTCGCTTCGAGTCCATCATCGGGTCGTACGCGGGCAGGATCGCGCCGCCCGGAATGCCGAAGACGGTGTCGGCGCCCACTTCCTCGAGAGAACGGATGAGGGACTGCGCACCCGTGACGTGCTCGACGGGGGTGGCGGGCTGTGCGCCGCTACGGGTCCGCGGCTGCGGATGGTGCCCGGTGGCCTGCTCGGTCATCAGCATTCTCTTCTCGAAGCAGAGGGTTTTACGAGGGTTTGGGACGACTTTGGGATGAGCCAGTGCAACAAAAAACCCCTCGTGCCATGAGGCAAGCGAGGGGAGCGCGTCGGGTGCGAATCAGGCGGACCTTGTTCCGGTCTGCCTCAGCCGACGCGCTTTCCAAGTACGAGAATTCGGGTGCGCATGGCACTGACCCTCCCCCCGACGCGCGGTCACTGTCAAGTGGGTGGGACGGGCGTCTCACTATTTGAGCGGATCGGGGGACGGTTTCCGACACTCACCGGGACCGGACCGGGCAGCGGGTACTCGTCCCGCACCAGGGCCCGGCGCAGCCGGTACTCGTCCAGTGGCCCCGAGAAGGCCATGCCCTGGCCGTGGGTGCAGCCCATGGAGCGCAGGGCGAGCACCTGCTCGGGCATGTCCACGCCGTCGGCGACGGACTGCATGCCCAGGTCGCCGGCGATGCGGAGCAGACCGCTGGTGATCTTGCGCAGTCTGGCCGATTCCACGATGCCCTCGACCAGGCCGCGGTCCAGCTTCAGTATGTCGACCGGAAGGCGGCGAAGGGCGTTGATCGCCGCATGTCCGCTGCCGAATCCGTCGAGGGCGATCCTGACGCCGAGCCGGCGCAGGGCGGCCAGGCGCTGCTCCAGCTCGTCGAAGGTGACCCGGGGGTCCCGGGGGTCGCTGTCGGCGAGCTCGATGATCAGGGAGCCGGAGGGCAGGCCGTGCCGGGTCAGCAGGGACTCGACGGAACCGAGCGGCAGGGAGCGGTCGAGCAGGCGGCGGGCGGAGAGCCGGATGGCGACCGGGGTGCGGTGGCCGATGCCGGCCCGCTCGGCGGCCTGCTCGACGGCCTCTTCCAGCAGCCAGCGGCCGAGCTCGGCGGTGCGCTCGCTGTCGTCGGCGGCGCGCAGGAACTCGGCGGGGGTGAAGAGGATGCCCTGGGCGGAGCGCCAGCGGGCCTGGGCGGCGACGGCGGCGATCCGGCCGGTGGTCAGGTCGACGACGGGCTGGTGCAGCAGGGCGAACTCGCCGTCGTGCAGGGCGGTGCGCAGCCGGGCGGCCAGCTCGGTGCGGCGGACCACCTCGGCCTGCATCTGCGGGGCGTAGAGCTCGACGCGGTCCTTGCCGCCGGCCTTGGCCCGGTACATGGCGAGGTCGGCGTTGCGCAGCAGGTCTCCGGCGCCGATGCCGGGCTCGGCGAAGGCGACGCCGATGGAGGCGGCGACCCGCACCTCGTTGCCGCTCTCCAGGCGGTACGGCTGGGAGAGCCTGACCCGCAGCCGGTCGGCGATCTCGTGGACCCGGCACTCGCGGTCGGCCTGGTCGCGGGTGCCGTCGCCGAGGATGAGGGCGGCGAACTCGTCGCCGCCGAGCCGGGCGGCGGTGTCCCCGGCCCGTACGGAGTCCTGGAGCCGTCGCGCGGCCTGGACCAGCAGCTCGTCGCCGGCCTGGTGGCCGAGCCGGTCGTTGACGGCCTTGAAGCCGTCGAGGTCGATGAAGAGCACGGCGGTGCCGGGGTCGGAGGAGCGGCGCCCGCTGAGCGCGCCACGGACCCGTTCGGTGAACAGGGCCCGGTTGGGCAGGTCGGTGAGCGGGTCGTGCTCGGCGTTGTGCCGCAGCTGGGCCTGGAGGCGGACGCGCTCGGTCACGTCCCGGCTGTTGAAGATCAGGCCGCCCTGGTGGCGGTTGACGGTGGACTCGACGTTGAGCCAGTCGCCGCGGCCGGAGCGGAAGCGGCACTCGATCCGGGTGGTGGGCTCCTCGGAGGGCGGGGCGGCCAGGAAGCGGCGCACCTCGTGGACGACGGCGCCCAGGTCCTCGGGATGGATGAGGGAGGCCAGCTCGGAGCCGATCAGCTCCTCCGCCTCGCGGCCGTACACGCCGGAGGCGGCGGGGCTGACGTAGCGGAGTATGCCGGTGGGCGCGGCGATCATGATGACGTCGCTGGAACCCTGCACGAGGGACCTGAAGTGGTTCTCCTTCTGGGCCAGTTCGTGGGTGAGGGCGATGTTGTCGAGCAGCATGATGCCCTGCCGGACGACCAGGGCGAGCACGACCGTGCAGCCGGTGAGGACGACGACGCGGTCCACTCTGCGTCCCTCGACGACGTTGTACAGGATGCCGAGCGTGCAGACCGCTGCCGCCAGGTAGGGGGTGAGGGCGGCGAGCGACCCGGCGAGGGGGCGGCTGTGCGGCTGCCGGGCGGCGCGGGGGGCGGGTGGCATGTCGGCGGGGCGGCGCACGCCCCACGGCGCGTAGGCGAGCAGCAGGGAGCCGGCGAACCAGCCGGCGTCGAGGAGCTGTCCGGAGCTGTAGTGCTCGCGCAGCAGCGGCGAGGTGAAGAGGGCGTCGCACAGCACGGTGAGCGCGAGGGCGGCGATGGCCGTGTTGATCGCCGAGCGGTTGACGTGGGAGCGGCGGAAGTGCAGCGCGAGCACCATGCTGACGAGGACGATGTCGAGCAGCGGGTACGCGAGGGAGAGCGCCGCCCTGGCGACGCTCTCGCCAGGCACGTAGGCGGTGTGCGCGAGGGCGAGGCTCCACGACAGGGTGAGCAGGGAACCGCCGATCAGCCAGGCGTCGAGGGCGAGGCAGACCCAGCCGGCTCTGGTCACCGGCTTCTTGGCGAGGACGAGCAGGCCGACGATGGCCGGCGGGGCGAAGAGCAGGAAGCAGAGGTCGGCGAAGGAGGGGCTGGGCACCTCCTGATCGAGCACGACCTCGTACCACCCCCAGACGGCGTTGCCCGCGGCGGCCATGAAGGAGGAGAAGGCGAACAGGAGCCAGGCCGGGCGGAAGCTGCGGTGGCGGCCCCGGGCGTAGAGGAAGCAGGAGACGGCGGCGGCGAGCGCGGCGGCGCTGAGGCCGAAGTCGCCCATGAAGAGGGCGATCCGCGCGGAACCCCAGCCGAGGGCGGCGCCGGTGGCGTATCCCCCGCAGACGAGTCCGAGGCCGATCTGGGCGAGCACACCGCCGGCTCCGGGCCCGTGGCGCTCGGGCTCGGGCGCGCCCGGTCCGGGGCGCGGCCCGGCCTCGCCGGTGACGGGCCGGCGCCCGAGGAGCGCCCCGGTGGTCACCGTGGCCTCCGGGGCCTCGCCGGGGTGCTCCTGCGCGGGGGGCGCGTCGCCGAGGCCGTCGTCCCGCCGGTCGGCGCGGGGGGCGGCGTGCCCGCCGCGGCCGCCGGAGAGGTCACCGTGGGCGCACCGGCCGCCGTCCGGGGCGTCCGGGGCGTCCTGGCCGTCCGGTGCGGCCGCGGTGGTGTGCCCGTCGGCGGTGCCGTCCGGGCGGTCGGGGGTGTCGCCGGTGCGGGGTCCGGGCACGGCGGGTGCACCGGGGCCGGCCGGGGCGGCGGCGCCCCGGTCGTCCGTCGGCGGTCCCGCCGAGCGGGCGGGCCGCTCAGGGACCGGCTGGTCCGGAAGGGTGGCCGCGAGGCGCGGGATGGCCGGCGGCGACACCGCCGCGTCGGATCGTCCGTCACTCGGCCGTGCTTCACCCGTCGCCCCCCTCGGAATCTGATGTCCCGTCACTTCGCTCCCCAGCGCCTGCCCGTTCTCGACGCAGT
Organism: Streptomyces sp. NPDC012769; assembly: GCF_042901205.1. Taxonomy (NCBI): domain Bacteria; kingdom Bacillati; phylum Actinomycetota; class Actinomycetes; order Kitasatosporales; family Streptomycetaceae; genus Streptomyces; species Streptomyces sp. NPDC012769. Next base: position 623,368 of record NZ_JBIBCP010000004.1, on the reverse strand, counting down.
CCCCCGCTCCGGGACCATACACCAGGATCGTCACTCAGGGACAGGGGTGGAGTACTCTCCGTGACGGACAGGGGGCTTGTGAGCAGCGCACTCGGGGGCGCACCCGCCCCGGGCCGCGGGTCAGGTGGTCAGGACCACGTTGGCGAGCTCCTCGCCCGCCGCGAACCGGGTCAGCTGCGCCGCGAGGAGACGCTTGGCGCGCGGCATGAACGCGGAGGTGGAACCGCCCACATGGGGACTCACCAGGACACCGGGAGCGTGCCAGAGGGGATGCCCGGCCGGCAGCGGTTCCGGGTCGGTGACGTCGAGCGCGGCGGTGATCCGGCCGCCCTCCAGCTCCTTCAGGAGCGCGGCCGTGTCCACGACGGGGCCGCGGGCCACGTTCACCAGGAGGGCGCCGTCCTTCATCCGGGCGAGGAACCCGGCGTCGGCGAGATGCCGGGTCTCGGCCGTCAGCGGCGTGGAGAGCACGACGACGTCAGCCTCGGGCAGCAGCGCGGGCAGCTCCGAAAGGGCGTGCACCGGACCGCGCTCGGTGGCACGCGCGGAGCGCGCGACGCGCACCACCCGCGCGCACTCGAACGGAACGAGCCGGTCCTCGATGGCGGCGCCGATCGATCCGTAGCCGACGATCAGCACGGACTTGTCGGCGAGCGCCGGGTAGAAGCCGGCCCGCCACTCCTCCGCGTCCTGGCCGCGGACGAAGCCGGGGATGCCGCGCAGCGAGGCGAGTATCAGGGCGAGCGTCAGCTCGGCGGTGCTGGCCTCGTGCACGCCCCGGGCGTTGCACAGCCGGACGCCCGGGCGCAGCGCGCCGACTCCCGGGGTCACGTGGTCGATGCCGGCGGACAGGGTCTGCACGGCCCGGACGGAGGCCATCGCGGCCAGCGGCCGGCACGCGATCTCCTCGCCCTTCATGTACGGCACGACGTAGAAGGCGCAGCGCGCCGGATCGGCCGGGAAGTCCGGCCCGCCGTCCCAGAAGCGGTAGTTCAGGCCCGACGCGCCCGGCGCCGGAAGTCCCTCGATCTCGTCGGCGGGAATCGGAAGCCACACGTCAGCGGCGGTGTCATCGAACGTCATGACCGGGAGGCTATGCGATGGATCCGGTGCGCCATTGGTTACTTTGGGGGGCGGCACAGGGAGGGGTACCGGCAGGTGGAGCGCAGGACGATCGGGGCGGCGGCGCTCGGTGTGGGTGCGGTGGGCCTCGGATGCATGCCGATGAGCTGGGCGTACAGCGGTTCGCAGCGACGCGGCGACCGCTCGCTGCGGACGGTGCACGCGGCCCTGGACGCCGGGGTGAACCTGCTCGACACCGCCGACATGTACGGCCCCTTCACCAATGAGCTGCTGCTCGGGCGGGTGCTGAAGGAGCGCCGTGCGGACGCCTTCGTGTCGACCAAGTGCGGCCTTCTGGTGGGCGACGGGCACGTCGTGGCCAACGGTCGCCCCGGGTACGTGCGCCGGGCCTGTGACGCCTCGCTGCGCCGCCTCCAGACCGATGTGATCGACCTCTACCAGCTGCACCGGGCCGACCCCGAGGTGCCCGTGGAGGAGACCTGGGGCGCCATGGCCGACCTGGTGCGGGCGGGCAAGGTGCGGGCGCTCGGCCTGTGCGCGGTGGGCGCCCGCTCGACCCGGCGGGGCGCGGCGGGCGGTGGATACGAGGGAACGATCCGCCAACTGGAGCGGATCCAGCAGGTGTTCCCGGTCAGCGCGGTCGAGGCCGAGCTGTCGGTGTGGTCCCAGGAGGCCCTGGTGCGGCTGCTGCCCTGGTGCGCGGCGCGGGGCGTCGGGTTCCTGGCCGCGATGCCGCTGGGCAGCGGCTATCTGACCGGGACGCTGACGCCGGGCGGCGGCTTCGAGGCCGACGACCCGCGGGCCCGCCACCCCCGTTTCACGGCCGAGATGATGGCCGCCAACCAGCCGCTGGTCGCGGGCCTGCGCCGGGTGGCGGCCCGCCACGGCGAGGACGTCACGCCGGCGCAGGTGGCGCTCGCGTGGGTGCTCGGCCGGGGACCCCACGTGATCCCGATCCCGGGCGCGAAGCGGGAGCGGTGGGCCGTGGAGAACGCGCGGGCGGCCGGCCTGGCGCTCACCCCGGCGGACCTGACGGAGATCGCGGCACTGCCCGCGCCGAGGGGATCCTGGGACTAGGGACTTCTGGGACCGGGGCTCCTGGGACCAGGGCTTGTGAAACCCGCCGCGGCGGATGGGAACCCGAACGGGCCGGGCGGTGTATCAAAGGCAGGAACCGCCGCGGGAAGGGATCGGGAGCATGGGTCGAGGCCGGGTCGTCGTGAAGGGCGTGGCGGGGGCTGTCGCCGCGCTGCTGCTGGCCGCCGGGTGCGGGTCGCCCTCGGGTGGGGACGGGGGGCCGACGGCCACGCCGACCGCTTCCCCCACGACCGCTTCCCCGACGCCGGCGACGAGCCCTCCGCGGGCCGCGGTGAGGGTGGCGGGGACGCTCACCGAGGGCCTGAGATCGCCGTGGGGCCTGGCCGAGCTGCCCGGCGGTGACCTGCTGGTCTCCTCGCGCGACGAGCGGACGATCACCCGCGTCTCGGCCGGGGACGGACGGAAGACACCGCTCGGCGAGGTGCCCGGGGTGGTGCCGGGCGGCGAGGGCGGCCTCATGGGCCTCGCCGTGCGCGACGGCTGGGTGTACGCGTATCTGACCTCCGCCTCGGACAACCGGATCGTCCGGATGCGGTACGGGGGCGGGGCGGGTGACCGGCTCGGGGCGCCGCAGCCGGTGCTGACCGGCATCCCGAAGGGCACGGTCCACGACGGCGGGCGGATCGCGTTCGGCCCCGACGGGATGCTGTACGCGGGGACGGGCGAGAGGGGCGAGACCGGGCTCGCCCAGGACCGGGACTCGCTCGGCGGGAAGATCCTGCGGATGACCCCGGAGGGCCGCCCGGCGCCCGGCAACCCCTTCCCGGGCTCGGTCGTCTATTCGTACGGGCACCGCAATGTGCAGGGACTGGCCTGGGACGGGGACGGGCGGCTGTGGGCGGCGGAGTTCGGGCAGAACACCTGGGACGAGCTGAATCTGATCGAGCCGGGGCGGAACTACGGCTGGCCGGAGGTCGAGGGCCGTGCGGGCCGCTCCGGGTTCACCGACCCGGTGGCCCAGTGGCCCACCTCGGAGGCCTCGCCGAGCGGGATCGCCTATGCGCGCGGCGCGATCTGGATGGCCGGGCTCAGGGGCGAGCGGCTGTGGCGCGTCCCGGTCTCCGGCGCGGAACGTTCCGGCGAGCCCCAGGCGTTCCTCTCGGGTGAGTACGGACGGCTGCGCACGGTCCTGACGACCGGCGGTGGCGCCCGGCTCTGGCTGGTGACCAGCGAGACCGACACCCGGGGCACCCCGGGGCCGGGCGACGACCGGATCCTCCGGCTGGAGGTGGGTTAGCACCCGGCATCTCAGAGGGAGGCCGAGCACATGTTCAACCTGATGGAAGAGCTCTTCGCGCCGGGCCGCAAGCACACCGACGACGAGCGGCAGCGGCTCGCCCTGACCCGGGAGGACGTGGGCGACGGCGATCGGCACAAGGGGCCGATAGACCTGGCCTCCGGGAAGGTGACCATACGGGTGGCCGCGGCCGCCGAGGCTCCCGCGCCCGCCGGGTCGGACGGGTCAGACCGGGGCGTCGAGGAGGCGGAGGCGGTGGGCGAGGGCGGCGGCCTCGCCACGGCCGGCGACGCCCAGCTTGGCGAGGATGTTGGAGACGTGGACGCTCGCCGTCTTCGGTGAGATGAACAGCTCCTCGGCGATCTGGCGGTTGGTGCGGCCCTCGGCGACCAGGCGCAGCACGTCCTGCTCGCGCGGGGTCAGACCGAAGGCGTCGGAGGCGTCGTGGTCGGGGTCCGCGTCCACCGGCGCCGCGCGGTCGGCGGCGAGGGGTGCCAGCCGGGCGCGGGCGGCGAGGAGCTCGATGTCCTCGCGCAGCGGGTGGGCGCCGAGGCGGACGGCGGTGCCGTGGGCCTCGCGGAGCAGCGCGGCGGCCTCCTCGCGCCGGCCGCCCTCGGCGAGCAGGGCGTCGGCGAGCCGGTGCCTGGCCCGGGCCAGCTCGTAGGGGCGGTCGAGCGGCTCGAAGGCGGCGACGACCTCGGCCCAGCGTTCGGCGGTGTCCCGGCCCTCGGCGCGGGCCAGTTCGGCGGAGACCTGGAGGGAGTGGGCCTTCCAGACGGGTGCCGGGGCGGCCAGGTTCCGTACGCAGCGGCGGATCAGGTCCAGGGCGGCCGGGCGGCCGTCGGCGGCGGCCGGCAGGCCCCGGGCGTCGGCCTCGGCGGTGACGGCGGCGAGGACGAGCGGCCAGCCGTAGCGGTGGGCGCCGGGCGGGAAGCCGGCCTCGGCCGCGGCGGCCAGGATGGCCCGTACGTCGGCGAGACGGCCCTCGGCGGCGGCCACGAGGGTCTCCACCTGCGCCATCGGCAGGCTGTACTGCGGCATGGGGTCGCGGGTGCCGTAGCGGGCGGCGGCCTCGGCCAGTCGGGCGGCGGCCGGGGCGGGTTCGCCGCGCAGCACGGCGAGGAGGCCGAGCAGCATCAGGGCGGTGCCGCCGGGCTTGGTGTCGGCGGCAGCGGTGCGCAGCAGCAGTTCGGCTTCCTCCTGGCCCCGGTCCCAGTCGCCGAGGGCGAGCAGTGACTCGGCGAGGTTGGCGCGGATCCAGCCCGCGCTGTCGACGAGGCCGTGGGAGCGGGCCATGTCGATGCCGGTGCCGGCGATCTCCACGGACTCGTGGGAGCGGCCGAGCCCCTCCAGGCAGGAGGAGAGGTTCACATGGGTGCGCGCCGCCTCGTGGAACTGGCCGAGGGCCATGGTCCGTTCGCGTACCTCGTGGAGCTCGGCGAGCCCGCGCTCGGTGTCCCCGGCGGCCACCATGATGGTGCCCAGGGTGCCCCGGGCGGTGAGTTCGATCGCCTCGGCCTTGACGAGGCGGGCGTATTCGACGGCGCGTTCGGCGTCGGCGAGGGCGTCGGGGCCGGGGTTGCGGAGCATGCCCCAGCCGGCGGCGACGGCGAGCACGAGGGCGTGGACGGCGGAGGGCGGCAGTCCGCGGACGAGTTCCTGGGCGCGGGCGATCTCGGCCCAGCCGTCGCCGCGGGCCAGGTTGGACTGGAGCCGGGCCCGCTCGGTCCAGAACCAGGCGGCGCGCAGCGGGTCGCGCTCCTCGTCCGTGTCGAGCAGGCGCAGCGCCGTCTTGCCGATCTTCAGGGCGCGTTCGCGTTCGCCGCTGAGCCGGGCGGCGACGGCGGCCTCGGCGAGCAGGTCGAGGTAGCGCAGCGGGGTGGTCTCGGGGTCGCAGCCGCAGGGAGGGTAGGCCTCGGCGTAGTCCATGGGGCGCAGGGCGTCGCGGACCTCGTCGGGGACCTCGTCCCACAGTTCGAGGGCGCGTTCGAGGAGCCGCAGTTGTTCGGCGTAGGCGTAGCGCTTGCGGGTCTCGACGGAGGCGCGCAGGACGGCGGGCAGGGCGCGGGCGGCGTCGCGGGAGTGGTACCAGTAGGTGGCGAGGCGGTTGGCGCGGACGTCGGCGCGGACCAGGCCGGGGTCCTGCTCCAGGGCTTCGGCGTAGCGCCGGTTCAGGCGGGAGCGTTCGCCGGGCAGCAGGTCGTCGCTGACGGCCTCGCGGACCAGGGAGTGGCGGAAGCGGTAGCCCTCGCCGTCGGCGGCGGCGATGAGGATGTTGGCGCCGACGGCGGCCCGCAGGGCCTCGATGAGGTCGTCCTCGGTGAGCCGGGCGACGGCGGCGAGCAGGTCGAACTCGACGGTGGAACCGCCCTCGGCGACGGTCCGGACGACCCGCTGGGCGTCCTCGGGGAGGGTCTCGACGCGGACCAGGAGGAGGTCGCGGAGGGATTCGCTGAGGGGGGCCGTGCCGCGGCCGCACTCGTGGGAGGCGACGAGTTCCTCGACGAAGAAGGCGTTGCCGTCGGAGCGTTCGAAGACTTCGGCGAGCAGGGCCGGGGAGGGTTCGGCGGCCAGGATTCCGGTGAGCTGGCGGTGCACCTCGGCGCGGGTGAAGCGGGAGAGTTCGATGCGGCGGACCGAGCGCAGCCGGTCGAGTTCGGCGAGGAGGGGGCGCAGCGGGTGGCGGCGGTGGATGTCGTCGGAGCGGTAGGTGGCGACGACCACGATCCGGCCGCGGTGCAGGGTGCGGAAGAGGTAGGCGAGCAGGTGCCGGGTGGAGGCGTCGGCCCAGTGCAGGTCCTCCAGGACGAGGACGACGGTGCGGTCGGCGGCGAGGCGTTCCAGGAGCCGTACGGTCAGCTCGAAGAGGCGGGCGGTGCCGTCCTCGGCGGCGGGCTCGTGGCTGCCGACGTCGCCGAATTCGGGGAGCAGCCGGGCGAGTTCGCCCTCCTGCCCGTCGGCGGCGGCGGTGAGCTCGGCGGGCAGGCGCCGGTGGAGGGCGCGCAGGGCGGTGGAGAAGGGTGCGAAGGGCAGCCCGTCGGCGCCGATCTCGACGCAGCCGCCGACGGCGACGACGGCGCCCTGGGCGCGGGCGAGTTCGGTGAACTCCTCGACGAGGCGGGTCTTCCCGACGCCCGCCTCACCGCCGACGAGCAGCGCCTGGGGCTCTCCCGCGCCGCCGCGGGAGAGCGCCTCGGTGAGGGCGGTGAGTTCGCCGGCGCGGCCGACGAACACGGGGCTGACTGACCTGGTCTCCACGGCGCCGAGCATCGCACAGGCGTCCGTCGCCCGGCTCATACGGGGGTCACGCGGCCCGTGCGAAGCGGCGGGGGTCGGCGCTCACCCGCCCCTCGGGATCCTGGCGGCGGCTCGAACGGCGGGCGGCCTTGGCGGCGCGGACGGCCTCGCGGGACAGCCGCTGGGCGGCGGCCTCGCGGACCAGCTCGGCGTGGTGGGCGCGGTGCAGCTCGTACTCGAACATCGTGTTCTCCCTGGGGTGTCGGTCCCGTTTCCGGTCCCGGTTTCGGTATCGCTCCTTGCGATGCCTCTACTTTCGCGGCCCAGGCGGTGCGGCCACATCGGGCGTGTGCCGCATGTTCGGGGTACGAGGGGCCTTAGGCGCCCGCGTGAGGTCCTTAGGCGGTCCTCAGCCCGGTCTCAGGCGGTCGCCAGGCCGGCCTCAGGCGGTCCTCAGTCCGGTCTCAGGCGGTCGTCAAGCCGGCCTCAGGCGGTCATAAGGCCGGCCTCAGGCGGTCTCGGCGGCGCGGGCCGCGCGCCATTCCGGGGCCAGGACCGACCAGACCTCCATGTCCGCCCGCTTGCCGCGGTAGCGGTAGCTCTGGCGCAGGACGCCGTCGCGGCGCATGCCGAGGCGGCGGGCCACGGCGATGCTGGGGGCGTTGGCGGAGGAGACGTGCCATTCGACGCGGTGGATGCCGCGCCGCTCGATCGCCCAGTCGATGATGACCCGGCAGGCGCGGGTGACCAGGCCCCGCCCCGCGTAACCGGGCTCGATCCAGCAGCCGGCCTCGGCGAGCTCGTTCTCGGTGTCGAAGATCCGGAACATGACGCCGCCGACGAGGGTGCCGTCGACGCGGATGCCGTAGAGGTAGCCGGCGTCGTGCGCGCTCTTCTCGGCGTAGCGGACCAGGTGGGCGCGGGCGGAGTCCAGGTCGGGGACGACGTCGGGCAGGCCCACGTGGGCGCCGATGAAGTCGCGGCCGCGGTCGATGTGGGCGAGGAACTCCTCGGCCTGCCAGGGCTGGAGGGGGGTCAGCTCGGCACCGTCGTCACCCAGCGATATCGCGAACATCCTCGTTCTCCTCTGCCTGCCCCGCCTGTTGCGGCCGCGGAATGATCACCTGAGTGGGGATCTTCGCACGGGTGTCGCCCGTGACGCGGCACTCGGGCGTCTCGATGCTGATCCGCGGCAGCACGCGGTCGAGCGCGCGCGGCAGCCACCAGTTCGCCCCGCCGAGCATGTGCATCAGGGCGGGGACGAGCAGGGTGCGCAGGACGAAGGCGTCGAGGGCGACGGCGGCGGCGAGCGCGATGCCGAACATCGCGATGACCCGGTCGCCGGAGAGGACGAAGGCGAGGAAGACGGAGATCATGATGACCGCCGCGGAGTTGATCACGCGGCTGGTCTCGGCGAGGCCGACCCGGACCGCCCGGCGGTTGTCGCCGGTCTCCAGCCACTCCTCGTACATCCGGCTGACCAGGAAGACCTGGTAGTCCATGGAGAGGCCGAAGAGCACCGAGACCATGATCACGGGCAGGAAGGGTTCGATCGGGCCCGCGCTGCCGAGGCCGAGCAGCTCGCTCCCCCAGCCCCACTGGAAGATCGCGACGACCACGCCGAAGGCGGCGGCGACGGCGGCGATGTTCATCAGGGCGGCCTTGAGCGGGATGCCGATCGAGCGGAAGGCGAGCAGCAGCAGGACGCAGCCGAGCGCGATCACCACGCCGACGAACAGCGGCAGCTTGCCCACGATGATCTCGGCGAAGTCGTCGTAGGAGGCGGTGACGCCGCCGACGTGGACCTGGAGCGAGGAGCCGTCGGCGGCGGCCGGCAGGACGTCGTCGCGGAGCCGGTCGACGAGCTCGCTGGTGGCCTTCGACTGGGGCGAGGAGTCGGGGACGACGGTGAGGACGGCGGTGTCGCCGGAGCTGTTGTACGCGACCGGGGAGACGGCCTCGACGCCGTCGGTGTGCGCGAGCCGGGCCGGCAGCCGGTCGAGGGCGAGCCGGTCGTCGGCGCCGTCGAGCGAGGCGACGAGGGTGAGCGGTCCGTTGACGCCGGGGCCGAAGCCCTCGGCGACCAGGTCGTAGGCCTTCCGCGTGGTCGCGGCGGCCGGGTTGTTGCCCTGGTCGGAGGTGCCGAGGTGGAGGGAGAAGGTCGGCAGGGCGAGGACCACCATGACGACGGCGGCGACCGCGCCGAGCAGCTTGGGGTGGCGCTCGACGAAGGCGGACCAGCGGGCGGCGAAGCCGGTGGGCAGCTCGGGCTGGGGGCCGTGCTCGGCGAGCTGGCGCCGCTCGCGGCGGCTGAGGGCGCGCATGCCGATGAACGAGAGCAGCGCGGGCAGCAGCGTGACGGAGGCGGCGACGGTGAGGACGACGGTGAGGGAGGCGGCGATGGCGACGCCGTTGAGGAAGCCGAGCCGCAGGATGAGCATGCCGAGCAGGGCGATGCAGACGGTGGCGCCGGCGAAGACCACGGCGCGGCCGGTGGTGGCGACCGCGATCCGGGCGGCCTCGGGCACGGGCAGGCCGCGTTTGAGGCCCTTGCGGTGCCGGGTCACGATGAACAGCGCGTAGTCGATGCCGACGCCGAGGCCGATGAGCATGCCGAGCATGGGGGCGAAGTCGGCGACCGTCATGAGGTGGCCGAGGAGCACGATCCCGGAGTAGGCGATGCCGACGCTGACCAGGGCGGTCGCGATGGGCAGCAGGGAGGCGGCGAGGGAGCCGAAGGCGAGGAAGAGGACGACGGCCGCGACGACGACACCGACGGCCTCGGCGATGTGGCCGCCGGGCGCCTCGGTGAGGGCGACGGCGCCGCCGCCGAGTTCCACCTGGAGGTGGTCGCTCGCGGCGGCCTTGGCGGTGTCGACGAGGGCCTGGGCCTGGGCGACGGGGATGTCGTCGGCCTGGGCGTCGAAGGTGACGGCGGCGTAGGCGGTGCGGCCGTCCTCGCTGATCTGACCGGGCAGGGAGCCGTAGGGGGAGGTGACGGAGGCGATGCCGGGCAGCTCGGCGACCTCGTCGAGCATCTCGGTCATCCGCTGCTCGACGTCGGCGGCGCGCACGCTGCCCCGGTCGGTGTGCCAGACGATGGTGCCGTTGTCGCCGCCGGCGCCGGGGAAGCCCCGTTCGAGCAGGGCGGTGGCGCGGCCGGACTCGGTGCCGGGGGCCTCGTAGTCGTTGGAGTACGCGCTTCCGGCGATCGCCGCTCCGGTGGCGACCCCGCCGAGGGCGAGGAGCCAGAGCAGAACGGCGACGAGGCGGTGCTTGATGCACCACCGTGCGATGGCTGCCAAAGGACGTGCTCCCTGGGTGGTTCGGTGCTCCGCCCACTCTCGCAGCCAATCGTGATCGTTTGCCCCTTTCGTGGCGATCCTCACAGGGGTGCGCCGGGGTACGGGTCGACGGTCCCGGACCCCGGCGCACCCTGCCCCTGAGCTGCGGGCCTCAGCCCGACACGCTGGGGCGCCCGTTCTCGATGTGACCCATGAGACGGCGGCGGAAGCCGTCGGGGCCGGTCACCTCGATGTCGTACCAGCCGTGGGCGTCGGCGGCGGAGTGCACGACGGTACGGGTCTTCCCGGGCTTCACGGTCAGGGTGCGGGCCCAGCGGCCGCGCTCGCCGAGGTCTTCGGGGTCGACGTAGCCGAGCGGCCGGACGGTGAAGGAGACCGGGGCGTCGGTGTCGTTGCGGACGGTGAGGTGCAGGTCACGGTCGTGGTGGTCGATGCGCGAGACGAGCTCGGCGCCGCCCGTCGCGGGGCCCTCGAACTCGCGGCGGAAGCCGTTGGGGCCGGTGATCGTGAAGCGGTAACGATCACGCGTAAGGGGGACCGTCCACGGTGCCGTGCCCCTGACATCCCGGTGCTGGGGGACGGCGAACTCGCCCGCGTACGGGTAGAGGGCGAAGTGCGCGCTCGCCCGGCCGGTGTTGCGGAGGGTGACGGAGACCTTGCCGTCCTCGACCTTGGCGTGGGCGTCCGGCTGGTAGGGCAGCGGGCGGGCGGGGCGCGTGCCGGGCTCCTGGGCGGGCATCGACTGCACGGCCGGCGGCTGGGGCCGCCAGCGGCCGGTGAAGGGCGGGATCGGTCCGGGCTGCTCGACGGGGGGCTGCCGGCGGGTCCGGTGGAAGTCGAAGGCGGAGGTGAGGTCGCCGGTGACGGCTCGGCGCCAAGGGGTGATGTTGGGCTCCTCGACGCCGGTCAGCCGCTCCAGGAAGCGGATCACGGAGGTGTGGTCGAAGGTCTCGGAGCAGACGTAGCCGCCGACCGACCAGGGCGAGATCACGAGCAGCGGGACCCGGATGCCGAGGCCGGTGGGCAGGCCCTTCCACCGCTCGTCCCCGTTGTCGGCCGGCGGCACGGGCGGCGGCACATGGTCGAAGAAGCCGTCGTTCTCGTCGTAGTTGATCAGGACGACGGTGTGGCGCCAGACGTCCGGGTGCGAGCCGAGGGCGTCGAGCACCTTGTAGACGAGGGTGGCGGAGGCGATCGGCGAGGAGGAGCCGGGGTGCTCGGAGTCGATCGCGGAGGGGACGAGGTAGGAGACCTCGGGCAGCGTCCCGGCGGCGACGTCGGCGCGGAAGGCGTCGGCGAGGGTGCCGGTCTCGACCCGGCGGAGCCCCCGCTCGAAGAGGGAGCGCTCGGCGTCGGTCAGGGTCGCCACGCCCTCCTCGAGCAGGCCGAGGAGCCTCGCCCGCTCGGCGGCGTCGGCGGTGTCGCGGACGGCGGCGTAGAAGGACTCCATGAAGGTGTGCCCGCCGGTCCTCGCGAGCGCCTTGCGGGCGATCTTCTTGAAGCTGGTGAAGAACTCGATGTTGTTGTCGGTGAAGTTCTCCCACTCGCTGTACGTCTTCCAGCTGCGCCCGGCGGCTTCGAGACGCTCGGCGTAGGTGGACCAGCCGTAGCCGGGGTGGGTGCCCTCCGCGTAGGCGGCGTTGGTGACGGCGCGGCTGCCGTCGGCCTCGTAGCCGGTCCAGCCGGACCAGAGGTGGTTGCGGTTGGGGCTGGTGGAGGTGTGGACGGAGGAGTGGTAGGCGTCGCAGATGGTGAAGGTGTCGGCGAGCTCGTAGTGCAGCGGGATGTCCCGCCGGTCGTAGTACGCCATGGTGGCCGCGGTCTTCGCCGAGACCCAGCCGTCCATCCAGCCGTCGTGCCAGGCCTTGGCGCCGCCGCTCCAGGAGTGGTCGAGGTCACCGATGTACTGGAGGTCCTTCCGCTGCGCCTCGGCGGCGCCGCGCACCGGGAACGGGAGCACGGTCCGGCCGAGCGGGCCGGGCTGCTCGAAGACCGGCCGGCCGGAGGGCAGCTCGATGGCGTTGCGGTCGCCGAAGCCGCGGACGCCGCGGAGGGTGCCGAAGTAGTGGTCGAAGGAACGGTTCTCCTGCATCAGGACCACCACGTGCCGCACCGCCGCCATGCCGCCGGCCGGCGGCTCGGCGGCCATCGCGGCCTGCAGCGACGGCGGCAGCAGCGATCCCGTGGCGGCGACACCGAGCGCGCCTCCGCCGAGCGCGAGCAGCCTTCTGCGCGATATCTCCGGTGACACGCCCCGACCTCCTCGTCGACAGCCAATGGTTCACCCGTGAGCCATTGGATGGGTACGGCGGGGACGGTAGTGAGGCGGGATGACACGGAGAAGACCCGTCGAGGGCGCGGCGATGAACGTCCAAGACCCCGGACGCGGAAGTCCAAACCGCCATTTCATGGCATTTCAGACATAGTATGTCTCGGCCAGTTCTGACCGGCCGAGCTCTGGGGGCCCATGACGACGCATCAGACCGTCCAGCTGGAGGCGCCGGCTCCGACCGGACCCGCGCCGGCGGGCACCGGCGCACCCGCCCAGGCCCCCGCCGGCGCCGCCGGGAAGCGCCCGCCGCGTCTGGCGCTCGTGGACGGACTGCGGCTCGCCGCGTGCCTCTTCGTCGCCGCGTTCCATTTCCTGGGGACGACGAATCCGGCCATCTGGGGTGAATCCCCCAAGGTCTTCTCGTACCTCGTGCACCGTGCCTCGATGTACGGCTGGCTCGGCGTGGAGATGTTCTTCCTCATCAGCGGCTTCGTCATCTGTATGAGTGCCTGGGGCCGCACGCCCGGCCAGTTCGCGGTCTCCCGGATCTCCCGGCTCTTCCCCGCCTACTGGTTCGTCATCCTGCTGATCGTCGCCCGCATCGCGATCATCCCCATGCAGACCGGCGACATCTCCTCGGTCATCCACCCGCGGGTCGTCCTCTCGAACCTGACGATGTTCCCCGGCCCCCTCAAGGTCGGACTGCTCGACGGCGTCGCCTGGACGCTGGACGTGGAGGCCCGCTTCTATCTGCTGATGGTCATCGTGCTGAAGTTCGGCACGACCTACGCGCGGATGATGGGCTTCTGCACGGTCTGGCTCGTGGCCGCCTTCGTCACCCACTCCACCGGGTTCAAGCTCGCCGACCAGTTCGTCCTCAGCACCTACGCCGGCTACTTCATCGCGGGCATCGCCGTCTACCTGATGTGCCGCTTCGGCCAGAACCTGATGCTCTGGTTCCTGCTCGGCATGGCCTGGGCCTACCAGCTCAGCGTGCTCCAGATCCGCGTGAACTGGCACCCGGCCACGTCCCACACCGACAAGACGGTCTCCTGGACCCTGTGCGCGCTGCTCGTGACCGGGTTCCTCGCGATCCTGATGCTGGCCTCCCTCGGCCCGCTCAGGAAGATCAAGTGGAGCTGGCTGGTCACCGCCGGCGCCCTCACGTACCCCTTCTACCTGGTCCACATGAGCCTCGGCATTCCGCTGGCCAAGGGTCTGACCCGGCACGTCCCCGAGCTGGGCCCCTGGGGCAACATCGTGGTGACGACCAGCGCCATGCTGCTGCTCTCCTACGGGATCTACCGCTGGGTCGAGAAGCCCATGAGCAGGTGGCTGCGGCGCAAACTCACCAAGGGGCTCAAGCCCAAGGAGAACCCCGAGTTCGCCCACTGAGGCACTGAGGCACTGAGGCCCGCACCCGCGCGTGCACGAGAGCGGCCCCGCACCGGATGTCCGGTGCGGGGCCGCTCTCGTACGCGTACAAAACCCGACGTCAGCCCTCGCTGACGCCCAGCTTCTCCAGGATCAGGTCCTTGACCTTCGCCGCGTCGGCCTGGCCACGGGTGGCCTTCATGACCGCGCCGACCAGGGCGCCGACCGCCGCGACCTTGCCGCCGCGGATCTTGTCGGCGATGGCCGCGTTGCCGGCGATGGCCTCGTCGACCGCCGCGCCGAGCGCGCCGTCGTCGGAGACGACCTTCAGACCGCGCTTCTCGACGACCTCGTCCGGGGTGCCCTCGCCCGCGAGGACGCCCTCGATGACCTGACGGGCCAGCTTGTCGTTCAGGTCGCCGGAGGCGACCAGGGCCGACACGCGGGCGACGTCCGCCGGGGTGATCGGGAGCTCCTCCAGGGAGACGCCCTGCTCGTTGGCGTTACGGGCCAGCTCGCCCATCCACCACTTGCGCGCCGACGCCGCGTCGGCGCCCGCCTCGATCGTGGCGACGATCGGGTCGACCGCACCCGCGTTGAGGATGGCCTGCATGTCCAGCTCGGACACGCCCCACTCCTCGCGCAGCCGGTTGCGGCGCACCCGCGGCAGCTCCGGAAGGCCCTTGCGCAGTTCCTCGACCCAGTCACGGGACGGGGCGACCGGCACCAGGTCCGGCTCCGGGAAGTAGCGGTAGTCCTCGGCGTTGTCCTTGATGCGTCCGGAGGTGGTCGTGCCGTCGTCCTCGTGGAAGTGACGGGTCTCCTGCACGATCGTGCCGCCGGCCTCCAGGACCGCCGCGTGGCGCTGGATCTCGAAGCGCGCCGCACGCTCCACGGAACGGAGCGAGTTGACGTTCTTCGTCTCCGACCGTGTACCGAAGGTCTCGGACCCCTTCGGCATCAGCGACAGGTTGACGTCGCAGCGCATCTGGCCCTTGTCCATGCGCGCCTCGGAGACGCCCAGGGCACGGATCAGCTCGCGCAGCTCGGCCACGTAGGCCTTGGCGACCTCGGGCGCGCGCTCGCCCGCACCGACGATCGGCTTGGTGACGATCTCGATGAGCGGGATGCCGGCCCGGTTGTAGTCGAGCAGCGAGTGCGAGGCGCCGTGGATGCGGCCGGTCGCGCCACCGATGTGGGTGGACTTGCCGGTGTCCTCCTCCATGTGGGCGCGCTCGATCTCCACGCGGAAGATCTCGCCGTCCTCCAGCTGGACGTCCAGATAGCCGTTGAAGGCGATCGGCTCGTCGTACTGCGAGGTCTGGAAGTTCTTCGGCATGTCCGGATAGAAGTAGTTCTTCCGGGCGAAGCGGCACCACTCGGCGATCTCGCAGTGCAGCGCGAGGCCGATCTTGATGGCGGACTCGACGCCGACCGCGTTGACGACCGGGAGCGAGCCCGGCAGGCCGAGGCAGGTCGGGCAGGTCTGCGCGTTGGCGTCCTGGCCGAGCTCGGTCGAGCAGCCGCAGAACATCTTCGTCTTCGTGCCGAGCTCGACATGGACCTCCAGGCCCATGACGGGGTCGTACTCGGCGAGCGCCGCTTCGTACGACAGCAGTTCAGTGACAGTCACGGTGGAACTTTCCCTCTCAGCCCAGCAGGACGTCGTCGTCGCCGAGGCGCTTCAGCTCGCGGTACAGGATCGCGAGGCCGGTGACGATGGCGGCGGCGGACACGGCGGCGTCGACGAGACGCAGCATGTCACCGTCGCTGCGGGCCAGCTTGGCCTGCTTGGCGACGCTGACCGCGCCGAACGCGGTGGTGGCCAGCGAGACGTAGACGCCGGTCTTCGACTTCTTGAAGTTCTTGGCCTTCTTTGCCATGGCGTTCACAGCGACGGAGCCTCCTCGAGCAGCGGGTGCCCCCACCTTTCCACGAAGGCGGCCTCGACGGCGGCACCGACCTTGTACAGGCGGTCGTCCTTCAGGGCGGGGGCGATGATCTGCAGCCCGACCGGGAGACCGTCCTCCGGCGCCAGGCCGCAGGGCAGCGACATGGCGGCGTTGCCGGCCAGGTTGGTCGGGATGGTGCACAGGTCCGCGAGGTACATCGCCATCGGGTCGTCGGCGCGCTCGCCGATCGGGAAGGCGGTGGTCGGGGTCGTCGGGGAGACGATCACGTCGACCTGCTCGAAGGCCTTCTCGAACTCGCGGGTGATGAGGGTGCGGACCTTCTGGGCCGATCCGAACCACGCGTCGTAGTAGCCGGAGCTCAGGGCGTACGTGCCGAGGATGATGCGGCGCTTGACCTCGGGGCCGAAGCCGGCCTCGCGGGTGAGCGCGGTGACGTCCTCGGCGGACCGGGTGCCGTCGTCGCCGCTGCGCAGGCCGTAGCGCAGGCCGTCGAAGCGGGCCAGGTTGGAGGAGCACTCCGACGGCGCGATGAGGTAGTACGCGGAGAGGGCGAGGTCGAAGGACGGGCAGTCCACCTCGACGATCTCGGCGCCCAGCGACTTCAGCAGCTCGACGGACTCGTCGAAGCGCTGCATCACGCCGGCCTGGTAGTGCTCGCCGCGGAACTGCTTGACCACGCCGACGCGCATCCCGGCGACGGAGCCGTTGCGGGCCGCCTCGACGACCGGCGGGACCGGGAGGTCGATGGAGGTCGAGTCGAGCGGGTCGTGCCCGGCGATGGCCTCGTGCAGCAGGGCCGCGTCGAGGACCGTACGGGCACAGGGGCCGCCCTGGTCCAGGGAGGAGGAGAAGGCCACCATGCCGTAGCGGGAGACCGCGCCGTAGGTCGGCTTGACGCCGACGGTGCCGGTGACGGCGGCGGGCTGGCGGATGGAGCCGCCGGTGTCCGTGCCGATGGCCAGCGGTGCCTCGTACGAGGCGAGGGCGGCCGAGGAGCCGCCGCCGGAGCCGCCGGGGATGCGGGTGAGGTCCCAGGGGTTGCCGGTGGGACCGTAGGCGCTGTTCTCCGTGGAGGAGCCCATCGCGAACTCGTCCATGTTGGTCTTGCCCAGGATGACCACGTCGGCGGCCTTGAGCTTCTTGACCAGGGTGGCGTCGTACGGCGGGATCCAGCCCTCGAGCATCTTCGAACCGACCGTCGTGGGCACGCCCACGGTGGTGAAGATGTCCTTGAGCGCGAGCGGCACGCCGGCGAGCGGGCCCAGCTTCTCGCCGCGGGCCCGCTTCTCGTCCACGGCACGGGCCTGGGCGAGGGCGCCCTCGCGGTCGACGTACAGGAAGGCGTGGACCTTCTCGTCGACGGCCTCGATGCGGGCGAGGTGGGCCTCGGTCACCTCGACGGCGGTGAGCTCGCCGGAGGCGATCTTCGCCGCGATCTCGGCGGCGGTGAGCTTGATGATGGTGCTGTTGTCCGTCATGACTTCTTAGTCCTCCCCCAGGATCTGCGGCACCTTGAAACGCTGCTGCTCCTGGGCCGGGGCGCCGGAGAGCGCCTGCTCGGGGGTGAGCGACGGACGGACCTCGTCCGCGCGCATGACATTGGTCAGCGGCAGCGGGTGGGAGGTCGGCGGTACGTCTTGGTCGGCGACCTCGGAGACGCGGGCGACCGCGCCGATGATGTCGTCGAGCTGACCGGCGAAGTGATCGAGCTCTTCGGCCTTCAGCTCCAGACGCGCCAGCCGTGCGAGGTGTGCGACCTCCTCGCGCGTGATGCCAGGCATGCGGATCCTCACGGGGTGAGTTTGTTGGTGTTGGCCCAATCCTATGGGGCCCGCACCGCTGCCCGTGAAACGGTTTGCCCCCGGGAGGGCTCCCGGGGGTCCGGGAGGGCGTCTCGGGGGCGGGACCGTCAGGGGACCACGTGGCCGGAGGGCTGCTCGACGTCGACGATCGCCGGGGTCGCCGCCGCGCCGGCGGCGCTCGCCGCGATCTCGGCGGGGCGGCGCCAGCCGTGCTCGCCGCGGGCCAGGAGCCAGGCGGTGGTCTCGGCGGGCGGCATGGCGGCGGCGACCAGCCAGCCCTGGACGGCGTCGCAGCCCAGGTCGCGCAGCCGCTCCCAGGTCTCGTCGTCCTCGACGCCCTCGGCGACGACCAGCAGGCCGAGGGAGTGGGCGAGGTCGACGGTGCAGCGGACGATCTCGGCGTCCTCGGTGTCCACGGCGAGCCGGGCGACGAAGGAGCGGTCGATCTTCAGTTCGCTCACCGGGAGGCGGCGCAGATGTACCAGGGAGGAGTAGCCGGTGCCGAAGTCGTCGAGGGACATCTTGACGCCGTGGCCGGTGAGCCCGGCCATGGTGTCGGCGGCCCGCTGCGGGTCCTCCAGGAGCACGTGCTCCGTTATCTCCAGCTGGAGCGCGCCGGCCGGTACGCCGTGGCGGGCGAGGCGGGCGGCGACGGCGCCGGCGAAGCCGGGGGTGTGGACGTCGCGCGGGGAGACGTTGACGGCGACGGGCACGTCGAGGCCCTGGGCGCGCCAGCGGGCCACCTGGGCGAGGGCGGTCTCCAGGACGTACTCGGTGAGGTGGGGCATCAGGCCGGAGGACTCGGCGATGGCGATGAACTCGTCCGGCGGGACCTTGCCGCGCTCGGGGTGGACCCAGCGGACCAGCGCCTCGAGGCCGGCGACCTGACCGTCGAAGCGGACCTTGGGCTGGTAGTGCAGCTCGACGTCGCCGGCGTCGAGGGCGCGCCGCAGGTCGCCGAGGAGGCCGAGGCGGTCGGGGGTGTTGGAGTCGCGCTTGGACTCGTAGACCTCGACGCCGGTGCGGTCACGCTTGGCCTGGTACATGGCGACGTCGGCGCGGCGCAGCAGGCCCTCGGCGTCGAGTGCGTGCTCGGGGAAGACGGCGACGCCCGCGCTGGCCTCCAGGACCAGGGTGAGCCCGTCGAGGTCGAGCGGCGAGGAGAGCTCGGCGACGAGGTGGCGGGCGACCCGCTGGGCGCTGGTGGTGGAGTCGGCGGTGGGCAGCAGGACGGCGAACTCGTCGCCGCCGAGCCGGGCGGCCTCGGCCCCGCGCGGCAGGGCGAGGCGGAGCCGTTCGGCGATCTGGAGGAGCAGCCGGTCGCCGGCGAGGTGTCCGAGGGTGTCGTTGACCGAGCGGAAGCGGTCGAGGTCGATCAGGACCAGGGCCGAGCGGACGCCCTCGCCCTCGGCCTCCTCCAGGGCGGTCCAGGTGCGCTCCAGGAGCCACTGCCGGTTGGGCAGCCCGGTGAGCGGGTCGCGCAACTGCTCCTCGGCGCGGGCGCGGGCGATCCACAGGGTGGAGTCGAGGGCGATCAGCGGCACGGCGAAGAGCGGCAGGAGCGGCGGGCGGGAGGCGGCGACGACACAGATCAGGGGTGCGATCCCGAGCAGCGCGACGGCGACGAGTCCCTGCCGGAGCAGGGCGGTGCGGGCGACCGTGGGCAGCGCGCCGACCTGGGGGGCGAGCGCGTACCACAGCAGGAGCCGGGTCGCCACGAGATAGGCGACGGCGGCGAGTGCCACTTCCGGCAGGTCGGCGATCCCCCAGTCGAGCGGTCGCCAGGGCGCGGCGACGGTGGGGACGTCCCCGAAGGTGGCGAGGACGAGGGCGGCGGCGCCGGTGCCGATGACGTCGACGGCGCCGTGCAGCAGGCCCTGGCGCCAGCGGTGGCGGCGGGCGGCGGCGACGAGGACGACCACGGTGAGGGACACCAGGGAGGCGGCGACCCAGCCGTAGAGGAGGAGGACGGCCAGGGTGAGGGCGGCGCCGGAGCCGGTGCCGCCCCACCAGCGGTCGCGGCCGAGCGCGACCAGGTGGCCGACGATGAGGCCGGTGAGGACGGCGAGGGACCAGCCGGCGGCGCCGCCGGGGAAGAGTCCCTCGCCGGTGCTCAGCGCCCGGTACAGTCCGGCGGCGAGCACGACGGCGGCGATGCCCACCAAAACTCCGGGAAGCCCGGAGGTGATGCCCACGAACGCCGCGCGGCCCTGGGGCCGTGCGACCGGGGCGGCACTCTCGGTCGGTTTCATTCGCGTCCCTCTCACAGCCGGCGGTGCCGTCGCATCGCGGGGCCGTCGTCATGCCACTGGGCCGTCGTCCCGTCGCGTGCCGTACCGCGTGTCCTGCTCCGGCGCGCCGGCAGGGCTCTCGCACGGCCGTGCGCGACGGACGCACGGTCACCACACTAGGCCGCGGAGGGCTGCTGCGGGCACCGCTCTCCATGTCTTGCCCGAATGCGGCCCAGCCACCCGTAACGATCTGGTATGCGCCGAACGGGTGAGCTTCCGCGGCCCGTCGGGCGGCTACTCGGCGACCGGGAGGGCGACCTCCGCGGCGGCTTCGGGACCCTGTTCGAGCAGCACGGCGAACCCTTCCTCGTTCAGAACCGGAACCTTCAGCTGCATGGCCTTGTCGTACTTGGAGCCCGGGTTGTCACCCACAACGACGAAGGCGGTCTTCTTTGAAACGGAACCGGTCACCTTCGCACCAAGGGCTTGCAGGGACTCTTTTGCGCCATCCCTGGTGTAGTTCTGGAGCGTTCCGGTCACCACCACGGTCAGACCGTCCAGCGGACGCGGCCCGCGCTCCTCACCGGCACCCTCGTCCTCGAAGCTCACTCCGGCCGCACGCCACTTGCGCACGATCTCCTGGTGCCACTCCTCGGAGAACCACTGCTTCACCGCGGCCGCGATGATCGCACCGACCCCCTCGGTGTCCGCCAGCTCCTTCTCCGTCGCCTGCTCGATCCGCTCCAGGGAACGGAACTCGCGGGCCAGCGCCTCGGCCGCGACCGGACCCACATGGCGGATCGACAGACCGTTGATGAACCGGGCCAGCGGACGCGCCTTGGCCGCCTCGATGTTCGCCAGCATCGCCAGCGCGTTCTTCTTCGGCTCGCCCTTCTGGTTGGCGAAGACCGAGACGATCTTCTCCTCGCCCGTCTTCGGGTCCCGCTTGGGCAGCCCGCTGTCCGGGTCGAGGACATACGCCCTGATCGGCAGCAGCTGCTCGATCGTCAGATCGAACAGATCGCCCTCGTCCTTCAGCGGCGGCTCCGCGGGCTCCAGCGGGCGGGTGAGCGCGGCCGCCGCGACCATGCCGAAGTTCTCGATGTCCAGGCTCTGCCGGCCCGCCAGATAGAACAGCCGCTCGCGCAGCTGCGCCGGACACGTCCGCGCGTTGGGGCAGCGCAGATCGATGTCCCCCTCCTTCATCGGCTTCAGCGGCGTCCCGCACTCCGGGCACTCGGCCGGCATGACGAACTCCCGCTCGGTGCCGTCCCGCAGGTCCGCCACCGGCCCCAGGATCTCCGGGATCACGTCACCGGCCTTGCGCAGCACGACCGTGTCCCCGATCAGCACGCCCTTGGCCTTCACCACCTCCTGGTTGTGCAGGGTGGCGAACTCGACCTCGGAACCGGCCACCGTCACCGGCTCCACCTGCGCGTACGGCGTGACACGGCCCGTGCGGCCGACACCGACCTTGATGTCGAGCAGCTTGGTGTTGACCTCCTCCGGCGCGTACTTCCACGCGATGGCCCAGCGCGGGGCGCGCGCCGTGGAGCCGAGCCGGCCCTGGAGCGGGATCTCGTCCAGCTTGACGACGACCCCGTCGATCTCGTGCTCCACCGAGTGCCGGTTCTCACCGAAGTACGCGATGAAGTCCCGCACTCCGTCGAGGTCCGGGACGACCTTGTTGTGCCGGGCGGTGGGCAGACCCCACTCGCGCAGCAGCTCGTACGCCTCGGAGAGCCGGGAGATCTCGAAGCCCTCCCGGGCGCCGATGCCGTGCACCACCATGTGCAGCGGGCGGGTGGCCGTCACCTTGGGGTCCTTCTGGCGCAGCGAACCCGCCGCCGCGTTGCGCGGGTTGGCGAAGGGCTTGTCGCCGGCCTCCACCAGACGCGCGTTCAGCCCCTCGAAGGCCTCCATCGGGAAGTAGACCTCGCCGCGGATCTCCACGAGCGCCGGGATGCGCTCGCCGCGCAGCCGGTCCGGGACGTCGGCGATCGTCCGCACGTTCGGCGTGATGTCCTCGCCCGTACGGCCGTCGCCGCGGGTCGCCGCCCGGGTCAGCCGCCCGTGCTCGTACGTCAGGTTCACCGCCAGGCCGTCGACCTTGAGCTCGCACAGGAAGTGGTGGTCGCTCGTGCCGACGTCCTTGGCGATCCGCTCGGCCCAGGCGGACAGCTCCGCGTCGTCGAACGCGTTGTCCAGCGAGAGCATCCGCTCCCGGTGCTCCACGGACGTGAAGTCCGTCTCGTACGACCCGGCGACCTTCTGGGTCGGCGAATCCGGCGTCCGCAGGTCCGGATACTCCTCCTCCAGAGCCTCCAGGGACCTCAGGAGCCGGTCGAACTCGGCGTCGCTGATGACCGGCTGGTCCTTCACGTAGTACCGGAAGCGGTGCTCCTCGACCTGCTCCGCCAGCTCGGCGTGCTTCTCCCGCGCCTCGGCGGGGGCCCCCTGTTCGACTGCCACCGTTCCTCGTCCTCCCGTAGCCTGAAACCCGGTCACCTTGCCGTCACTCTGGGTTGTCCGCGAGCGATCGTGCCGCCCGGGCGCAGTGAGCGAGCGCCTTGCGGGCGTACGCCGGCGACGCGCCCGCGAGACCACAGGTCGGGGTCACCACCACGGACTCGGCGAGAGTCCCCGGATTCAGCCCCAGCCTGCGCCACAGCGTCCTGACACCCATGACGCTACCGCCCGGGTCCGACAATGCCCCCGACGCCGGGTCCGTCGACGGCACCACACCGGCGAAGAGCACGGTGCCCGCCTCCACGGCCTCGCCGACCGGCTCCTCGTCACGCTCGGTGAGCAGCCCGAAGTCGAACGACACGCCCGCGACCCCGGCCCGGCGCAGCAGCGCGAACGGCACGTCAGGGGCGCACGAGTGCACGACCACCGGCCCGTCGTGGACCGCGATCACGTCCCGCAGCGCGCCCTCCACCACCTGCCGGTCCACCGCCCGGTGGGTGCGGTAGCCGCTGGCGGTACGGACCTGCCCGCGCAGCACCGCGGTCAGCGACGGTTCGTCCAGCTGGAGCACCGGACGGGCGCCCGGGATCCGCCTGCGGAGCTCGGCGAGGTGCCCGCGCAGCCCCTCCGCGAGCGAGGCCGCCAGGTCCCGGCAGGCACCCGCGTCCCCGAGGGCCGCCTCTCCGCCGCGCAGCTCGAGCCCCGCGGCGAGCGTCCACGGCCCGACCGCCTGCACCTTGAGCGGCCCCTCGTACCCCTGGGTGAACTCCTCCAGGGCGTCCAGGTCCTCCCCCATCCACGACCGCGCCCGCCGGGTGTCCCGCCCCGGCCGGTCGCTGATCCGCCACCCGCTGGGCTCCACGTGCGCGTACAGCTCGACGAGCATCCCGATCGTCCGCCCGATCATGTCCGCCCCGGGCCCCCGGGCGGGCAGCTCCGCCAGGAACGGGAAGTCCTCGAAGGACCCGGTGACGGTCTTGGCGGCCTCGCGGGCGTCCCCGCCGGGCATGGACCCGACGCCGGTGGCGGGGCCCCAGGGGAAGGCGTTCTTCTCGCTGTCGTGGCTGATGGCGCTGTTGTCGGTCACTCCGGCAGGGTACGTGCCGTGCGCTCCAGGGCCTCGCGGGTGGCGAGGGTGACGGGGTGGTCGGGGCCGAGGACGCGGGTGCGGGCGTCGAGGACGGCGGTGAGCTCCTCGCGGGCGCGGTCGGGTGGCAGGAGGGCGGTCAGGTTGAAGCGGGCGGCCAGGGTGTCGGGGTGCTCGGCGCCGAAGCGCCGCCCCCGTGCCTCGGCGACGGCCTCCACCTCCGGGCGTGCGCTCTCGGTTTCCCCCAGCTCCCGCAGAAGCCAGGCCCGGTTCAGGCGTGTGGTGAGGGTGTCCCGGTCCTCGGGCCCCAGCAGACGCGTCTCCGCGGCCAGCACGGCATCCATCTCGGCCAGCGCCTCCGCCGTCCGGCCGAGCAGCGCGAGGGTCATGGCCAGGTTGTGGCGTGCCGCCAGGGTCTGCTGATCGTCCTCCCCCAAGAGCCGGGAGTGGTCCTCGAGCACGGCGGAGAACTCTGTGCGCGCGCCCTCGAGATCGCCGCACCGCTGGAGTGTCACGCCCTTCTGGTTGCGTAGCCGCAGGAGGAGCAGCGGGTCGCACCGCTCCGCGCGCCGCGCCTCCTCGACGATCCGGTCGAGAAAGACCCGGGCCTCCCTCTCCCTGCCGCACGCCATCAGGGCCTCGCCGTACTCGCAGCCGGCCGCGAGCACGGCCCGATGGCCGGCGGGCAGATGACGCGCCGTGCCCTCGTACACGGCCGCCGCCTGTTCGGCGGCCTCCAGGACCAGGCCCCGCAGGCTCAGCGACCGCACGGCGAGGACCGCGGCCGTCCAGCCGTTCTCGCCCACGTCCGGCCCGAGTCCGTGGAGTAGGTGCGGAACGAGCAGCGGCCACAGGGGCCCGAGCGCCTTGGGATTCTCCGTCCGCAGCGCCAACTCCGCCGACAACCGCTCCCGCTCTCCTCTGTACGCGTCCCGCACCAGCGGATGGAGCGTCACCACCGGCTCCCCGTCCGTCCGCAGGGACGCGAGGCCGAGCCGGTCCAGGGCCTGGAGGCAGGTCCACAGCTCCCCCGCCGGGATGTCGACCCGCTCGGGGGCGAAGACCCGCAGCGGTACGGGCGCGTCGGCGAAGCCGGCGAGGAGACGGAGCAGGGCCTCCGCGTGGAGGTGGCCGCGGTCGCGGAGCAGCCGCAGGGACATGGCCCAGATACGGGCGAGGGTGCCGTCGCCGTCGACGGTCAGGTCCCCCGTACCGAGGGCGTCGAGATACGCGGCATACGTGGCGGGCTCGCCCGGCGTACGGAGGAAGGCGGGGCGTTCGGCGACCGAGGCCAGGTAACGCCCGGCGCTGTCGAGGGCGAGCGGCAGGCCCCCGAGGCGTACGGCGAGCAGCTCGGCGTCCGTCGCGGTCCCGGCCTCAGGGGTGGCCCGGTCGACGAGGACCCGGGCGCCCTCCGGTCCGGGCAGGGCGCCGAGCCGGTGCAGGACGGGGCCGGTGCCCCACGCGGCGGGGTCGCCGTCGCGGGTGGTGACGAGGACGAGCCCGTCCGCCCCGGCCGGGACGCGGGCCCGGCCCGTACCGGCGGCGAGGGAGCCGGGGCCGTCGAGGAGGGCGAGGTCGTCGGCGTTGTCGAAAACAAGGAGCCAGCGGCCGGGCAGGGCGGCGAGGCTTTCCCACAGCAGGTCGGCGGTCTGGCCGGTGGCCAGCTCCTCCTCCCCGACACCGAGGCGGCGGGCGACCGCCCGCAGGCCGCCCGCGAGCCGCCCGCCGTCCTGGGCGGCGACCCACCACACGGGCGCGCCCTCGCGGGCGAGGCGGTCGGCGACCTCCAGGGCGAGGCTGGTCTTGCCGACGCCCCCAAGGCCGTACAGCACGTGGGTGCCGGTCGCGCCGAGCAGCAGACCGAGCAGCTCCTCCCGCCCGCGCAGGGGCATGCCCCGCCGCCCGAACGGCGGGGCGACGGTCACCTCGTCGACCGACGGCGGGGCCTGGTGGACCACGAGGTGCTCGATGTGCCCGGCCTGGACGACCGTCCCCTGCGTACCGCCCGAGACGACGTTGCCGCCAGGCCCCGTCATCGGTTCAGCGCCCGGGGCGCACGGTCAGGTCGTTCACCTCGGCGTCGCGCGGCAGGTCGATCGCCATGACGATCGTCGTGGCCACGGACTCGGGGTCGATCCAGCGCTCGGGGTCGTACTCCTTGCCCTCCTGCTGGTGCACCTTGGCCTGCATGGGGCTCGCGGTCCGCCCCGGGTAGACGGAGGTGACCCGCACACCGTTGCCGTGCTCCTCGTGCCGCAGCGAGTCGGCGAGCGCCTTCAGCCCGTGCTTGGAGGCGGCGTAGGCGCTCCACTCGGCGTGCGCGTTGAGCCCGGCGCCCGAGTTCACGAAGACCACGTGCCCCTTGGAGACGCGCAGTTGCGGCAGGAAGTGCCGGGTCAGCTCGGCGGGGGCGACGAGGTTGACGTTGAGCTGGTGGTGCCAGGTTTTGGGAGTGAGCTCGCCGACCGGCCCGAGGTCGACGACGCCCGCGATGTGCAGCAGCGAGTCGACCCGCTCGGGCAGGCTCTGGTGCGAGAACGCCCACGAGAGCCGGTCCGGATCGGCGAGGTCCCCCACGAGCGTGCGCGCGCCGGGAAACTCGGCGGCGAGCTCCTTGGCCCGCCCCGCGTCCCGCGCGTGCAGCACGAGCTCGTCCCCGCGCGCGTGCAGGCGCCGCGCGACGGCGGCGCCGATGCCGGAACCGGCTCCGGTGATCACATGAGTAGCCATGGGACTCATGGTCTCAGGGAAGGGGCGTTGCGGCGGACCAGAAGGCGGAGCGGACGTGCGGGGCGGGGATGCGGCCGAGGGGGTAGGAGGGGCCGTTGGGTGGGGAGACGGGGTCGGCGACGTCGGATTTTTCGACGCAGGTGGTGTCGACCTTGAAGACGATCTGCCCCTCGTGACCGACGGTCAGGGTGAGCTGAAACCCTTCCGAGGTCTTGGCGAAGATCGCCGGCATGTCCTTGTCCTGGTTGACGCCGGTGATGTCGTAGCCGCTCTTCTTCCAGAACCGCTCGATCACTCCGAGGAAGCTGCCTCGCCGCTGCTCCGAAATGATCGTCATCACCTTACGGCGACGCGTCACCGTACAACTGCCACTTGTCCAGGTGTGGTGAGTCCACTGGATCTCCGGCACGACAGCTCCGATGGTCGCGTCCAGCATCGAGTCCGCACGGTCCGCCGCGGCCTGCATGTTCATGCTTTCCATCGCTCCCCCACCTCGCGGCGCTCCACAACCCGCCAGTGCCGCGCCCGCCATACAAACGAGAAGGACGGCCCGAGCCTGCCGGGCTGGTCGCCTCATCGGTGTTCCTCCCTGCTGATCTTGTGGGAACTACCGCCCACGATCAGGGCGATGTTGTTGGCCGACTCCGCGTCCACGTCCGGCGTGAAGTACTGCGAGTGGGCCTGAAAAAGCCCCCCTTCCACGACCATGCGGGGCCCGTCGTCGACCTTGAAGCGCCGCGCCCCGAACGCCTCGCTCGCGGGGTCCTTGCCGAAGTACACGTCGTCGTTCCCCCGGTCGACGACATCCCGCGCGAGCAGGACGCCGGTGGAGCCGCCGAACTGCATGCCGATCGCCGACTCGGTCCTGGTGGGGAGGTGGGTGACGGGGTCGTTGTCCGCGGCCCCGACGAAGACGTGCTCCTTGCTCACGCCGAGGTCCTCGGCCCGGTCCACGCCCACGCCCGGGCTGCCGAGCAGGATGACGTCGTCCACGCCGGGGATCCCGCCGGACTGCCGGGCGGCCGTGCCCACGGTGAGGGAGCCGTACGAGTGGCCGATGGCGGTCACATGGGGGTCCGCGTGCGCGTTCGTGGTGGAGAGCCCGGCCATGAACCGGTTGTACGCCGGGGCTCCGCGCTCGGCGTCGCCCGTGGACATGACGTCACCGTGCTGGGGCGCGTCGTAGCCCAGCCAGACGATGGCCGCACTCGAGGGATCGACGTCTCGCGCCCCCACCGCCGTATCGCGCGCACGCTTCATCGTGTCGTCGACGAAACCCGCGTCCAGCTTCGTTCCAAGCCCCGGCACGTACGCCGACACGTTCCGCGACGTGTCCGGGTCGCCGTACGCCACGATCGCGCGGCCGTTGCCCTCCGCTCCGATGCCGAGCAGGAACATCGGGGGGTCGCTCGGCTCGTCCAACCTGGCCTGGATCATGCGGAGCGCCTCCAGCTTCGTCTCGGCGCTCCCGCCCCCCGTCCGCTCCAACTCGGCGATCAGCAGCGGCAGGTAGCGCCGGTTGGCCTCGTCCCGTACGGCCGCGGGGATGCCGTCCAGGTTGCCGATCAGGTCCGGGGCGACGTCGAGGTATTCGCGGCGCTGTTCCTCGGAGAGGGCGTCCCACCAGGCCTTGCGTGCGGCGGGGTCGGCGTCCTTGGGGACGGCGGCGGCGAGGTGGTGTCCGGCGGCGTCGCGGACGGCGGCGGTGTCCCGGGCGACGTCCCTCAGTGTGGCCTCGGTGACGTCGAGGCCCTTGGCCGCGCGCAGGGCCTCCAGGGTGCGGGCGTACCGGGCGTCGACGGCGGCGGCCGTGAGGACCGCACGGCCGATGCGGTCCGCGATGTCCTGCGCCTTTTCGGCGTGGGGGTTGAGCGGTCCGAGCGGGGAGGTGTCGGCGAAGGGCGAGCGTTCCTGGAGGAGACGGCCGCGGGCCCGGCCGCCGGGGGCCTCCTGGTCGCCCGAAGGGGTCCGGGCGGGCGCGGCGGGGTAGGCGACGGAGCCGTCCTCGTGGACGGTGAACCTCAGGGCATCGGCCTCGTCCAGGGCCTGCTTCAACTGGCGCTGGGGTTCGGCCAGATCGCCGGCCAGGCCGTTGAGCGCGGTGCGGGCGAGCCCGCACTCCGTGTGCAGGTACTGGAAGTTGCGGCTCAGCCGCCGGAGTCGGCCGAGGGCAGCCTCGGCCGACTCGCTGCACTGGGTCTCGCGGAGCTTCGCCGCCATCGCGCGGTCGACGCGCACGCGATCGGCGTCCGCGCGGCCCGAGACCTGGTGCCAGGCGTCGCCCGCCTGCTCGAACTCCGCGAGCCTGAGGTCCCTGAGCTGCCGCCAGGTGAGTGCCGCGGCGCTCATCGCCGCCCCGCGAAGGAGTTCCCGACGGCGGTGTCGGTCTCGCCCATCTCCCTGGCCACGGTGAGCAGGGCGCCCCGCAGGGCCTCGCACTCGTCGCGCACGGCCGCGAGCCGCTCCTCCCAGGACTTCCGTAAGCCGGCGAGCGCGGCGACGGCGGTCAGTCCGGCGCCGCCGGCCGCGACGCCCTCGTGGCCGCGGCCGAGGGCGGAGCGGGCGGTCTCGGTGCTGGTCCCGAGTGCGCCGGCGGTGGCGGAGGCGCGGGTCCAGGGGCCGCCGCTGCGTCTGAGCTCCCCGGCACCGCCGCTCGGCCCGGACGACTGCTGCCGGCGCACCGCATGGGACACGGCTCCCCCGCTCTCGACGGCGACCCTTCGTCGCTCCAGGTCGAGGAGGCTAGCGCAGCCGTGTCCACTCGTACGCAGTCGCGAAGACTTCCCGCCATCGAACCTGCTCAGGCGGCCGTACGGGCGTGCGAGGTGCGGTTGCGGGCGCAGACCGTCAGCTCCGCACCCACGACTCCAGATACGCCAGCGCCTCCGTGCCGTCCTCCGCGAAGAAGACCAGGTCGCTCAGCGGGACCGGCAGGAAGCCCTCCTCCTCCATGCGGCGGAACTGCGTCTTCAGGCCGTCGTAGAAGCCGGCCGCGTTGAGGAGGACGACGGGCTTGGTGTGCTTGCCGTGCTTCTTCAGCTCCAGGATCTCGGTGGCCTCGTCGAGGGTGCCGGTGCCACCGACCATGATCACGACGGCGTCCGACTTGGCGAGGAGGAGCGCCTTGCGCTCGGCAAGGTCCTTGGCGAAGACCATCTCGTCCGCGCCCGGGCGGGCCTTGGCGGCGAGGAAGTCCACCGAGACGCCGACCAGGCGTCCGCCGGCCTCCTCGACCCCGTCCGCGACGACCTTCATCAGACCGCTGTCGGAACCGCCCCAGACAAGCGTGTGGCCGCCCTTGCCGAGACGCGTGGCGAACTCGCGGGCGGGGGCCGTGTACCGCTCGTCGAGGTCGGCGGCGGACAGGAAGACGCAGATGTTCATGCGCCCCACCGTAGGGCCTCGCACCGACAGCGGGATTTTTTCGGGAAGTTCGCTCCCGGAGCGATGAGTTCCCGCGGTGGCGCCGGTCTGCCCTTCCATGGACGAGGTGAAGACCACTCTCTGCCGGGCCCGGGGCCTGGTCAGGTCGCAGGACGGGACGCGGATCGCCTACGAGCGGTACGGGCGGGGGCGGCCGGTGATCCTGGTGAGCGGGGCGCCGGGGGCGGCCGGGAGCGAGCGGCCGCTGGCCGGGCTGCTCGCCCGGCACTTCTCGGTCGTCGCGTACGACCGGCGCACCGCCGCGGACTGTGTGGAGCGGGAGATCGAGGACCTGGCGGCGCTCGTCGACGCGGTGGGCGGCCCGGGCGGTACGGCCACGGTGCACGGCACGGCGTCCGGCGGGGCCCTCGCGCTGGCCGCCGCGGCGGCCGGGGTGCCGGTCGGGCCGGTGTCGGTGTACGAGCCGCCGTACGGCGCCCAGCAGGCGGGCGGGCTCGACCGGGTGCACGCGCGCGTGCTGGTGGTCGACGGGGGTTCGAGCCCGGCCTGGACGCGGCGGGCGGCCCGCACGATCGCGGCGGCCGTCCCGCGCGGACGGCACCGCACCCTCACCGGCCAGACGCACGAGGTGGCCCCGCACGTCCTCGCCCCGGTCCTGGCGGACTTCTACGCGGAGGACCAGGCCGGGGAGTGAGGTCCCGGCGGAAGCCGGCGGCCTCGGTCAGGCCAGGCCCGGGGTCAGGCCCGGGCCCGCCTCAGGACCCGGTCGGGGCCGTCGCGCGGCGGACCGTCGTCGCGATCGTCGCCGAGCCGACCACGCGGGTGCCGTCGTAGAGGACGATCGCCTGGCCGGGGGCCACGCCCCGTACCGGCTCGTCGAAGGTGACCTTCAGCTCGCCGGCCTCCATCACCGCGCTCACCGGCGTCTCGCCGCCGTGGGCGCGGAGCTGGGCGGTGTAGCGGCCGGGGCCCTCGGGGGCGGTGCCGCACCAGCGGGGCTTGATGGCGGTGAGGGCGGTGACGTCCAGCGCCTCGACGGGGCCGACGGTGACGGTGTTGTTCACCGGCGAGATGTCGAGGACGTAGCGGGGCTTGCCGTCCGGGGCGGGGTGGCCGATGCGCAGGCCCTTGCGCTGGCCGATGGTGAAGCCGTACGCGCCCTGGTGGGTGCCCACCCTCGTACCGGACTCGTCGACGATGTCGCCCTCCGCCGTGCCCAGGTGGGAGGCGAGGAAGCCCTGGGTGTCGCCGTCGGCGATGAAGCAGATGTCGTGGCTGTCGGGCTTCTTGGCCACCGCCAGACCGCGCCGCTCCGCCTCCGCCCGGATCTCGTCCTTGGTGGTGAGGGTGTCGCCGAGCGGGAACATGGCGTGCGCCAGCTGCTTCTCGTCGAGGACGCCGAGGACGTACGACTGGTCCTTGGCCATGTCGGAGGCCCGGTGCAGCTCTCGGCTGCCGTCCTCGCGCAGCACCACGGTCGCGTAGTGGCCGGTGCAGACGGCGTCGAAGCCGAGGGCGAGCGCCTTGTCGAGGAGGGCGGCGAACTTGATCTTCTCGTTGCAGCGCAGGCACGGGTTGGGCGTGCGGCCCGCCTCGTACTCGGCGACGAAGTCCTCCACGACGTCCTCGCGGAAGCGCTCGGCGAGGTCCCACACGTAGAACGGGATGCCGATGACGTCGGCGGCCCGCCGGGCGTCGCGCGAGTCCTCGATCGTGCAGCAGCCCCGCGCTCCGGTACGGAAGGACTGCGGGTTCGCTGAGAGGGCGAGGTGCACGCCGGTGACGTCGTGGCCGGCCTCGGCGGCGCGGGCGGCGGCGACGGCGGAGTCCACTCCGCCGGACATGGCGGCGAGTACCCGGAGGGGGCGGGGCTGGGGGCGCTGCGGCGGAGTCTGAGTCATAGCCCTACCAGGGTACGGGGCGCGGGGAACCACGGTCGTGTGAGTGAGCGTTCTCGATCACATGGGGAAAAAGGCGAGGGGCGGGGCGGCGGAGCGGGGCGGCGGCCGCGGCACGGGGCGGCGGGCGTTCCTGGTGGGCGGCACGGTCGCGGTGGTCGGCACGGTCGCGCTCGCGCGCGAGGAGCTGGCCCGCTTCTGGTGGCGGCTGCCGGGGATGGAGAAGACCCGGGTCGAGGGCGAGCTGGACCACAAGGGCGCCGAGTGGACGGGAGCCTCTCGGGCGAACTGGCGGCGGGCGGACCGCCCGGACGACTATGTGATCGACCGGGTGGTGATCCATGTCGTGCAGGGCAGCTATGCCTCCGCCGTGAAGGTCTTCAAGGACCCGGGGCACGGGGCGGCCACCCACTACGTGGTGCGCAAGGACGGGCACGTCGCGCAGATGATCCGCGAGCTCGACGTGGCCTTCCACGCCGGGAACCGGGACATGAACGAGCGGAGCGTCGGCATCGAGCACGAGGGCTTCGTCGACCGGCCCGAGGGCTTCACGAAGGCGATGTACGAGGCGTCGGCGCGGCTGACGGCCGGCATCTGCGCCCGCCACGGGATACCGGTGGACCGGGAGCACATCATCGGGCACGTGGAGGTGCCGGGCACGGACCACACGGATCCCGGGCCGCACTGGGACTGGGACCGCTACATGCCCCTCGTACGGCGCGAGCGGGCGAAGCTGCCGTCGGCCGGCTGAGACCGGGCGCGCGCCGCCGGGGCGGCCCGGTCGTCAGCTGAGGCCGGCCGTCCGGGCGCGCTCGACGGCCGGGCCGATCGCCTCGGCGACGGCCAGCACGTCCTCCTTGGTGGAGGTGTGGCCGAGGGTGAAGCGCAGGGTGCCGCGGGCCAGGTCGGGGTCGGTGCCGGTGGCGAGCAGGACGTGGCTGGGCTGGGCGATGCCGGCGGTGCAGGCGGAGCCGGTGGAGCACTCGATGCCGGCGGCGTCGAGGAGCAGCAGCAGGGAGTCGCCCTCGCAGCCGGGGAAGGTGAAGTGGGCGTTGGCGGGGAGCCGGTCGACCGGGTCGCCGCCGAGGATCGCGTCGGGGACGGCGGCGCGGACGGCGGTGACGAGTTCGTCGCGCAGGGCGCCGACGGTGCGGGCGAACTCCTCCCGGCCCTCGGCGGCGAGCCGGCCGGCGACGGCGAAGGCGGCGATCGCGGGCGCGTCGAGGGTGCCGGAGCGGACGTGGCGCTCCTGGCCGCCGCCGTGCAGGACGGGTACGGGGGTGTACTCGCGGCCGAGGAGCAGCGCGCCGATGCCGTAGGGGCCGCCGATCTTGTGGCCGGAGACGGTCATGGCGGCGAGTCCGGAGGCGGCGAAGTCGACCGGAATCTGACCGAAGGCCTGGACCGCGTCGGCGTGCAGTGGGACGTCGAACGCGGCGGCGACGTCGGCGAGTTCACGGATCGGCATGATGGTGCCGATCTCGTTGTTGGCCCACATGACGGTGGCGAGGGCGACCGACTCGGGGTCGCGCGCGATGGCCTCCCGCAGGGCCTCGGGGTGCACCCGGCCGTGGCGGTCGACGGGCAGGTACTCGACGGTGGCGCCCTCGTGCTCGGCGAGCCAGTCGACGGCGTCGAGGACGGCGTGGTGCTCGACGGGGCTGGCCAGGACGCGGGTGCGGCGCGGGTCCGCGGCGCGGCGGGACCAGAAGAGGCCCTTCACGGCGAGGTTGTCGGCCTCGGTGCCGCCGGAGGTGAAGACGACCTCGCTGGGCCGGGCCCCGAGCGCCCCGGCGAGCGTCTCGCGGGCCTCCTCGACGGTCCGCCGGGCGCGACGGCCGGCCGCGTGCAGCGAGGAGGCGTTGCCCGTGACGGCGAGCTGGGCGGTCATCGCCTCGATCGCCTCGGGGAGCATGGGCGTGGTCGCGGCGTGGTCGAGGTAAGCCATGGTGGGAACGATTCTACGAGGCGGCTCGGGTGTCTCCGTCGGGTGGCTGGATCCAATATCCGGTTCGCCTTCGGATATCGGATCCGATGTGTGTCTGGAACTGGATAGGGGATCCGGTGCGTGTCGCGATCCTGGATGTTGGATCCGATGCCTGTCGCGATCCTGGATATGGGATCCGATGCCTGCCGTGACCCTGGATATGGGATCCGGTTCACCGGTAGAGAGCAGCGGTCTCCCTCGCGACCTCGGCGAGGTAGGCACGGGCGGCCGGTGGGGCGAGGACCTCCAGGCTGGCGCCCATGGCGAGGAGCGGGCGGAGTTCGCCGAGTTCGGCGAAGGCCAGTTCGACGGTGGTCCACTCCTCGGCGGCCCGCGCCGGGGGCGGGGCGGTGAGCCGGTCGCCGTGGAGGCGCAGGAAGCGGTCGTAGCGGTCGCGGTGGACGCGGGCGGTGACGGTGAGTTCCGCCGGGCGCCGCTCGACGCGGGTGCGCAGCAGGTCCCAGACGTCGGCGAGTTCGACGCCGGGACGGCGCCGGACGGGCTCGTCGAGGAGCTCGGCGCGGTGGACGCGGTCGGCGCGGAAGAGGCGGGGTTCGGCCTCGTGGTCGGCGACGAGGTACCAGACGCCGGCCTTCACGACGAGGCCGTACGGGTCGACGGTGTAGGCCTTCGGGGCGGGGGCCCCGCTGCTTCGGTAGGTCAGGGCGAGCCGGCGGTCGGAGAACACGCCCCGATCGAGGACGTCGAGGTCGACCTCGGCGCGCGGCCCGCTCATCCAGCGGTCCGGGTCGACCAGGATGCGGCGGCTGGTCAGCTCGGCGGCCGGCCGGTGCGGGGCGGGCAGCGCGGCCATCACCTTGCGCAGCGCCGATCCGAGCGCGGCGTCGAGGCCGAGCGCGGTGTGGGCGCCCTGGGCGGCGAGGACGAACAGGGCGCGCGACTCGTCGGCGGTGAGCCCGGTGACGTCGGTGCGGTAGCCCGGGAGCAGCGCGATGCCGCCGTGCCGTCCCCGCTCGGCGTAGACGGGCACGCCGGCGGCGGAGAGCGCCTCGACGTCCCGGTAGATGGTGCGTACCGACACGTCGAGCCGCTCGGCGAGCTCGCTCGCCGGCACGAGCCCCCGGGTCTGGAGGAGCAGGAGCAGGGACAGCAGCCGGTCGGACTTCACCCACCGGACTCTCTCACGCGCCGCTCACACGAGCGCATCGCTCCCCCCGGGTCGGCCATACCGGCCGGCCGTGCCGATCAACCGCGACGGCCGGCCGCGCCGGTCAGCCGCGAGGGGCGCGGGCCAGCTGGCGGGACTGGGCGACCAGGCGGTCGGCGCTGTCCCAGACCTCGGCGTCCTCCTCCAGGAAGCCGCCCGCGAGGTTGCGGGTGGTGATGGAGACCCGCAGCGGACCGGGGGCCGGGCGGCAGCGGACGTGGGTGGTGAGCTCGACGGTGGGGGTCCAGCCCTTGAGACCCAGCTCGAAGGAGGTCGGCGGCAGGGCGTCGACCGTCAGGAGCAGGGACAGCGGGTCCGGCTCGCGGCCGTCGGCCAGGCCGAACCAGGCCCGCATCTCGCCCTTGCCGGAGGGCGCGCCGATCGCCCAGCCGACGCAGGAGGGGTCGAGCCGGATGTCGAGCCGCTCGGTGATGGCAGAGGAGCCGGGGATCTGCGGGGTGGGCCCGTCGGAGGCGCCGAAGCACTGGTCGACGGGCGCGATCGCGGGCGGCGTCGCGGTGGTGCGGACCTCGTCCGGGAGGGCGTCGAGGTCTCCGTACGAGGCGAGGACGCGGATCCGCTCGACCTCGGTGCCGTCCTCCGCGTACTGGAAGAGGGACGCCTGGCCGGTGGAGAGGGTGCGTCCGGTGCGGACGGTCTCCGTGCGGATCACCGCGGGGCCCGGCGCGGAGGGCGTGAGGTAGTGCGCCGAGATCGTGAACGGGTCCGGGTGCGGCAGGTGGTCGCCGAGCGCGCGGCCGAGGAGGGCGAGGAGGTAGCCGCCGTTGACGGCGTGGATGATCGTCCAGCCTGCGGAGAGCTCGGCGTCGTAGACGCCGGGGGCGCGGAGGGTGACGGCGGTGTCGCGGTCGAACTCGCTCGTCGCGCCGTTCGTCGTACCGCTCGCCGTCTCGATGCTGCTCGTGCTCATGGCGGCGACGGTACAGGATTTAGCTACTGAGCGGTAGCTTTTTCGGGCTCCTCGCGGGTGGACGACCGCCGGTTCCAGGCGCGGGGCGCCCGCCAGTGGAAGCGCATCGCGAGCAGCCGCAGCACGAAGGCGGTGAGGACGGCGGCGGCGCTCGTGTACGCGTTGAGCACGTCGAAACGGATGCTGAGCACGACCATCGTGGCGCCCACGATCGCGGGGACGGCGTAGAGGTCCCGGTCCCAGCGCAGCAGCGACGGCACCTCGTTGGCGAGCACGTCGCGCAGGACGCCGCCGCCGACGGCCGTGGCGAGGCCGAGCGCCGCGGAGGAGGTGAGGCCGAGACCGTAGTCGTACGCCTTGGTGGTGCCGGTCACGCAGAACAGCCCGAGGCCCGCCGCGTCGAACACGTTGACGGCGGTCTGGGTGCGCTCGACCTGCGGGTGGAGGAAGAAGACCAGGACGGTCGCGACGAGCGGCATGAGGAAGTAGCCGAGGTCCGTGAACGCGGCCGGGGGCACGGCGCCGATGATCAGGTCGCGCAGGAGGCCGCCGCCGAGGGCCGTGACCTCGGCGAGGACGGCGATGCCGAAGACGTCGAAGTTCTTGCGGACGGCGAGGAGGGCGCCGGAGATCGCGAAGACGAAGATGCCGACGAGGTCGAGGGCGTGTTGGACGGAGGGGTTGAACAGATCGTGGAGCACCGGCCCATTGTCCCGGTAGTGCGGCCGGGCCCCGCGCGGGCCGGAACCGGGGCGCGGCGCGGCGCCGTCAGCGAACGCGGCCGCGGCCGTACGACGCCGAGGCCCCCGCAGCCAGGTGGCTGCGGAGGCCTCGGGGCCGAACCGGTCAGGCCGAAGGCGCGTCGCCCTTCGCCGCCGGGGCCGCCGGGGCCTCGTCAGCCTTGTCGGCCTCGACGGCCTCGACGCCCTTGTCGGGCTTGGCTGCCTTGGCGGTCTCGACGCCATCGTCAGCCTTGTCGGACTCGGCAGCCTTGTCGGACTCGGCAGCCTTCGCCGACTCCTCCGGCTCCTCCGACTCCTCCGAGCCCTCGGATCCGCCCGCCCCCGCCGGTACCGCGTCCGCCAGCTCCGCCGCCGGGGTCGTCGGGGAGGTCAGCGGGGTCGCCTCGGCCGGGTCCGGGGTGATCTGGGCCGGGATGACCACCGCGTCCGTCGTGCCGGTGCGCTGGATCGTGCCGTCGTGGATCTCGCGCGCGAAGTGGCAGGCCACCTTGTGGCCGCCGCCCACGTCCGTCAGCTCGGGGCGCTCCGTCGCGCACCGCGACTCCTGCTTCCACGGGCAGCGGGTGTGGAAGCGGCAGCCCGTCGGCGGGTTCGCCGGGGAGGGCAGGTCGCCGTGGAGCAGGATGCGCTCGCGGCGGTCCTCGACCTCCGGGTCCGGGACCGGGACCGCGGACATCAGGGCCTTGGTGTACGGGTGCATCGGCTCCGCGTACAGCGCGTCGCTCGGGGCCTCCTCCACCAGCGAGCCGAGGTACATCACGCCGATGACGTCCGAGATGTGCCGGACCACCGCGAGGTCGTGGGCGATGACCAGGTAGGTCAGGCCCATCGACTCCTGGAGCTCCTCGAGCAGGTTGATGACCTGGGCCTGGATGGAGACGTCCAGGGCGGAGACCGGCTCGTCGCAGATGATGACGTCCGGTTCCAGGACGAGCGCCCGCGCGATGCCGATGCGCTGGCGCTGGCCGCCGGAGAACTCGTGCGGGTAGCGGGAGAGGGCGTTGGTGGGCAGGCCCACCTTCGCGAGGATCTCCCGGATCTTCTCCCGCCGCTCCTCCTGGTTCGCCCCGATCCCGTGCGCGGCCATGCCCTCGCTGAGGATGGACTCGATGTTCTGCCGCGGATTGAGGCTGCCCAGCGGGTCCTGGAAGACCATCTGGAGCCGGCGGCGGAACGAGCGCAGGTCCTTCTCGGAGAGCTTGGCCACGTCCGTGCCGTCGAGGACGACCGAGCCGTCCGTGAGGTCGACCAGGCGCAGCACCGCACGGCCCAGCGTCGTCTTGCCGCAGCCCGACTCGCCGACCAGGCCGTACGTCTGGCCGGCTTCGACCGACAGCGACACGCCGTCGACGGCGTAGACGTGGCCGACCGTACGGTCGAAGAGGATGCCCTTCTTGACGGGGAAGTGGACCTTCACGCCGTCGAGTTCGAGCAGGCTCATGCCGGGACCTCCGTGGTGGCCAGGACCGGGTTGACGCAGCGGGCGCGGTGTCCGGCCTCGCGTGGTTCGGTCAGTTCGGGGGTGCCGGTGAGGCACTCCATCTCGTACCGGTCGCAGCGCGGGGCGAAGGCGCAGCCGTCGGCCCAGGCGATCTGGTCGTTGATGGACCCGCGGATCGGGTGGAGCGGTTCGCCGCGCGGCGCGTCGAGCCGGGGGATGGAGCCGAGCAGCCCGTGGGTGTACGGGTGCGTGGGGTGGGCGAACAGCTCGCGGCGGGCGGAGGACTCGACGACCTTGCCGGCGTAGAGCACGTTCACCTCGTCGCACAGGCCGGCGACGACACCCAGGTCGTGGGTGATCATCAGCAGCGCGGTGCCCTCCTGGTCCACGAGCTCCTTCAGGAGCTCCAGGATCTGGGCCTGGATGGTGACGTCGAGCGCGGTGGTCGGCTCGTCGGCGATGAGCAGGCGCGGGGCGCAGGCCACGGCCATGGCGATGAGGGCGCGCTGCCGCATGCCGCCGGAGAGCTGGTGCGGGAACTCCTTGAGGCGCCTCGTCGGGTCCGGGATGCCGACCCGGTCGAGCAGGTGGGCGGCCTCCTTGCGGGCGGCCTCGCCCTTCAGGCCCCGGTGGCGCTGGAGGATCTCGGTGACCTGGACGCCGATGGGGATGACCGGGTTCAGCGAGGACAGCGGGTCCTGGAAGATCATCGCCAGGTCGCGTCCGCGCAGGTCGCGCATCTTGGACGGGCTGAGCTTCAGCAGGTCCGTGCCGTCGAAGTCGGCGCGCCCGCCGAGGGTCACGCCCTTGGAGGGGAGCAGACCCATGAGGGCGAGCGAGGTGACGGACTTGCCGCAGCCCGACTCGCCGACCAGGCCGACGACCTGGCCCTGGTCGACGCCGAAGGAGACGCCGTTGACCGCACGGACGTCCTTGCGGCCGCGGCCGCCGAAGGTGACGGTGAGTTCGTCCACGGTGAGCAGTGGCATGACATCAACCTCGCAGCTTCGGGTCGAGGGCTTCGCGCATGGCCTCGCCGAGCAGGGTGAAGCCGAGGGCGGTGATGATGATGCCGATCGCCGGGAAGGCGCTCATCAGCGGCGCGTTGTCGAAGAACCGCTGGGCCTGGGAGAGCATGACGCCCCACTCCGGGACCGCCGGGTCGGGGTTGCCGAGACCGAGGTAGGACAGCGCCGCTGCCTCGATGATGGCGGTGGCGAGGCTGAGCGTCGCCTGGACGATCACCGGACTCAGCGAGTTCGGCATGATCTGGGTGAGGACGATCCGCCGCTTGCGGATGCCGAGGGAGCGTGCGGCGAGCACGTAGTCGCTGCCGCCCTGGGCGAGCATCGAACCGCGCAGCAGGCGGGCGAAGATCGGCACCTGCACGACACCGACGGCGATCATCACGGTGGTGAGGGACTGGCCCATGACCGCGGCGATCGACACGGCGAGGAGCAGCGAGGGCAGCGCCAGCATGATGTCGGTGAAGCGCATGATGACGGAGTCGATCCGCTGTCCGGTGCGTCCGCCGAGGGTGGCGGCGGCGCCGGAGACCGCGCCGACGACCGCGCCCGCGACGAGGCCGATGAGCATGGAGACGACACCGACGAGCAGGGTCTGGCGGGCGCCCACGAGGAAGCGGGAGAAGGTGTCCCGGCCCAGGTGGTCGAGGCCGAACCAGTTGTCGGCGCGGGGGCCGACGAACTTGCCCTGGTTGGGGAAGACCTCGCCGCGCCAGGTCTGTTCGACCGGCCCGTACGGGGCGACCCAGGGGCCGATGACGGCGACCAGGACGAACAGCGCGATGATCGCGGCGCCGATGACCGCCATCTTGCTGGAGCGCAGTCGCCGCATCGCCTCGCGCCACAGGCTCGCGCCGCTGGCGTGCTCGGACGTGGCCGTGAGCTGCGCGAGGCGGTCGATCTTCGACGTGTTGGTGGATACCAGGCTCATCAGTGCACCCGCACCCTCGGATCGATGACGCTGTACATGAGATCGACCAGCAGGTTGATCAGGACGTACACCATCGCGATGAACATGATGAAGCCGACGAGCACCGGGTAGTCGCGGGCGTCGATGGCGGTACGGATGAAGGAGCCGATGCCGCCGAAGGAGAAGACGGACTCGGTGAGGACGGCGCCGGACAGCAGGCTTCCGGTGAGCAGGCCGACGGCGGTCACCACGGGCAGCAGCGCGTTGCGCAGGATGTGGCGGCCGCGGACGACCCGGCGCTCCAGGCCCTTGGACTCGGCGGTGCGGACGTAGTCCTCGCCGAGGACCTCCAGGACGCTGGCGCGGGTCATGCGCACGATGACGGCGAGCGGGATGGAGGCGAGGGCGATCGCGGGCAGCACCAGGTGCATGATCGCGTCCCAGCTGGCGTCGAGCTCGCCGGTGAGCACGCCGTCGAGGACGGCGAAGCCGGTCACGCTGGTGGCGTCCAGGCCGGTGGACTGGCGGCCGAAGCTGGGGAAGATGCCGAGCTGGACGGCGAAGACGCCCTTGAGGAGCAGGGCGAGGAAGAAGACCGGGATGCAGATGCCGATCAGCGAGCCGGAGACCGAGGCCACGTCGAGCCAGCCGCCGCGCTTGCGGGCGGCGAGGTAGCCCATCGGGATGCCGAGGACGACGGCGATGAGCATGGCGGCGATGCTGAGTTCCACCGTGGCGGGGAAGCGCAGCACGAATTCGTCCCAGACCGGCTGTCCGGTCTGCACGGAGGTGCCGAGGTCGAGTTCGAAGAGCCGCTTGAGGAAGCGTCCGTACTGGACGTAGAGCGGCTGGTCGAGTCCCAGCGCCCGGTTGATGCGCGCCACGTCGGCTTCGGTCGCCCGCTCGCCCAGGATCGCTGAGGCGGGTCCGCCGGGCAGTCGGTTCAGCCAGACGAAGAGCAGAACCGACAGGCCGAGCAGGGTGGGTATCAGCTGGAGAAGTCGTCGTACGACGAGTCGCAACACCCCGCGTGCCCCTTTCTTGCGTACGAGAGTCGGATGCGGGTCCGCCCGGCCACGTGTCGTGCCTACGTGGCCGGGCGGACCGCTTGCGGTGTGTTACTTGAAGGAGACCTCGGCGAAGTTCTCCTGCGTCAGCGGGGAGACCTTCGGCGGGTTGACGTTCTTGCCGAACGCGATGGCCGGCGGCGAGGAGGTCAGCGGGAGACCGGGCAGGTACTCCATGATGGCCTCGTTGGCGGCCTTGTAGAGGTCGGTGCGCTTGGACGGGTCGCCCTGGAGCGAGCCGGCCTTCACCGCGTTGAAGACCTTGTCGTCCTTGAAGCCCCACTGCTTGTCGGGCTCGGCGAACCAGGTGCCGATGAAGTTGTAGCCGTCGTTGAAGTCACCGGTCCAGCCGAGCATGTGCAGGGCGCAGGAGCCGGCCTCGACCGCGTCCAGGTAGTCCGGGTTCCACTTCAGCGGCTTCGGGGTGACCTTGATGCCGGCCTTCTCCAGGTCGGCCTTGATCAGCTCGAAGATGTCCTGCGGCGCCGGCATGTACGGGCGGGTGACCTCGGTCGGGTAGCACATCTCGATCGAGAGGTTGCTGGCACCGGCGGCGGCGAGGAGCTGCTTGGACTTGGCCGTGTCGAAGGGGTACTTCTTCACGTTCTCGGAGTAGCCGGCGACGGTGTGCGGCATGAACTGGGTCGCGACCTTGCCGCCCTCGGGCAGCTGGGTCTTGACGATGTTCTCGCGGTCGACGGCGTGCGCGATGGCCTGGCGGACCTCGGGCTTCTGCAGCGCCGGGTTCTTGGTCTGCGTCATGCCGAGGTAGAGCAGGTTGAAGACGTCACGGGTCGGCACCTGGGCGCCCGCGGCCTCCAGCGTCTTGATGTCGGCGGGAGCGACCAGGTCGTAGCCGTCGATGTCACCGGCCTGCAGCGCCTGACGGCGGCCGTCCTCGGTGTCGATCGTGCGGATGACCAGGTTCTTCACCTTGGCCTTGTCGCCCCAGTAGTCGTCGAAGCGGGTCAGGGAGACTTCCTTGTTGCCCTTGTTCCACTTCGCGATCTTGTACGGGCCGGTGCCGGCGACCGTGCCGGCCTCCTGGCTGTACTTGGGGTACGTGATGGCGTCGCCCTTGGCGGTCGCCTCCTGCTTCTCGTACTCCTTGATGGCCTTCGGCGAGTGGATCGCGAGGGCCTGGAGCGAGAAGCCGCCGGGCAGGTTGGCGGAGGGCTTGAGGACCTCGATGACCGCCGTGTTCTCGTCCTTGGCCGTGCAGGACTTGTAGTTCGGCGCGGGGGCTTCCTTGTCCTCGTTCTTCGCGAAGCCACCCATGATGTCCTGCCAATAGGTGGAGATCGCGCTGGACTGGTAGGTGCCCTTCCAGTTGAACCAGTGGTCGTAGTTCGCGCAGACCGCGGCGGCGTTGAACGCCTCGCCGTCGTGGAACTTCACGCCCTTGCGCAGGTTGAACGTCCAGACCGTGCCCTGGGGGTTGCTCGACCAGGTCTCGGCGAGCCCGCCGACGAGCTTGCTGCCTCCGGACTCGTGCTCAAGGAGCGCTTCGAAGGCCTGACGCGTGACCCGGAAGGTCTCGCCGTCGGCCGCGAGGGACGGGTCGAGGGAGGCAGGGTCACCGGGGGCGCCGAAGACGAAGGTGTCCTTCGCCCCGTCCTTGTCCCCGTCCTTGCCCCGCTCGCTCGCGCAGCCAGTGGCGATGAGGCCGACCGTGAGGGTCGCCGTCAAAGCCCGGGCCGCCCGGGACTTGAATATTCGCATGGGTCCACCCCTGGGTCGCCATGTGTGGTCTTGACCGGCCGAACGCTACTGGCGAGTGACGCGGCAGAGAACAGTCCGCATAGCGGTGATACCAACCTGAGACCCGGACAGTTGCCAAAACGGTCCGATGCGGGACATCGCAGCGCGCCCGCCGGGAAGCGGAGGCAAAACCTCTGTTTGGCAAGGGATTTCGGCGACGTTTCCGCGGGGCGTCCCCGGGTGGCGCGGGTGTTTCAGCGGTGTTGCGCGGGCGGGTAGCCGTATCCCGGCTGGTGAGACGGGGCGGCGTGGGCCTCGCGGTCGTAGAACGGGCGGGCGTGGGCGCCCAGCCACATCGCGACCGGGTCGTACGCGTCGGACATCGTCACCGTGGAGACCGGCAGGCCGTCCGGGACGGCGGCGACCGTCTGGTGCATCATCGCGCGGACCGCCTCGACGGAGGCCGGCGAGGAGTCGTACAGGTCGAGGCCGATGGCGAGGTACGGGGAGCCGAGCGCGGGCTGCACCCAGGCGCGGCGCAGCGAGCGGACGGCGGGGGTGCGGTGGGCGTTCTGGGTGAGCAGGGCGTAGAACTGCGGGATCTCCAGGGCGGGCTCGGAGAGCCGCAGCGGGCCGGCGGGCATCCGGTCCAGGCCGGTGGCGATGCGGCGCAGGTCGGCCCAGGGGATGCCGACGCCGCCGCCGGGGGCGTGCGGGTTCAGCCAGATGCCCCAGCGGTCGGGGTAGAGGGCGCGGGCGATCTCCAGGCCGGTGACGAGCTCGTGGGCGCGGTTCCAGCCGGAGGCGGCGAGCTCCTGGGCGGAGGTGACACAGGGGGCGTAGCCGTAGCCGTCGACCTCCATGTTGCCGTACTGGGCGTCGGGGGATCCGGGGGCGCCGTGCCAGAGCAGCATCCAGACCTCGGAGCCGGCGAGGGCGTGCAGCAGCTGCTCGTACGCGTCGTGGCGTCCGGGTGCCACCTGGCGCAGCATGTGCTCGACCTGTCCGGTCGCAGCGGTGCCTGACGCGCTCACCCTGGGTCCCGCCCCTCTTGTCGTACGGCTCGGTTGCTCGTTGCTCGGTTCTGAATCAGTTCAGCTTAAACAGGGGGACCGTCACACGGCGGCGCGCTGGAAGAAGGGGCGCACCTTGTCCAGCATCCAGTCGGCGACGGGGTCCTGGGCCACGTCGAGCAGGATGAGGTTGACCGGCCAGGCGACCTCGACCCGGCCGAGGGCGCGGCCGAGGGCGTCGAGCGGGGCGGTGCGGTCGGCGTCGGGGTGGAGGAGCTGGACGCCGACGAAGAGGGCGGGTTCGGTGCCCTCGACGCTGGCGAGGGCGCGGCGGGCGGTGGCGACCGTGCCGACGGCCTCGAACTCGGCGGAGGCGGCGGCGAGGAAGTCGACCGGGTCGTCCTGCCAGTCGGGCTCGAAGAGGCGGACGCGGCCGCCGCTGGCGGGGCCGTCGAGCGGGGTGCGGCCGGTCCGGCAGAGCTCGGCGACGGCGGGCGGGGGCAGCGGGACGCCGACGGTGCCGCCGGGGTTCACGGCGATGCCGAGCTGCGGGGGCAGGCCGCGGGCGAAGTCGCGGGCGGGGGCGACGGTGAACGACATGTGCTCGCCGACGCAGGCGAGGAACTGTTCGTGGGAGCTGAAGACGGGTACGTAGGCAAAGCCGCCGATCTCCAGGGTGGGCAGGTCGAGGTCGGGGCTGTCGGGGCCGCCGCCGTTGGGCAGGGGCACCCAGACGGGGCTGCGGCCGAGGACCTCGACGAGCCGGCCTCCGGCGGCGGGGTTGCCGAGCGAGGCGGCCAGTACTTCCTCGAGCTCATTGCCCGGCCACGTCACGTCCACGGTTCTCGTCGTCCCCTTCCGGCCCTTCCGGCACCTGCTGCGGTCGGCCTGATCCGCCGGACAGGCCATACGCACCTTAATGGCGGCACGCCGCCCCTGTGACCCAGAAGGACGCCGGGAGGGCGGGAGTGGTTCACGCCACGTCGTGACTCGCCGTGTCGCGGAATCCGATCCTGCGCAGGGCGTCGGCGGCGTCCCGGTCGAGCAGGGTGACCGAGGCGCAGCCGGGCGGCAGGGTGCCGCTCTCGGCGGTGCGGACCAGGCGGCCGACGGCGCGGCGGTGCCGGGCGAAGGCGTAGCCGGAGACGCCGCGGCCGCGGGCCCGCTGGCCTGCGCGGGCGGTGTCGGGGTCCACGTCCAGCAGGATCAGGTGCAGGGCGGCGCCGCGCCGCCCGGCCTCGCGAGCGAGCCAGCCGCGCACCCAGGACTGGGTGCCGCAGTCGTGGACGATCACCCCGGCGCCGGAGCGCAGGGCGCGGCGGAGGCCCGCGTAGTGCGCGAGGCGGGCGAGGGGGCGCCAGAGGGCGTACGGCAGGAAGCGGGGCAGCCGGGCCTCCCAGCGCTCGCGGGTGTGCTGGGAGTCGATGGCGCGGCCCTCGGCGGCCCGGTCCATGAGCGTGGACTTGCCGGCTCCGGGCAGCCCGGAGACCACGACGACGTCACCGGCGGCGAAGGTCAGCACCCGGGGGCTGCGGCCGCCGCGCTCGCGCAGGTCGCGCAGCAGCCGGGCCCGGCGCCGGCTCCTGACCCGGTCGCGGGCGCGGGCGCGTGCGGCCGCCCGCTGGACCGGTATGCCCGTGTTCGTCGCGTAGGCGCC
Organism: Streptomyces sp. NPDC012769; assembly: GCF_042901205.1. NCBI lineage: Bacteria > Bacillati > Actinomycetota > Actinomycetes > Kitasatosporales > Streptomycetaceae > Streptomyces > Streptomyces sp. NPDC012769. The sequence continues at coordinate 578,602 of NZ_JBIBCP010000004.1, read as the reverse complement.
GGTGCGCTGGATGGTCATCGTCTGCTCCCCCTGTCGGGCCTGCCGGGACCCTGCCCACGAAGTGTAAAGAAACGGTAATGGGACACAAGCGATTTGCCCGGCGGACCCGCCGTGCAATGATGAGCGCGCCACGCGCTCGCACGAGCGCGCACAACCACATATCGGCCGCTCGAATCCGCGCGGGAGAGTCCCGGTTCGCCAGGCGCAGTCGCGCCGTGCGTCCGGGCGCCGAAGGAGCAAGAACCTCCCTTGAATCTCTCAGGCCCCGTACCGCGTGGATGAGGCAGATCTGAAAAGCGGGCCGCACCTGTCGCGGCCCCACCCAAGGTGCAAGCCGGGGATGCCCTCGGTGAACCTCTCAGGTTCCATGACAGATGGGGAGGATCGTCCTCACCGTCATGCACGTCGTGCCCCGCACGCCTGGGACCCGGGAGCCACCCCATGAGCACTGCCCCCCGTCTGACCGCCCTCGATGCCCTGCATCGTTCGCTGGGCGCGACCATGACCGACTTCGCCGGCTGGGACATGCCGCTGCGCTACGGCAGCGAGCGCGACGAGCACAACGCCGTACGGACCCGGGCGGGCCTCTTCGACCTCTCCCACATGGGCGAGATCACCGTCACCGGCCCGCAGGCCGTGGACCTCCTGGACTACGCGCTGGTCGGCAACATCTCGACGGTGGGCAACGGCCGGGCCCGCTACACGATGATCTGCCGGGAGGACGGCGGGATCCTCGACGACCTGATCGTCTACCGCCTGGGCGAGACGGAGTACATGGTCGTCGCCAACGCCTCCAACGCCCAGGTGGTCCTGGACGCCCTCACCGAGCGCTCCGAGGGCTTCGACGCCGAGGTCCGCGACGACCGTGACGCGTACGCGCTGATCGCCGTGCAGGGCCCGGAGTCCCCCGGCATCCTGAAGTCCCTCACCGACGCCGATCTGGACGGTCTGAAGTACTACGCGGGCCTGCCCGGCACGGTCGCCGGCGTGCCCGCGCTGATCGCCCGGACCGGCTACACCGGCGAGGACGGCTTCGAGCTGTTCCTGAAGCCGGAGCACGCCGAGGGCGTGTGGAAGGCGCTGACCGAGGCGGGCGCGGGAGTCGGCCTGATCCCCTGCGGCCTGTCCTGCCGTGACACGCTCCGCCTGGAGGCGGGCATGCCGCTGTACGGCCACGAGCTGACCACCGCGCTCACCCCCTTCGACGCGGGCCTGGGCCGGGTCGTGAAGTTCGAGAAGACCACCAACGAGGGCCGCTTCGTCGGCCGCGAGGCGCTCGAGAAGGCCGCCGAGCGCGCCGAGACCGCCCCGCCGCGCAAGCTGGTCGGCCTGATCGCCGAGGGCCGCCGGGTCCCGCGCGCCGGCATGTCCGTCGTGGCGAACGGCGAGGTGATCGGCGAGATCACCTCCGGCGCGCCGTCCCCGACCCTGGGCAAGCCGATCGCCATGGCCTACGTGGACGCGGCCTTCGCCGCGCCCGGCACCGAGGGCGTCGGCGTGGACATCCGGGGCACCCACGAGCCGTACGAGGTCGTGGCGCTGCCGTTCTACAAGCGTCAGAAGTGACAGGCGACTGACAGGGATAGGCCAGAAGTGACGTTTCCCTCGTCGATTCGTCTCATTCTGCATCTCACCCCGCAAGACCCACGTTCATCAGCACTCCCCCGATCCAGGAGAATCAGGTCATGAGCAACCCCCAGCAGCTTCGCTACAGCAAGGAGCACGAGTGGCTGTCGGCCGTCGAGGACGGCGTCGCCACGGTCGGCATCACCGAGCACGCGGCGAACGCGCTCGGCGACGTCGTCTTCGTCCAGCTCCCCGCCGTCGGTGACACGGTCACCGCCGGCGAGTCCTGTGGCGAGCTGGAGTCCACGAAGTCCGTCAGCGACCTGTACGCCCCGGTGACCGGCGAGATCGTCGAGGCCAACCAGGACGTCGTCGACGACCCCTCGCTGGTGAACTCCGCCCCGTTCGAGGGTGGCTGGCTGTTCAAGGTGCGCATCGCGGACGAGCCGGAGGACCTGCTCAGCGCCGACGAGTACACCGCCTTCACCGCCGGCTAACCGAGACCCCCCAGGGATCGAAACATGTCGCTTCTGAACACCCCTCTCCACGAGCTGGACCCGGACGTCGCCGCCGCCGTCGACGCCGAGCTCCGCCGCCAGCAGTCCACCCTCGAGATGATCGCCTCGGAGAACTTCGCTCCGGTCGCGGTCATGGAGGCCCAGGGCTCGGTCCTCACCAACAAGTACGCCGAGGGCTACCCGGGCCGCCGCTACTACGGCGGCTGCGAGCACGTCGACGTGGCCGAGCAGATCGCGATCGACCGGATCAAGGAGCTGTTCGGCGCCGAGTACGCCAACGTGCAGCCCCACTCCGGCGCCTCCGCCAACCAGGCCGCCCTCTTCGCGATCGCCCAGCCGGGCGACACGATCCTCGGCCTGGACCTGGCCCACGGCGGCCACCTCACCCACGGCATGCGCCTGAACTTCTCCGGCAAGCAGTTCAACGTGGTCGCCTACCACGTGGACGAGGCCGGTCTGGTCGACATGGCCGAGGTCGAGCGCCTCGCCAAGGAGCACCGCCCCAAGGTGATCATCGCGGGCTGGTCCGCCTACCCGCGTCAGCTGGACTTCGCCGAGTTCCGCCGGATCGCCGACGAGGTCGAGGCCTACCTGTGGGTCGACATGGCCCACTTCGCCGGCCTGGTCGCCGCCGGTCTGCACCCGAACCCGGTCGAGTACGCGGACGTGGTGACCTCCACCACGCACAAGACGCTCGGCGGCCCGCGCGGCGGCATCATCCTGGCGAAGAAGGAGTTCGCGAAGAAGCTGAACTCCTCGGTCTTCCCCGGCTTCCAGGGCGGCCCGCTGGAGCACGTGATCGCGGCCAAGGCCGTCTCCTTCAAGGTCGCGGCCTCGGAGGAGTTCAAGGAGCGCCAGCAGCGCACCCTGGACGGCGCCCGGATCATCGCCGAGCGCCTGGTCCAGGACGACGTCAGGGAGCACGGCGTCTCCGTGCTGTCCGGCGGCACCGACGTGCACCTGCTCCTGGTCGACCTGCGCGACAGCGAGCTGGACGGCCAGCAGGCCGAGGACCGTCTCCACGAGGTCGGCATCACGGTCAACCGGAACGCCGTTCCGAACGACCCGCGCCCGCCGATGGTCACCTCCGGTCTGCGCATCGGCACGCCGGCCCTCGCCACCCGCGGCTTCCAGGCCGAGGACTTCCGCGAGGTCGCCGACATCATCGCCGAGACCCTGAAGCCCGGCTTCGACGCCGCGGCCCTGGGTGCCCGGGTGACCGCTCTGGCCGAGAAGCACCCGCTGTACCCCGGCCTGAAGTAATTTCGTACCCTTTTGTTCTGCGGCCGGTCCTCGGCCGTTGGTACGAAAGCTCCGGGGCACCGCGCACACTGGACAGTGAGCGCGGTGCCCCACCCCCTTTACCGCCCTGCTCGCATTTCCTGCTCGTTCTGCACCACCCCGGCAGACAACGGCGTCGCCCCCACAAGGAGTCCCCCGTGGCCATCTCGGTCTTCGACCTGTTCTCGATCGGCATCGGTCCGTCGAGCTCCCACACGGTGGGCCCGATGCGCGCGGCCCGCATGTTCGCCCGCCGCCTGAAGAACGAGGGCCTGCTGGCCCACACCGCGTCGATACGGGCGGAGCTGTACGGCTCCCTGGGCGCCACCGGCCACGGCCACGGCACGCCGAAGGCGGTCCTGCTCGGCCTGGAGGGCCACTCACCGCGCACGGTGGACGTGGAGAGCGCCGACGACGAGTTCGAGCGGATCAAGCAGAGCGGCCGGATCAACCTGCTCGGGGCGCACGAGATCCCCTTCTCCTTCGACGACGACCTGATCCTGCACCGGCGCAAGGCGCTGCCGTACCACGCCAACGGCATGACGATCTTCGCGTACGACGCCGCGGGCGCCCCGGTCCTGGAGAAGACGTACTACTCGGTCGGCGGCGGCTTCGTCGTGGACGAGGACGCGGTCGCGGGCGAGAACCCGATCATCCCGGACGACACCGTCCTGACGTACCCGTTCCGCACCGGTGACGAGCTGCTCCGCCTCACCAAGGAGACCGGTCTGTCGATCTCCTCGCTGATGCTGGAGAACGAGAAGGCCTGGCGCACCGAGACGGAGATCCGCGAGGGCCTGCTGGAGATCTGGCGGGTCATGCAGGCCTGTGTCTCGCGCGGCATGTCCCGCGAGGGCATCCTGCCCGGCGGCCTCAAGGTCCGCCGCCGCGCCGCGACCTCGGCCCGCAAGCTGCGCTCCGAGGGCGACCCGGCCGCGCACGCGATGGAGTGGATCACCCTCTACGCGATGGCCGTGAACGAGGAGAACGCGGCGGGCGGCCGCGTGGTCACCGCCCCGACGAACGGCGCGGCCGGCATCATCCCCGCCGTCCTGCACTACTACATGAACTTCGCGGCGGGCGGTGCCTCGGAGGAGGAGAAGGAGGACGGCGTGGTCCGCTTCCTCCTCGCCGCCGGCGCGATCGGCATGCTCTTCAAGGAGAACGCCTCCATCTCCGGCGCCGAGGTCGGCTGCCAGGGCGAGGTCGGCTCGGCCTGCTCCATGGCGGCGGGCGCCCTCGCCGAGGTCCTCGGCGGTTCCCCCGAACAGGTCGAGAACGCGGCCGAGATCGGCATGGAGCACAACCTGGGCCTGACCTGCGACCCGGTCGGCGGCCTCGTCCAGATCCCGTGCATCGAGCGCAACGGCATGGCGGCGGTCAAGGCCGTCACCGCGGCGCGGATGTCGATGCGCGGCGACGGCAGCCACATGGTCTCCCTCGACAAGGTCATCAAGACCATGAAGGAGACCGGCGCGGACATGAGCGTGAAGTACAAGGAGACGGCGCGCGGCGGCCTCGCGGTGAACATCATCGAGTGCTGAGGCCGCCGAAGGCGGGCCCGGGGACGATGCGGGCCCGCCCCGGGGTCAGTGCGAGGGGTCGAAGAAGGCGGACGCGCGGGTGAGGGTGGCCGGGTCGGATTCCAGGTCGCCCGCGCGGTGGGCGCGGGCCAGCAGGGCGCCGCGCCACTCCATGCCGAGGTAGTCGGCGGTCCGGCGGAGCATGCCCGTGAGGGGTTCGGTGTCCCGGTCGTCGCCGCGCGCGTAGGCGGTGACGGCCCACAGGTTCTTGCCGCGCATCCGCTCGCGGAACGAGACGTCCGGCAGGGCGATCCAGCGGGCCCAGTAGTCGAGGTACAGCTTCGTGGCCGCGGAGACGCTGTACCAGTGGAGCGGGGACGCGACGACGATGTCGGTGCTCTCCAGCGTCGCGTCCAGCAGCACCTTCTCCGGGCCGGACGGCACCGGTCCGGCCGGCTGCGCGGGGAGCGGCAGGTCGCACAGGTTCAGCCAGCCGCTGGTGGTGTCCGGCGGGAGGCCCTCGGCCGCGTACCGGGCCAGGGTCTCGGTGTTCCCGCCGCTACGGGGGCTGCCGAGGATGAAGGCGAAGCTCCGGCTCCGTACCGGTACGGAGGCGAGGGTGGCGGTCACGGCGTTCCTCACCGCTCGGCGACGAGCCGCAGGTGCTCCTGGGCGTCGCTCAGCAGCCGGTCCGAGTAGTCGATCCGGCCGCCGGTGCCGGCGTAGCGCCGCTTCTGCTCGCCGGAGGTGCGGCGCAGGATGGTGACGCTGTTCTGCATCAGCTTCTGCGACTCGAGCAGGCTCACGACCTCCAGCTCGCCGGGGTGGCGCTGCTGGAACTTGGCGATGTAGCGGCGGACGGCGTCGCCCTCCGGGTAGGTCATCAGGTAGTGCATGACGATGAGCCCGCCGTCGGGGTCGATCAGGTCCCAGAAGTGGTCGAAGAACCACAGGCACTCCCAGGCGTCCACCCACGCGAAGTCGATGGGGGCGAAGTCCTCGGGCAGCTTGTCGAGCGAGTCCTTCAGGTCGGCGTTGACGACGGTCACGCGGTCGTCGAGGCCGAGTTCGGCGAGCACCTCGCGGACCCGGCCGGCCGAGGAGTCGGCGATCGAGAGGTTGTCGACCGCGGCGAGCCGGGGCCGGTAGGGCTCCAGGTGGAGCGAGGGCGTCACGAGCGGCGGCTCGGACAGCAGCCAGGCGTCGTCCAGCTCGCGGCCGGCGTCGAGGTGGGCGCGGGTCTTCGCGGCGAGGGCGAGGGACTCGGCGGCCACCGTCTCCTCGGTCTCGGCGAGCGCGGCGGCGAGGAACGGGGTCGTGTAGCCCATTCCCACCTCGAGTACGCGCCGCGGGCGCAGCAGCTGGACGAGGTTCGCGAGGAGCGGGCCGACGACTTCGGTGCCCATTCCGGGCACGGCGAGCCTGGCCACCGCCGAACGGAACTCTTCACTGTGAATCGAATGAGTCATTTCCATCCCTTGTAAATACGGTGTTCACCGAATCGGAGAGGCCCACTCATCGTTTCCGGCGGAAGGTTGCCGCAACAACGCCCTGCCCTAACATGTATGCGCAGCGCATGATCACGCAGGGGGGCAAATGTTGCAAACAGGTTGTGATAGCACGCCATGTGGGCCAGGTCTGTGCGGGGCGGGGCTCCGGCGCTACGAGAGCGCCGTCGCCACGGGTGGGGTGCCGGCCGATCCGCCCGTCCACTGCGCGACGGAACTCGGTCTGCTGGAGCCCGTCGTGGGGGAACCCGGGCTCCTCGCCCCCGTCACTCCGGCGATCGCCGCAGGTCGGGTTCTGGCTCCGCTGGAGGAGACGCTGGCGGAGGGCAAGCGCCGGCTGGACGCCCTGACCAAGTCCTACGAGACGGCGGAGGCCGTCTTCAACGGGGCCCGGCAGAGCGGTCCGCAGTCCTCCACGGTGCTGCGGGGCGCCGACGAGATCGCCGAGACGATCGACGCGGCGGTGGGGACCGCCAAGGCGGAACTGCTCACCGCCCAGCCGGGCGGCCGCCGGCCTCCGGAGATCCTGGAAACGGTGGTCCGGCGCAATCTGGAACTGCTGGCGAGGGGGGTCCAGCAGCGCACGCTTTATCAGCACGCGGTGTGGAATCACCCGCCGACCGCGGAATACATCAGGACCGTCGCGGAAGCCGGAGGCTGCGTCCGGACCGTGGACGAAATGTTCGACCGCGTCATCATCGTCGATCGCACGGTCGCCTTCATTCCGACGAGTTCCGATTATCCGGACGAGGCACTCGAGGTCCGTGATCCCAGCATCGTCTGGTACCTGGCGAACGTCTTCGAGTACGCGTGGGCCCGCGGCACCCCGGTCGACCCGGCGGTCAACCGAAGACCCGAGACCGTGGTCTCCGAGATCGAGCAGAGCATCGTGCGGTTCCTGGTGGCCGGCCACACCGAGGAGAAGATCGCCCGAGGCCTCGGCATCAGCCGGCGGACCGTGGCCGAGTACATCAGCCGGATCTCCCGGCGCCTCGGCAGCGTCAGCCGGGCACAGCTCGGCTATCTGATCGCCACCAAGGGGCTGCTCGCGGAGGCGGAGTACGAGCGGGTACCGGCTACAGACCCGCGGCCGTCCTGAGGGCTTCGACACGGTCGGTGCGCTCCCAGGTGAAGTCGGGCAGCTCACGGCCGAAGTGGCCGTAGGCGGCGGTGGCGGCGTAGATGGGCCGCTTGAGGTCGAGGTCGCGGATGATCGCGGCCGGGCGGAGGTCGAAGACCTCCTCGATGGCCTGCTCGATCAGCGGCACGGGGGCCTTCTCCGTGCCGAAGGTCTCGACGAAGAGGCCGACGGGCTCGGCCTTGCCGATCGCGTAGGCGACCTGGACCTCGCAGCGGGAGGCGAGGCCGGCGGCGACGACGTTCTTGGCGACCCAGCGCATGGCGTAGGCGGCCGAGCGGTCGACCTTCGAGGGGTCCTTGCCGGAGAACGCGCCGCCGCCGTGCCGGGCCATGCCGCCGTAGGTGTCGATGATGATCTTGCGGCCGGTGAGGCCGGCATCGCCCATCGGGCCGCCGATCTCGAAGCGGCCGGTCGGGTTCACGAGGAGGCGGTAGCCCTCGGTCTCCAGCTTGATGCCGTCCTCGGCGAGCCGGGCGAGGACATGCTCGACGACATGGGTGCGGATGTCGGGCGCGAGCAGCGTGTCCAGGTCGACGTCCGAGGCGTGCTGCGAGGAGACGACCACCGTGTCCAGGCGCACCGGCACATCACCGTCGTACTCGATGGTGACCTGGGTCTTGCCGTCGGGGCGCAGGTAGGGGACGGTGCCGTTCTTGCGGACCTCGGTCAGCCGGCGGGAGAGCCGGTGGGCGAGGTGGATGGGGAGCGGCATGAGCTCCGGGGTCTCGTCGCAGGCGTAGCCGAACATCAGGCCCTGGTCGCCGGCGCCCTGCGCGGCCAGTTCGTCGCCGGTGCCCTCCACCCGGGACTCGTACGCGGTGTCGACGCCCTGCGCGATGTCCGGCGACTGGGCGCCGATGGACACCGACACACCGCAGGAGGCGCCGTCGAAGCCCTTGAGGGACGAGTCGTAGCCGATCTCCAGGACGGCGTCGCGCACCAGCTGGGCGATCGGCGCGTACGCCGTGGTCGACACCTCGCCGGCGATGTGGACCTGCCCGGTGGTGATCAGCGTCTCGACGGCCACCCGGGAGTGCGGGTCCTGGGCGAGCAGCGCGTCCAGGACGGTGTCGCTGATCCGGTCGGCGATCTTGTCGGGATGGCCCTCGGTCACGGACTCCGAGGTGAACAGACGGCGGGACGGCATGGTGTGCTCCGGAAGGGGGCGTCGGGCGGCGGTGACGTCGCGGGCGATGGCCTCGCAGACGGCGGCGGCGTGGTCGAACAGGTAGAAGTGGCCTCCGGGCCACGTGTGCGCGCGGGTCCGGGCGGTGGTGTGACCGGCCCAGGGGGCGGCGAGCGCGGGTCCGGCGACGGGATCGTCGCGGCCGGTGAACAGGGACAGCGGCGCCCGCAGCGGCGGGCCGGGGTGCTCCTCGTAGGTGTCGACGACGGACAGGTCGCCGCGGAGCGCCTCGACCATCGGCTCGACGATCTCGGGCAGGGCGAGCACCTCTTCGGGCGTGCCGCCGAGCTCCCGCATGAACCGGGTCAGCCGTTCCCGCGACCACAGGTGCCGCTGGGCCCGGTCGGGGCGGTGGCCGGGTGCGGGGGCGCCGGACAGCCCGACCCAGGCCGGCGGCCGGCCCTGCCGGGAGAGCTCGCGGGACAGTTCGTACGCGATCAGGGCGCCCATGCTGTGGCCGAAGACGCCGTACGGTCCCGGCAGCACGCGGTGGGTGAGCGGGGCGAGCCAGTCGACCACCTCGCCGGTGCTGCGGCAGCCGCCCTCCCCCGCCGCCATCAGCCGGCCCGGCAGGTCCACGGCGAGGATCCGCCAGTCGGCGGGCAGGTGGCGCAGCAGCGGGGCGAACGCGGCGGCGGAGCCGCCGGCGTGGTGCGCCAGGAGCAGGGTGAAGGGGCTGTCGGCGCCGGGCTCGGTGACCGGGTCGGGCGCCGGATCGGCTGCGGAGACCGGCGCCAGGAAGCGGCGCAGGTCCTTCCAGCCGGCGTAGGGACGTGCGGGAGCGGTCATCGGCCTCGGTACTCCAGTGCGGTGACGCCCCAGGTGAAGCCCATGCCGCTGGTGGCGACCAGGATCAGGTCCCCGGGTGCGAGGCGCCGGTCGGCGATGAGGTCGCCGAGCGCGATCAGCGGGTCGGAGCCGCCCATGTGTCCGTACCGGTGGTAGTTGAAGACGCTCTTCTCGGCGGGGATGCCGAGCGTGGCGAGGAGCTTCTCGTGCATGCCCTTGTCGCCCTGGTTGATGAGGAGGTACGCGACGTCCCCGATCTGCCGGCCGAGGGCGGTCAGCACGTCGTCGACGCGGGCCGGGAAGTTCTCCAGGTAGGCGTCGCCGAGCCCCTGGCGGCGGCCGCGGCGGCGCATCAGGACCCGGTCGTCCTCGATGTCGCCGGAGTAGTAGTCGGCCCACGAGGGGTCGGTGCGCATGGAGGAGGTCAGGACGTCGAGGAGGCAGCCGTCGCGGCCCAGGAGCACGGCGGCGGGGGCGTCGCCGAAGTTGAACAGGGCCTTGGACTCGGCGTCCTCGTGGTCGACGAGCCGGCTGAGCCGGTCGCCGATCAGGACGAGGGCGTACGGGGCGGTGCCCAGGGCCAGTTCGGCGAGGGCGGTGCGGACGGCCGTCATCCCGCCGTTGCAGAAGTTGGTGACCTCGAAGCAGTGGGCGTGGTGGATGCCGAGTTCGTCGGCGACCTTGGCGGCCGGCGACCAGAACGGCTGGTCCCACTCGCCCGAGCCGGCGTAGACGACGTGGCCGATGTCGTCCGGGGAGATCCCGGTGCGGTCCAGGACGGCCCGGCCGGCGGCCGCGGCCAGTTCCCAGGCCGCCTCGTCCTCGTCGAGGGCGGGGAACTCGGCGGTGTGGGTGATGGCGAGGATGTCGGCCACCGGGACGCCGGAGGCGGCGTGCAGCTCGGCCACCTCCACCTTCGACGAGGGGAAGACCACCTCGAAGTCGATGATTCCGCCCACAGTCTGTGCTGCCTTTCGCTGTTCGGTCATGTCATTCGCCGGCGGCCGACAGCTCGCGCAGCCGGTTCAGGTGCTCCAGGCTCGCGAGCACGGCGGGGGTGGGCAGCCCGAAGTCGATCAGGCAGGCCACCTCGTCGACGCCGATCGCGCGGAACCGCTCCACCATCGTGGCGGCCTTGCCGACGGTGCCGAGGAGGCCGCCGTCGTCGAAGTAGCGGTCGAAGGAGCGGGCCACGATGAAGTCGATGTCCTCGGGCGACAGCTTGGAGGCGTCGATGCGGCGGCCGTCGAGCTGCGAGCCGAGCAGCAGCCCGAGGGAGCTGCGCAGATAGTCGCCCAGGGGGGCCCGTACGGTCGCGCGCACGGTGTCCTCGTCCTCGCCGAGGAAGGCGTGGACCATGAGGGCCACATGGCCGGTCCAGCCGTCGGGGCGGCCGAGTTCGGCGACGGCCTTGCGGTATTCGGCGATCTTGTGGGCGAGGTCGTCGAGGTCCTGGCCGAGCAGGTGGGTGAGCAGTCCGGAGCCGGACCGGCCCGCGTTGCGGAAGGTCTCGACGCCGCCGGCGCTGGTGACCCAGACCGGGAGCTCGGGCTGGACCGGCGGCGGGTAGACGCCGAGCCGCTGCTCGGTGCCGACGCCGTCGGTGACGGCGATCTTCTCGCCGCGCCACAGGGCGCGCACCTGCTCGACCTGCTCCAGGAGGATCTGCCGGCGGTTCTCGTAGTTCTCCGGGCGCAGCGCGAAGTCGGTGGCGTGCCAGCCGGAGGCGAAGGAGAGCCCCACCCGGCCGTTCGACAGGTTGTCGACGACCGACCACTCCTCGGCGATGCGCAGCGGGTGGTGGAGGGGGGCCACGACGCTGCCCGCGCGGATGCCGATGCGCTCGGTCACGGCGGCGATCGCGGCGCCGGTGACCGACGGGTTGGGGTAGAGGCCGCCGAAGGGGTGGAAGTGCCGTTCGGGCGTCCACACGGCGCTGAAGCCGTTGCGGTCGGCGAACTTGGCGCCTTCCAGGAGGAGTTCGTAGCGGTTCTCGGTGCTCTCGGTACTGTCGTTGGCGAAGTAGAAGAGGCTGAAGTCCATGGGGTTCTCCGTTCGGGCGACGGCTCAGGCGACGGCCGCTTCGGCGCCCGCCCCGGGGGCGGGCCTGCGGGTGCGTTCGGCCCAGGACGCCACCGCGGGCGCGGCGAGGCCGGCGCCGAGCAGCAGGGCGGCGAAGACCAGCCAGGCGGGCCAGCCGAGGCGGACGATGAGCAGGGTGGCGAGGGCCGGGGTGACCATCGAGCCGAGCTGCGTGGACATGCCGAACATGCCCTGGTACTGCCCCTGGGCGTGGTCCGGGGCCAGGCCGAAGGCGAGCGACCAGGAGCCGGCGCTGTAGAGCATCTCGCCGATGACGTGGACGAAGGCGCCGGCCAGCAGGGCGGCGACCGCGACCCACACCGGCCGGTCGGCGGCGAGGGCGAAGAGGGCGCAGCACACGGCGAGGAGGACACCGCACCGGCGCAGGGTGCGGGCGCCGCCGCGGACGTCCTCGCTGCCCTTGCCGGCCCGCACCTGGAAGACCACGACCATGATCGTGTTCAGGATGAGGATGGCGGAGTAGAGCCACTTCGGGGCGCTGGTCTGGGTGGTGATCCAGATGGGCAGGGCCACGGTGAGGATGGCGACGTTCATCACCAGGACCGAGTTGAGCAGGGCGACGGCGGCGTACGGCAGGTCGCGCAGCACCACCCACCGGGGGCCGGTGTTCTCCTTGGGCACCGGGGCGACCGAGGGGACCGTCAGGTAGGCGCCGCCGGCGACGAGGAACATGAGGCCGCCGGCGATCAGCAGGCCGACGTAGCCGGGCCGGTTGTCGAACCAGAGGGCGACGGCGCCGGCCGCGGCGCCCAGGGTGACGCCGAGGTTGCTGACCGCCCGCATGTAGGACCAGGCGCGGACCCGGTCCTCCTGCGGGATGAGGCCGGCGATGAGCGCGCCGCGGGCGGCGTCCGTGGAGGACTCGGCCATCAGGGCGAGGCTGGTGACGATCACCAGGCCGGCGAAGCTCTCCACGAAGGCGTAGGCGCCGACGAACACGCCGAGCAGCATGAGGAAGCCGACGGTGGTGTTGCGGGGGCCCACGAGGTCGGCGAGGCGGCCGGCCGGGATGCTGGCGGCCATGGCGAGGGCGGCGCCGATGCTGAGGGCGAGACCGACCTGCTCGGCGGGGATGCCGACGGTGCGGGTGAAGAACAGCACGCTGACGGCCATGAGGACGCCGTGGCCCGCGGTCTTGGCGAAGTTGCTCAGGCACAGGGTCCGGACGATGCCGGGCGGCGGGACGATGTCATCGAGAAGCGCCATGGTGGCCTCCGTGGCCGCCGCCGGCCGGTCCGGCCGCGGCGAGGTCGTGGGACAGGAGCTCACGGGTGATGCGCGGCCGGTCGACCTTGCCGTTGGGGTTGAGCGGCAGGGTGTCCAGGTGCCGGAATCGCCGGGGCACCATGTGGACCGGGACGCGCTTGCGCAGCCAGCGGCCGAGCAGGTTCGGCTCCAGCGGGGAGCCGGTGTGGCAGCCGACGAGTTCGACGTCGTCGCCGTTCTTCAGGGCGATGACGACGGCCTGCGCGATGTCCGGGTGGCGGCGCATCGCGGCCTCGATCTCGCCGAGTTCGATGCGGTAGCCGCGTACCTTCACCTGGTTGTCGAGGCGGCCGAGGTGGACGAGGTTGCCCGCCTCCCAGCGCACCCGGTCGCCGGTGCGGTAGTAGTGCTCCTCGGTGAGCGGTCCCTCGCCCTCGTACGGGGTGACGCCGTGCTCGTCGTAGGTGAGGAAGCGGCCGTGGTCGTCGGCGGGGTCGAGGTAGCCGTCGAAGCGCTGGGAGCCGCGGACGACCAGCTCGCCCTCCGTGGCGGGCCGGCCGTCCTCGTCGAGCACCAGGTGGTCGAGGAAGTCGTAGACGGGTCCGATGGGGACGGTGTCGTTGGAGGTCGGCGGCCAGTCGGCGGGGTCGGCGGGCAGCGCGAACTCGGTGCAGGCGACGGTCAGTTCGGTGGGTCCGTAGACGTTCTCGATGGCGGCGTGCGGGGCGACCGCGCGCCAGGCCTCGGCCTGGTCGTAAGAGAGCTGCTCGCCGATGAACACGCTCATCCGCAGGCCGGTGGCCCGGCCGGCGGGCAGGTTGCCCAGCTGGGCGCTGACGGAGACCACGGACGGCACCGAGAACCAGTGGGTGACGCCGTTGTCGACGATGTAGTCGACCGGCGAGAGGAGCTCGGCCCGGCCGGGCACCACCAGCGTCGCGCCGCCGCCCCAGGTGACGAACAGGTCGAAGACCGAGGGGTCGAAGGTGAGGTCGAAGGTGTGCGAGGTGCGGCAGCCGGGGCCGATCCCGTAGCGCTCGATGTTGTGCGCGAGGTACGGGGTGAGGTTGCGGTGCCGGATCGGCACGCCCTTGGGGCGGCCCGTCGAGCCCGAGGTGAACAGGACGTACGCGACGTCGTCCGGGCCGGTGGTGTACGGGGGCAGCTCCGGGCCCGGCTCGGTGGCGGCGGCCCGCCCGGCGGCGGCGACCTCCTCGCTGTCGAGGCGCAGTTCGGTCGCCGCGCACCCGGCGAGCTCGCCGTCGAGCTGGCCGGCGTCGGCGGCGTCCACCACGAGGACCTCGGCGCCCGCCAGCTCGCAGATCATCCGGTTGCGCTGCACCGGGAACGCGGGATTGACCGGGGTCACCGTGGCGCCCAGCCGCTGGCCGGCCAGGTAGGCGGCCAGCACGGCCACGGACCGGGTCGCCATGACGGAGATCCGGCGGGGCGCGGAGCCGTGGGCGGCGAGGATGCGGGCGGCGACGTGCTCGGCGGCCCGGCGCAGCTCGCGGTAGGTGAGGCGGGTGGCGCCGGCCTCCACGGCGGGCTCGTCCGGGTGCCGCTCGGCGGACTCCTCGAACCAGGCGTAGAGGGTGTCAGCCATGCGACACCTCCGGGGCGCCGGCGGCGACGGCCAGGTCGGGGGCGTCGAGCCGCATGGTGGTGGGCGGCTCCTGGCGGGTGGGCTCGATGTGGAGGAGCTCGATGCCCTCGCGGCCGGGTCCTGTGACGGCGGCGGCGCAGGCGCAGGCGTCGTCGGCGAAGCCCGCGAAGCGGTAGGCGACCTCCATCATCCGGTTGCGGTCGGTGCGCCGGAAGTCGGCGGCCAGGTGGACGCCGGCGGCGGCGGCGCGGTCGGTCAGCCAGCGCAGGATGACGGCTCCGGCGCCGAAGGAGACGACCCGGCAGGAGGTGGCGAGCAGCTTGAGGTGCCAGACACCGGGCAGCCTTTCGAGCAGCACGATGCCGACGGCGCCGTGGTCGCCGAAGCGGTCGCTCAGGGAGATGACGAGGACCTCGTGGCCGGGGTCGGCGACCAGGCCGCGCAGCTCGGCGTCCCCGTAGTGGACGCCGGTCGCGTTCATCTGGCTGGTGCGCAGGGTGAGTTCCTCGACGCGGGCGAGGTCGTCCTCGGCGGCCCGCCGGATGGTCATGACCAGCTCGAGGGTGCGCAGGAAGTCCTCGTCGGCTCCGGCGTACTCCTCGCGGGCCGCCTCGCGGCGGAATCCCGCCTGGTACATCTCCCGGCGGCGGCGCGAGTCGGCGGTGATGACGGGGCTGAACTCGGGCAGCTCGGGCAGCTGGAGGACCTGCTCGGCCGGGTAGCAGCGCACCTCGGGCAGGTGGTGGTTGACCTCGGCGCGCTCGGCCGGCTGGTCGTCGACGAACGCGATGGTCTTCGGGGCGAACTTCAGCTGCTCGGCGATGTCCCGTACGGAGGCGGACTTCGGGCCCCAGCCGATCCGGGCGTGGACGAAGTACTCGGCGACGCCGAGCCGCTCCAGGCGCTCCCAGGCGTGGTCGTGGTCGTTCTTGCTGGCCACGGCCTGGAGGATGCCCCGCTCGTCGAGGGTGGTGATCACCTCGCGGACCTCGTCGGAGAGGACGACCTCGCCGTCCTCCAGCAGGGTGCCCTGCCACAGCGTGTTGTCGAGGTCCCACACCAGGCACTTGACGGCCGTGATGTCCGGCACGGTCCCGGCCTCGTCGCCGGCCTCGGTCTGCGTCACGGTCTCGGTCACGGTCACACCTCCCAGAGGGTCACGGCCCAGGCCGCGACAGGGCTGTTGTTGAGGACGAGCACGAGGTCGCCCGGGGCGAGTTCGCCGGTCGCGAGGAGCCGGTCGAGGTTGAGCACGACGTCCATGGCGCCCAGGTGCCCGTACGCGGCCAGGTGCTCGTTGCACACGGGGTGGATGGGCAGGCCGAGGAGGGTCTCGTAGAACTGGTAGGCGCTCGCGGTGACGTTCTGCATGAGCGTCGTGGCGACGGCGCTCTTGTCGACGCCGGCCTCGGCGAGCACCTCCTCGACCATCCGGCCGAGGCGCATCCGGCTGTTCATGGCCAGTTCGAAGCGGTAGCGGTCGGGCGAGGCGCATTCCTCGCGCCACTCGTAGAACGGCACCTGCTTGTAGTCGACCCGGAACAGGTCGTGGAAGGTGCCGTCGGTCTCCATGCGGTGGGCGCGCAGGACCGGGCGGCCGCCGCGGACCAGCGTCATCGCGTAGGCGCCGTCGCCGATGACGGTGACCGGGTAGCGGACCCGGTCGAGGCCGGTGGGCCGGCTGCCGTGGGCGATGAGGACGCCCTGCCGGGACGGGTCGGCGAGCAGCAGGTCGCGGCCCAGGGCCCAGGCGGCGCTGGAGCCGGTGCAGCCCAGGCCGTCCACGGTGAAGGCGAAGGCGCCGTCGAGCTTGGCCTCGGCCTGGACGCGACAGGCGTCGGAGCCGAGCAGGACGTCGGGGGCGCGGGGGCTGACCAGCATGAGGGTGTCGGGCATGCCGGGGGCGCCGGGCGCGGTGTCGTCGAGACGGCCGAGCAGTCCGCGGACGGCCTGGACGGCGAGGTCTCCGGCGGTGCCGTCCTCCCACACGCCGACGGTCCCGATGCCGCTGCCGCGGGCGAACTCGGCCTCTTCGGGGGCGAGTCCGGCGAACTCCGGCAGCTCGGCGAGCGGCGTGCGGACCTCGGGCAGGACGGTGTGGATCGCCCCGATGCCGATGGCGGCGGAGGCATCGGGGGCGGTGCCGGTGGTGTTGTCGAGGCTCATGACCACACCGCCAGGGCGTGCTTGCCGAGCAGGAGCTGGCTGATCTCGTTGCTGCCCTCGATGATCTCCATCAGTTTGGCGTCCCGGTAGGCGCGGGCCACCGGCCCGCCGTCCTGGGCGCCGGCCGAGGCGAGCACCTGGACGGCGGCGGCCGCGCCGCGGGCGGCGTGCCCGGCGGCGAGGTGCTTGGCGGTGACCGCGGAGGTGACGAGCTCGGGGCTGTTCTCGTCCCAGCAGCGGCTGGCCTGCTCGCAGCAGCGGGCCGAGGCCTCCTGGGCCACGTGCAGCTCGGCCAGGTGCCGGGCCACCAGCTGGTGGTCCGCGAGCGGCGAGCCGAACTGCTGCCGGGTGGCGGCGTGGGAGGCGGCGGCCCGCAGGCAGGCCCGCAGGATGCCGACGCAGCCCCAGGCGACGGAGACCCGGCCGAAGGTGAGCGCGGAGGTGACGAGCCAGTCGACGGGGAGGCCGGCGCCGCCGAGGAGGCTGTCGGAGGGGAGCCGTACGCCGTCGAAGGTGACGTTCGCGTGGCCGGCGGCCCGGCAGCCCATGGGGTCGGCGACCCGTTCCACCGTCACGCCGGGCGCGTCGGTGGGGACGACCACGGCGCCGGCTCCGGCGCCGTGGCGGCCGAAGACGACCAGCAGGTCGGCGTAGGCGCCGACGGTGATCCAGGCCTTGCGGCCGTCCAGGACGAGGGTGTCGCCCT
Organism: Streptomyces sp. NPDC012769; assembly: GCF_042901205.1. Taxonomy (NCBI): domain Bacteria; kingdom Bacillati; phylum Actinomycetota; class Actinomycetes; order Kitasatosporales; family Streptomycetaceae; genus Streptomyces; species Streptomyces sp. NPDC012769. The sequence goes on along the minus strand of NZ_JBIBCP010000004.1, from coordinate 561,303 downwards.
CGGCGCGGATCGTCGTGGTCATGGCGCCGAGGTCACTGCCCGCGCCGGGCTCGCTGAACGCGACTCCGGCGAGCCGGCCCGAGGTGAGCCGGGACAGGTAGTGGGCCTTCTGCTCCTCGCTGCCGAGCCGCTCGACGGTCCAGGCGGCCATGCCCTGGGAGGTCATCACGCTGCGGACGGAGGAGCACAGGGAGCCGACGTGGGCGGTCAGTTCGCCGTTGTCGGCGCTGCTCAGGCCGAGGCCGCCGTGCTCGGCGGGCACCTGGGCGCACAGCACGCCCTTGCCGCCGAGCTCGCGCAGCAGGTCGAGCGGCAGCTCGCCGGCCCGGTCCCAGGCGTCGGCCCGGTCGCCGATCAGCTCCGCGGCGAGCTGCTCCGCCTCGGCGCGGGCGGAGCGGCCGTCCGACGGGTCACTCATCGCCGCCGCCCTTCAGGCGCAGGACGAGGGCCGTCATGGCGTCCACGCTGCGGAAGTTGTCGAGCGTGAGGTCGGAGCCGCCGACCTGGACCCCGAAGGACTGCTCGACGTGGACGAGGAGCTCCATGGCGAACAGGGAGGTGACCAGGCCGGTGGAGAACAGGTCGACGTCGGCGGCGACGGCGGTCTTGGTGCGCTGCTCCAGGAAGGCGGTCAGCGTCTCGCGGATGACCGCGTCCTGCTGGGCGGTGGCGGTGTCCTGCTGGGTGGTGGGGGTGCTCATGAGGTGCTTCCTCCGTATACGAAGAATCCGCGGCCGGTCTTGCGGCCGAAGTCGCCGGCGGCGACCTTCTCCAGAAGCAGGGCGCAGGGCTCGTAGCCCGCGTCCCCGGTGCGTTCGTGCAGGACCCGCAGCGAGTCGACCACGTTGTCGAGACCGATCAGGTCGGCGGTGGCGAGCGGGCCCGTGGTGTGGCCCAGGCAGCCCTCGAAGGCGGCGTCGACGGAGGCGGGGTCGGCCACGCCCTCGGCGACGATCCGCGCGGCCTCGTTGATCATGCGCTGCAGGATCCGGTTGATGACGAAGCCGGGTCCGTCGCCGACGACCACGCCGTGCTGGCCGAGGGCCTCCAGGAGGGCGCGGGCGTCGGCCAGGGCGGCCTCGCCGCTGCGCGGGCCGCGGATCAGCTCCGCGGTGTGGATCAGATAGGGCGGGTTCATGAAGTGGATGCCGACCAGGTCCTCGGGGCGGGCCACCGAGTCGGCCTGCTCGTCGATCGGCACGGCCGAGGTGTTGGAGATCAGCAGGGTGCCGGGGGCGACCGCGGCGGAGGCCTCGGCGAGCACCTTCGCCTTGAGCGGGGCCAGTTCGGTGACGGCCTCGACGACGGCGGTGGCGTCGGCGATGTCCTCGATGCGGGTGGTGGTGACCAGCTCCCCGGTGGCTCCCTCGCGCGGCAGCTTGCCCATCATGCGGGCGAGCCGCAGCTGGCCGGTGGTCGCGGTGCGGGCCTTGGCGAGGATGTCCTCGGAGACGTCCACGAGGATCACGTCGATCCCGCGGCCGAGGGCCAGGGTGGTGATGCCCGTGCCCATGACTCCGGCTCCGATGACCGCGAGCCGGTGCGGGCGGTCGTTGACGGTGTCGCTCACTTCTCCCCCTCGATGTCGTCGCCCGCGCCCTCGGCCGCCAGGGCCGGGAGCAGCGAGCCGATGTCCTCGGTCCGGTGGGCCAGGAAGGCCAGGCCGTTGCGCAGCTGCTCGCCGGTGACCAGCGGGGAGAGCCCCGCCTTGCGCAGCCACGGCTGCCAGCCGCGGGCCTGCACGCCGGCCTCGTCGAGCTCGTGGCCCTCCATCTCGTACAGGGCCGTGGCGGACAGCACCTTGCTGCCGGTGGCCTGGGCCTGCTCCGCGATGAGCCGCTGCCATTCGGTCAGCGGGACGGTGCGGGTGGGCAGGCCGGCCTCCTCCAGCGCCTCGAAGAGGTCCTCCAGGCTCGGGGAGATCTCGTCGACCAGGTGGTAGGCGCGGCCCACCGACTTGGAGGACATGGCGAGTTCGGCGACGGCGCGGGCGAGCACGTCGACCGGGGACACCGGCATGCCGCGGTCGTCGACCGGGCGGGCGCCGACGACCAGGCCGCTGGCGAGCAGGAACCAGATGAGGTCCTTGTCGTTGCAGGCGCCGGTCTTGCTGGAGGCCATGATCAGGCCGGGGCGGAAGACGCGTACCCGCATGCCGTCCTGGTCGGCGCGCTCCAGGATGCGCTCGCCGACCCACTTGCTGACGCCGTAGCCGCCGAGCTGCGGGTCGAGCGGCTGCTCGCGGGTCTCCATCAGCATGCCGTCGGCGCCGGCGGGCGCGGTGGCCGCGACGGTGGAGATGAAGCTGAAGTCGCGGATGCCGAGCGGCCGCATCCAGTTGAGCAGGGCGACCAGCGGCAGGGTGTTGTCGTCGCGCAGCATGCGGTACGGCTCGGTGAAGACGACCTTGGCGGCGCAGTGCAGCACGTGTCCGACGCGGGTGGCGAGTTCTCCGTCGCGGTAGGTACGGCACAGGGTGCCGATCTCGCGCAGGTCGCCGGGGACGGCGTGGACCCGCTCCGGGTCGGGCTCCGGCAGGCCGAACTTGGCGGCGGTGGCCTTGAGCCTGGCCATGCCCTCGGCCTCGTCGGCGGCCCGTACGACGCAGTAGACGCGGCCCTTGGAGGCGCGCAGCAGCTCGTCGAGGAGGAACGCGCCGAGGTAGCCGGTGGCGCCGGTGAGCAGGACGTCCTTGCCGGGGGCGGACTGCTTGGCGAGCGGCTCCAGGGCGATCTGGAGGTCGGCGTCGACGAGCGCGCCGTCGCCGTCGGCCGCCGGGTCGACCTCCTCGTCGCCGAGCTGGGCGCCGTTCTTGAGGCCCTCGACGATGGTGGTGAGGCGGCGGACGGTGGCCTGGCTGCCGCCGGCCCGGTGGATGTTGATGAGGACGCCGAAGCGCTGCTGGATCTCCAGGACCATCTGCACGGAGAGCAGCGAGGTGCCGCCCAGGGCGCCGAACTCGTCGTCGAGGCCGATGGTCTCCAGGCCGAACAGGTCCTTCCACAGCTGGACGAGACCGGCCTCGACGGTGCCCTCGGCGGCGGTGGACGCGGCGCCCGTGCCGGCTCCGGCGGGTGCGGCGGAGGCGACCGGGCCGTCGTAGGTGAGGCGGTCGAGGGCCCAGTGCCGCTTGCGGGTGAACGGGTAGGTCGGCAGGGCGACCCGGCGGCCGCGGCTGCCGTGAAGCGCGGACCAGTCGACCTCGGCGCCGTGCAGCCACGCGCTGGTGACGGCGTCGTCGAGGAGGTCGGCGAGGGTGTCCTCGTCGAGCGGGGCGGCCGAGTCGGGGAGGGCGATGACGTGGCGGCCCCTGGCCGGCTCGCCGTGCCCGACGAGGACCGGGAAGCGGCCCTCGGGCAGGGTCTCCTGCGGCCCGGTCAGGACGTCGCCGAGCTCGGGCAGCGCGGCGCGCAGTCCGGCGACCAGCGCGGCGGACGGCTGGGGGGCGTCGGCGGCGGGCAGGACGAGCACGGGGCGGCGGCCGGCGGCCCGCTCGGTGCGTACGGCCGGCGGCCGGGGCATGCGCAGGGCGGCGGCCAGGCGCTCGCGCGGGGCGGTGACCACGCGCCGCTCGTCGAAGGCGGCGCGGCCCACGCGCAGGGTGTGGGCGACGTCGTCCGCGTCGAGGCCGCCCTCGTCGAGGGCGTCGGCGAGCCTGCGGGAGAGCTGGTCGAGCTCGGCGCGGGTACGGGCCGAGAGCACCAGGCGTACGGTGTCGCGGCGCGGCGCGGCGGGGCGTACCGGCTCCGGCGGCGCGGCGAGCACGATGGCGGCGTTGGTGCCGCCGACGCCCATGGAGTTGACCAGCACGTGGCGGTCGGCGTCGGCGCACTCCTCGCCGGTGGTGGTGACGAAGAAGGGGCTCTCGTCGAGGATGCCCGGGTCGCGCGGCCGCTCGAAGGTGGGGTGCGGCGGGATCTTGCCGGTGCGGGCGACGTGGACGGCCTTGATGAAGCCGGCGATGCCGGCGGCGGGGCCGGTGTGCCCGATGTTGGACATGACCGAGCCGAGGGCGCAGTAGGCGCTCTTGTCGGTGGTGGCGCGGAAGGCCCGGTTGAGGGCGATGAGTTCGATGTTGTCGCCGACCGGGGTGGCGGTGCCGTGGGCCTCGACGTAGCGCAGCTTGTCGGCGGTGACGCCGGCGGTGCCGAGGGCGGCGGCGACGACGTCGGCGACGCCGCGCGGGCTCGGGGCGATGAAGCCGAGGCGGTCGCCGCCGTCGTTGCCGACGGCGCTGCCGCGGATCACGGCGAGGACGTTGTCGCCGTCCGCGAGGGCGTCCTCGAGGCGGCGCAGGGCGACCACGCCGACGCCCGAGCTGTACGTCGTACCGGTGGAGCTCGCGTCGAAGGAGCGGCAGTATCCGTCCTCGGACAGCACGCCGCCGGGCTGGTGGCGGTAGCCGCGGAAGGGTTCGAGGACCGTGGCGCCGCCGGCCAGGGCGATGTCGCACTCGCCGGAGAGCAGGCTGAGGGTGGCGTAGTGCACGCCGTAGAGGGAGGAGGAGCAGCCGGTCTGGAGGCTCACGGCGGGCCCGCGCAGGCCCAGCTTGTAGGCGGCGCGGGAGGTCATGAAGTCCGCCTGGCCGCCCACGGTGAGTTCGAGGTCGTCGACGGCCGCGCGCAGCCCCGACTCCCTGGCCTTGGCGGCGAGCAGGGCGGCGGAGTAGTTGCCTGCGGCGCTGCCGGCGAACACGCCGACGACGGGTCCTGCGGGGCCGTCCTTGCGGACGGGGTGTCCGGCGGACTCCAGCGCCTCCCAGCAGGCTTCGAGGAAGATCCGCTGCTGGGGGTCGATGGTCTCGGCCTCGCGGGGCGGGTAGCCGAAGAACTCGGAGGCGAACTCCTCGACGCCGGGCAGGGTGGTGGCCACCCGGACGAAGGAGGGGTCGGCGAGCATCTCGTCGGTGACGCCCGCGGCCTTCAGCTGCTCGGGGGACATCTCGCGCATGGAGACGACGCCCCGGTCGATGTTGCGCCAGAACTCCTCGGGAGTGGTGGCGTCGGGGTAGCGCAGGCCGATGCCGACGACGGCGATGTCGGTGCTGTTCGTCATGGTTCCGGTTCCCCCGCTCACTCGGAGACGAGCTGGTCGCGGCGCGCGCGGCCGAGCAGGCCGCCGCGGTTGCGGGCGCCGAGCTCGGTCAGGCCCTCGTCGGCGCCGGTGGGGTCGGCGAGCAGGGCGACCTGGGCCTTGACGGTGCTGTGCTGGAAGAGGTCGGACACCTTCAGGCTGCGCTCCGTCAGCGGGTCGAGCTCCTCCCACAGCATGATGAGGAGCAGGGAACTGCCGCCCGCCTCCAGGAAGTTGACGTCCTCGGGTACCTCGTCCGCGCTGTCCAGGTCGAGTACGTCGGCCCAGGCCTGCCGGACCCGGTCGAGGAGTTCGGTCTCGGTGAGCGGGGTCGTGGCCACGGTGTTGTTCACGAAGTGCTCCTGGTGATGGGGTGGGAATCGGGGTCGGCCGCGAGGTCTTCGGCGGCGGTGACCACGTCGGCCAGCAGGGCCTGTGCCGTCTCCTGCGTGAACAGGCGGACGGCGTACGACAGGGAGAGGTCGAGCCGGTCGTCCGCGGCCTCCGAGGCGACGAGTTCGAGCTCGTACTTGATGTGCAGCGGGCTCAGCGGGAGGAACCGGGCGGTGGTGCCGGCGGTCAGCGGCTCCGGGCCCGCGGCGCCGCTCTGGGCGCTGAGGAACACCGGGGTCAGGGCCGGACGGCTCAGGTCGCGGTCGCTGTGCAGCTCGCCGGCGAGGACGTCGAGCGCCACTCCGGCGTGCCGGTACGACACCGCGCAGCTCTCCCTGACCCGGCCGAGCAGTTCGCGCCAGGTCAGGTCCTCGCGCAGGTCCACGCGCAGGATCAGGGTGTTGACGAACATCCCGATCGCCTCGGCGGCCGCCGGGTCCTCGCGTCCGGCCCAGGGGAAGGCGAACAGGAAGTCGCGCTGGGTGCCGCGCCGGGCCAGGGCCACGGCGAGCAGCGCCGCGGTGGTCATGAAGGGGGTGCAGCCGACGACGTCGGCGGCGACGGTGCGCAGCCGGGCGGCGGTTGCGGCGGGCAGCCGCTCGGTGAGCAGGGCCGCCTCGGTGGACTGGAGTTCGGTGCGCGGCCGGTCGTGCGGCAGCGCGATGTCGTTGGGCGCCCCGCGCAGGTGCTCCAGGAGGGCGGCCGCGCGCTCGGTCTCCTCGGCCTCGGACCCGGGGTCGGCCGGGGCCAGGCGGGCCGGGTGCACCGGTTCCGCGAGCTCGGGTACGGCTCCGGCGGCCAGGGCCCGGTAGGCCGTGCCGATCTCCGCGAGCAGCAGGTCGCGGGACCAGCCGTCGGCGACGATGTGGTGGACCACCAGGGCGAGCACGGTCCGGTCGGGACCGAGGGTGAGGATCTCCGCGCGGGCGGGGGCCTGCCGACCGAGGTCCACGGGCTCCCAGCACAGCCGGGACAGCCGGTCCCGCAGCGTGTCGGGGCGCCAGTCGGCGGCGTCCGTGACCGCGGTCGGGGCCGGGGTGCCGGTGGTGCGGTAGCACACGTGCCGCTTGCGCCGGTCGAGGAAGAAGACCGTGGACAGGGCGGGGTGCCGGGTGAGGACGAGGTCCACGGCGCGGCGCAGCACCTCGCGGTCGACGGGGCCGCCGTACTCGACCAGAGTGGGGATGAGATAGGCGGCGCGCAGCGACGGAAGCCGGTCGAGGAACCAGAACCGCTGCTGCACCGGGGAGGCGGGGTGCGCCTCGTCGTCGGCGGCGGGCACGGGGGCGGGGGCGTCCCCCGCGGCCGGTACGGCCTCGGCGGCGGCCCTCGCCTCGTCGAGGAGCCGGGCAAGACCCGCCACCGTGGGGTCGGGCAGGAAGGCGCGGGGGGACACGGCCAGGCCGTGCCGGCGCTTGGCCTCGGCCAGCATCGTGACCGCGAGCAGCGAGTGGCCGCCGAGGGCGAAGAAGTCGGTGCCGGCGGTCAGTTCCGCCGCCGCGGGGGCGGGGCCGACGCCGCGCTGGGCGAGGGCGGCGGCGAACAGCTCGGCCGCGTCCGCCTCCGAGCCCGTCAGGCGGGGCGCGTCGGCGGGGGCCACGGCCGGGGCGGGGGCCACGGCGGTCGGTTCCGGCTCGGGCTCGGGCGGCAGCGCGTCCGCGGACGGCTGGCCCGGCAGGGCCGGCAGGGCGTCCAGCGGCCGGGCCGGATCGGCGACCGCCTCGGCGAGCAGGGCCGCCAGGCCGCCGGCGAGGTCCCGCGCCGTGGCGTGGGCGTACAGCTCGGTGTCGTACTCGACGGTGATCGACAGCCCGTCGGGGCCGTCCTCGAGGACGAACAGCAGGTCGAACTTGGCGGTGTCGGTGCCGAGCACCACGGGCGCCGTCCAGCCGGTGCCGCCGGCCCGGGGCACGGGCGTGTTCTGGTACACGAACCCGACCTCGACCAGCGGCCGGCGGCCCGCCGCGCGGGCGGCGCCGACGGCGGCCGTGAGCCGGTCGAAGGGGACGCCCTGGTGGGACAGCGAGCGGAAGGCCTCGGTGCGGACCGCCGTGCACAGCTCGCCGAAGGACCCGGTGGTGTCGACCCGGCAGCGCAGCGGCACGGTGTTGACGAAGAAGCCGACGGCCTCCTCCAGGCCCGCGTGGACCCGGTTGGCCGTCATCGTGCCGAGCAGGAAGTCGCTCCGGCCCGACCAGCGGTGCAGCAGGGCCTGGACGGCCGCGGTGAGCACGACGTACGGCGTGGCCCGCAGCGAGCGGGCGAGCGTGGCGATCCCGGTGCGGACCGGCGGTGGGACGGTGACCGCGAGCTGGGCGCCGGGCCGGGTCCCGTCGGGGGCGGCCGGCCGTTCGGCGCGTCCGGCGAGGTGCAGTCCGGGCGCCACGCGCAGCAGCTCGGCGACGCGCTCGTCGAGGCCCGCGACGGCGTCGGGGTCGTGTTCGGCGGCGCGTTCGAGCGTCGCGAAGTCCGCGTAGCGGGTGGGCAGCGCGGGCAGCTCGGCCGGGTCGCCGTCGGCCGCCGCCTCGTAGGCGCGGGCCAGGTCGTCGAAGAGCGGGGCCAGCGACCAGCCGTCCACGGCGATGTGGTGGACGGTCAGCAGCACGGCGTCGCCGCCGGGCAGGCCCTGCCAGACCGTGCAGCGCAGCAGCGGGCCGTGCTCCAGGTCGAAGGGGGCGCGGCCGCGCTCCCTCGCCTCCCGTTCCGCGCGGGCGGCGGCGTCGGGCGCGCCGGTGAGGTCGACGACCTCGACGGGGACGGGCTCGGCGGCGAGGACGTGCTGCGCGGGACGGCCGTCCTCGGCCGGCCGGAAGACGGTGCGCAGCGGTTCGTGCCGTGCGGTGACCGCCTCCAGGGCGAGCGACAGGGCCTTGGCGTCGACCGCTCCGCCGGCCCGGAAGTACAGCGGGACGTTGTAGGTGGGGTTGCCGGGCGCGGCGGCGTCGGTGAACCACAGCCGCTCCTGCGCGAAGGAGAGCGGCGCGGGGCGGTCGGACGCGGGGCCCGGGACGGTGGGGCGGGAGGTGGTGGTCATGAGGCGGCCGCCACCGGCTGCGCGGCCACGTGGGCGGCCAGCTCTTCCAGGCTGTCGGTCAGCAGTACGGCTCCGGCGTCGACGCGGACGTCGAGGTGCTGCCGTACGCGGGTGGCGACCTGCATCGCGAGGATCGAGTTGCCGCCCAGGTCGATGAAGTTGGAGCCGGGTCCGACCACGTCGGCGTCGGCGGAGAGCACGTCCTGCCAGATGGCCTGGAGCGCGGCGAGCACCGAGGCGTCCGAGGGCCGGTCGCCGGGGGCGGCGGGGGCGTCCGTCCGGGGGGCCGCCGTGCGTCCGGCGGCCGGTGCGTCGAGCAGCCTCAGCAGCTGGGCGCGGTCGGCCTTTCCGGTCGAACCGAAGGGCACCCGGTCGAGCACCAGCCAGCGGGCGGGCAGCATGTAGCTCGGCAGGGTCTGTCCGAGCGCCCGGTTGAGCGCGGCGGGCAGTTCCTCCGGGCCCGGCCCGGCACCGGCGGCGTCGCGGGCCGGCAGCACGAAGCCGACGAGCGAGGCGGTCGGGCCCTCGCCGATCTTCTCGACGAAGGCGGAGTCGGCCAGGCCGCAGTTCAGCGCGGTGCGCTCGATCTCCTCGAGCTCGATGCGGAAGCCGCGCAGCTTGACCTGCCGGTCGGTGCGGCCGAAGAGCTCCACGGCGCCGCTCGGGAGCAGTCGGCCGGTGTCGCCGGTGCGGTAGATCCGCTCGCCGGTCGCGGGGTGGGTGACGAACCGCTCGGCGGTCAGCTCGGGGCGGGCCAGATAGCCGAGGGCGACGCCCGGGCCGCCGACGCACAGCTCGCCGGTCTCGCCGGCGGGCACCTCGTTCAGCTCGGCGTCCAGGAGGTGCAGGGTGGTCTCCTGGAGGGGGAAGCCGACCGGTACGCGGTCCAGGCCCGCCAGGCTCTCGTCCGTGCAGTCGAAGTAGGCGGCGAACGTGGTCGTCTCGGTGGGGCCGTACCCGTTGACCAGCCGCGCGGGCGGCTCGGCGGCCAGGACCCGGCGCACCGCGCCCAGCTCCAGCTGCTCGCCGCCGACCACGACGGTCCGCACGGTGCCGAAGGCGCCCGCGCTCTCCCGCGCCACGGTGTGGAAGAGGGAGGTGGTGAGGAACATCGCGTCGATCCGCTCCGTGCGGATCAGCGCGGTCCACTCGTCCATGACCAGTTCGGTGACGGACGGGAAGACCACGACGGTCGCGCCGGCGCAGAGGGTGTTCCAGACCTCGAAGGTGGTGGCGTCGAAGGCCGGGTTGGCGGAGCTCGCCACCTGGTCGCCCGCGCCGAGCGTGCAGAAGCGGGCGTTCAGCGCGAGGCGCAGCACGGCACGGTGGGGTACGACGACGCCCTTGGGGCGCCCGGTGGAGCCCGACGTGAAGTTGACGTACGCCGGGTCGTCACGGTCGCCGGTCACGGCGGGCGCCGGGAGGCCGGGGTCGGTCTCGGGGAGGGCGAGCGGCTCGACGCCCGCGGGCAGCCAGGCGGACAGGTCGGCCCAGCGGCCGGGGGCCGCCGCACCGGCCCCCGGCGAGCGGACGATCACCCGGGACCCGGACTCGGCGACGGCGTCGGCGAGCCGGCCGGTGGGGGCGAGACCGTCCAGGGGAAGGTAGGCGGCGCCGCAGCGCAGGATGCCGAGGAAGGTGACGATCAGGTCGACCGAGCGGTCCTGGGCGACCGGTACGAGGTCGCCGCGGCCGACTCCCCGCCCGGCCAGCTCGGCGGCGAGCCAGCCGGCACGCTGCCACAGCTCCCGGTACGAGAGCTCCCGGCCCCCTGCCGGATCGCGTACGGCACAGGCGTCGGGCTGAGTCTCGACCCACTGTGCCACGACGTCGTGCACGCTGACTGCCGCCATTTTCCTACCCCTCCTCTGAATTCGATGTGAACTGCGCGTCAAAAAGGGATTCGGTTCATCCCCAGCCGTGGTCGTCGGTGCCGCCCGCCAGGACGACGGTGCCGTCGGCCGGGATGGCGGAGCCGGGGGTGATCACGCCCCAGCCGTGGTCGTCGGCCACGATTCGCCCGGTCGAGTCGGCCACGGAGCCGGCACCCTGCAGGAGTCCGCCGGAGACGGCCGCCGCAGTCGCGAGGAAAAGGGCCGAGACGGAGATTCCCGCGGAGCTGACGAACCGGTTGATACGCATCTCTCTCGCTTTCGTTGAACGGCCGTTCACGCTTTTTCGGCCGCGTTGCTTTCCGACGTCCACATCGTGTGTCGAGCGAGGAGTCGGTATCAACGATTCGCCACCGCATGCCTGTGCGGCGCACGTTCATGCGGACCGGTGAAACGGACATCCCGGACCGGCGCCATGGGCCCGGGCCTGGGCTCTCGCCTAGAGTCGAGGGCGTCCACCAGGGGTGCGGGGGGCGGTCAACGGCCTGCCGCGACGACTGGATCCGGCCACGATGGAGGCTTGCCGTGACGCTCTTCGGCCACAACCTGACAGACTCCGCCCAGCTGCGCCCGTTGGAGCCGTGGCAGGCGGAAGAATTCGCCCGGTACGTCGACCGGGTACGTCCCCATCTCGCGCCGTGGCTTCCGTGGGCGCACTTCGTGAACGACGCCGACTCGGCCCGGCAATTCCTGCAGCGGTACGCGGACACGCAGAGTCAGGACGGCGGCCGGATCTTCGGCATCTGGGTCGACGGAAATCTGGAGGGCGGGGCCCTCTTCCGCATCTTCGACGTGCCGACCGGTGTATGCGAAATGGGTGTCTGGCTGTCCCCTGATGTTCAGGGAAAGGGTCTTGTCACGCTTGCCGCGCGGCATCTCGCGGACTGGGCTCTGGGCGTACGCGGAATGCACCGGGTCGAATGGCGGGTGACACCGGCGAATATGCGCAGCATCGCGGTCGCCAAGCGTCTCGGAATGCGATACGAGGGCACGCTGCGCGAGGTCTTCGCTTTCAACGGCGTGCGCCAGGACCTGGAGATCTGGTCCCTGCTCGCCGGCGACGCCGCGTAACCGGGGACCGCTCCCCCGACCCCGTCAGGGCAGCAGCCAGTGCGGGTCCGGTACGACGGTGAGCAGCGCGGAGACCACCATGACGGCCGCCAGCACCCCCAGCTCGACCCGGGCGGGGGGCTGGGCGTCGCCGCCGCCGAGCATCCGGCGGCGGGCGGTCAGGGCGAGCAGCGCGGCCAGGCCGAAGAGGGCGAGCTTCACCACGAGGACCCTGCCGTACGCGGTGGTGAGGACCCCGTCGAGCGGGAGGCGGCGCAGGGTGGAGCAGGTGCCGGTGACGGCGAGGGCGGCGAAGACCCAGGCGGCCATCCTGGCGTACCGCATCAGGACGTCCCTGCCGCCGCCGCGCAGCCGCATGGTGCGCAGCACGTACAGCAGGGTGCCGAACCAGAGCGAGGCGGCCGTCAGGTGCACCACGGTGAGGGTGACGCCGACCGCCGGGCTGTACGCCTCGGGGTGGGCGCGCAGCGCCTCGGCCCCGATCGCGACGGCGAGCGGCCCCAGTGCGAGGGCGGGCCGGCGGTCGGCGGCGCACAGCGCGGCCAGCGCGAGGGCGTTGGCGGTGACGAGGAGCAGCCGGCCTTCGCGCAGCCCGTAGACGGTGGTCAGCTTGAGTCCGCTGATCACGGCGAGGAGCACGAGGAGACCCGCGGAGGCGGCGCAGCCGACGGCGGCGGCGGGCAGGGACCAGCGGCGGGGCAGCGGGCCTTCGCCGGCGATCCGGACGCCCGCGATCTCGCCGATCTGGACGGCGAGGGCGGTGACGACGAGGAGCCGCAGCAGGGTGATGCTGCCCGCGGCGGGGATCTCCAGTTCACCGGTGCCCGTCCGGGCGAGTGAGCCGCCGAGGAGGGCGACGGTGAGGACGGCGAGGGCGGCGAGAACGGCTGCCGTCAGACGGATCGGGGTACCGAGGGGTCCGGGGAGCGTCACCTCATGATCGTCACCGGGGTCCGGACGGGCGGCAACTCAGGCGGCGTGCGCATGGTCGTACGCCGCGCCGTACGCCGTGTCGTCCGGCGCCGCCCGTCCGTGCCCCGGAGGGCTCAGGCCCCGGCCCGTGGCCGGGCGGGGACCGTGGCTCAGGCCTTGTCGAGGTGGGCCCAGAACTCGTCCCAGGACAGGACGCCGTCGCCGTTGGCGTCGCGCTGCTTGATGAGCGCCTCGGCGACGGTCTCGGTCACGTTGAAGTCGCCCAGCTGGGCCATGACGCTCTTGTACTCGGCGGCCGTGATGAAGCCGTCCCCGTCCACGTCGAACTTGTCGAATGCCGTACGTGCCGACTCGATGTCCGCCACTTTTTCCGCCCCTTCATGGTGCTTCGATGTCGGGGGTCAGATTAGCGGGCGCGGTCGTATCGGATGATGGGGGTATGAACAGCGAGGTCACTGGAGTGGCGGACATCCTGGCGGCGGCGGCGCGCGGGGTGTTCCCTCCGCCGGACGGGTCGACGACGATCCTGCGGCAGCCGAACGCCCGGGACGCGGGGGTGCTGTCGTTCACGGCGCACTCGGTGGTGTTCCTGGACGAGGACCCGGAGTGGATACGGGCGGAGCTGGCGGCGGCGTCGACGGATCCGCTGGTGGCGAGCATGACCCCGCCGTTCCTGTCGGCGCTGACGGCCCGCACGCGCCGGTACGTGAACACGATCGACCTGCTGACCGTCGCGGACGCCCTCCCGGGCGAGCCCGGCATCGAGCTGCGCGAGATCGACGACCCCGAGCATCCGCGGGTGGCGCGGGCGCTGAAGTACCGGGACGAGGTCCGGGTGTGGGCCGCGGACGGCGGCGTGCTGATCCTGGGCCGGGGCGTCGCGGGCCGCATGGAGGCGGCGATCGAGGTGGACGAGACCGTGCGCCACCGGGGCCTGGGCCGGGCGCTGGCGACGGCGGCCCGTCATCTGACCCCGGACCCGGTGGTCTGGGCGCAGCAGTCCCCCGGCAACGCCCGCAGCGTCCGCGTCTTCCAGGCGGCGGGCTACCGCCCGGTCGGCGCGGAGGCCCTGTTGGTCGCGCGGTAGGACCTCCGGTGACCGCGCGAACCGAGCCCAAGGATCAGCGGAACACGCCGGTGTGGCCGAGGGAGTAGCGGCCCGGCTGGGGGTAGACGGCCAGGCCGTGGGGGCCGCCGCCGACGGGGATGCGGGCCAGCTGCCTGCCGGTGGTGGTGTCGATCGCGTAGACCTCGGAGTCGTAGCGGCCGGAGAGCCACAGCACCTTGCCGTCGGCGGAGACGCCGCCCATGTCGGGGGATCCGCCGTCCGGCAGCCACCACTTCTTGGTGAGCCGGTTCTGCTTGAAGTCGAAGACGGAGATCGAGCCCTCGCCGCGGTTGGGGACGTACATCTCCCGGGAGTCGCGGGAGACGTAGAGCCCGTGGCAGCCCTTGCCGGTGGGCAGCAGCTTCGGGGTGGTGAACTTCTCGCCGTCGAGGACCCACATGCCGTGCGCCATCATGTCGGCGATGTAGAAGGTCTTGCCGTCGGGTGAGATCTTCACGTCCTGCGGCATGGCGCCCTCGAAGGGGAGCCGCTGCTGGCCGATGACCTCCATCTTCTCGGTGTCGACCTTGAGGAGCTCGGCGGAGAACTCGCAGGACACGATGAAGTAGCGCCCGTCGGCCGAGAAGTCCGCGTGGTTGACGCCGTAGCAGGAGACGGGGACGGTCTTCTTCCGTTCCATGGTGTGCGGGTCGCGGAAGACGAGTTCGCGGTCGAGCGAGGCCATGACGACGGCGTACTTGCCGTTCGGGGTGAAGTAGAGGTTGTACGGGTCGTGGACCTCGACCGGCTTGCCGGCGGTGCCGGTGGCGGGGTCGATGGGGGTGAGGGTGTGGCCGCGGTTGTTGTTGACCCAGAGGGTCTTCAGGTCCCAGGAGGGGACGACGTGCTGCGGCTGGATGCCGACGGGGATGGTCTCGATGACCTTGTAGGTGGCGGGGTCGATGACGGAGACGGTGTTGGAGTTGGTGTTGGGGACGTACACCCGGGAGGGGAAGTCCTTGACGACCGGGGAGAGTCTGCCCGGCCGGTCGGCGGCGTAGACGTCGTTCGGGTCGAGCAGCGGCGGCATGCCGGGCAGCCCGGCGGGGGCGGCGGGTTTCGGTACGGCGGGGACGGCGGCGGCCTTCCTGGCGCCGCCGCCGCTCTCGGCGGGGCCGGGATCCGAGCAGGCGGCGAGGGCGAGCAGCAGGGCGGTGGCGGCGAGGGCGCGCTTCGTACGGCGCGGGGCGAGGGTCGGCATCAGGTCAGCAGCTCCGTGGTGGTCACCGCGGAGAGGCCGCGGCGGTCGAGGTCGGCGAGGAGGAGGGGCAGCGCGGCGACCGTGTCGGCGTAGCCGAAGTGGAGGCTCACCACCGATCCGTTGCGGATCTCCCGGGTGACGTGGGCGACGACGGCCGCGGGGCCGGGCGAGGTGTGGTCGAGGGAGTCGACGTCGTACGAGAGGACGTGCGGGTATCCGGCGCGGCGCGCGGCCCGGCGGACGGTCTCGCCGGCGTGCCGGGTGCGGGAGGGCCGGAACCAGGTGCCGATGGAGCCGGTGAGGCGGCGCAGCCGGCGGGCGCAGTCCTCGATCTCGGTGTGGGCCTCGGCCTCGGTCATGGCGGTGATGTCGAGGTGGCGCTGGGTGTGGTTGCCGAGGTCGTGGCCGCCGTCGAGGACGCGCCGGGCGAGCTCGGGGTGGCGGTCGAGCCAGTCGCCGACGGCGAGGACGGTGACGCGGGCGCCGGCCCGTTCGGCCCGGTCGAGGATCGCGCGGGCGGTGGCGGGGTCGCCCTGCCCGTGGAAGGTGAGGGCGACCCGGGGCCGGTCGCGGGGCCCGGTGGTGATCTCGTCGGGGCGGCCGGGGTAGCGGCGGGGTCCCGGGGCGGCGGGCGCGGGCGCGGGGCGCTGGGGGCGCGGGGCGGGGCGGTCCGTGCCGCAGGCGGTGCCGAGGGCTCCCGCGAGGGCGGCGGCCGTGCCGGCCCGGAGGGCACCGCGGCGGTCGGTCGGCGTCACGGGCACCATTTAACGGCCGCCGGGCCCGGAAGATGAGGATTGCGCCGTTTCAGGACGTTTACGGGGCGCGGTCGGCCGTCCACCATGCGGACCGGTCGAGGAAACACCCGATGAACCCCATACTTATTCATCGTTTACAAGGTCAGTGCTCTAGGTCACCAACGATTCATCGGTAAACTGTTCACCTATGTCCGCATCTGCCCCGGTAAGGACTTTTGGCACCGAGGCCACCTGTCTGCCATAGTCGAGGACACGACCCCCATTGACCCGGGTTCAGGTCGTCACAGCGGCCGTGGATACCACCCCCCTGATCCACGGCGCATCACACGGAAGCCCCCAGGCGCCCCATCACGGCGGACGGGGGCTTTCGTGCGTCCGAGGGCGGAAGAGCTCAGCGGTCGCTGACCCGCATCTCGAACCAGGTGGTCTTGCCGCGCGGGGCCAGGTCGACGCCCCAGCGGTCGGAGAGCTTGTCGACGAGGAAGAGCCCCCGGCCGCTGGTGTCGAGCTCGTGCACCGGCATCAGGCAGGGCAGACCGCGCGAGGGGTCGCGGACCTCGACGCGGATCCAGCCGCGGCGGCGCAGCATGCGCAGGGCGAAGACGCGGGCGCCGGTGTGCCGGACGGCGTTGCCGACGAGCTCGGAGACCAGCAGCACCGCGTGCTCGGCGATCTGCGGGGTGAGGGCCCAGTGGCGCAGCACGACCCACTGGGTGAGCCGGCGGGCGACCGCGGCGGACTCGGGACGGGACGGCAGCCGGACGTCGTCCTCCGCCGGGTTCCCGTACAAGTGCAGTGCTTCCGCGGCCTGTTCGTCCTCGGCGGCCGGTACCCACCGTGCGGCGGTCGCCCCGCCGTGCTGCCGCGGTTGATCCATACCCTCCAGGCCCGCCATGCCCCCCATCATGGCCGCACAGAGCCGGGCGCGGGGCCGTTCCGGGGGATTCGACCCCCCGGAATCGACAACTCCACGGGACTGCCTCCGGCACATGCCGGCGTCAGCGCCGAGCGTGTCCGAAGTGCGGGGAGATCAGACGAACTTGGCCTTCCCCGGGCCCTCCTCGACGAAGCTGCGCATCCCGCGCTCCCGGTCCTCGGTGGCGAACAGGCCGGCGAACCAGGTGCGCTCGATGGCGAGGCCGGTGTCGATGTCCGCCTCCAGGCCCTGGTCGATCGCCTCCTTCGCCGCCCGCAGCGCGATCGCCGGGCCCTGGGCCAGCTTCGCGGCCCAGGCGTGCGCCTGCTCGTACACCTCGGCGGCCGGCACCACCCGGTCGACGAGACCGATCCGCAGCGCCTCGTCCGCCTTCACCATGCGGCCGGTGAAGATGAGGTCCTTGGCCTTGGAGGGGCCGACGAGACGGGACAGCCGCTGGGTGCCGCCGGCGCCCGGGATGAGGCCGAGCAGGATCTCGGGCTGGCCCAGCTTGGCGTTGTCCGCGGCGATCCGGTAGTCGGCGCACAGCGCCAGCTCGCAGCCGCCGCCCAGGGCGTAGCCGGTGACGGCGGCGACGACCGGCTTGGGGATGCGGGCGACCGCGGTGAAGGAGTCCTGCAGCGCGCGGGACCGCTTGACCATGGCCGCGTGGTCCATGACCTGCATCTCCTTGATGTCCGCGCCGGCCGCGAACACCTTCTCGCCGCCGTACAGGATCACGGCCCGCACGTCGTCGCGGTCCGTCGCCTCCTCGGCCAGCTCGCGCAGCCGGTCCTGGGTGGCGATGTCCAGGGCGTTCATCGGGGGGCGGTCGAGGCGGATGGTGCCGACGCCTTCGGCGACTTCGAGGTTCACAGTCATGGAGGGCAGGTTAGTCGCCGTTAACGCGAACGGACCCGGTGCTGTTGCTCACAGCACCGGGTCCGCTCGTCACGGGGACGGACTACTTGGTCCATTCCTCCCAGGACATGTTCCAGCCGTTGAGGCCGTTGTCCGGCTGGATCTGCTTGTCCTTGGAGTTCTTCACGATGACGACGTCACCGATGAGGGAGCGGTCGTAGAACCAGGCCGCCGGCGTGGAGCTGTCGCCCGCTCCCCGGGTGTCGCGCAGACCCACGCAGCCGTGGCTGACGTTGGCCGAGCCGAACGTCGAGGCGGAGGCCCAGTAGTTGCCGTGCACGAAGGTGCCCGAGGTGGACAGGCGCATCGCGTGCGGCACGTCCTTGATGTCGTACTCGCCGCCGAAGCCGACGGTGGCCCCGTTCATGCGGGTCACCTTGTACTTCTCGCTGATGACCATCTGGCCGTTGTACGTCGTCGTGGACGGCGCGCCCGCGGTGATCGGCAGGGTCTTGATGATCTTGCCGTCGCGCTCGACCTTCATGGTCTTGGCGCTGGCGTCGACCGTGGAGACCTGACGGCGGCCGATGGTGAAGGAGTAGGTCTTCTTCTGCTTGCCGTAGACGCCCGGGCGGCCCTCGACGCCGTCCAGGTTGAGCTTCACGGTCACCTTGGTGCCCGCGGCCCAGTACTCCTTGGGACGGAAGTCGAGCCGGTCGTTGCCGAACCAGTGGCCCTCGATCTCCACCGACGGCTCCGCCGTCACCGTGATGGCGCGCTCGACGGCCTCCGGGTCGGTGATGCCGCGGGTGAAGTTGATCGAGACCGGCATGCCGACGCCGACGGTCTGGCCGGCCTCCGGCGTGTAGTGGCCGATGAAGGTGTTCTTCGGGGTGAGCGTGGAGAAGGTGGTGTCCTTCGCCGACTCACGGCCCTCGGCGTCCTTGGCGATCGCGTGCACCTTGTACTGGGTGCTCGCGGCCAGGTGGCCCAGCGGCTCCCAGCTGCTGCCGTCGGCGGAGATCTTGCCCTCCACCTTGTTGCCCTCGGTGTCGGAGACCGTCACCGTGGTCAGCTTGCCCTGCTCCGCCGTCACCTTCAGCGCCCCGCTGGTGGCGACCGAGTCGGCGCCGTCCTTCGGAGCGATCGTCACGACCGCCGCGGAGGCCGCGATCTCCTGCTTGCCGCCACCGCCGCCCGCGTCCTGGCCGCCCTTGTCGCCGCCGCCGGCGACGCCACCGCCGCCGCAGGCGGTCAGGACGAGGAGCAGCGCTCCCGTCGCCAGGGCGCCCAGGCGGGTCCGGCGCCGCCGTCCGGCGTTCCCTCCGGATATCGGCTGCCCGTTCACTATGGTCTTCTCCCCTCGCACGACCCGGCACTGCCTGGGCCCCACCCCCGTGCGCATACTCCCGCGCACACGGCGTTAGATAATCACACCGCCGGACACGAAAGTTCCACGTGAATGTCACCGTTCAGTCCCAGTTCGTGCGAGGTGCGGACCGGGACCCGGGTCAGCGCAGCGCGGACCCGGCCTTCCAGCGGGCCCAGTCCATGTTCCAGCCGCCGAGGCCGTTGTCCGGAGCCACCTGCTTGTCGCGCGAGTTGACCACCTCCACCACGTCGCCGATGAGCGTCCGGTCGAAGAACCAGCCGGCCGGGGTGTCCGAGCCGCCGCCCTTCACGTCCCGCAGCCCCACACAGCCGTGGCTGACGTTCGCCGAGCCGAACGTGGCGGCCGGAGCCCAGTAGTTGCCGTGCAGGAAGGTCCCCGACTCGGTCAGCCGCATCGCGTGCGGCACGTCCTTGATGTCGTACTCCCCGCCGAAACCGACCGTGCGCCCGTCCATCCGCGTCACGTCGTACAGCTCCGTGACCACCATCTTCCCGTTGTACGTCGTGGTCTTCGGCGCCCCGGCCGTGATCGGCAGGGTGGTCAGCGGCTCGCCGTCCCGGCGGATCTCCATGGTGTGCTTCTCGGCGTCGACCAGCGAGACCTGCGAGCGGCCCACCGTGAAGCCGACCTTCTTGCGCTGGATCCCGTACACGCCCGGCGCACCCTCGACATCGCGCAGGGCGAGGTCGACGGTGACCCGGGTGCCCGGCTGCCAGTACGCGGCGGGGCGGAAGTCGAGCCGCTCCGCGCCGAACCAGTGGCCGACCACCTCCACCGGCGGGTCGGAGGTGATCCGGATGGCGCGCTCGACCGCCGCCCGGTTCTCGATCGGCCGGTTGAAGGAGAAGGAGACGATCATCCCGGTGCCGACCGTGGAACGGTTCTCCGGCTTGAAGTAGCCGATGAAACGGTGCTCGGGCACCACCGTGGTGAAGGTGGTGTGCCGGGCCGAGCGGCGGCCGTGCCCGTCGAGGGCGACCGCGTCCACGCTGTACTTCGCGGCGAGCGCGAGCCGGGTGCCGGGCCGGGGCCGCCAGCGCAGCCCGTCCGCGGAGATCTCCCCCGCCACCCGGGTCCGCTGCGCGTCCTCCACCTGGACCACGGTCACCCGCTCCAGACGCCCGCTGTCGACCCTCACCTCCACCGGGCCGTCGGCGGCCACCCCGCGGCTGCCGTCCTCCGGGCTGACCCGGATCACGTCGCCCGGCGCCCGGGCCTTGCCGGGCAGGGTGATGTCGATCCCGGGCGGCCCGTCCCCGGTGCACGCCGTAAGCCCCGCAAGGCCCGCAAGGACTCCGGCCACCACCAGGCAGGCCCTCGCCCGCTTCAGTACATGTCTCACGCCCGGCCCAACGACGGCCACCCTCCAGGGGAAACGTGCCCGCGCGGCATGTTGGGAGCACGGCCGTGCGGGCAGAACAGGTGGAGGACCACGTACGGGAAGCCGCGGCCGGGACGCCGCGCCCTTCTGTCGTACGGGGAGAGCCGCGGGAGGCCGGGACGGTGTCGAGCGCAGCCGAGCAGGAGGCGGTACGGGAGCGGGCCGGTGCCCCGAAGGGGCCGGTCCCTGTGGTGTGGCCGGGGGCGCCGACGCCGCTCGGCGCCCGGTGCCGGGTCGGACCGGACGGGGTGGCGGGGACCAACTTCGCGCTGTGGGCGGGCGGGGCCGAGGCCGTCGAGCTGTGCCTCTTCGACGCCTCCGGCACCGAGACCCGGCTCGCGCTGACCGAGCTCACCCATGAGATCTGGCACGGCTTCGTGCCCGGCGTCGGCCCGGGGCAGCGCTACGGCTACCGGGTGCACGGCCGCTGGGACCCGTGGACCGGCGCCCGCTGGAACCCGGCGAAGCTGCTCCTCGACCCGTACGCGCGGGCCGTCGACGGCGACTACGCCCGCCACGGACTGCCGCCCGAGGTGTACGGGCACGTCCGCGACTGGCCCCAGCAGCAGGTCGCCGACACCGTCCGGGACGAGCGGGACTCCGCCCCGTACGTCCCCAAGGCGGTCGTCGTCCACGACGACGACGACTGGTCCGACGACCGCAGACCCAAGACGCCCTGGCCGGACTCGGTCATCTACGAACTGCACGTCAAGGGCTTCACCGCGCTCCACCCGGGCGTCCCCGAGCGGCTGCGCGGCACCTACGCGGGCCTCGCCCACCCGGCCGCGATCGAGCACCTCGTACGGCTCGGGGTGACGGCGGTCGAGTTGCTGCCGGTGCACCAGTTCGCCCACGAGGACCACCTGCTGCGCCGGGGCCTGACCAACTACTGGGGCTACAACTCCATCGGCTACTTCGCCCCGCACGCCGGCTACTCCTCCTCCGGGACCGCCGGGCAGCAGGTCGGCGAGTTCAAGCGGATGGTGCGGGCGCTGCACGCGGCCGGCATCGAGGTCATCCTCGACGTCGTCTACAACCACACCGCGGAGGCCGGCGAGCTCGGCCCCACCCTGTCCCTCAAGGGCATCGACAACCGCGGCTACTACCGGCTCCAGTCCGACGCCCGGCGCTACGCCGACTACACCGGCTGCGGCAACACCCTGCACGTGGTGCAGCCGCAGGTGCTGCGGCTCATCACCGATTCCCTGCGCTACTGGGTGACCGAGATGGGCGTGGACGGCTTCCGCTTCGACCTGGCGGCGGCGCTCGCCCGCTCCTTCCACGACGTCGACATGCTCTCGCCGTTCCTCGCCGTCATCGCCCAGGACCCGGTGCTGCGCCGGGTCAAGCTGATCGCCGAGCCCTGGGACGTCGGCAACGGCGGCTATCAGGTGGGCGCCTTCCCGCCGCTGTGGACCGAGTGGAACGACCGCTACCGCGACGCCGTACGGGACTTCTGGCGCGGCGCGCTGCCCGACGTCCGGGACCTCGGCTACCGGCTCTCCGGCTCCAGCGACCTCTACGCGTGGGGCGGCCGCCGCCCGTACGCCTCCGTCAACTTCGTCACCGCCCACGACGGCTTCACCCTGCGCGACCTCGTCAGCTACGAGCGCAAGCACAACGAGGCCAACGGCGAGAACAACCGGGACGGCACGAACGACAACCGCTCCTGGAACTGCGGCGCCGAGGGCGAGACCGACGACCCCGAGGTCCAGGGGCTGCGCCTGCGCCAGCTGCGCAACCTGCTCACCACGCTGCTGCTGTCGACCGGGGTGCCGATGCTCGTCGCCGGCGACGAGATGGGCCGCACCCAGGGCGGCAACAACAACGCCTACTGCCAGGACAACGAGATCAGCTGGCTGGACTGGACGCTGCCCGAGGACCCGGGCCGCGCCCAGCTCCTCGCGCTCACCCGCCGCCTGCTCGCGCTGCGCCACCGGCACCCGGTGCTCCGCCGCCGCGCCTTCTTCTCCGGCCGGCCGCAGGGCGCCGACGGGCTGCGGGACCTGGCCTGGTTCACCGCCGAGGGCACCGAGATGACCGAGGGCGACTGGTACGCGCCCGCCGCGACCCTCGGCCTCTACCTCTCGGGCCGCGACATCCCGGGCCGCGACGCCCGCGGCGAGCAGGTCACCGACGACAGCTTCCTCGCGGTGCTGCACGCCGACCACCGCCCGGTGGACTACCGGCTCCCGGGCCCGCCGTGGGCGGAGTCGTACGAACTGGTCCTGGACACCGCCCACGAGGACCAGTCCCGCGCCCCGGGCACGGTGCACCGGGGCGGCGGGACGCTGACGGTGGCGGGGAGGTCGGTGGTGCTGCTGCGGGTGCGCGGGTGAGGGCCGGTCAGCGGCCGGCGGTGTACACGTAGCAGGCGTACGTGCCCTCGATGTCCACGTCCGGACCGGTGTAGGCGGAGCTGGAGGAGCCGGCGCCGTAGGTGTAGAACGTGTCGGCCGGACGGGCGCCTCGCACCCAGGCGCGCGGGGCGGCCCGGTACTTCGCCTCGCACTTCTCCTGGGCCTTCTTCACCGCCACACCGGTCGGGTTCCCCTCGATCGTCTCCTTCACCTCGACCTGGCCGAAGACCCGCAGCTCCGCGGCCTTGCCGTCGCAGGGCGTGACGCGGACGAGCTCCAGGCTGCCGCCGAGGCCGGTGTCCGTCGAGCCGCAGTCGCCCGGCTTCGCCTTCGTGAGCGGGGTCAGGGCCTTCTCCGCGGCCTGGGCCCGCTTCGCGCCGGCGGGCGGCGCCGGGACGGTCGCCTCGCCGTGGCGGGAGAGGCGGTACTCCGCCTTCAGCGAGGTCACGCCCTCGAGGAGGCCGTCCTCGTGGAGGGTGTCGAGCACGGGCCCGAAGTCGGCGGTGGCGGCGGTCAGCCGTCCCTCCCCGTCGAGCACCACCGTCAGGGGCACCCGGGCGGCGCTCTTGTCGGAGGTCAGGGACGACGAGAACTGCGGCGGCAGCGCGGCCTCCGCCGTCTGCGGCGGGACGCTCAACCGGTACGTCCGGCTGCCGTCGGCGCCCTTGTCCGGCTGCCTCTCCGCGTCCGAGACCCGGACCACCTCGGCCAGCGTGCCGCCGTACGGGGCGGTCTCGCCCGCCCGGTGGAGCACGCCGTCGAAGAGGTCGACGAGCTCCATGGGCGCGGAGGAGGAGTAACGCAGCCAGTCGCCCTGGCGGGTCCGGTAGGTGACGTCGTTGCCCGCGACCACGTACGTCTCCGGCGCGGCGGAGGAGCCGGGTCGCCCGCCCAGTTCGGCGGCGGCGTCCGCCGGGAAGCGGCGCGGCACCTCCAGGACCCGCTCGGCCTGGGCGGTGTCCTTGGCGTAGTCCTGCGTGCCCGTCGTGCGGTCGACGGCGGTGCCCTTGTCGGAGCCGTACGTGAGCGTCCAGCTGAAGGCCGCCGAACCGGCCGCCGTGGTCGCCTTGCTCGCGGCGGACAGCTGGTCGTCGAGCCGCACCTCGTAGACGGGAGTCACCGACGGCTTCGGCGCCCGGGCGTCCGCGCCCCCGCCCTCGCCCCCGGACTGGCAGGCCGCCAGCGCCGTCAGCAGCACCGGCAGCAGGGCCGCCGTGGCGCGGCGGCGTCTCGTGTGGTCGTGCATGGTCCCCGCCCTTGTCTCTCCACCCCAGGTTCCGACGGTCGGCGATCCTACGGGGCGGGCCGCACGGCCGGAAAAGCACATGAGCGATGTCAGGGGTGAACCCTAGGCTCGGACCTGATGCCCTCCGAACCCGCACTCACCAAGGATCCGCACGGCCGCCGCTCGGCCGTGCGCACGCTGCTGCGCCTGTGGCCCTACGTCCGGCCCGTACGCGTACGCCTGTTCACGGCCGCGTTCGTCGCGATCGTCGCCTCCTGTCTCTCGCTCGTCATCCCCCTCGTCCTGAAATGGCTGGTCGACGGCCCGGTCACGGACGGCGACACGACCGGGGTGTGGCTCGGCGCGCTGTACCTGCTGCTGCTCGGCATCGCCGAGGCGGCCCTCTTCGGCTTCCGGCGATGGCTGGTGGCCCGGCCGCTCGCCGGGGTGGAGGCGGGCATGCGGGCCGATCTCTACGGGCGGCTGCAGCGGCTGCCGATCGCCTTCCACGACCGGTGGGCGTCCGGACAGCTGCTGTCGCGCGGGACGACCGACCTGATGATGGTCCGGATGTTCCTGGCCTTCCCGCTGACCTTCCTGCTGGTCAACGGCGTGACGATCCTCGCCGGTTACGCGGTGCTGCTCGCCCAGGACTGGACGCTGGGGATGGTGCTACTCGTCCCGGTGGTGCCGATGGTGGTGCTCTGCTCGCTCTTCGAGCGGCGGTACGCGGTGGTGGCGCGACGGGCGCAGGACCAGGTGGGCGATCTGACGACGGTGGTCGAGGAGAGCGTCCTGGGCATCCGGATCGTCAAGGGCTTCGGCCGCCACCGCAGCCAGGCGGAGGCGTTCCGGACCCTGGCCGGGCTGCTGCGCACCACGGAGCTCGGCAAGGCCCGGCTGCTCGCCGGGATCTGGGCGTTCATCACGCTGCTGCCGGAACTGGCGGTGGGCGCGGCGCTGGTGGTCGGCACGGTGCAGGTGGCGGACGGGGAGCTGTCGGCGGGCACCCTCGTGGCGTTCCTGTCGACGGCGCTCGCGCTGCGCTGGCCGGTGGAGTCGATCGGCTTCCTGCTGGCGATGAGCCAGGAGGCGGCGACGGCGACGGAACGGTACTTCGAGGTGATGGACGCGGCGGAGGAGTCGGAGACGGGGCCCGGGCCTTCCGGGGCCGGGACCGGGGGCGCCGGTGCGGGGGCCGCCGACGGGGTGCGGTTCGAGAGCGTCACCTTCCGCTACCCGGACGCGCCGGCGGACGCCCCGCCGGTCCTGGACGGGATCGACCTGCACATCCGGCCCGGCGAGACGCTGGCCCTGGTCGGCGGGACCGGGTCGGGAAAGACCACGCTCACCGCGCTCGTACCGCGGCTGCACGAGGTGACCGCCGGGCGGATCCTGCTCGACGGCGAGGACATCGCGCTGATGCCCCGGGACCGGCTGCGGTCACTGGTGTCGGTGGCGTTCGAGGAACCCACCCTCTTCTCCGCGAGCGTCGGCGAGAACGTCCTGATGGGGGCCGGGGCGGACGCCGCCGAGCCGGAGCTGCGGCGCGCGCTGGCCGTCGCCCAGGCCGACGGCTTCGTCGACCGGCTGCCCGAGGGCACCGCGACCGAGGTCGGTGAGCAGGGCCTGAGCCTCTCCGGCGGTCAGCGCCAGCGCCTCGCCCTGGCCCGCGCGGTCGTCGGCCGCCCGCGCTTCCTGGTCCTGGACGACCCGCTCTCGGCCCTCGACGTCCACACCGAGGCCCGGGTCGAGGCCGCCCTGCGCGAGGTGCTCCGCGACACCACCGCCCTGGTCGTCGCCCACCGCCCGTCCACGGTGCTGCTCGCGGACCGGGTCGCCCTGCTGTCGTCCGGCCGCATCGCGGCCGTCGGCACCCATCACGAACTGCTGCGCACCAGCGCCGAGTACGCCTGGCTGATGTCCGGCGAGCGGCACGAGGAGAAGACCCGATGACGGACGCGCACACGGAGACGGAGAGGGAGCGGGAGCGGGACACCGCGGTCGGGAACGGGGTCGGCGCGGGGACCGGAACCCCCGAGGCGGCCGGCTCGGCGGCGACCGGCGGCGATCCCTTCGACCGGGACGACCTGCCCGCCGCGCCCGGGGCCACCGGGCGGCTGCTGCGGTCGCTGCTCGCCCCGCACCGGGGGCGGGTCGTGGTCGCCGCGCTGGTGCTGCTGGTGCAGCAGGCCGCGCTGCAGGCGGGGCCGTTGCTCGTGGCGTACGCGATCGACCGGGGCGTGCCGGCGTTCCGGAGCGGGGACCACGGACCGCTGGTCGCCGTGGCGCTCGGGTATCTGGCGTGCGCGGTGGCCGGCGGGCTGTTGCAGTACGCGTTCGTCCGGGGCGCCGCCCGGGTCAACCAGGACGTGCTGCTCGATCTGCGCGGGCGGATCTTCCGGCACGCGCAGGCCCTCAGCGTCGACTTCCACGAGCGCTACACCTCGGGCCGGCTGATCTCCCGCTCCACCACCGACGTGGAGTCGCTGCGCGAGCTGCTGTCCGAGGGCCTCCAGGAGCTCATCGGCGTCGTCCTCTCCTTCGTGGCGATCTCGGCGATGCTGCTCTGGCTCGATCTGGGCATCGGGGCGGTCGCCGTGGCCTCCTTCGGGCCGCTGTACCTCCTCGTACGGCTCTACCGGCGCCGGTCCGCCGTGGTCTTCGCGGAGCGCTCCACCGCCATCGCCTCGGTGATCGTGAAGTTCGCGGAGACGATGAACGGCATCCGGCCGGTACGGGCGTTCCGCCGGGAGCGAACCAACGACACGGAGTTCGCCGCGCTCAACCGGCGGCACGAGCGCAGCAACGGCGACGCGCTCCTGGAGATGGCCCGCTATGTGGTCGGCTCGCGGCTCGTCGCCAACACGGCGGTGGCCGGAATGTGTCTGTGGGGCGCCTGGCGGGTCGCGGACGGGACGCTGGAACTCGGTGTGCTGGCGGCGGCCGTGCTGTACGTGCGGCGGCTCTACGACCCGATCGACCGGCTCGGGATGTTCCTCAACTCGTACGAGTCGGCGGCGGCCTCGCTCGCCAAGATCGCGGGCCTGCTCGCCCAAGAGCCGGGTGTCCCGGAGGCGGCGGCGCCCCGCGAGCTGCCCGCCCGGACGGGCCGGCCGGGGCGCGAGGTCGTGTTCGAGGGGGTGCGGTTCGCGTACCGGACCGGCGGCGAGGTGCTGCCGCGCTTCGATCTGACGATCCCGGCCGGTCAGACGGTGGCCGTCGTCGGGGCGA
Organism: Streptomyces sp. NPDC012769; assembly: GCF_042901205.1. NCBI lineage: Bacteria > Bacillati > Actinomycetota > Actinomycetes > Kitasatosporales > Streptomycetaceae > Streptomyces > Streptomyces sp. NPDC012769. The sequence continues at coordinate 534,473 of NZ_JBIBCP010000004.1, read as the reverse complement.
CGGGCGCGGGCAAGTCGACGCTGGCGAAGCTGCTGGCCCGCTTCTACGACCCGACGGAGGGCCGGATCCTGCTCGACGGGGTCGATCTGCGGGACCTGTCGACGCCCGAACTGCGGCGGGGCGTGGTGATGGTGACGCAGGAGGCGTTCCTGTTCTCGGGCACGGTCGCCGACAACATCGCGATCGGCCGGCCGGACGCGACCCGCGCCGAGATCGAGCAGGCCGCGAAGGCGATCGGCGCGCACGACTTCATCGCGGGGCTGCCGGACGGCTACGACACGGACGTCCGCAAGCGTGGTGGCCGGATCTCGGCGGGCCAGCGCCAGCTGGTGGCGTTCGCGCGGGCGCTGCTGGCGGATCCGGCGGTGCTGATCCTGGACGAGGCGACGAGTTCGCTGGACGTGCCGGGCGAGCGGGCCGTGCAGCGGGCGATGGACACGGTGCTCGCGGGCCGTACGGCGGTGGTGATCGCGCACCGGCTGTCCACGGTGGAGGTCGCCGACCGGGTGCTGGTGATGGAGTCGGGCCGGGTGGTGGAGGACGGCTCGCCGGCCGAACTCGTGGGCGGCGAGGGCCGTTACGCGGGCCTGCACCGGGCCTGGCGGGACAGCCTGGTGGGCTGACCGCCCCGCGCAACCGCGACGAACGTCCGTATGCCGGTCCTCTCGGGGCCGGCATACGGACGTTTTCGTCTGCCCGCGCGCGATCTCTTTACGGCTCGACCGACCAGGGGTACCTTCCAGCCGTCGTAAGCGCTTGCAGCAACTTTCCGCCGATTCTTGCTTGTTGAGCTCCGCAAGGGAGTCCCCCATGAGACGCGGTCCCACCCGACGGCTGCCACGGCTCCTGGCCGTCGCCGCCGTCACCGGCACACTGCTGAGCCCGGTCCCGGCGCACGCCTCGACCGCCACCGCCACCGCCACGACGACGGCCGGCAACACCGCGACCGTCTTCTACTCCACGAAGACCCGCGACTGGTCCGCGTACCACCTCCACTTCGCCCCCGACGGCGGATCCTGGACCACCGTCCCCGGGGTGGCCATGGAGGCGGCCTGCGCCGACTGGGTCAAGAAGACCGTCGACCTGGGCTCCTCGAGCGGCCTGCGGGCCACCTTCACGAACGGCGGCGGCACCTGGGACAACAACGGCGGCGCGAACTACGCCCTCGGCACCGGGAACATCACCGTCAAGGACGGCGTCGTCGCGCACTCCGACCCCTGTGCGGGGTCCGACACCCCCGCCCCCGCACCGAACTCCGCCACGGTGTACTACTCGACCGAGGCGCTCGGCTGGTCGACGGCCAACCTCCACTACGCCCCGGCCGGCGGCCCTTGGACGACCGTCCCCGGCATCGGGATGCAGGCCGCGTGTCCCGGCTGGTGGAAGCAGACCGTGGGCCTCGGCTCGGCCGGCTCCCTGCGGGCCGCGTTCAACAACGGCAACGGCACCTGGGACAACAACAACGGCGCCGACTACACGATCCCCGCCGGCACCAGCACGGTGCGGAACCGGACCGTCACCGCGCGGGCCCAGGACCCCTGCGCGGCCACCGCGCCCGACACCACGGCCCCCACCGCGCCGACCGGGCTCACCGCGAGGGCCGACGGCGTCTCCGTCGTCGTGGGCTGGCAGCCGTCCACCGACGCGACGGGCGTCACCGGCTACCAGGTGACCCGCACCGACGGCAGCGGCGGAAGCGTCGTCACCAGCGTCGGCTCGACCGTCCACACCGACACCGGCCTGGCCGAGCACACCACGTACACCTACACCGTGCGGGCCGTGGACGCGGCCGGGAACGTCTCCGCCGCCTCCACCCCGGCGCAGGCCACCACCGGCGCGAAGCCGGCCGGTCCCGCGCCCGGGAAGCCGCTGGGCACCGACCCGCGCAAGGACCCGATCTACTTCGTCCTGACGGCCCGCTTCCACGACGGCGACCCCGCCAACAACCGGGGCGGGAGCCAGCACGTGAAGTCCGGCAACGCGGCGAACGGCGACCCGATGTTCCGGGGCGACTTCAAGGGACTGGTCGAGAAGCTCGACTACATCAAGGCGCTCGGCTTCTCCGCCGTCTGGATCACCCCGGTGGTGCTGAACCGCTCGGACTACGACTACCACGGCTACCACGGCTGGGACTTCTACCGGGTCGACCCCCGTCTGGAGTCCGCGGGCGCCTCGTACCAGGACCTGATCGACGCCGCCCACGCCAAGGGCATGAAGATCTACCAGGACGTGGTCTACAACCACTCCTCCCGCTGGGGCGCCAAGGGCCTGTTCGTGCCGACCGTGTACGGCGTGCGCGACTCCCAGTGGAGCTGGTACTACGACGAGAGGCAGACCGGCTTCGAGTACGACGGCCTGACCGTCGACGCCAAGAGCGGCAGGTCGTACTACAACGGCGACCTGTGGTCCACGGCCGAGCCCGCCGGCAACACCTGTCTGAACTGGGGCAGGCCGACGGGCGGCAGGAGCCCCGAGGGCTACACGATCCACAACTGCCAGTGGCCCTCCCCCACCTCCGGCATGTTCCCGAAGGCACTCTTCCACCAGTGCTGGATCGGCAACTGGGAGGGCGAGGACGCCCGTTCCTGCTGGCTGCACGAGGACCTCGCGGACCTCGACACCGAGAACGCGCGGGTGCAGAGCCATCTGATCGGCGCGTACAACAAGTACATCGACATGGGCGTCGACGGCTTCCGCGTGGACACCGCCGTCCACATCCCGCGCACCACCTGGAACCGCCGCTTCCTGCCCGCCATCCAGGAGCGGGTGGCCCAGCGCCACGGCGCCGAGGCGGCGCGGAACTTCTTCGTCTTCGGCGAGGTCGCCGCCTTCGTGAACGACAAGTGGAACCGCGGCTCGGTCAACCATTCCGCGCAGTTCTACACCTGGAAGGAGCGCCAGGAGTACGACGCCGACGACGCGAGGGCGAGCCTGGAGATGTACGCGTACGAGCAGCAGCTCGGCCCGTCCGGCCAGCCCACCGGCGACAACGCCGTCCTGCGGGGCAACGCGTACCACGCGCCCGACCACTCGCGCTTCTCCGGCATGCACATCATCGACATGCGCATGCACATGAACTTCGGCGACGCGCAGAACGCCTTCTGGAACGGCAAGGACTCCGACGACAGCGTCAACGACGCCACGTACAACGTGGTCTACGTCGACAGCCACGACTACGGCCCCGACAAGAGCAGCGAGCGCTACGCGGGCGGCACCGACGCCTGGGCCGAGAACATGTCCCTGATGTGGACTTTCCGCGGGATCCCGACCCTGTACTACGGCTCCGAGATCGAGTTCCAGGCCGGGAAGAGGATCGACTGCGGGCCGAGCTGTCCGCTGGCCACCACCGGCCGCGCCTACTTCGGCAACCACCTGGCCGGCCAGGTCACCGCCGCCGGCTTCTCCCGCGTGGCCTCCGCCAGCGGCACGGTGGCGACGACCCTGGACAAGCCCCTGGTGAAGCACCTCCAGCGGCTGAACCAGATCCGCAGGGCGGTGCCCGCCCTGCAGATGGGCCAGTACTCCACGGAGGGCGTCAGCGGCGGCATGGCCTTCAAGCGGCGCTACACCGAGGGCGGCACCGACAGCTTCGCGCTGGTCACGGTCAGCGGCGGGGCCACCTTCGGCGGCGTCCCGAACGGGACGTACGTCGACGCGGTCACCGGCGACACGAGGACGGTGACGAACGGCAGCCTCACCGTCGCGGCCCCCGGCAAGGGCAACCTGCGGGTCTACGTGCTCGGCGGCCCCGGAAGGATCGGCGCCGACGGCCCGTACCTGAAGTGATCCTCCACCGCCCGGGCGGCACCGGGACAGGATCTCCCGGTGCCGCCCGGGCGCGTCCGCTGGGCGGACGGCGACGTACGGGCAACGGACGATTTCCGGCCAAGTTGTTGACGCGGTCCTGACAGCCGGGGTCGCCAACTGCCACTCTCTCCCCGGCTCTTCGCATCGATGTTCACCGCATCACCCGTACGTGTTCATCCGTATGTGCTCATGCTCCACAGCTCTGCTTGCTCCGCCCGGGCGGCCCCACCCAGCCCCCGGTACCCCCCTCGCAAAAGGAGTCTGCGTGAGATCCACGCCCAGCCGTCGCGCCACCGCGACCGGCGCTCTGATCGCTGCCGCCGCCATGGTCGCCGTGACCGTCCAGACCGGCACCGCCACGGCCGACGGCGGTGCGGCCGTCGCCCCCAAGGCGCAGGCCGCCGCCCAGGCGAACCCGGGCAAGCTGCCGGCCGACCTCTCCCCGGCCCAGCGCGCCGCGCTGATCCGCGCCGCCCAGGCGGACACCGCCGCGACGGCCAAGGAGCTCGGCCTCGGCGCCCAGGAGAAGCTGGTCGTCCGCGACGTCGTCCAGGACCGCGACGGCACGACCCACACGCGCTACGAGCGCACCTTCGCGGGGCTCCCCGTCCTCGGCGGTGACCTGATCGTCGCCGAGACCAAGGCCGGCGCCACCACCTCCGTCGCCAAGGCCACCCGCGCCGACATCACCAAGGTGGACACCGCCGCGGCGACCATCGCCCCGGCCGCCGCCGAGAAGCAGGCCGTCGGCCTCGCGAACGCCGAGGGCTCCAAGGAGACCAAGGCCGAGCGCGCCCCCCGCAAGGTCGTGTGGGCGGCGAACGGCACCCCCGTCCTCGCCTACGAGACGGTCGTCGGCGGCATCCAGCACGACGGCACCCCGAGCGAGCTGCACGTCGTCACCGACGCCAAGACCGGCGCGAAGCTGTACGAGTGGGAGGGTGTCCACACCGGCACCGGCAACACCCAGTACAGCGGCCAGGTCACCCTGGGCACCGCCCCGTCGTACACGCTGACGGACACGACCCGCGGCAACCACAAGACGTACAACCTCAACCGGGGCACCTCCGGCACCGGCACGCTGTTCACCAACAGCACCGACGTCTGGGGCAACGGCCTGCCGTCGAACCTGGAGACCGCGGGTGCCGACGCGCACTACGGCGCCGCGCTCACCTGGGACTACTACAAGAACGTGCACGGCCGCTCCGGCATCCGCGGTGACGGCGTCGGCGCGTACTCCCGGGTCCACTACGGCAACGCGTACGTCAACGCCTTCTGGTCCGACTCCTGCTTCTGCATGACGTACGGCGACGGCGCGAACAACGCCAAGCCGCTGACCTCCATCGACGTGGCCGCGCACGAGATGACGCACGGCCTCACCTCCAACACGGCGGGCCTGGTCTACAGCGGCGAGTCCGGCGGCCTGAACGAGGCGACCTCCGACATCTTCGCGGCGGCCGTCGAGTTCTACGCCAACAACGCCACCGACAAGGGCGACTACCTGGTCGGCGAGAAGATCGACATCCGCGGCAACGGCACCCCGCTGCGCTACATGGACAAGCCGAGCAAGGACGGCTCGTCCAAGGACTACTGGTACTCCGGCATCGGCTCGATCGACGTCCACTACTCCTCGGGCCCGGCGAACCACTGGTACTACCTGCTCTCCGAGGGCAGCGGCACCAAGACCGTCAACGGCGTCACCTACGACTCGCCGACCTCCGACGGCCTGCCCGTCACCGGCATCGGCCGTGACAAGGCCTCGCTGATCTGGTTCAAGGCGCTCACCACCAAGTTCAACTCGAACACCAACTACGCCGGCGCCCGCACGGGCACCGTCGCGGTGGCGACCGAGCTGTACGGCGCGGGCAGCGCCGAGGTGAAGGCCGTCGAGCACGCCTGGGCCGGCATCAACGTCGGCTCCCGCCCCGGCGGCGGCGACCCGGGCACCGGCAAGGTCTTCACCAACGACGCCGACGTCTCCATCCCGGACAACGGCGCCGCGGTGACCTCCTCCGTGACCGTCTCCGGCGTCACGGGCAACGCCCCCACCAACCTGGCCGTCGGCGTGGACATCGTCCACACCTACAAGGGTGACCTGGTCGTCGACCTGATCGCTCCCGACGGCTCGGTCTACAACCTGCACAACCGGTCGGGCGGCAGCGCCGACAACATCGTCCAGACCTACACGGTCAACGCCTCCACCGAGGTCGCCAACGGCACCTGGAAGCTCCGCGTCCAGGACAAGGCCTCGATCGACACCGGCTACATCAACAGCTTCAAGCTGACCTTCCCGTAACCGCGGGAGCAGGATCACGGGCGCCCGGAGGGAACGTTCCCTCCGGGCGCCCGCGCGTCTGCGTAGGCTGGTCCGATGATCAGGGTCCTGCTTGCCGACGACGAGACGATGATCAGGGCCGGGGTGCGGGCGATCCTCGCCACCGACCCGGGGATCGAGGTGGTCGCCGAGGCGGGCGACGGGCACGAGGCGGTCGAGCTCGCCCTCCTGCACCGGCCCGACGTCGTCCTCCTGGACATCCGTATGCCCGGACTCGACGGGCTCGGCGCCGCCGAGGAGCTGCGGCGGGTGGTGCCCGGGGCGGCGGTCGTGGTGCTCACCACCTTCTCGGAGGACGCCTACATCGAGCGGGCGCTGGGCAGCGGGGTCAGCGGTTTCCTGCTGAAGTCCGGCGATCCGCGCGAACTGGTCGCGGGCGTGCGGGCGGTGGCGGAGGGCGCCGCGTTCCTCTCGCCCGTCGTCGCCCGCCGGGTCATCGACACCCTCGGCGGCGCCCGCTTCACCCGGGCCGCCGACGCGCGGGCCCGGCTCGCCCCGCTGACCGGGCGGGAGCGGGAGGTGGTGGCCCTGGTCGGCGCGGGCCTGTCCAACCAGGAGATCGCCGCGCGCCTGTACGTGGTCGAGGCCACCGTCAAGGCCCATGTCAGCGCGGTCCTGGGACGGATCGGGCTGCGCAACCGGGTGCAGCTGGCGGTGCTCGCGTACGAGGCGGGGCTGGTCCCCGATGCGTGAGCGGGCCCGGCGGCGGACCCTCGACGCGCTGCTCTGGCTGCTGCTGTGCGTGCCCCTCCTGCTCACCTCCGACCCGCACGACGGCGGCTCGTGGACCCGGGTGGCCGTGGGCGTGGTCCTCGCGGCGGTGTGCGTGGCGCTCGCCCGGCGGTGGCCGGTGGCGCCGCTCGCGATCACGATCGGGGTCTCCCTGGCCTTCGGGCCCGAGCTGTTCACGCCCTCGTACGTCGTCGCCCTGATCGCCTTCGGCTGTCTCGCCGGGCGCCGCGGGGAGCGGACCCGGCCGGCGCTGTGGCTGTTCGCGACGGTGCCGGTGGCGGGGCTCGCCCTGGTCCTCGTCACGGGCAGGGCGCTGGTGCACTGGTTCGCGCTGCTCCTCTCGCTCGCCCTCGCCGTCGTCGCCCCCTGGCTGATCGGGCGTTACGCGCGCCAGTACGACCGGCTGGTGCGCAGCGGCTGGGAGCTGGCCGACCGGATGGAACGCGAGCAGGCGGCGGTCGCCGACCGGGAGCGGCTGCGCGAGCGGTCCCGGATCGCGGGCGACATGCACGACTCCCTCGGCCACGAGCTGGCCCTGCTCGCCCTGCGGGCGGGCGCGCTGGAGCTCGACCCGACGCTCGGCGCGGCCCAGCGGGAGGCGGCGGGCGAGCTGCGGCGGGCGGCGGGTGACGCCACGGCCCGGCTGCGGGACATCCTCGGCGTGCTCCGCGAGGACGGCGAGGAGCCGTCGGTCGCCCCGCCGGACGAGACGGTCGCCGCCCTGGTCGAACGCGCCCGGGACTCCGGCCTCTCCGTCGCCTTCGCCGAGGGCGGGGGTGCGGCGGAACCCCTGCCGGAGATGGCCGCCCGCGCGCTGCACCGGGTGGTGCAGGAGGGCCTGACGAACGCGGCCAGGCACGCGCCGGGCGCGGCGGTGACGGTGGCCGTCGAGCGGGACGCGGGCGCCGTGCGGGTACGGGTGGTGAACGGGCCGGGGACGGCTTCGGGGGCCGCCTCCCCGGCCGCGTCCGGTGGGACCGGTCTGGTCGGGCTCGACGAGCGGGTGCGGCTCGCGGGCGGCTCCCTCACCCACGGGACCACCGGTGGGGGCGGGTTCGCCCTGTCCGCCGCACTGCCGCTGCGCCCGCCCGCCCCGCGGCCCGCCGCCGCGCCCCGGTCCGCGCGGGAGCTGGACCTGGCGCGCCGGCAGGTGCGGCGGGGCCTCGCACGGGCGATCTGGATCCCGCCGGCGCTGCTCACCGGGCTCGGGCTGCTGATGGCGGGTGTCGCCCTGTACACCCAGCACCGGTCGTATCTGGAGCCGGAGGACTACGCCCGCATCGAGCTCGGGTGGACCCGCGCCGAGGTCGCCCCCTATCTCCCCGACAGCCCGCTCGACGGCGCCCCACAGCGCGCCCCGGCCGAGCCGCCCGGCATGGACGAGTGCCTGTACTACCGCTCGCTCATGCTGGCGACGGTCCCGGTCTACCGGCTGTGCTGGGCGGACGGGCGGCTGGCCGACAAGGCGGAGGTGGGCTGAGCCCGGTCGGTGGGCGAGGCCGACGGCCGCCCGTCAGCGCATCAGCAGCCCCGCCCCCTCCCCCTTCGTCTCCGCCGGCAGCGCCACGAGCCCCAGCTCCGCCGGGTGCGCCAGCGCCGGATGGGCGGGCAGCACCCGGACCGTGCAGCCGAACGGGCCGGTGCGGTCCAGCGAGAGCACGCCCGCGTACGGGATGCGGCCCTCCAGGTCCGGGCCGCCCGCCGGCTTGAGCACACTCGTCCGGGCGTCGCGAAGCCGGTCGTCGGCGTCCACCCGGCCCGTCACGGCCTGCACCTCGACGTCCTCGGGGCTCAGCTCGCCCAGCGCCACCCGGACCCGGACGGCCGGTGTCGCCCCCAGCTCCGCGTCCGCCCCCTCCAGGTCGTCACCGACCTCCACGTGGTCCACGGACACCTTCGGCCAGGCCGCGCGCACCCGGGTCTTCCAGGCGGCGAGCGCCCGCGCCGTGTCCGGGGCGAGCGCCCGGTGCTCGGCGGCGGCGGGGGCGTAGAGCCGCTCCACGTACTCCCGGACCATCCGGTCGGCGTGCACCTTCGGGCCGAGGTCGGCGAGGGTGCGCCGGACCATCGCGGTCCAGCGGGCCGGCACCCCGTCCGGGCCGCGGTCGTAGAAGCGGGGCGCGACCCGGTGCTCGATCAGCTCGTACAGCGCGGCGGCCTCCAGGTCGTCCCTGCGGTCCTCGTCGAGGCCGGCGGCCCCGTCGGCGGTGGGGATCGCCCAGCCGAAGTCCGGCTCGAACCACTCGTCCCACCAGCCGTCCAGGACGGACAGGTTGAGGCAGCCGTTGAGCGCGGCCTTCATCCCGCTCGTGCCGCAGGCCTCCAGGGGCCGCAGCGGGTTGTTCAGCCACACGTCGCAGCCGGGGTAGAGCCCGCGGGCCATGCCCATCCCGTAGTCGGGCAGGAAGACGATCCGGTGCCGCACCCGCGGGTCGTCGGCGAACCGGACCAGCTCCTGCACCAGCTTCTTCCCGCCGTCGTCGGCCGGGTGCGCCTTGCCGGCGACGACCAGCTGCACGGGCCGCTCGGGGTGCAGCAGCAGGGCCCGCAGGCGGTCCTTGTCGCGCAGCATCAGTGTCAGCCGCTTGTACGAGGGGACCCGGCGGGCGAAGCCGATGGTGAGCACGTCGGGGTCGAGGATGCCGTCGGTCCAGCCCAGTTCGGCGGCCCCGGCGCCGCGCTGCCGCCAGGACTCCCGCACCCGCCGCCGCACGTCCGCCACGAGCCGTTCGCGCAGGGTGCGGCGCAGCTCCCACAGCTCCCGGTCGCCGGCCTCGGGTCCGAGGCGGGCCACCTCGGGGGCCGTCCAGGTGGGGGCGTGGACGCCGTTGGTGATCGAGGTGAGCGGCAGCTCCTCGGGGTCGAAGCCCGGCCACAGGCCGGCGAACATGGCACGGCTGACCGAACCGTGGAGGGTGGACACGCCGTTGGCACGCCGGGCGAGCCGGAGGCCCATGGCGGCCATGTTGAAGAGTCCGGGTTCGCCGCCGAGCGCGGTCTCGTCGCCGAGGGCGAGGATCCGTCCGGTGTCGACGCCGGGCAGCGCGCCGTCCTCGCCGAGGTGGCGGGCGACCAGGGTCCGGTCGAAGCGGTCGATGCCGGCGGGCACCGGGGTGTGGGTGGTGAACACGGTGCCGGCCCGCACGATCTCCAGGGCGGCGTCGAAGTCGACCCCCTGGTTCCCGAGTTCGCGGATGCGTTCGAGGCCGAGGAAGCCGGCGTGGCCCTCGTTGGTGTGGAAGACCTCGGGCGCCGGGCCGCCGGTGAGCCGGGTGTACGCGCGGACGGCGCGGACACCGCCGATGCCGAGCAGCATCTCCTGCAGGAGCCGGTGCTCGCTGCCGCCGCCGTAGAGCCGGTCGGTGACCCCGCGTTCGCTCGGGGCGTTCTCCTCGACGTCGGAGTCGAGCATGAGCAGCGGCACCCGGCCCACCTGCGCGGTCCAGATGTGGGCGTGCAGGCTCCGCCCGCCGGGCAGGGCGAGGGTGACCCGGGCGGGGGTGCCGTCGGGCTCGCGGAGCAGGGCGACGGGGAGCTCGCCGGGGTCGAGCACCGGATAGCGCTCCTGCTGCCAGCCGTCGCGGGAGAGGGACTGGCGGAAGTAGCCGTGGCGGTAGAGCAGTCCGACGCCGACGAGCGGGACGCCGAGGTCGCTGGCCGCCTTGAGGTGGTCGCCGGCGAGGATGCCGAGGCCGCCGGAGTACTGCGGCAGCGCGGCGGTGACGCCGAACTCGGGCGAGAAGTAGGCGATCGCGGCCGGTGGCTCGCCGGGCTGCCGCTGGTACCAGCGGGGTTCGGTCAGATAGCGGTCGAGGTCCTCGGCCGCGTCCCGCAGCCGGGCCAGGAAGTCCTGGTCGGCGGCGAGCGCGGCGAGCCGCCCGGCGTCGATGGCGCCGAGCGCGCGGACGGGGTCGCCGTCGGCGGCGCGCAGCACCTCGGGATCGACGGTCTCGAAGAGTTCGCGGGTGGGTTCGTGCCAGGACCAGCGCAGGTTGCGCGCCAGGTCGGCGAGGGGTCGAAGGGTGTCGGGGAGGACGGGACGCACGGTGAATCGACGGATAGCCTTCACGTGTTCCACCTTCGCAGGCCGTGACGGACCGGAGCGGAAGCACCACGCTGTGCGTCCGCGGTTCCGTCCCGGAGCCTAGGCCACGGGCGCGCCGGCCACCACGGCGCGTGCGGGGCGGCAGGGCGCTTCGTAGGGGGAGCCCTGGTTCACGGTGGCCGGGTCGAAGGCTCCGGTGGCGGCGTAACGGGCGGCGACGGCGGCCAGTTCCTCTGCGGGGATCACCTGGTGGACGTCGGTGAAGCCGTGCGGCGCGCGCCGGTGCACCAGGTCGATGACGACCTCGGGGCCCTGCCGCCGGCCCGCGTGCTGGAGGGCGGTGGTGACGGGCCGCCGGTGCGCCTCGTACGCGCGCAGCGCCTCGGCCGGGTCGGGGTGGACGGCCAGGGCGTGGGCGAGGGCGCGGGCGTCGACGACCGCCTGGCTGGCCCCGTTGGAACCGACGGGGTACATGGCGTGGGCGGCGTCGCCGATGAGGGTGGTGCGGCCGTGGCTCCAGCGGTCGAGGGGTTCGCGGTCGACCATCGGATAGGCGTGGGCGGTGTCGGCGGCGCGCAGCACGTCGGTTACCCGGACGCCGTCGAACTCCCAGCCCTCGTAGTGGTGCAGGAAGGTGTCGACGTCGGCCTCGCGGTTCCAGTCGCCGAGGGCGTGCGCGTCGGGCGGGCCGTCGGCGGGCCGGGCCAGCGCCCAGTTGACCAGGACGCGTCCGCCGGTGGGGCGGCTCATGGGGTAGACGACGGCCTTCTGCCGGTCGTCGCCGGCGATGAGCATGAAGCGGGCGGCGGCCGCGGCGGGCATCCGGGAGACTCCGCGCCAGATCACCATGCCGTTCCACGGGGGCCGGCCCTCGCCGGGGTTGAGGGCGGCGCGGACGGCGGAGCGTATGCCGTCGGCGCCGATGAGCACGTCGGGTTCGAGCGAGGCCCGGCCGCCGCGCCCGATGCCGTCGCGGTGGGCGAGCCGCAGCCGGGGCCGCCCGTCGGGCCGGACGTCCACGCCGGTGACCCGTACGCCGGACAGGACGGCGGTCGGACCGAGGCGCTCGCGGACGGCGTCGGCGAGCACCCGCTGGAGGTGGGCGCGGTGCAGGGAGAGCTGGGGCCAGCGGTATCCGGCGCCCAGGCCGCGCGGTTCGCGGGAGATCAGCCCGCCGGAGCGGTGGTAGTAGCGCAGTTCGCGGGTGCGCAGGGCGGCGCCGGACTCCAGGGCGGCGAGCAGGCCGAGCGCGTCGAGTTCGCGGACGGCGCCCGGCATGAGGTTGAGTCCGGCGCCGCCCGGCCGGGTCTCGCGGGCCGCCTCGACGACGGTGATCCGCGCGAAACCGGCGGCGTGCAGGGCGAGTGCGGCGGTGAGCCCGGCGATGCCGCCGCCGGCGATCACGATGTGCGGGGTGTGGGGGCTGTGGGGGGTCATGGGGTTCTCCGGGGTCGGTCGGGGGCTCAGGCGACGGCGCGGCGCACCAGCGTCTCGTTGGCGCGGGTGAGGTCGAGGATCGTGCGGAGCAGGCTGACCGGGGCGCCGCCGCTGCCCTCGTCGTAGCGGCGCAGGTCCTCGGCGTACGCCTTGCGGGCGAGGGTGACGTGCCGGGCCCGGAAGGACTTCAGGAGGCGCAGGACGCGGGCGAGCGAGTGCGCGGAGGCGGCGAGCTGCGGGGGCAGGTGCCGGCCGCTCTCCCAGCTGACGGCGGCGGACAGCTTGCTGACGGCGGACACGCCGCCGCCGTGCCGGGCGTGGAAGTCGCGCCAGGCCGGCAGGGCGTACGGGAGGGAGTCGGCGAGGAAGGCGCCGTAGGCGGGGTCGGAGCGGTCGCACTGCCAGAGGGTCAGGTCGATCAGCCAGAGCGGTATCTGGGCGGCGGCGGGGCCGAGGTAGGCGCGCCCGTCGATGTCGATCTCCTCGAAGTAGGGCCGCAGGGTGCGGGCGAAGTACTCGGGGGAGACATGGGCGACGGTGAGGTCGATGGCGTCGACGATCGACTGGACGTGCTGGGCGGTGCGGTCGAGGGCGAGGGCGAAGCCGGGGTCGTACGGTTCGAGGCGGGCGACGCGGGCGCAGCTGTCGAGGGCGGCGACGAGTCCGGGGAAGACCATCCGGACGGCTTCCTGGAGGTGGGCCTCCATGGGGTGGCCGGTGTACGTGCGCCGGCGGCGGCCGGCCGGGTTCCAGGCCGTGTAGTGGTGGACGGTGTCGCGGGGCACCATGTCGGTGCGGCGGCCGATGAGTTCCAGGACGGGTAACACCTCGGGGACGGCGGCGACGGGCTGCACGCCGTGACGTTTCAGCGAGCCGAGCAGGATGCCGAGGTCCCGCATGGCGGCGAGGGCGTCGACGACGCTCCACTCGGCGGCGCGGTCGAGGTCGGGGACGAGGGCGCGCAGGGCGACGGTGAGGGCCGGGGTGTCGGCGTCGGCGTTCATGGCGGGCAGGGCGGCGAGGACCGCGTCCGCGCCGAGCGGATCGGCGGCGCGGATGTCGGCCATCCGGTAGCGCGGGTCGGTTCGTTCGTCGAGTCCGGGCACGACGAGGTCGTACAGCGTCACGGGGAGCCCCCTCGGGAGAGGTAGGAGAGGTGTCGGGGAGACGCCGGACCGCTCGGGGCAGCGGTCAGCGCGGGTCGCCCACCCGGTCCCGGCGCGGTGGCGCCGTGGCGGGGGCGGGCGGACGCGGCCGTGCGGACAGGAGCGCGGCAACGGCTGCGAAGGCCGCGCCCACGAGGAGCGCGGCACGGAAGCCACCGGTCTCGGCGGCGGGGGTGGGGGTTCCGGGGGTACCGGTGACGGCGGTGGCGACGGCGACGAGGACGGCGAGTCCGAGCACCGAGCCGAACTGCTGCCCGGTGTTGACGAGTCCGGACGCGAGGCCGGTCTCCTCGGGCGCGGCGCCGGCGGTCGCGGCGACGTTGGTGGTGACCATGACGAGCGGCAGCGCGGCGCCCAGGAGCAGGGTGGGGGCGAGCACGGTGCCGGCGAAGCCGCCGTCGGGGGTGAGCGCGAGCCCGAGCCAGAGCGTGCCGGCGGCGAGGAGGACGAAACCGGCGGTCATGGTGCGGGTGAGGCCGAGCCGGGAGATCAGCCGCCCGGTCTGCGGGGCGACGGCCACGACGACCAGGGACAGCGGCAGCAGCCCGAGCCCGCCGCCGAGGGGGCCGTGCCCGAGCACCCGCTGAAGGTAGAGGCTGACCAGGAAGAACATCGGGAACAGCGCGGTCTGCGCGAGCGCGGCCAGCAGGATGGCCCGCCGCTGCGCGGCCCTGCGCCACACCCCGGGCGGCACGAGCGGCGCGACGGCCCGCCGTTCGACCGCCCCGAAGATCGCGAGCAGCCCGAGCCCGCAGCCCCCCGCCACCAGCGTGACGGGGGAGAGCCACCCGTTCTGCCCCGAGCCGACGAGCGCGTACGCGAGGAGCCCGAGCCCGGCGGTGACGGTGAGCGCCCCGGCGAGGTCGAAGCGACGGAATCCGCCGGTCTCGGCGCCGGGGCCGGTGGCCGCCGGGAGCAGCCGGGTCGTGAGGACGGCCAGGGCCGTCGCCGCCAGGAGGTTCAGCCAGAAGGTGGAGCGCCAGCCGAGGAGGGCGGTGAGGGTGCCGCCGAGGGTGGTGCCGAGGACGCCGCCGAGGCCGCCGGTCGCGGCGAAGACGCCGAGCGCCCGGTGGCGGCCGGGCCCGTCGGGGAAGAGGACGAGCAGCAGGGCGAAGGCGGCGGCCGCGGCGAGGGCGGCGCCGACGCCCTGGGCGGCCCGGGCGGCGACCAGGGCGGCCGGGTTCGGGGCGAGCGCGCCGGCCGTGGAGGCGGCGGCCAGGAGGCCGAGGCCGGCGAGGAGGATCCTGCGGTGACCGAGCAGGTCGGCGGCGCGCCCGCCGAGCAGCAGCAGCCCGCCGAAGGTGATCAGATACGCGTTGGCGACCCAGGAGAGGCCCGCGGAGCCGGAGCCTAGGGCGGCGCCGATCGACGGCAGGGCGACGTTGACGATCGCCGTGTCCATGATCAGCAGCAGTTGGACGGCGGCGAGGACCGGGAGCGCGCCCCGGGTCGCGGTGGGGCTGCTCACCGGCTCGTCCCCAGGTCGTAGCCGTCGAGGCAGGCGCGGGCCAGCGCCTCGCAGTCCTCGGCGGCGCCGGCGCCGGTCTGCATGGTCAGGTAGACATGCGGGGCGCCCTGGTAGAAGCGCTCGTACTGCTCGTGCCGGCCGGCGAACTCGGAGCCGAGGGCGTCCCAGGCGAGCTTGAGGAGTTTGATCCGGTCCTCGGCCGGGTCGCCCGCGGTGCGGACGTACTGACCTACGAGCGGGCCGAGTTCGGGGTGGAGCAGGTCGCGGCCGCTGGCCGGCAGCGCCAGGAGCGCGCCGCCCGCGAGCAGCTTGATGTCCTGGACGGCCCGCGGATAGAGCTCGCCGGCCATGATCCGCTGGGCGAAGGAGATCTCCTGTCCGGGCCGTACGCCGCCGCGGCCTCCGTCGACCTCCTCCCAGGAGGCCTCGGCGGCCAGGACGAAGGCCTTGGCCTGGGCGACCATGCCGAGCAGCCGGCCGAGGGCCTGGGTGACGGCGGGCAGCTTCTCGGTGCCGTTGGAGCGGGTGACGAGGATCGCGAGGCCGGTCAGGAACTCCAGCTTGGTCCAGAAGCGCGTCGCCGACTGGTGCGTGAAGTTCAGGTAGGCGGGGGTCCGCCACCACATGGCGGCGGTGGTGACCGGGTCCCGGTAGGTGAGCACCCGTTCCCAGGGCACGAAGACGTCCCGGCAGACGAGGAGCGCGTCGTTCTCGTCGTAGCGCGCGGACAGCGGCTGGTCGAAGACGGAGCGGGCCCGCTGTTCGTAGGAGGTGCGGGAGATCAGGGTGAGGCCGGGGGTGTCGAGCGGCAGGGAGAAGGCGACGGCGTGTTCGGTGTCGTCGGCGGCGAGGGGTTCGATGGTGCCGACGAGGATCTCGTCGGCGAAGACGGCGCCGGTGCCGACGGTCTTGGCGCCGCGCACGACGATGCCGCCGTCGCGTTCCCCGACGACCCGGACGGCCTCCCCCGCGGGGTCGGTCAGCGTGAAGGCGCAGTGCAGGTCTCGCTCGGCGAGCCTGCGGTGGAAGGCGAGGGCGTTCTCGGCGCCGTCGAAGGACTCCCCCGTGAAGGCTGCGGGCAGGGCGGCGAAGCCGGCCGCGCCGGAGGCCATGTGGTCGGGGGTACGGCCGAGGAAGCCGTAACTCGCCTCGGCCGCCACCTTGTACGCGCGACGGCGGGCGACCAGGTCCTCGTAGGACCGGGGCACGGCGTACGCCCGGTGCACCCCGCCCTTGACCAGGACGGGACGCAGCGCCGGATCGGCGGCGAGGTCGTGGAGCCGGGCGAAGGAGGCCGCCGCGGAGCGGAAGGCGGGGTGGGTGGTGACGTCCTTGACGCGTTCTCCGTCGAGCCAGATCTCGCGCCCGTCGCGTAACGCCTCCAGATACTCCTGCCCGGACCTCGTCACCGGTTCGTCGCCTCTCCTCGGGGTGCCACGGGGGTGCCGCGGGAGCGGTGCTCGGGGGGACGCCGCGGCCGTGCCGCCCTCGAGCCTCCACGGGCCGGACCCCCGGGAGCAATGAACGTCCGTCCAGGGCTCCTTAAGAACCGGCCAGCGCCTCCGAGGTCCTTCCGGCTCCGACTACGGCCGTCCCCCTTGTGCCTCGGCCGGTTCCACGGGCCTGCGCCGCTCGTGCTCGGCCAGCCGGCCACGTATCCGCTCGACCTCGTCGGGATGCTCTCCCCGCGCCCGCGCCAGCGCGACGTCGATGACCAGCCGGACCCGCTCCGCTTCGACGGGCGGATACGCCACTCCGGATGTCCGCTGGCGGTTGGCGACCGTGATCAGGGTCTGGCTCGCTGCGGCGTCGTGGTCGTGACGGAGCCACTTCCCGTACTCCCACTCGCGCCGCTTGGTGATCCCCTGGAACAGCACCCGCAGGTTCGTGACGGCTATCTCGCCGCTTTCGGTACGGTCGGTGAAGTGAACTCCCTGGCGAGTGCGCACCTCCACCAGGGAAGCGGTGCAGACCAAGAGCACCTTCTCACCCGCCTTGCGCCGCCCCCAGCGGAAGTCACCGTGGGCGTACTCCTCGGCCGACTGGTTCACCGCCAGGTCACGGAGCTGCCTGAGCCGGTCGCGTTCCCGACGCCATCCGGAGAGATCGCGTTCGTACGCCTCCCTCGCCCTCCGCGTTCCCTCTGCCCGGGCACGCACGGCACGTTCCTCGGCCGCGACCCGCGCCGCCTCACGCCAACGGGCGTAACGGACGACGATGGCGCGACGACGGCGCCACAGCAGCACTCCGGTGACGGCAACAAGAGCGAGGACGCCGAGACACCAGAGGACCAGGCGCTGGATCTCACCGGCCGTCCACTCGTCGGAGACGTCGAGACCGATGGTCTGACGGGTGGTGTTGCCGACGCGGTCCGTCGCGGTGACCGTCACCACGTGCCTGCCCGGCCGCATCTGCAACAGGACGTCTTCCGGCACACCGGTGAGGATGGCCCGCCGGGGCGGTGCACCAGGGCTCTCGACGAGCACCCTGGCTCCCTTCTCGCCGGTGATCCTGACCACCGCGTCGCCGTAGCGCGCCCGGTCGGCGTCGTACGTGAGCGCGAGCGGCGGCGGAGCCGTGTCCACGGTGAACGCCTTCGACCGCGCGGCACCGCGACGGCCGAAGGGGTCGGCAAGCGCGACCTGAGCCAGGTGGTTCCCGTCGATCAGTGAGACGGGAACGTCGGCCCTCCCGTAGGTGTCGAGAACGATGTCATGGCGGGCGCCCCCCACCGTGAGCGTGCCCTTGCCGCCGCGTGGCCCGGTCACCCGCAGCACCGGAGTCCGGGTCCGGTAGGCGGCGTCGTGGGTGACGACGGGCCGGAAGTCGTGGAGGTCGACGACCGCCTGCTGGGTGAGAACCGTCGCGTTGCCGGCGGAGTCGCGGACGGTGGCCGTGATGCTGTGCCGGCCGTTCGGCAGCCACAGCTCCTCGCGCACCGTCCCGCCGGCCGCGACGGTCCCGGTCAGCCGGTCCTTCCGGCCGGCGACCCGGATGTCGTAGACGGTGCCGTGCTCAGCGGTGAACGAGACGGAGACGGCAGCGGTCGCGCGATCGGCGGGAGCCGCGGCCAGCGTGTGGGCCGTCGGCTTCGTGGCGTCCGTGGTGAGGGTGAACTCGGCGCTGGGCACACTGCTGTTGCCCGCCGGGTCGACAGCCACCACGGAGTACGTGTGATCACCGTCTTCCGCGGTGAAGGAGATCCGCTGAGCGGATCCGGTGGCCGCCGCCTTGGCCACCACGGCGTCGTTCGCGTCGCGCACCTCTATTCGCGAACCGCGCTCGGCGGTGACCGATACCGTCACCTTTCCGCCCGCGCCCGTCCCTGGCTTCGTGACGGTGGGGGCGTCGGGCGGCTCGACGTCGTACTCCTCCGAGTCGCCTGAGCCGGATCCCCGCCGGCTGCCCTCGTCCGCCCCGGGCAGCGAGTCGTACCCGCAGTAGGTGAAGTATCCGAGGTCGCCGCACACGTACGACCCGGTGTCGGACGGGCAGGAGTGCCATCGATGGCAGCCGTCGCGATGGGCGGCGGCAGGGGATGCCGATCCCCAGGCAACGGCCAGGGCAAGAGCCAGGGCGGCGGCAAGAGTCGAGGGATGTCCCCTGTGGGCAGGTCTCTTCACGTACTGCGATCCCCCCGGATCGGCGGTGGCCTCGTCGCGCACCGAAGGTGGGGATGGTGTCAGACGCGGTGGCGGGGACTCAATACGTATGTTCCTTCGATGCCGGTGCGGCGGCCCGGGAGGCGTCCGGCGGTTCGCCGCCGGACGCGGCTCCCTCCGTCAGGCCGCCCGTTCCTCCCCCGCCCGGTACTCGCCCGGTGTCCGCCCGAACCACTTGCGGAAGGCGAGGTGGAAGCCGACCGCGCTCTGGTAGCCGACCCGTTCCGGGACGCAGGACTGGGGCAGGGTGGTCTCGGTGAGGAGCCGGGCGGCCTCCTGCATGCGGCGGCCGGTGAGGTGGCGGGCCGGGGACTCGCCGACGAGGTCGCGGAAGGCGGCGGTGAAGGCGGAGCGGGACATGCCGACCTCGCGGGCCAGGGAGTCGATGGTCCAGGGTTCGGCGAACCGGGTGGCTATCACCACGAGGGCGCGGCTGATGCCGGGGTGGCGCAGGACGGGCAGGGAGTCGGGGTTGTCGGCGAGCTCCCGCAGCAGCGGGCGCAGGGCGAGGACGAGGGCCATCTCGAAGGCGCGCAGGGTGATGAGCCGGTCCCCGGGGCCGACCGGCCGGTCGGTGGAGGCGAGCAGCCGCAGGGTGTCGCGGAGCAGCGGTTCGCGGTCGACCTGGGCGCCGTCGAGGACCAGGGCCCAGGGCAGCGCGCGGTAGAGGCCGGTGGCGGCGCTGGCGTCGTAGTGGAGTCCGGCGCACAGCAGGCGGCTCTCGGCCCCGGTGCCGTCGATGCGGATCTCCCCGGAGGTGCCGGGGGTGCGTTCGGGCAGTACGGCCTTGAGCGGCAGGCCCTTGCGTTCGGGCCGGTCGGAGAGCCGGTGGGCGACTCCGGTGGGGAAGACGATGAGGTCGCCGGCGCGCAGCTCGATCGGGGTCTGGTCGGCGGCGGTGATCCAGCAGCCGCCCTCGACGATGTAGTGCAGGACGGCGCAGCCCTCTTCGGCGTCGCCCTCGATGGCCCAGGGGGCGCTGACGTGCCAGCGGCTGTCGAAGACGCCGGTGAGGCGCAGCGGTGTGAGGAGTTCGCTCAGGAGGTCGTCGCGCTCAGCCTCGATCCGGTCGGTACGACGGTCAGTGCCCTGGGTTCCCACGGTGGCCATGGACGATCCCTCAACTTCCGCCCCTGTTTGTTAATTGAACGGACGAAGCCGTCGCGACCAGCCTGGAGTGCGGCCACAACGGCAGCGGTCACAGCCTATCGAAGGGCCTCATCGACACATGTCCAGTCAGAATCCGATGCGGGTGGCGGTCGTGGGGGCGACCGGTTTCCAGGGGGGTGCCGTGGCCCGGCTGCTCGCCGAGCACCGGCACGCGGTCCGCACCCTGACGCGCCGCCCGGAGGGGGACCGGCCGCCGCTGCCGGGTGCGGAGTTCGTGGCGGGTGAGCTCGCGGCCCCGCAGGACGTGCGGCGGCTGTTCGAGGGGGTGACGCACGCGGTCGTCACGATGCCGCTGGTGTACGAGGAGGAGCGGATCGGCCTGTACGCGGCGAACATCGCGCGGGCGGCGCGCGAGGCGGGCACGCGGCGGCTGGTGTTCAACGCCAACACCCGGGTGCCGCAGGGGGTGACGACCGTGCCGGCGTTCGAGACGCGGCGGCTCGCGGAACAGATCCTGCGGGACAGCGGGGTGCCGCTAGTGGTCCTGCGGCCCCCGGTGTATCTGGACAACCTGTTCTCGCCGTGGAACGGGCCGGGGCTGGTCGACGAGGGCGTGCTCGCCTATCCACTGCCGGCGTCCGCGCCGACCGCGTGGATCTCGCACCGGGACCTGGCGGAGGCGGCGTACGCGGCGCTGACCCGGGAGGGCCTGGAGGGGCGCACCTTCGACATCGGCGGGTCGGTGTCGCTGACGGGCGCGGATCTGGCGGCGGCGTTCGGGCGGGGTCTGGGGCGCGCGGTGCGGTACGTGCCACTGCGGCCCGAACTGTTCGAACGGGGGATCGCACAGCTGCTCGGCCCGGAGACGGCGGCCGGGGTGGCCGGCATCTACCACTACATGGCGGACGGCGGCGATCCGCTGCTGATGGCCGGGGACGACGGGGTGTCGGCGGAGGCCCTGGCGGTCTCGCCGGCGCCGGTGGAGGAGTGGGTGACCCGTCAGCCCTGGCAGGTGTGGTCGAACGACACGGAGGGGCAGCCCGCCTGAGCGACCGCCACGGTTAGGCCATTCGGAGGACCTCCCGGAACCGGGGCCACGGACCGGACTCGGGGGGAACCGGCCCTGTCCCACAAGGACAGGGCCGGTTTCTTGTCCGGGAGGTGTTCTTGTCGGTGCGGCTACGCCCTAGTAGTTAACAAGGCGCCGGATTGCCCACCCGAAAACCGGGGGAAGGCTCCTTTCCGTACCCCTCCGGAATGTCTTCAGACCCGCCATTCGAGTGAACGCGCACAGGAGCGGCGATGCCCGCGACCCACGGGCCGTCGACGGAGCTAGAAAGAGCGCACACCACCCGCACCCTCGCGAACCGTCAGGTGATGCCGTGAATCCGCTCATGGGACGTATTCCCGTACTGGACGTCCGCCCGCTGGTCGACTGTGGCCGCCGTCCCGCGAAGGCGGTGGTGGGCGAGACCTTCGAGGTCACGGCCACCGTCTTCCGGGAGGGGCATGACGCGGTCGCCGCCAATGTCGTGCTGCGCGGCCCGTCCGGCCGGCCAGGCCCCTGGACCCCGATGAGGGAGCTGGCGCCCGGGACCGACCGGTGGGGCGCCGAGGTCA
Organism: Streptomyces sp. NPDC012769; assembly: GCF_042901205.1. Classification (NCBI taxonomy): domain Bacteria; kingdom Bacillati; phylum Actinomycetota; class Actinomycetes; order Kitasatosporales; family Streptomycetaceae; genus Streptomyces; species Streptomyces sp. NPDC012769. The sequence goes on along the minus strand of NZ_JBIBCP010000004.1, from coordinate 513,091 downwards.
CCCCCGACGCCGAGGGGCTGTGGACCTATCAGGTCGAGGCGTGGAGCGACCCGCTGGCGACCTGGCGGCACACCGCCACGATCAAGATTCCCGCCGGGATCGACTCCGAACTCGTGCTCGCCGAGGGCGCCGAGCTGCACGAGCGGGCCGCCAAGGGCGTGCCGAAGAAGGGCGGCGGCCGGGAGGTCGTGCTCGCCGTCGCGGACACGCTGCGCGACGAGTCCCGGCCGGCCGCGGTCCGGCTCGCGGCGGCGCTCGCGCCCCGGGTCCTCGAGACCCTGGCCCGCCACCCGCTGCGCGAACTGGTCAGCGCCTCGCCCAGGTTGCCGCTCCGGGTGGAGCGGGAGCGGGCCCTGTTCGGTTCCTGGTACGAGTTCTTCCCGCGCTCCGAGGGCGTACGGAAGGTGCGGGGGCGGACGGTGCCGGGCACCTTCCGCACGGCGGCCGAGCGGCTGCCGGCGATCGCCGCGATGGGCTTCGACGTGGTCTACCTGCCTCCGATCCACCCGATCGGCGTCACCCACCGCAAGGGCCCGAACAACTCGCTGTCGGCGAGCCCGCAGGACGTGGGCGTGCCGTGGGCCATCGGCTCGCCGGAGGGCGGGCACGACGCCGTCCACCCGGACCTGGGCACGATCGAGGACTTCGACGCCTTCGTGGCCCGGGCCCGTGAGCTGCGCCTGGAGATCGCCCTGGACTTCGCGCTGCAGTGTTCGCCGGACCACCCCTGGGTGGAGAAGCACCCGGAGTGGTTCACCCACCGGCCGGACGGCTCGATCGCGTACGCCGAGAACCCGCCGAAGAAGTACCAGGACATCTACCCGATCGCGTTCGACAAGGACATGGACGGGATCGTCGCCGAGACCGTCCGGGTGCTGCGGCACTGGATGGACCACGGGGTGCGGATCTTCCGCGTGGACAACCCGCACACCAAGCCGGTGGTGTTCTGGGAGCGGGTGATCGGCGAGATCAACCGGACCGACCCGGACGTGATCTTCCTGGCGGAGGCGTTCACCCGGCCCGCGATGATGCACACCCTCGGCGCGATCGGCTTCCAGCAGTCGTACACGTACTTCACCTGGCGCAACACCAAGGAGGAGATCACGCAGTACCTGACGGAGCTCTCCGGGGAGGCCGCCGCGCACATGCGGCCGAACCTCTTCGTGAACACCCCCGACATCCTGCACGCCTACCTCCAGCACGGCGGCCGGCCCGCGTTCGAGGTGCGGGCGGTGCTCGCCGCCACCCTCTCCCCCACCTGGGGCGTCTACGCCGGGTACGAGCTGTGCGAGAACACCCCGCTGCGGGACGGCAGCGAGGAGTACCTGGACTCGGAGAAGTACCAACTGCGGCCGCGCGACTGGGAGTCGGCGGAGCGCTCGGGCGCGTCGATCGCGCCGCTGATCACCACGCTGAACCGGATCAGGCGCCGCCACCCGGCCCTGCGCCGGCTGCGCAACCTGACCTTCCACCACACCGACAACGACGCCGTCATCGCCTACAGCAAGCGTTCGGGGCCGAACACCGTCCTGGTGGTCGCCAACCTCGACCCCCACCACACCCAGGAGGCCACGGTCTCGTTGAACATGCCGGAACTCGGCCTCGCCTGGCACGAGACCGTGCCGGTGCGCGACGAGCTCACCGGCGAGACCTATCACTGGGGCAGGTCCGACTACGTGCGCCTAGAGCCGGGTGTCACGCCCGCGCACGTACTCGTCCTGCGACCGTCCCCGCAGACCGGAGGGTCACCCACATCATGACTGTCAACGAGCCCGTCCCCGACACCTTCGAGGACACGCCCGCCAAGGACCGCGATCCCGAGTGGTTCAAGCGGGCGGTCTTCTACGAGGTCCTGGTCCGCTCCTTCCAGGACAGCAACGGCGACGGCGTCGGCGACCTGAGGGGCATCACGTCCCGCCTCGACTACCTCCAGTGGCTGGGCGTGGACTGCCTCTGGCTGCCACCGTTCTTCAACTCACCGCTGCGGGACGGCGGCTACGACGTCGCCGACTACACCTCCGTGCTGCCCGAGTTCGGCGACCTGGCCGACTTCGTGGAGTTCGTGGACGCGGCCCACCAGCGTGGGATGCGCGTGATCATCGACTTCGTCATGAACCACACCAGTGACGCCCACCCGTGGTTCCAGGAGTCGCGCTCCGACCCGGACGGCCCGTACGGGGACTACTACGTCTGGGCCGACGACGACAAGCAGTTCCCGGACGCCCGGATCATCTTCGTCGACACCGAGACCTCCAACTGGACCTTCGACCCGGTCCGCAAGCAGTACTACTGGCACCGCTTCTTCTCCCACCAGCCGGACCTCAACTACGAGAACCCGGCGGTCCAGGAGGAGATCCTGTCCGCGCTGCGCTTCTGGCTGGACCTGGGCATCGACGGCTTCCGGCTGGACGCGGTGCCGTACCTGTACCAGGAGGAGGGCACCAACTGCGAGAACCTGCCCGCCACCCACGCCTTCCTCAAGCGGGTCCGCAAGGAGATCGACGACCACTACCCGGACACGGTGCTGCTCGCCGAGGCCAACCAGTGGCCGGAGGACGTCGTGGACTACTTCGGCGACTTCGGCTCGGGCGGCGACGAGTGCCACATGGCCTTCCACTTCCCGGTGATGCCGCGGATCTTCATGGCCGTGCGGCGCGAGTCCCGCCACCCGGTCTCCGAGATCCTGGCGAAGACCCCGGCGATCCCCTCCGGCTGCCAGTGGGGCATCTTCCTGCGCAACCACGACGAGCTCACCCTCGAGATGGTCACGGACGAAGAGCGCGACTACATGTACGCCGAGTACGCCAAGGACCCCCGGATGCGCGCCAACATCGGCATCCGGCGGCGGCTCGCCCCGCTGCTCGACAACGACCGCAAACAGATGGAGCTGTTCACCGCCCTGCTGTTCTCGCTGCCGGGCTCGCCGGTGCTGTACTACGGCGACGAGATCGGCATGGGCGACAACATCTGGCTCGGCGACCGGGACGGGGTGCGCACCCCGATGCAGTGGACCCCGGACCGCAACGCGGGCTTCTCGTCCTGCGATCCGGGGCGGCTGTACCTGCCGGCCATCATGGACCCGGTGCACGGCTACCAGGTGACCAACGTGGAGGCGGGGATGGCCTCGCCGTCCTCGCTGCTGCACTGGACGAAACGGATGATCGAGATCCGTAAGCAGAACCGCGCCTTCGGGCTCGGCTCGTACACCGAACTGCCCTCGTCCAACCCGGCCGTGCTCGCCTTCCTCCGCGAGTCCGCTCCCGAGGAGGGCATGGACGCCGATCTGGTGCTGTGCGTGAACAACTTCTCCCGGTTCGCCCAGCCGACCGAGCTGGACCTGCGCCGCTTCGACGGGGCGAAGCCGGTGGAGCTGATCGGCGGGGTGGAGTTCCCGCCGATCGGGCAGTGGCCGTATCTGCTCACGCTCGCCGGGCACGGTTTCTACTGGTTCCGCCTCAAGCAGTCCTGAAGTACCGTCAATTCAGTGCTGTCCCCTGTGGGGCGGTTTCCCCCGCCCCACTCTGGGCACTGTGACACACACGCTCACCCCTGTACTTCAGGTCCATACGGGCCTTCTTGCCGGGCCCATACGGATCTTCCCCCTCCGACACGTCCCGCACAGCCGGACAGCCGAAGCCGCCATCCGGGACACTCTGCGCATTTGAACACTTACGCATACCCCTTGCGCACCCCGGGGAAAGGACGCGATGCCATGCCGGAGACCGCATCCACCACCCGGGCCCCGGACGCCCTCCTACCGTCGCTCACACCCCTGCTGCACACCTGGCTGCCCCGGCAGCGCTGGTTCGCGGGCAAGGGCCGCCGGGTCACCGGGTTCACCCTGGACGCGGCCACCGAGCTGCTGCCGCTGGACGGCGCGGGACCCGGTCTCCTCCATCTGCTCGTACGGGTCGAACAACCCGGCCGGCCGGCCGGAACGCCCGCCGACTGCTACCAGGTACTCCTGGGCGTGCGCAGCCAGTTGCCGCCACGCCTCGCCCCCGCCCTGATCGGGCGGATCCGCCAGGGGCCGCTCGCCGGCCGGGCGGTCTACGAGGGCCTGCGCGACCCGCGGCTCGCCGGACTGCTCTACGAACGGCTGCGCAGCCCCGGCCGGATCGGCCCGCTGCGCTTCCACGCGACGGCCCCGCTGCCGCCCGTGCTGGCTCCCAGGGTCCTGGACGCCGAGCAGTCGAACTCGTCCCTGGTCTACGGAGATTCGTTCATCCTGAAGATCTTCCGCCGGGTCAGTCCGGGCGCCAACCCGGACCTGGAACTGCCGCTGGCGCTCGCCCGGGCCGGCTGCGCCCGCGTCCCGGCGCCGGTCGCCTGGTTCGAGACGGGCACGGCGACGCTGGGCGTGCTCCAGCCGTATCTGCGCGACTCGCGGGACGGCTGGCGCCTCGCCCTCGACGCGCTCGCCGACGGCAGGGACTTCACGCGGGAGGCGCACGCGCTCGGCCGGGCCACCGCCGAGGTGCACCTCGCCCTGGCGACGGCCCTGCCCACCGAGCGGCTGCCGCGCGACCGGGCGGAGCACCTGGCCGCAGCGATGGACGCCCGGCTGCACAGCGCCGCGCAGGCCGTCCCCGCGCTGCTGCCGTACGTGCCGGGGCTGCGGGCCGTGTTCGCGGCGGCCGGCGACTCCCTCGGCGCGGGCCGGCTCCAGCGCATCCACGGCGATCTGCACCTCGGGCAGACGCTGCGCGGCTCCGACGGCGCCTGGGCGGTGATCGACTTCGAGGGCGAGCCGGCGAAGCCGCTCGACGAGCGGCGCAGCCCGCAGCCGCCGGTGCGCGACATCGCCGGCATGCTCCGCTCCTTCGACTACGCGGCCCGCACGCACCGCCCGTGGAACGCCGAGTGGGCGGCCCGCTGCCGGGCCGCCTACTGCACCGGCTACGCGGAGGCCTCCGGCACGGACCCCCGCGACCACCCGGCGCTGCTGCGGGCCTACGAGACGGACAAGGCCGTCTACGAGGTCGTCTACGAGGCCCGCCACCGGCCGGACTGGCTCCCGGTCCCGATGGCGGCGATCCACCGCCTGGCGGGGGCGGAATGACCTCGGCCGGCACCCCGTGGGCGCGGCGACCGCGCCCCGGGTGCGGGGCCCACCCGTTCGGAGCAAGGGCCGGGCGCCCGTGGGGCGTCCCGCCTGCGGGGGAACGGACGGGGCCCGTTCGGCCGAGTGTCCCGAGCGGAACGCGCCGCGTTGCGCTTGCGTGGAAAGCGCCACTCCCCCGCCGCACCTCCCCCTTTCCCCTTCACCCCTTCCTGGAGGCATCCCAGTGACCGCCCGATCCGCAGGCAGGACAGCCCGCAAGCCGAAGACGCCCGCGCCCCGGGCCGAGGCCAAGCCGGAAGGCCAGGACCGGGCCGCCGTACGGAAGGCGCCACCGCTCGATCCGGGCGACCGGGCCCGGCTGCTCGCGGGTGAGCACCACGACCCGCACGGGCTGCTCGGCGCCCACCCGGTGCGGGGCGGGATCGCGGTGCGGGTGCTGCGCCCGTGGGCCCGGGAGGTCGTCGTCCTGGCGAAGGGGAAGCGGTACGTCCTGCACGACGAGGGCGACGGCCTCTTCACCGGCGTGCTGCCGCTGCTGCGCAAGGTCCCCGACTACGAGCTGCGGGTCCGCTACGACGGCGACGAGCTCGCGGTCGTCGACCCGTACCGCTTCCTGCCCGCCCTCGGCGAACTCGATCTGCACCTGATCGGCGAGGGCCGCCACGAGGAGCTGTGGACGGCGCTCGGCGCGCGGGTCATGACCCATCAGGGGGTGGCCGGCACCCGCTTCACCGTGTGGGCGCCGAACGCGCGCGGCGTGCGGGTCACCGGCGACTGGACGTACTGGGACGGCACCGCCCTTCCGATGCGTTCGCTCGGCTCGACGGGTGTGTGGGAGCTGTTCGTGCCGGGGATCGGCGAGGGCGCGGTCTACAAGTTCGACATCGCCCGCCCGGACGGCTCGCACACCCTGCGCGCCGACCCGATGGCCCGCCGCACCGAGTGCCCGCCGAACACCGCCTCGGTCGTCACCGCCGACCACCACGTGTGGCGCGACGAGGAGTGGATGGCCCGGCGCGGCGCCCGCCCGCACCACGAGTCGCCGTTCTCGGTCTACGAGGTGCACCTGCCGTCCTGGCGGCCCGGCCTGTCGTACCGCGACCTCGCCGAGCAGCTGCCCGCGTACGTCCGTGACCTCGGCTTCACGCACGTCGAGTTCATGGCCGTCGCCGAGCACCCCTTCCACGGCTCCTGGGGCTACCAGGTCACCGGCTTCTACGCGCCGACGGCCCGCATGGGCACGCCCGACGACTTCCGCTTCCTGGTGGACGCGCTGCACCGGGCCGGCATCGGCGTCCTCATGGACTGGGTGCCGGCGCACTTCCCGCGCGACGACTGGGCGCTGGCGGAGTTCGACGGGCGTCCGCTGTACGAGCACGAGGACCCGCGCCGCTCGGCCCATCCCGACTGGGGCACCCTCGAGTTCGACTACGGCCGCAAGGAGGTGCGCAACTTCCTCGTCGCCAACGCGGTGTACTGGTGCGAGCAGTTCCACCTCGACGGGCTGCGGGTGGACGCGGTGGCCTCCATGCTCTACCTGGACTACTCGCGCGAGCACGGCGAGTGGCTGCCGAACGAGTTCGGCGGGCGGGAGAACCTGGACGCGGTGGCGTTCCTCCAGGAGATGAACGCCACGGTCTACAAGCGCTGCCCCGGCGTGATCACCTTCGCCGAGGAGTCCACCGCCTGGGACGGGGTGACCCGGCCGACCGACCAGGTGGGTCCGGGCGGCTTCGGCGGGCTCGGCTTCGGCATGAAGTGGAACATGGGCTGGATGCACGACTCCCTCGGCTACGTGCAGAAGGACCCGGTGCACCGCAAGTACCACCACCACGAGATGACCTTCTCGATGGTGTACGCGTACAGCGAGAACTACATCCTGCCGATCTCCCACGACGAGGTGGTGCACGGCAAGCGCGCCCTGGTGTCGAAGATGCCGGGCGACTGGTGGCAGCGGCGCGCCAACCACCGCGCCTACCTGGGCTTCATGTGGGCCCACCCCGGCAAGCAGCTGCTCTTCATGGGGCAGGAGTTCGCGCAGGGCGCGGAGTGGTCGGCGGAGCACGGCCCCGAGTGGTGGCTGATGGACGAGACGTACCACTCGGCCGGTGACCACCGGGGCGTGCGGGACCTGGTGCGGGACCTGAACACGGTGTACACGGCGACGCCGGCGCTGTGGGAGCGGGACACCTCCCCGGAGGGCTTCCAGTGGATCGCGGGCGACGCGGCCGAGGACAACGTCTTCGCCTTCCTGCGCTTCGACGCGGCCGGCTCCCCGCTCCTCGCGGTGTGCAACTTCTCCCCGGTGGTGCGGCAGGACTACCGGCTCGGCGTGCCGGACGCCTTCGCCGCCTGGGCGGAGGTGCTCAACACGGACGCGGCCCGGTACGGCGGCAGCGGCGTGGGGGGCACCGACCCGGTGAAGACCGAGTCGGTGCCGTGGCACGGCCGTTCCGCGAGCGTGCGGATGACGCTGCCGCCGCTGGCGACGGTCTGGCTCAGGCCCGCGTGACGGGATCCGCCTGACCGGCGCCGCGTGACCGGCGACCGCCTGCTCAGGCCCGTCCGCTCAGGCCCGCCTGATGATGCCCAACCGCTGGGTGGCCCGGGTCAGTGCCACGTACAGGTCGTTGATCCCGTGCGTGGCGCCGGCCCGGATGCCGTCCGGGTCGACGACGAGGACCGTGTCGAACTCCAGGCCCTTGGCCTGGCGCGGGCCGAGCAGGACGACCGGGCTCGTCAGGTCGGGCCTGGGTCCGTGGGAGGCGTCGGGAAGGGCCGCGATCAGCTCCGGGTGCAGGTCCTCGGGCGCGATCACGGCGAGCCGTCCCTCGGGCCGCAGTTCCGCCGCCACCGCGTCGGCCGTCTCCTTCACGGGGTCCTCCACGGTGCGGTCCCAGGGCTCGACGCCCGTGGACCGCACCGAGCTCGGCGGCTCGAAGTCCGGGTCGGCCTCGCGGCGCACCTCGGCGGCCACCGCCATGATCTCGGCCGGGGTGCGGTAGTTGACGCCCAGCCGGACGAGCTCCCAGCGGTCCTGCACGTACGGCGCGAGGATCCGGTCCCAGGCACCGACGCCGGCCGGGTCGCCGGTCTGCGCGGGGTCGCCGACCAGGGTCATGGAGCGGGTGGGGCTGCGGCGCATCAGCAGCCGCCACAGCATCGCGGAGAGTTCCTGCGCCTCGTCGACGATGATGTGCCCGAACGCCCAGGTGCGGTCGGCGGCGGCGCGTTCGGCGGCGCTGCGGTGGTCGGCCTCCTCGTGGCGTTCGGCGAAGCGCTCGGCGTCGATGATGTCGTGCGCGGACAGCACCTCGGAGGCGTCCTTGTCGACCTCCTCCTTGTCCTCGAACTCGTAGGTCCGCGAGGCGTAGGAGACGTCGAGGACGCCCTGCGCGTACTGGATCCGCTTCTGCCGCTCGGCCTCCTCGGCGGCGCGGGCGGCGGCGTCGTCCGCGCCGAGGAGTTCGGCGGCCTCGTCGAGGAGCGGGACGTCGCCGGGGGTCCAGGCGCCGCCCTCGCGGCGGATCGCGGCGGCGTCCTCCTCGTCGAGGTGGGTGGGCTCGGCGAGGTAGTCGGCCAGGAACCGCTGGGGCGTGAGCGGCGGCCAGAGGGTGTCGAGGGCGCTGTGCACCTCGGGGTTGGCGGCGACGCCCTTGGCGAGCAGGGCGAGGTCGTCGGGGCCGAGGAAGTTGGGGCCGCCGTAGGGGTCGGCGCCGATGCGGTCGGCGAGCTGCTCGGCGAGCGCGTCGAGGATCGCGAAGACGAAGTAGGGGCGGGCGAGGTTGTGCGGGAGGAAGGTCTCGCGGGCCTTGTGCCGGGCTTCGAGTGCCATGTCCCAGTCGATGACCAGGTCGCCGTCCTCGTGCGGGACGACCAGCGGCGCGCCGCGCTCGGGGACCTGCTGACGGTCCCGTACGGCGTTCGCGAGCGCCTCGGCCATGGCGGCGGACCCCTTGACGGCGGCGGCGCGGGGCGTGTCGGTGCCGGTGGCGTGGACGCCGGGGAAGAGCTCGCCGGGGGTGGCGAGGAGGACACCGGTCTCGCCGAGGGAGGGCAGGACGTTGCCGATGTAGCCGAGGAAGGCCGGGTTGGGGCCGACGATGAGCACGGCCCGTTTGGCGAGCTGCTCGCGGTGGGCGTAGAGGAGGTAGGCGGCGCGGTGCAGGGCGACCGCGGTCTTGCCGGTGCCGGGGCCGCCCTCGACGACGAGGACCCCGCGGTGCGGGGAGCGGATGATGGCGTCCTGCTCGGCCTGGATGGTCTGCACGATGTCGTGCATGCGGCCGGTGCGGGCGGCGTCGAGGGCGGCGAGCAGCACCTCGTCGGCGTCGCGGTTCTCGTGGCCGGTGCGGGTGGCGTCGGCGAGGTCGAGGACCTCGTCGTGGAGCGAGACGACCTCGCGGCCGTGGGTGGTGATGTGGCGCCTGCGACGGAGCCCCATGGGCTCGTAGCCGGTGGCGAGGTAGAAGGGGCGGGCGACGTCGGCGCGCCAGTCGACGACGAGGGGGGTGCGCTGGGGGTCGTCCTTCCGGATGCCGAGGCGGCCGATGTGGTGGTCGCGGCCGTCCTGGAAGACGAGCCGGCCGAAGCACAGGCCGCTCTCGCCGGCATTGAGGGCGGCGAGCAGTCCGGACTGCTCGGCGACGAGCACGTCCCGCTCCAGCCGCGCCTGGGCGCTGCCCGCGCCGGGCGTGGCGAGGGCCGCCGCGACGCCGGCCTCGGCCTGGTCCCTGAGGGCGTCGAGTCGGGCGTAGAGCTCCGTGATGAATTTCTGCTCGTTCCGAAATTCTTCGGTTGACAATTCGACTCCCGCCGCGATACAGTGCCTTTATTGAATACGTGAGCGCGATTCACCTCGCACACGCAGAGCCAACCAATATAGTCGCCGAATTACCCCGCCTGTCAATTCTAGGTCGGGGTATTTTTGTGCGCCATGAGGAGCCATTCGGCAGCCCATGAGCTGCTCCGCGCCCACGGCGCCGACAGGATCGACCACCCGGGCGGCACCCTCCTGGCCCATCTGGACCGGGTCGAGGCCCGGCTCGCCGACTGGGGTGCCCGGGAGGAACTACGGCTGGCGGGCCTGTGCCACGCCTTCTACGGCACCGACGGCTTCGCCGAGAGCCTGCTGCCCCTGGAGCGCCGCGCGGAACTGGCGGCGGCGATCGGCCCCGCCGCGGAGGAGCTGGTCCACTTCTACGCGAGCTGCGACCGGGATTTCTCGTACCCCGGCCTGGCGAGCGACGACGGTCCGTTCCGGGACCGGTTCACGGGCGGGACGTTCGTCCCGACCGCACGGCAGCGGGCGGATTTCGCGGAGCTGACGGCGGCGAACGAACTGGACGTCCTGGCGATGAATCCGAAATTCCGGCAGCGGTACCGGGCCCCGCTGCTGCGGCTGCTGAACGGCTGGGAATCGCTGCTGAGCGAGCCGGCCCTCGCGTTCTCCCGCGCCCTGCTGTCGATGACGGCCGACGAGCGCCGCGCCTTCCTGCTCGACCTGCGCGAGGGCCAGGTCCTCTCGGGCCGGGTGTCGTCCATCGAGCCCTTCGGTGTCCTCGTCGACCTCGGCGGCGTGGACGGACTGGTCAACGCCGCCGAACTGTCCTGGGAGCGGTACGAGCGCTACACCGACGTCGTCTCCGTCGGCGAGGAGCTCCGCGTCGAGGTCCTCGACGTCGACCACGGCCGGGAGCGGATATCGCTGTCCCGCAAGGCACTGCTGCCGGACCCGTGGCCCGCCTTCGCCCGGGCGGCGCCGGGCCGGGTGGTGACCGGCCCGGTCACCAAGGTGGTGCCCTTCGGCGTCTTCGTCCGCGTCGGCGACGGGATCGAGGGGCTCGTCCACGCGGACGTGCTCGGCGGCCTGCTGCCCGCCGAGGGCGAGTAGCTGACCGTCGAGGTCGTCGAGGTCGAGATGCCGGCCCGCCGGGTGCGGCTGGCCCTGCGGGGATAGCCGACAAATGCCGGGCGCGCCGGGCCGGGACCTTGCTACGGTCTGCCGCATGAAGCGCGCTGCCGTCCTCACGACGACGCCGGAGAGTGTCCCGGCGCGCTGACAGCTGTCCTTGTCCGAAGCCCCGGGGCGAACGGCCCGGGGCTTCGCCGTGTCGGCGCCCGGGGTGATTTCCCCCGACCCACACGAGGAGTGACCATGAACGACTCCGGAAACGTCGTCGACCACCGCAGGCTCGGCCGGGAGCTGGACCTGTTCGACACCGATCCGCTGATCGGGGCCGGGCTGCCGTACTGGCTGCCCGACGGGGCCGCCGTGCGGGCCGCGTTGGAGGAGTACGTACGGGAGGCGGAGCGGCGGGCCGGGTACCGGCACGTGTACTCGCCCGTGCTCGGCAAACGCGAGCTGTACGAGATCTCCGGGCACTGGTCGCACTATGGCGACGACATGTTCCCGCCGATGGAGGTGGGCGGGGAGCAGTTCGTGATGCGGCCCAGTCTCTGCCCGCACCACGCGGTGATCTTCCGCTCCCGGCCGCGCAGCCACCGCGATCTTCCGCTGCGCATGGCGGAGTTGGGCGGCATGTACCGCTCGGAACTGTCCGGCGTGCTCGGCGGGCTCACCCGCGTGCGGGCCATCCAGCTCAACGACGCCCATGTCTTCTGCACCCTCGACCAGGTCGCCGAGGAGGCCGCCGGGGCGCTGGAGCTGATCCGGAGGGCGTACGCGGCGATGGGCATCGAGCCGGCCAGGTACCGGCTCTCGCTGCCCGGGCCGGGCGGGAAGTACGTCGCCGCGCCCGAGAAGTGGGAGCGGTCGACCGCCCTGCTGCGCGAGGTCCTGGACGCCTCCGGTCTCCCCTACGAGGAGGGGGAGGGCGAGGCCGCCTTCTACGGGCCCAAGATCGACGTGCAGGTCGCCGACCCGGCCGGCCGCGAGTCGACCCTGTCCACCGTCCAGGTCGACTTCCACCAGCCCGAGCGGTTCGACCTGCGCTACATCGGCCCGGACGGCGGCCGGCACCGGCCGGTGATGGTCCACCGCTCCGTCATCGGCAGCGTGGAGCGCGCCGTCGCCCACCTCGTCGAGCACCACGCGGGCGCCTTCCCCGCCTGGCTCGCCCCGGTCCAGCTCGCCGTCCTGCCCGTCTCCGACGCCGCCCGCCCGGCCGCCGCCCGCCTCGCCGACCGCTGCGCCGACCGGGGCCTGCGCGCCGAGGTCCTCGACCCGGACCGCGGCAGCCTGGGCGCCCGGATCCGCGCCTCCCGCCTCGTCCCGTACCAGGCGGTCATCGGCCCGAAGGAGGCCGCCGCCGACCAGGTCTCCGTCCGCCTCCGCGACGGTCGGCGGCTCGACCCGCTGCCGGCCGCCGAACTCGTCGCGCGGGTACGGGCGCTGGTGTCGGCGCACTCCACCGAGCTGTGGGAGGACATTACCTAGGCACCCGGCGACGGCGGCCACCGCCCGCCGCTCCAGGACGTCGCCCGACCGACGTGCCGGTCCGCCGCTCGCGTGTCCTACGGCGTGAAGACCGGGCCGAGGGCGGCCACCAGGCGTGCGGGCAGGTCCCTTCGTACGGACGCGGTGTCCGGGTGGTCGTGCGGGAAGCCGTCCCAGTCGACCTCGCGGGCGGCGTTCTCGAACATGCCCAGGTTCAGCGGCTCGTCCGGGAGGCCCGGCCACTCGTCCGCCTCGTGGAGGACGGTCTCCAGGAGGGCGAGCGGCATGGCGCAGGTCTCGGCGAGGAGGACGGCGTCGTAGAGGTCCTTGGCCTGCGGGTACATGTCGCAGCTCAGCCACATGAGCTTCCAGGCCAGGGACAGTTCGCGGTCCGCCGCCATCAGGCGTACGCCGGCGACCTCGGCCGGGCGGGGCGGGGCCGGGAGGCGCTCGTTGAAGACGAAGTCGAGCTGGACCTGGCCGCCGGGGAGGCCGGGGGCGCTCCAGGGGATGACCAGACGATGTCCGGGGACCCGCTCGTACGTCCAGATGTACTCGGACACGGCGTCCTCGGCGGACAGCCGGATTCCGGCGAGCCGTTCCCGGGCGAGCCGCTCGGCGGCCTCGGCGATGCCGTCGAGCAGGGCGCGGGTGCGGGGCTCCTCGATGTGCCAGGTGTCGGGGACGACGACGAAGTCGATGTCCTTGGGCGCGCGGGCGGCATCGCCGAACCAGGCCGACATCAGCATGCTGCCGCGCAGCACGAGGGAGTCCGCCCACGGGGAGCCGGCGACGGCCGCGAGCACGAGGTCGAGGGCGGTGCGGCGGGCGGCCTGCCAGCGGGCGCGGAGCGCGGGGTCGTCGACGACGTCGTCGACGGGCCGGAAGGCCTCGTCGAAGTGCTTGAGGGCGGGGTCGAAGACCCGGTGCCGTACGGCGGCGTCGCCGATGCCCGCGGTGAGGGTGCGGGGCAGCTCGTCCCTGCGGCGCACAAATGCGGCGCGGTCCTCGCCGGTCGTGCCCGGTCCTCCGGGGATCTCTCTCATACGGTCTCCTCCAGCCATCCCTCGTCCACGGACAGGTCGCTGTCGGAGAGCACGAACTCCCGCTCCTGGGCGACCACTTCGTATCCGGCGGCGCCCAGCGCGGCGAGCAGCCCGTCGCAGGCCCGGCCGGCGGCCGGCGCGGGGCCCCGGTGCCGCTGGGTCACGAAACGCTCGTGCCGTCCGCCCGGCCCCGGCAGCACCCGCCGGGCGTTCCACGAGACGTGCGCGCCGTGCGGCACCACGAGGCCTTCGAGCGCGGCACGGTCGTAGGCGGCGGGCAGCGCCAGCTTGAGGTGGTGCTCGTAGTAGCCACCGCCGGGCCCGGCGGGCTCCTGGCTCCACGGCACCGTCTCGACCTTGACCCGCACCGGTTCGAGACCGGCCGCCCGCAGCCCCGCCACGACCGCCGGGTGGCCGGTGCGGTCGGGCAGGGTCAGCATCGGCTGGACGGGCATCCGGCCCCGGGCGAGGACGATGGTGGTGACCTTCAGCCCCCGCTCCGCCGCCCATCGGTCCAGCCGGGCCCGCTCCCCCTCGGTCCGGCAGCGGACCGTCACATGCGTCTCGTACACCACGCCCCCTCGAACACCGGGCGAGTCTGACAGACGGACCGCCGGGCGCTCATCCCGGTTTCCGGTCGGCCGTAGGCTCGCAGCCGACGAACGACAGGAGACCCCCATGTGGAAGCGGGCCCTCGGGCGGGCCGGAATCGGCGAACCCCGGCTGCGCCGGGACTACACGGAGCAGCGGCGTGCGGTGCGGCGGTTCGCGCCGGCCGAGTACGCGGCCGCGCGGCTGCTGCTGCCCGCCGGGCTGCTGCCGCACGTCGTGGCCGCCGTCGCCTTCATGCACGAGACCGACGACCGGATCGACCGCGGGCCACGGGACGAGCGGGCGGCCGCGCTCGCGGAGTGGGACGGGCTCGTACGGAAGGCGTTCGCCGACGGCGACTCGGAGCTGTCGGTGCTGCGCTGTCTGACGCGCACCGCCGAGCGCCACCCGGACGTGCGCGGGCACGTGGAGGAGTTCCTGCGGGGGTGTGCGCGCGAGGTGGCGTGGCGGACGATCGCGGACGACGAGGAGCTGGATCGGTACGTACGGGAGTACTCCCTGCCCGCGCTGATGCTCACGGCCTGTCTGCTCGCCCCCGCGGAGCCGTCGGCGCGGGAGGCGTTCACGGCCCGTTGCCATGTGCTGATCCGCGCCATGCAGCGCTTCGACTTCCTGGAGGACCTGGCCGAGGACGTGCGCGCGGGCCGGCCGGGCGTCCCGGCCGACGCGGTGGCGCGCCACGGCGCGGACCTCACGCGGCCCGGTCCCGCGCTGGGCCGGCTCGTCGAGGAGCAGGCGGACCGCGCCGCGGCGGACCTGGTCGCGGCGGCCCCGCTGGTGGGCACGGTCGCCCCGGCGTACCGGCCCTTCGTGCGGGCCCTCACCGGGGTCCAGCGCCTCCGACTGGACGCGGTGCGCCGCGCCGGACCGGCGCTGGCCACCCGCCCGTCGGGCCCGCCGGCCCTGCGGGCGGGCGCCCTGCTGCTGGCCGAGACGGCCCGGGCCCGGCTCGGCCCGCGGAGCGCGTGATCGGCGCTGACCGACAGCGGCTGGGGGCCTTAGGACCGCACCGGTTCCAGGACGTCGGCGAGTTCCTCCAGGAGGCGGCGCTTGGGGCGGGCGCCGACCATGGAGCGCACGGGCTCGCCGGACCGGAACACCATCAGGGTCGGCATCGACAGGACGCCGTACCGGGTGACCGTCTCCGGGTTGGTGTCCGCGTCGATCTGCACGACCTTCAGCCGGCCGGCCTCCTCACGGGCCACGGCGGTCAGGACCGGGGCGAGCTGGCGGCACGGGCCGCACCAGTCCGCGGTGAACTCCAGGAGGACGGGCAGGTCGGCGCCGAGCACCTCCGTCTCGAAGTCGGCGTCGGTGACCTCGGCCACGCCTTCCGCTCGGATCATCGTCCTCATCCTCCCGTTGTCGTCCGTCGGTGTTCGCGGTCGCGGCCGATGTCCCGGCCGCTGTCGTGTGCGCCGTCGTGCTCGTGTCCGAGTTCGCAGCGCGGCTCCGGACCGCCCGGCAGTTCCGCCTCGGCCCGCAGCAGCTGCGCGCCGACCTGGTCGCGCACCGTCCGCAGCTGTGCGATGAGCCCGTCGAGCTCGGCGAGCTTGCGCCGGTAGACGGCGATCGACGCGGGGCACGCGTCGCCCGCCGGGTGGCCGGCCCGCAGGCACTCCACGAACGGCCGGGTCTCCTCCAGCTCGAACCCGAAGTCCTGCAGGGTCCGGATCTGCTGGAGGAGCCGCAGGTCGTCCTCGTCGTAGGTGCGGTAGCCGTTCTCCGTGCGCCGTGCGGTCAGCAGGCCCCGGGACTCGTAGTAGCGCAGAGTCCGCGGGGTCGTGCCCGCCCGCTCGGCCAGCTCGCCGATTCTCATGTCCCCGAACGTAAGCCTTGACGCCGACGTCAGGGCAAGCAGCGAGGGCTCAGGTCCCCTCCCGCAGCAGCGGGAGCACCTGTTCCTCCTCGTACGCGAAGTGCTCGTCCAGCTGCTTCGCGAGCCCGTCGAACTCCTCGCGCAGCTCCGCCGGATCCGCCTCGTCGAGGCGGGCGAGCAGGGCCTGGAGCTCGTCGAGGACCCGGGCGACCGTGGCGTGCTCGGCCGCGAGGCGGTCGAAGGCGCCGGCCTTCTCCGGATACTCGCGGGCCAGGTACGGGAAGAGCCCGGCGTCCTCGCCGCCGTGGTGGACGGCGAGGGCGGAGCAGAAGGTGAGGCAGTGCCGGCGCAGCCGCACCGTGAGGCCGGGGGCGTCCGCGGGCCGGGCGCCGAGGCCCTCGCGCAGGGCCTTCAGCTCGCCCCGCAGCCAGTCGTGGATCGCGACCAGCTCGTCGGCGAGGGCGTCGAGCCGGGTGGGCGGGGTGTAGTCGGAGACCGGGTCGCGGTAGAGCGCGACGACGGGGAGGACCCGGTCGGTGGCCTTCTGGTAGTCGGCGTAGCCGGGGGCGACGGCGACCACCTTCGCGAACAGCTCGTCGCGTTCGGCGCCGGTGGCGACGACGGCGGTGCCCTGCCAGGTGGCGATGCCGCCGGGGGTGGCCGCGTCCGGGATCTCCACGGTGACCCGTGGGTTCGCCAGGATGTTGCGGTACCAGTCGGGGTGCCGGTCGGAGCCGCCGGCGGAGCCGACCACGAGGAGGCGTTCGCCGTCCTCGCCGTCCTCGGCCCCGTCCCGGACGAAGCCGAGGGGGGTGGTGTGCGGGTTTCCGGACCTGGCGCCGGTGGTGGTCAGAAGGAGGAGCACCCATCCTTCGAAGGGGCCGCCGAGGCGGCCTGCGTGGGTGCGGAACTCGTCGATGATCCGGGTGTTGAAGTGGAGAGGCAAAGCCGTCATCCCTACTGCCCTCTTGCCTCCATGCCTCCGCTTTCCAGCGCGGACCGGCACGCGACGCGAGTCCCCTCATCTCAACCGTGCGCCCAGGAAGTTGTCAAGCGAGGCTGTCAAGCGCCGGGCGGCAGCAGCGGCTTCCGCTCGATGGGCGACGACAGCACGATGGAGGTGGTGGTGCGGCCGAGGGCGGAGGTCTGTTCCAGGATCTCCTCCAGGTGGACGGTGTCGGTCACGGCGACCTTGAGGATCCAGCAGTCCTCGCCGACCACGTGGTGGACCTCGCGGATCTCGGGGCGGGCGGTGAGTTCCAGGGTGCGGGGGTGCTTGAGGTTGTAGCCGCCGTGCGGGTTCACGCGGATGAAGGCCTGGATGCCGTAGCCGAGGCGGGCGGGGGCGACCTGGGCGCCGTAGCCGGTGATCGCGCCGCAGGCCTCCAGGCGGCGGACCCGCTCGGTGACGGCGGCGGGGCTGAGCCGGACGCGGCGGCCGAGCTCGCTGAGCTTGATGCGGCCGTCGCTCTGGAGCAGGTCCAGGATCTGCCGGTCGATGGGGTCGAAAGCGCCCGCCGTCGTTTCGACGGTGGCGGGGCGCGGCTGCCGTGGTTCCTTCGGCGGGACGGCCTGGACTCCCATGATTCCCCCTTCAGTTGGCGTGCGCTCAACGTAACACTTGAGCCATGGACGTTTTGATCATCGGCGGCAACCGCTATTTCGGAAAGCGCCTGATAACGCGACTGCTCGACGCGGGACATCGGGTGACCGTGCTCAACCGCGGCTCCTCCCCCGCCCCGGAAGGGGTCATTCCATTGGTGGCGGACCGGAATGATGAGGCCGCGCTGGAAAGGGCGCTGGCCGGGCGGAGTTTCGACGTCGTGGTCGATCAGGTCTGTTACACCCCGCGCCATGCGGACATCGCCCGAAGGGTCTTCGCCGGGCGGACCCGACGCTATGTGATGACCTCGACGGTGGAGGTGTACGAGTACGAGGACTCCGCCGCACCCGTCGCCGAGGACGTGCTCGATCTCGCCGCGCTGCCGGTGGACCTCGGCCTGCGGTGGGAGGACCCCGAGTTCCTGGAGGAGCACTACGGGGAGGGGAAGCGGCAGGCGGAGGCGGTGTTCGCGGCGGCCGGCGCGGGCTTCGCGTGGGCCTCGGTGCGGGTGGCGCACGTGCTGGGCGGCGCCGACGACTTCACCGGGCGGGTCGCGCACTACGCGGCGCGGATCCGCTCGGGCGAGCCGGTCGCGGTGCCGGTCGTGAACCGGCCGGCGACCTATGTGTACGTGGAGGAGATCGCCGCGTTCCTCTTCTGGGCGGCCGTCGAGGCGGAATTCGCCGGGCCGGTGAACGCGCATTCCCACGGCCCGCTGACGACGGCGGAGATCTGCGGGGAGATCGAGCGCCTGGTGGGCGGCCGGACCGTTTTCCAGGAGGTGGAGGTGGGTGAGGTGTCGCCGTTCTCCTTCACCCGTGCGTACGCGATGGACAATTCCCGGGCGGAGCGGCTGGGATTCCGTTTCTCGCATTCCTCGAAATGGCTGGGAACGGCGCTCGCCGAGACACTGCACGGGAAGCCCGCGGGCGATGCGGAGGTGGCGGTCTGATGCGGTACCGCATGCTCGGCGACACCGCCGTCAGCGCGATCGGGCTCGGCGCGATGCCGCTGTCCATCGAGGGCCGGCCCGACGAGGCCCGCGCCCTCGCCACCGTCCACGCCGCCCTGGACGCGGGCGTGACCCTGCTGGACACGGCGGACTCGTACCACCCGCCGGCCGGGGAGCCGGGCGAGAACGAGCGGCTCGTCGCCCGCGCCCTCTCCTCCTACGGCGGCGACCGGGACGCGGTGCTCGTGGCCACCAAGGGCGGGCGCGGCCGGAGCGCCGACGGCGGCTGGACGGTCGACGGCCGCCCGGAGCACCTGCGGCGGGCGGCGGAGGCCTCGGCGCGGCGGCTCGGGCTGCCGGCCATCGGCCTCTACCAGCTCCACAAGCCGGACCCGGCCGTGCCCTACGCCGAATCGCTGGGAGCGGTGCGCGAGTTGCTGGACGCCGGCACGATCCGACTGGCCGGCGTCTCCAACGTGGACCGCGGGCAGATCCTGCTGGCTCGGGAGATCCTGGGCGAGCGCCTGGTCTCCGTGCAGAACCGCTATTCCCCGGCCGTCCGCGACGGCGAACCGGAGCTGCGGCTGTGCGCGGAGCTCGGCCTCGCGTACCTGCCGTGGAGTCCGCTCGGCGGCATCTCCCGCAGCTCCCTCGACGGCACCTCCGCCCAGGAGGCGGATCCGCGGTTCGGCGCCTTCCACCGGGTGGCGCGGTCCCGCGGGGTGAGCGCGCAACGGGTGGCCCTCGCCTGGCTCCTCGCGCGCCCGGGGACGGTCGTCCCGATCCCGGGCGCGAGCCGCCCGGAGACCGCCCGCGACTCGGCGGGTGCCGCAGAACTGGCCCTGACAGCGGAGGAGTTGGCGGAGCTCGGCGAGTGAGCCGAAGCGCCCCGGAACCGGGCCACGAGAACGAAGGAAACGCCCCCGGCGCTCGCGCGTTCGGGGGCGTTCCGCGACCGGGGCCCGGATCCGGCTCAAGGCCCGGGACCCGGGGCTCGTCAGACGCCGGCGCGGGCCTTCTCGTCGCCCTCGTCGGCGCGCAGGTCCGCGCGCTGGTCCGGGACGGCGGAGGGGTCGGCCGAGTCGGCGGGGGCGCCGTGGCCGTCGTCGACCAGGGTGGTCTCGTCGAAGGGGATGCGGCCGGCCAGGACCTCGGTCACCCGGGCCTTGTCGATCTCCTTGGTCCAGGTGCCGACGAGGACGGTGGCGACGGCGTTGCCCGCGAAGTTGGTGAGGGCGCGGGCCTCGCTCATGAAGCGGTCGATGCCGACGATCAGGCCGACGCCGTCGACGAGTTCGGGGCGGTGCGACTGGAGGCCGCCCGCGAGGGTGGCCAGACCGGCGCCGGTGACGCCCGCCGCGCCCTTGGAGGCGATGATCATGAAGACGAGGAGGGAGATCTGCTCGCCGACCGACAGCGGGTCGCCCATCGCCTCGGCGACGAACAGCGAGGCCATCGTCAGATAGATCGCGGTGCCGTCCAGGTTGAAGGAGTAGCCGGTCGGGACGGTGATGCCGACCACCGGCTTGCTGACGCCGAGGTGCTCCATCTTGGCGATCAGGCGCGGCAGCGCCGACTCGGAGGAGGAGGTGGACAGGATCAGCAGGAACTCGCGGCCCAGGTACTTCAGCAGGGTCAGGATGTTGACGCCCGCGACCAGCCGCAGCAGCGCGCCGAGGACCACGAAGACGAACAGCGCGCAGGTGACGTAGAAGCCGATCATGATGACGGCGAGCGACTTGAGGGCGTCCACGCCGGTCGCGCCGACCACGGCCGCGATCGCGCCGAACGCGCCCACCGGGGCGGCCCACATGATCATGGCGAGGATGCGGAAGACCAGCCGCTGGATGTGCCCGATGCCGCGCAGCACCGGCTCGCCGGCCGAGCCCATCGCCTGGAGCGCGAAGCCCGCGAGGAGCGCGACGAGCAGGGTCTGGAGCACCTCGCCCTCGGTGAAGGCGGAGACCAGGGTCTTGGGGATGATGCCGAGGAGGAAGTCGGCCGTGCCCTCGCTCGCGCCCTCGGCCTGCTTGGCCCCGGCCTCGGCCAGGTCCTTGGTGAGGTGCAGGCTCGAACCGGGCTCCAGGAGGTTGCCGACGAGCAGGCCGATGGCGAGGGCGACCGTCGACATCACCATGAAGTAGCCGAGGGCGAGGCCGCCGACGGCGCCGACCTTGGCGGCCTTGCGCACCGAGCCGACGCCGAGCACGATCGTGCAGAAGATGATCGGCGAGATCATCATCTTGATCAGGTTGACGAAGCCGGTGCCGAGCGGCTTGAGCTCGACGGCGACTCCGGGCGCCAGGAAGCCCACGGCGATGCCGAGCAGGACGGCGCCGATCACGGCCAGATACAGATAGTGGGTGCGGTCCCGTCGTGCGGCCACGGGGTCCTCCTCGTACTCAGGGGTGTCCACGTCCCGGTGGATCCCCGCGACTATCCACCAGCCTGTGACCCGGGTCACCCTTGCGTACGTTTCGTTCACGACCGAAGCGTTCGTCTCGTTCCAGGAACGATTCGAGCAGCCGTTTCGAGCTGCCCCGCGGTGCCCGGCACACTTGCTCGCATGCGTCTCCACCTGCCCCGACCCCGCAGCCTCGCGGCCCAGCTCTTCGCGATGCAGGTCGTGCTGGTGGCCGCCGTCGTCGCGGGGTGCGCGGCCTTCGCGTACGTGACGGACCGCGCCCAGGCGGAGGAGACCGCGCGCCGCCAGTCGACGGCGACCGCGACGGCCGTCGCCGAGTCGCCGGCGGTGGTGGCCGCGGCCCGCTCGGC
Source organism: Streptomyces sp. NPDC012769 (assembly GCF_042901205.1). Classification (NCBI taxonomy): domain Bacteria; kingdom Bacillati; phylum Actinomycetota; class Actinomycetes; order Kitasatosporales; family Streptomycetaceae; genus Streptomyces; species Streptomyces sp. NPDC012769. The sequence goes on along the minus strand of NZ_JBIBCP010000004.1, from coordinate 491,820 downwards.
GGACCCGACGGCCGCGCTCCAGCCGTACGCGGAGGCACTGCGGGGCCGCTCGGGCGTCACCTTCGTGGTGATCATGGCACCGGACGGGACGCGCTGGACGCATCCGGAGCCGGAGCAGATCGGCCGGACGTACCTCGGGCACATCGGTCCGGCCGTGCGCGGCGAGACCTTCTCCGAGATCCACAGGGGAGTGCTCGGCCGCTCGGTCCGCACGGTCGCGCCGGTCGTCGACCACGAGCACGGCGACCGGGTGATCGCCCTGGTCAGCGCCGGCATCACCATCGAGAAGATCAGCGAGCAGGTGCGCGAGCAGGTCACGGCGCTGCTCGGCATGGCGGGCGCGGCCCTCGCGCTCGGCGGCGCCGGCACGTACGTGATCAACGCCCGGCTGCGCCGGCACACCAAGGGCATGAACGCGACCGAGCTGAGCCGGATGCACGACTACCACGAGGCCGCGCTGCACGCGGTGCACGAGGGCCTGGTGATGCTGGACGGGCAGCGCCGGATCGCGCTGATCAACGACGGGGCGCGGGAACTCCTCGGTCTGGCCGGGGCGGACGGCGACGACGTCGTCGGCCGGCCGGCGGCGGACCTCGGGCTGCCGGCGTCGCTGACGGGGGCACTGCTCGCCTCCGAGCCGCGGGTGGACGAACTGCACCTGACCGACGAGCGGGTGCTCGTCGTCAACACCCGGCCGGTGGTGGGCGGCGAGCGCCGCGGCACCGTCGTCACCCTGCGGGACCGGACCGAACTCCAGGCGCTGTCGGGCGAGCTGGACTCCGAGCGGGGCTTCACGGAGGCCCTGCGCTCCCAGGCCCACGAGGCGGCGAACCGGCTCCACACCGTGGTCTCGCTGATCGAACTGGGCCGGGTCGAGGAGGCCGTGGGCTTCGCCACGGCCGAACTGGAACTGGCGCAGGCCCTGACCGACCGCGTCGTCACCGCCGTCGGCGAACCGGTCCTCGCCGCCCTGCTCCTCGGCAAGGCCGCGCAGGCCAACGAGCGGGGCGTGGAACTGGTCCTGACCGAGGACAGCCGCATCGACGACGGCGTCCTGCCGGTGTCGCTCCCCTCCCGCGACCTGGTGACGATCCTCGGCAACCTGATCGACAACGCGGTCGAGGCGGCGGGCGAGGCTCCGGGGGACCCGGTGGGGCCCGGCCTGGGCGGCGCGGTCCCGGCCGCCCGGGAGGCCGGGGCGCTCGCCGAGGCGCCGGCGTCCGCGGACGGCGGCAGGGGCGCACGGGTCCGGGTGACCGCGCTCGCCGAGGGCGGTGAGCTGCTGCTGCGGGTCGGGGACAGCGGGCCCGGGGTGCGGCCCGAGGACCGGGAGGCCGTCCTGGACCGCGGGTGGTCCACCCGGGGTCCCGGTCGCGGGCTCGGGCTCGCTCTGGTGCGCCAGGCCGTGACCCGCGCCTGCGGCAGCCTGACCCTGGCGGAGTCGCGCCTCGGCGGGGCGGAGTTCACGGTCCGGCTGCCGCTCGCGGGAACCGCCGCGCGGCGGACCGCCGTGGAGGTGGGGGCATGAGCGAGCCGGGCCGGGACATCCGGGTGCTGGTGGTCGAGGACGACCCCGTCGCCGCCGACGCGCACGCGCTGTACGCGGGGCGGGTGGCCGGTTTCGCCGTGGTGGGGGTGGCGCACTCGCGGGCGGCGGCCGTGCGGCTGCTCGAGCGGACGCCGGTGGACCTGATCCTGCTGGACCTGTACCTGCCCGACGGGCACGGGCTGCAGCTGCTGCGGGCGCTGCGCGCCGCCGGGCACGCGGCGGACGTGATCGCGGTGACCTCGGCACGGGACCTGGCGATCGTGCGGGAGGGCGTGTCCCTCGGCGTCGTCCAGTACGTCCTGAAGCCGTTCACCTTCGCCACCCTGCGTGACCGGCTCGCCCGGTACGCGGAGTTCCGGGCGACGGCCGGCGAGGCCTCGGGCCAGGACGAGGTGGACCGGGCGCTCGCGACCCTGCGCGCCCCGCAGCCCGCCGCGCTGCCGAAGGGGCTGAGCGGGCCCACCCTGGAGGCGGTGACCCGTTCGCTGCGGGCGGCGCCCGAGGGGCTCACCGCGGCGGAGGCGGGCGTGGCCGTCGGGATCTCGCGGATCACCGCCCGCCGCTACCTGGAGCACCTGGTCACGGCGGGGCGGGCGGCCCGCGCCCCGCAGTACGGACAGATAGGGCGCCCCGAGCTCCAGTACCGGTGGCTCAGCGCGACGGACGGCGCCACTCGCGGTTACTGATCAGTTCCGACGTTCCTACGACCTTGAGGCTTTGGGGGAACGCACCGTAGCCAATGATCACACTCCGCATCTACGGTGGCGGCGTGCACCAACCCTCTCCCCCTTTCCACGCTCTCGCCGCCCGCCGTCTGCGCGAGGGCCTCGGCATGGGTCCCGAACACGTCGCCTACGGCCTGCGCGCCCAGTACGGCCTCTTCATCAGCCCGGAAACCGTCGTCGCCTGGGAACGCGGCCGGCTCGCCCCCACCTCGCAGGAGCTGACCGCCCTCGCCGGCGTGCTGTGGTGCTCCCCCGCCGAGCTCCTCGCCGCCGCCACGACCCTGCGCGAACACCGGATCGCCCGCGGCCTCGCCCCGGAGGACCTGGCGCGCCGGGTGGGCCTGGACCCCGCCGCGTATCTGCGCATGGAGGAGTCGGGCCGCTGGCGCGGCAACGACCGCCAGACCGCCGCCCTCGCCGAGGTCCTCGGGCTGCGCCCGCGCGAGCTGCTCACCGCGACCGGCGGCGACGAGCAGCTCGCCACCCTGCTGCGGGACGCCGCCACGACCCGCTGGCAGGCCTACGTGAAACCGGTCGTGAAGCTGCTGCCGCTGTCGAAGCGGACCGTCGAGGACGCCCTCCAGCGTCTGCACGCCGAGTACCACGCCAAGGTGACCGCCACCAGCAGCTGGGGTGCGTCGGGCGCGACGGCCGACACGAGTCGCGCGTACCTGGACGAGATCACGGACCACTTCTGGGCCGCCGTCGGCCCGTAGCCCGGCCCCGGCCCCTACCCGGTCCCCTCTCCGTCTCCCTCTCCCCGTCCCTCTCCCTGATCTTGTCCCCGTCCCCGGTCCGCGCCTCTAGATTGGCCGGGTGAGACGACACATACCTTTCGCACGGCTCCACAACTTCCGTGACCTGGGCGGCTATCGAACCGCCGACGGCGGGAGCGTCCGGTGGGCGACCCTCTACCGCTCCGACTCCCTCGCCAAGCTCGCCGGCCCCGACGCCCGCGCCGATCTGGAGCGCTTCCGGGAGCTGGACGTGACCACCGTGATCGACCTGCGCTATCCGTGGGAGATCGCCGCCAAGGGCCGCCACCCCGAGACCGAGCCGCAGACCTGGCACAACCTGAGCATCGAGCACCGGCCGTACGACCAGGCCGAGATCGACCCGGACGTCGACCCCTGGCGCTACCTCGCCGACCGCTTCGCCGAGGTCGCCCTCGACGGCGCCGCCGAACTGCGCGAGGCCCTGGAGATCATCGCCGCGGCCGAGGGGCCGCTGGTCTTCCACTGCGCCTCCGGCAAGGACCGCACGGGTCTGCTCGCCGCCCTGGTCCTCGGCCTGCTCGACGTGCCGGACGAGGAGATCCTCGACGACTTCGCCCTCACCGAGCTCGCGACCGAGCGGCTCGTCGCCGACTGGAAGGCCGCCCACCCCGGCCGCGTGCTCCGCTGGCCCGGCTACGGCCGCGCGCCCGCCACCGTGATGCGGCTCGTCCTCGCGGACCTGCGGGCGGAGTACGGCTCGGTGCGCGGCTACGCCACCGGCCACGTCGGTCTCGACCCGACGGCGATCGAGGCGCTGCGCGCCCGCCTGGTGGAACGGGTCTAGGCAGCCGCCGAGGCGGCTAGGCCGTGTCCCTGCGGTCGAAGCTGAAGAGCTGGCCCCGGGCGTGCGGGGTGCAGGGTGCCTGGGCCAGGCGGGACCATTCGGCCGTGGGGTCGCCGACGACGGTGACGCAGGCGCCGGGGGTCGCGGAGCCGGCCGGGCGGATGCGGTAGCCGGTGACGGGGGTGCCGTGCGGCTCCAGGGTGAAGCGTTCGACGCGGGTGGGGTCGCCGCACTCGGAGTCCTCGAGCGCGGCGTCGGGTATCCGGCCGCCGGAGGGGATCCCGGAGCAGCCGGGGCCGTAGTCGGGGTGTCGCGAGACGATCCGCCAGTGCTCGCCGGTGAGCCGTTTCAGCTCGTACGCGGGGATGTCGGCGCCCGCGCAGGGGCGCTGGTGGATCTGGCCGCTCCTGTTGCCCCGCCGCTCGTTCAGGCACAGGTCGGAGCCGATCACCCGGATGTGGACCGGCCCTTCGGCGGGGGCGGTCAGCGCGGGTCCGGCGCGATGGGCCGGGGTGCGGTGGGCGGGGGTGCGGTGGGCCGGGGTGTCCTCGCGGAGGAAGGCGACGACGCTGACGGTGGCGAGGACGAGTCCGGCGACGGCGATCGCGGCGACCAGGGTGCGGCGCAGCCGGGAGCGGGTGCCCGTCGGCTCCTCGGGGCCGGGCGCGTCGGCGGGCGGCGCCGCCACGGCGCCGGCGCCGGGCCACTCGGGCGGCGCCTCCCCCGCGTCGGCGGCTCCGATGGCTGCGGTGGCTTCCGTGTTTTCGGCGGCTGCGGCAGCGACTGGCTCCGCCTCCCGGTCCGGCACGTCCGGCCCGTCCGGCCCGTCCGCCTCCCGGTCCGGCTCGCGCACTCCCCTGGTCGCGAGCTCCTTCCGTACCGCCTCCCATTCCAGCGCCGCCCCCGGGCCGACCCCGCACGCGCGCACGAACGCGGCGAGGAGCTCCTCGCGCGGGACGGTCGTGCGGGCCAGCATGTTGGCGACGGTGGAGCGGGGCAGGACGTCGCCCCGCGCGTCGGCGCGGGCGGCCAGCTCGCGGTAGGTGAGGCCGGACCAGGCCCGCAGGGCCTGGAGCCGCGCGATGAACTCTGCCGGGTTCCGCGCCTCCCGCGGGTCGGGAGCCGTCTCCCCCGTCGTCATGCGCGCCGCTCCCCTCGATCGGACACCGGCCCGGACCGGGTTGGGACATGTCCGGGACAGGCTCAAGCCTTGTTGATCCCGGGGCTGGGCTCAAGCATGGATTCGGCCCCGATCGTCCACGGGGGGACGATCGGGGCCGGGCGTGTCCGGGACGGCGAAGGGACGGGTGTCCCTACCGGCGGGGCGGGTCAGGGCGGCTCCGGCCGAGGCGGCTCAGAAGACCGACTCGGCCTCGCGGATCCGGTCCGCCGGCACGGTCTTGAGCTGGGTGACGGCCTCGGCCAGCGGGACCATCCGGATGTCGGTGCCGCGCAGCGCGGTCATGTTGCCGAACTCGCCCCGGTGCACGGCCTCCACCGCGTGCCAGCCGAAGCGGGTGGCGAGCACCCGGTCGTAGGCGGTCGGCGTGCCGCCGCGCTGGACGTGGCCGAGGATGACGGGCCGGGCCTCCTTGCCGAGGCGCTTCTCCAGCTCGTAGGCGAGGGCGGTGCCGATGCCCTGGAAGCGCTCGTGGCCGAACTGGTCGATCGCGCCCTTGCCGTAGTCCATGGTGCCGTCGGCGGGGTGGGCGCCCTCGGCGACGCAGATGACGGCGAACTTCTTGCCGCGGGCGAAGCGCTCCTCGACCATCTTGACCAGGTCGGACGGGTCGAAGGGGCGCTCGGGCAGGCAGATGCCGTGGGCGCCGCCGGCCATGCCGGACTCCAGGGCGATCCAGCCGGCGTGCCGGCCCATCACCTCGACGACCATGACGCGCTGGTGGGACTCGGCGGTGGTCTTGAGCCGGTCCATGGCCTCGGTGGCGACGCCGACGGCGGTGTCGAAGCCGAAGGTGCGGTCGGTGGAGGAGATGTCGTTGTCGATGGTCTTCGGGACGCCGACGACGGGCACGCCCACCTCGGACAGCATCCGGGCGGCGGTGAGGGTGCCCTCGCCGCCGATGGGCACGAGCGCGTCGAAGCCGCTCTTCTCGATCAGTTCCTTGGCGTTGTCGCAGGCCGCGCGGAAGCGGTCGCGCTCCAGGCGGGAGGAGCCGAGGATGGTGCCGCCGCGCGCGAGGATGCCGCTGACGGCGTTCAGGTCGAGGGGCCGGTAGCGGCCGTCGAGCAGGCCCGCGTAGCCGTCCTCGAAGCCGATGACCTCATCGCCGTAGTGGGTGACCGCCCGGTGCACGACCGACCGGATCACTGCGTTCAGGCCCGGGCAGTCGCCGCCTGCGGTGAGAACTCCGATGCGCATCGTGCTCATTCTCCTGCTCGTAGTGGTACGTGTGAGCCGCGTCGATTCTCACACGGTGGACGGCGCCACCGTGATCGCCGCCGCTCCGCGCGTCCGGTGCCACGGGCCTTGCGGGGCCTTCGGTCCCGGCCCTCGGGGCCCTTCTTCCCGGCCCTTCGTCCGGCAGGCGTCCTATCCATCCGCGAGGGTATTGTCAAGAGGTCGATGCCACCCTAATGGCGCTTTTTGAACACACTCGATTGACGAAGTCGACGAAGAATCGGACAGGAGACCACGGCGTGACGCGCAGCGTGTACGTGACCGGGATCGACCGCGGAGACGGCCGCCAGGTCGTCGAGCTGGGAGTCATGGAGCTCCTGACCCGCCAGGTGGACCGGGTGGGGGTGTTCCGCCCGCTGGTGCACGACGGCCCCGATCGCCTGTTCGACCTGCTGCGGAGCCGCTACCGGCTGTCCCAGGACGCCGCCACCGTCTACGGCATGGACTACCACGAGGCGTCGTCGCTCCAGGCCGAGCGGGGCACCGACGAGCTGGTGTCCCGGCTGGTGGACCGCTTCCACGCGGTCGCCCGTGACTACGAGGTCGTCCTCGTCCTCGGCACCGACTTCGCCGCCACCCAGCTGCCCGACGAGCTCGCGCTCAACGCCCGGCTCGCCAACGAGTTCGGCGCCTCGGTGATATCGGTGGTCGGCGGCAAGGGCCAGCCCGCCGAGTCCGTGCGGGCCGAGGCCCGCAACGCCTTCCGCGCCTACGACGGGCTCGGCTGCGACGTGCTCGCGATGGTCGTCAACCGGGTCGCGGCCGAGGACCGGGCCGCGATCGCCGAACGCCTTTCGGCCCGGCTGCCGGTGCCCTGCTACGTGCTGCCCGACGAGCCGGCCCTCGCCGCGCCGACCGTCTCCCAGATCACCCACGCGCTGGGCGCCTCCGTCGTCCTCGGCGACGACGCCGGCCTGGCCCGGGACGCCCTCGACTTCGTCTTCGGCGGCGCGATGCTGCCGAACTTCCTCAACGCGCTGACCCCCGGCTGCCTGGTGGTCACCCCCGGCGACCGGGCCGACCTGGTCGTCGGCGCGCTCGCCGCGCACTCGGCCGGCACCCCGCCGATCGCCGGTGTGCTGCTGACCCTCAACGAGCGGCCCAGCGACGAGATCCTCACCCTGGCCGCCCGCCTCGCGCCCGGCACCCCGGTCATCTCCGTACCGGGCAACAGCTTCCCCACCGCCGCCGAGCTCTTCGCCCTCGAGGGCAAGCTGAACGCGGCCACCCCGCGCAAGGCGGAGACCGCCCTCGGTCTCTTCGAGCGTCATGTCGACACCGCCGAACTCCTCGGGCGGCTCTCGGTCGCCCGCAGCGGCCGGGTCACCCCGATGATGTTCGAGCACGAGCTGCTTGAGCAGGCCCGCGCCGACCGCCGCCGGGTCGTCCTGCCCGAGGGCACCGAGGAGCGGGTGCTGCGCGCCGCCGACGTGCTGATCCGGCGCGACGTCTGCGACCTGACCCTGCTCGGCGACGTCGAGGCCATCCGCAAGAAGGCCGCCGACCTGAGCGTGGACCTGGGCGCCACCCAGCTGATCGACCCGCAGACCTCGGAGCTGCGCGACTCCTTCGCCGAGAAGTACGCCCGGCTGCGCGCCCACAAGGGCGTCACCGTCGAGCTCGCGTACGACGTGGTGTCGGACGTCAACTACTTCGGCACCCTGATGGTCGAGGAGGGCCTGGCCGACGGCATGGTCTCCGGCTCGGTGCACTCCACGGCCGCGACCATCCGGCCCGCCTTCGAGATCATCAAGACCAAGCCGGACGCGTCGATCGTCTCCTCGGTCTTCTTCATGTGCCTGGCCGACAAGGTGCTGGTGTACGGCGACTGCGCGGTCAACCCGGACCCGAACGCCGAGCAGCTCGCCGACATCGCGGTGCAGTCGGCGGCCACCGCCGCACGCTTCGGCGTGGAGCCGCGGATCGCGATGCTCTCGTACTCCACCGGCACCTCCGGCTCCGGCGCCGACGTCGACAAGGTGCGCGAGGCGACCAAGCTGGTCCGCGAGAGCCGGCCGGAGCTGAGGATCGAGGGTCCGATCCAGTACGACGCGGCCGTCGAGCCCTCCGTCGCGGCGACCAAGCTGCCCGGCTCGGAGGTGGCCGGCCAGGCCAGCGTGCTGATCTTCCCGGACCTCAACACCGGCAACAACACCTACAAGGCCGTGCAGCGCTCGGCCGGCGCGGTCGCCGTCGGCCCGGTGCTCCAGGGTCTGCGCAAGCCCGTGAACGACCTCTCGCGCGGCGCGCTCGTCAGCGACATCGTCAACACGGTCGCCATCACGGCGATCCAGTCCCAGAACCCCGCCCAGGGTCAGGAGCTCCCCGCATGACCGGCACCCCCACCCGTGTCCTCGTCCTCAACTCCGGCTCCTCGTCGGTGAAGTACCAGCTGCTCGACATGAAGGACGGCGGCCGTCTCGCGGTCGGCCTGGTGGAGCGGATCGGCGAGCAGAACTCGCGGCTCGTGCACACGCCGCTGCCGGGCGGCGGTGCCGCGAGGCGCGAGCGGAACGGGCCGGTCGCCGACCACGCGGCGGCCCTGAAGGCGGTCGCCGAGGAGCTGGCGGCCGACGGGCTCGGCCTGGACTCCCCCGAGCTGGCCGCGATCGGCCACCGGGTGGTGCACGGCGGGCTGCGGTTCAGCGCGCCGACCGTCATCGACGAGGAGGTGCTGGCCGAGATCGAGCGGCTGGTCCCGGTGGCGCCGCTGCACAACCCGGCGAACATCGTCGGCATCCGTACGGCGATGACGCTGCGGCCCGACCTGCCGCAGGTGGCGGTCTTCGACACCGCCTTCCACACCACCATGCCGGAGGCGGCGGCGCGCTACGCGATCGACGTGGAGACGGCCGACGCGTACCGCATCCGCCGCTACGGCTTCCACGGCACCTCGCACGCGTACGTCTCCCGGGAGACGGCGAGGCTGCTCGGCAAGGCGCCGGAGGAGGTGAACGTGATCGTGCTGCACCTGGGCAACGGGGCCTCCGCCTCGGCGGTGGCGGGCGGCCGGTGCGTGGACACCTCCATGGGGCTCACCCCGCTGGAGGGCCTGGTCATGGGCACCCGCTCGGGCGACATCGACCCGGCGGTGACCTTCCACCTCCAGCGGGTGGCCGGCATGACGTCGGACGAGATCGACGGCCTGCTGAACAAGCGGTCCGGTCTCGTCGGGCTGTGCGGGGACAACGACATGCGGGAGATCCGGCGCCGGATCGACGAGGGCGACGAGCGGGCGGCGCTGGCCTTCGACGTCTACATCCACCGCCTGAAGAAGTACATCGGGGCCTATTACGCGGTGCTCGGCCGGGTGGACGCGGTGGCGTTCACGGCGGGGGTCGGTGAGAACGCGGCCCCGGTGCGGGAAGCTGCGATCGCGGGCCTGGAGGAGCTGGGCCTGGCGGTGGACGCCGACCTGAACGCCGTGCGCTCCGACGAGGCCCGGATCATCTCGCCGGAGTACGCACGGGTGGCGGTGGCCGTCGTCCCGACCGACGAGGAGCTGGAGATCGCCCGGCAGAGCTTCGCCCTGGTGCAGGGTGCGCCCGAATTGACGTCCGGAGAAGTGAACGCCTGAGCGGCCCCCCGCCCATTTGTACTTTCCGCCAGACGGAATATTCCGCAGTGAAACAAACCGATAGGATCCGCCTCATGCGCCGTTCCAAAATCGTCTGCACGCTGGGCCCCGCCGTCGACTCGTATGAGCAGCTGAAGGCTCTCATCGAGGCCGGCATGAACGTGGCCCGTTTCAACATGAGCCACGGGACCCAGGCAGAGCACCAGGAGCGGTACGACCGTCTCCGCAGGGCGGTGGCGGACACCGGCCGCGCCGTCGGCGTGCTCGCCGACCTCCAGGGCCCCAAGATCCGTCTGGAGACCTTCGCCGAGGGTCCCGTCGAGCTGGTGCGCGGTGACGAGTTCACCATCACCACCGACGACGTCCCCGGTGACAAGTCCATCTGCGGCACCACGTACAAGGGGCTGCCCGGCGACGTCTCCAAGGGCGACCAGGTCCTCATCAACGACGGCAACGTCGAGCTGCGCGTCGTCGAGGTCGAGGGCCCGCGGGTGAAGACGATCGTCGTCGAGGGCGGTGTCATCTCCGACCACAAGGGCATCAACCTGCCCGGTGCCGCGGTCAACGTCCCGGCCCTGTCCGAGAAGGACGTCGAGGACCTCCGCTTCGCGCTGCGCATGGGCTGCGACATGGTCGCGCTGTCCTTCGTCCGCAACGCCGACGACGTCAAGGACGTCCACAAGGTGATGGACGAGGAGGGCCGCCGGGTCCCCGTCATCGCCAAGGTGGAGAAGCCGCAGGCCGTCGAGAACATGGCGGACGTGGTCGCCGCCTTCGACGCCGTGATGGTGGCCCGTGGCGACCTCGCCGTGGAGTACCCGCTCGAGAAGGTCCCGATGGTGCAGAAGCGCCTCGTGGAGATGTGCCGCCGCAACGCCAAGCCGGTCATCGTCGCCACCCAGATGATGGAGTCGATGATCACCAACTCCCGTCCGACCCGCGCCGAGGCGAGCGACGTCGCCAACGCGATCCTGGACGGCGCGGACGCGGTCATGCTGTCGGCCGAGTCGAGCGTCGGCGCCTACCCGATCGAGACCGTCAAGACGATGTCGAAGATCGTCGCCGCGGCCGAGGAGGAGCTGCTCGCCAAGGGCCTCCAGCCGCTGGTCCCGGGCAAGAAGCCGCGCACCCAGGGCGGCTCGGTCGCCCGCGCGGCCTGCGAGATCGCGGACTTCCTGAACGGCAAGGCCCTCATCGCCTTCACCCAGTCCGGCGACACGGCCCGCCGTCTGTCCCGCTACCGCACCCAGCAGCCGATCCTGGCCTTCACCACGGACGAGTCGACCCGCAACCAGCTCACCCTGAGCTGGGGCGTGGAGTCCTTCCTCGTGCCGTTCGTGGAGACCACCGACGCCATGGTCGACCTGGTCGACGCGGAGCTGCTGAAGCTCCAGCGCTACAACGCCGGCGACATCATGGTCATCACGGCGGGCTCGCCCCCCGGCGTCCCCGGCACCACGAACATGGTCCGGGTGCACCACCTCGGCGGCGCGCAGCGCGACTGACGCTCCTGCCCGCACGGCGGACCGCACGAACGGCCTGTGGCCGCATCCCCCGACAGGGATGCGGCCACAGGCCGTTCTCGGCGAGCCGTCAGTTCGGCTCGACGGTGTTGCGCAGGCCCGGGACCTTGAGCGTGCCGCCGAACTGGCCGGCCTGCTTCACCGTGGCGTCGGAGAAGAAGGCGAAGGGCACGTTCAGCGGGGGCGGGGTCTGGGGGCTGAAGGTGACCGGGATGAGGCCGAAGAGGTTGCCCTTCAGCTCCTCCGTGTACATGGTCACCTTGCCGCCGCGCATGGTGGAGGTGGAGCCCTTGTCGGAGCGGACGTGACCGGTCAGGCCGTCGGAGTGGACGGTCAGCTGGTGCAGGTCCTTGATGTCGATCTCGTCGGCGGTGAACTTGAGGACCTTCTTGATCTTTCCGCTGGCGGTCTTCACCTCGACGATGCCCTCGTAGTCCAGGCCGCGCAGGGTGAGCATCGTGGTCCGCAGGGTCCAGGCCTCGTCCGGCAGGAGCGGCATGCCGGTCTCCAGCTCCGCCGCCGCGAGCGCCTCCGGGTCCGGTTCGGGGCACGGGAAGCGCGGCTTGGCGCCGTCGGGTATGTCCTCGTCCTTCTTGGCGTCCAGGCCCTTGGCGGAGTCGGGCAGCTCCTCGGTCGTGGCACCGGCCTTGTCGGCCGCGTCCTTGATGGCCTCCTTGGTGCGGTCGGTGGCCTTGTCGACCGGGGTGGTGTCCTTCGGCGCCGTGCTCCCGGTGGGCTTCGGGGCGGGCGTGCCGGACTGGGTGGCGGTCGGCGTGGGCGCCGGGGCCGTCGTCCTGTCCGGTCCGTCGAGCAGGTCCTTGAGCGCGTCGCCGACGCCCAGCGGGTCGAGCGGGTTGACGGACCTGGTGGCCGTCGGGGTCGGCGCGGGTGTCGCCGTGGCCTCCTTGCGGACCGTCGTGCCGGGCGTCTGCGTGGGCTTCGGCTCGGTGGTCGCGGAGGTCTCCGGGGCGGGCTTGTCGGTGGGGGTGGCCGTCGCGCTCGCCGTCGGCTTCGGGTCCGCCGTCTCCGTGGGCTTCTTGGTCTCCTCGGCCGCCGGTTCGTCCGAGCGGGTCACGCACGGGCCGGGGGCGAAGGGGATGTCCTTGTCGTCGGCGAGGGCGAGCCGGGGTGCCAGACCCATGCCCACGATCACCGCGGTGGGCATGGCCGCGAGGGCCATCGCCTTGCCGGCGGGCACGTGGATCTTGTTCAGGAGGGACTTGCGGGGAGCCGCGTGGCGCGGCCCTCTCGTCGTCCCGGCCGACTGTGTTTCGTCACCCCGCACTGTTCCTCCCGCCGTTGGCTTCGATCGTCGTCTCGGCCACCGGCGCCTCGGAGCCCTGCTGCGGGATCACCGGCTGCGTCGTGCCGTCGTGCATGTGCGCGTGCTCGGTCGGGGCGGCGCCGAACTCGTCCGGGGCGTCGCTCTCCCCGGCGCTCGCCCGCGCCTCCTCGGCGTCCCCGGCGTCATCCGCGGCCGGTTCCGCCGGTGCCCACGAGGCGGACATGCCGCCGCCGACCAGGGCGAAGAGGAAGCCGATGACCAGGCCGCCGAAGTTGGACACGGGGATGGAGATGAGCCCCAGCACGATCGCCGCGACTCCCGCGAAGACCCGGACGACGGGCTGGAACCACATCGTCAGTCCGAGCGTGATGAGCAGGACGCCGATGATCAGCGCGCCGGCGCCGGCCGTCGTCGCCATGGCGAGCGTGACGTTGCCGAGCCGCATGTCCCCGTACGGGAGGTAGGCGATCGGGATGCCGCCGATGATGGTGAACAGGCCCGCCCAGAAGGGCCGGGTCTGCCGCCAGACACGGAACCGGTTCTCCTGGGGGACTCCGCTGGAAGCAGTGGACTCGGCGCTCATGGAAACAGCTCCCTGAAAGCGGTGTTGCTGAGAAAGATGGTGAAAAAGGGGCACTCGGCCGGGGCGGGTGGGGGCCGCACGCGACGGCCCCACACCCTGGGGCGTCAGTCCTGGACGGACCTCAGCCTCAGAAGCACTCGGCCGACTTGCCCCGGTGCAGGGACAGGTTGAGGTCGGGCAGCTTGAAGGTGCCGGCGGTGGTCGCCCACGCCTTCTGCTCGACGTTGGAGAGCTTCGCGACCTCGGCGCGCTGGCCGAAGCCGTACGGGTTGGCCTTGGTGTTCGGCTGGATGCCCGGCTTGCCCGGCGCCTTGGCCAGGTTGCCCGCGGCGACGCCGATGTCGATGTTGGTGAACTCGGCGTCGGTCTTCAGCGAGGAGACATCCAGGTAGATGTTCTTCGCGTAGACCTTGTCCTTGCCGGTGCCGGCCGTCAGCTGAAGCGTCACGTCACCGACGAACGGGACGTGCGGCGTCACCACGGACTGGCACATGTTGGTGATCCAGGCCTCGGAGAAGCCGGAGACCGCCACCGGAGCGGCGAAGTCCTTGCCCTCCAGGTCCTTGCCGACGTTGACGCTGCCGTACTGGACGAAGTCGTTACCGACGAGGCTGTCGGTCTTAACCTTGAACTCCTGGCCGGAGATGCTGAAGGACGCGGCGAGCGCGCCCTGGGCCAGGCCGACACCGATCGCGGCCGTCGCGGCCACGCTCGGCACCATGACGACGGCGAACCGCTTCCATCTGGTCCCGCCACGAACCTGGGACTTCATGAGAATTCCTCCTTCTCGGACGTACATCTCCGGATGGGCCCAGGGGCCCGTCCTGGGATGGGAGAAGTGCTACGTCCTCGGGAAGGAGAGCGCCGAGGGCTCAGGCGGCACGATGCGCGTCCGAATCACCGGCGATCACCCCCGAGCGACAACCACTGGCCACGCCGTGTGTGTGGCCGGATTGGACAGGCCCTGCCGGTGAGGGCAGGAACCCCCCTGTCCATGACCGGCGACGCTGCCGCCGGCCCGCCCGGTGGGGACCCGTCGCCGCGCAGCCGGCGGGTTGCCGGGCTGGTGCGGTGTCGGACCGAGCGTCGCCGATCGTGGTCGATTCCGGGCGCCCGCACAAGGGGGTTCGTTACTCACTAGTAACGGCCTGATAACCCCGGCACGACAGGCTGCCGCCGGATGGCGACACAGGGTGCCGCCACCTGATGCGACAAAGAGCGATGAGGCCGGAGAAATCCGGACAGAAATCCAGGTTCGATTTACTGCAAGTAACAGCGGCCGCGATTACCAAGTTTTGGTAAAGCGCGGCCGCCGAATGTCGCCGTGTCGCCAAATCGTCCCCTTACGGAGGGGACGATCGGCTCAGTACAGGGCCCTCGCCAGGGCCTGGCGGGCGGTCGTCACCCGCGGGTCCTCGGGACCGATGACCTCGAACAGCTCGAGCAGCCGCAGCCGCGCCGCGTCCCGGTCCTCGCCCGCCGTACGGCGCACCGCGTCGACCAGCCGGCCGAAGGCGTCCTGGACGTGACCCCCCACCAGATCGAGGTCGGCGGCGGCGATCTGCGCGGCGACGTCCGCCGGGTCGTCCGCCGCCTTCTTGCGCACCTCGGCCGGGTCCATCGCCTGCACCCGCTGGAGCAGCTCGGCCTGGGCGAGCCCGAGCTTGGCCTCCGGGTGACCCGGGTCGTCCGCGAGGACGTTCTTGTACGCCTGGACGGCACCGGCCAGGTCGCCCGCGTCGAGCGCGGACATGGCCGCCTCGAGCAGGGCGTCGTACGGACCGGCGGGCACGGGAGCCGCGGCGGCCGGGCCTGCGTCGGGGTCGACCTGGATGCCGGTGAGGCCGAAGCGCTCCTCGGCGACCTGGACCAGCTGGTCGAGGGTCTGGCGGATCTGCGCCTCGGGGGCCGCGCCCTGGAAGAGCGGCAGCGCCTGACCGGCGACCACCGCGAAAACGGCCGGAATTCCCTGGATGCCGAACTGCTGCATCAGCATCTGGTTGGCGTCGACGTCGACCTTGGCGAGCAGGAAGCGGCCGTTGTACTCGACGGCGAGCCGCTCCAGAAGGGGGCCGAGCTGCTTGCAGGGCTCACACCACTCGGCCCAGAAGTCGATGACGACCGGAACCTCGGCGGAGCGCTGGAGCACATCGAGCTCGAAGCCCGCCTCGTCGACGTCGATCACCAGGGCGGAGGGGGCGACGGCCGCCGTCCCGCCCTGCCGGGCCGCCTCGGCGCGCGCCTGCTCCGCCTTCGCCTTGGCCTCGCCGGCCGCCTTCACCGCGGCGAGGTCGACGACGCCGCTCATGGACATGTTTCGGGGCTGCATGGCTACATCCTCCCCCCTCCGCGCGCGTAACCGGTAAGCGATGGCCGAACCGTGCCGTCCGCGGGCAGGACGGCACGGCCTGTCGTTCGTGTGCGCCGGGTCCCCACCCGGCGCCGTGGTTGTCGCGAGGGGCCGCCGGGGTGTCCCCCGAGCCTTTCGCTACGGGTCGTAGCGTAATCCCCGGACCCCGGTCCTGGACAGGCCCCCGAGGTGAACTGCCTCACACGACCGGCCTCTGGCGCAATACCTACCGGCGGGTATGGTCGACGTCCATGTGTAGCCGTACCCGCTCCCGCGCCCGACCCGGACGCCCCCGTTCCGCCGAGGCCGACACGGCCATCCTGGAGGCGACCCGGGCGGCCCTGGTGGAGCTGGGCTGGTCCAGGCTGACCATGGGGGACGTGGCGACCCGGGCCGGGGTCGCCAAGACCACCCTGTACCGGCGCTGGAACAACAAGAACGAACTCGTCGTCGACGCCGTCGCCGTCCTCTTCGATGAACTCCGACTGCCCGATCTCGGTTCCCTCCAGGCCGACATCGAGGATGTCGTCCTGCAGTTCGCGGCGCTCCTGGAACGCCCCGAGACCAAGACCGCCCTGATGGCCGTCGTCGCCGAGTCCACCCGGGACGAGCCGCTGCGCGACCGCATCCGCTCCTCGATCGTGGACCGCCAGAAGCGGCTGGTCCTGGAGGGCCGCCAGCGCGCCCAGGAGCGCGGCGAACTCCCCCGCGAGCGCGACCCGGCGACCGTCGAGGCCGTCGACGATCTGATCTTCGACGTGGTCGCGGGCGCGGTGGTGCACCGGGCCCTGGTGAGCGCCGAGCCGGTGGACCAGGCCTGGGTGCAGCGGCTCACGGCCCTGCTGCTCGGCGGCCTCGCCGCGGCGGCCGAGCTGTAGGCACCCCCCTGGACACCACGGCGCCCCCGCACGACCCGGAGGTCGTACGAGGGCGCCGGAGCCTTCGGCCGGCCGAAGCCGGTGGGCCAGGCCGTGTCCTCACGACCTAGAAGCCCGGGGGCTCCGTGTACACGCCCCACTCGTCGCGCAGCACGCCGCAGATCTCGCCGAGCGTCGCCTCCGCCCGCACGGCCTCCAGCATCGGGGCGATCATGTTGGAGCCGTCCCGGGCCGCCGCCAGCATGGCGTCCAGGCAGGACTTCACCTTCGCCTCGTCACGGCGGCCCTTGCGCTCGCCGAGCACCCGGACCTGCTCCCACTCGACCTCGTGGCTGACCCGCAGGATCTCCAGGTCGCCGGTGACCGAGCCGTGGTGCACGTTGACGCCGACGACCCGCTTGTCGCCCTTCTCCAGGGCCTGCTGGTAGCGGAAGGCCGACTCGGCGATCTCGCCGGTGAACCAGCCGTCCTCGATGCCGCGCAGGATGCCGGAGGTGATCGGGCCGATCGGGTGCCTGCCGTCCGGGTGGGCGCGCAGACCGCGCTCCTTGATCTGGTCGAAGATCTTCTCGGCGTCGGCCTCGATCCGGTCCGTGAGCTGCTCGATGTACCAGGAGCCGCCCAGCGGGTCGGCCACGTTGGCGACGCCGGTCTCCTCCATGAGCACCTGCTGGGTGCGCAGGGCGATCTCGGCGGCCTGCTCGCTGGGGAGCGCGAGGGTCTCGTCGAGGGCGTTGGTGTGCAGCGAGTTGGTGCCGCCGAGGACGGCCGCGAGCGCCTCGACCGCGGTCCGTACGACGTTGTTGTACGGCTGCTGGGCGGTGAGCGAGACACCGGCGGTCTGGGTGTGGAAGCGGAGCCACTGCGCCTTGTCGGTCTTCGCCCCGTAGACCTCCTTCATCCAGCGGGCCCAGATCCGGCGGGCGGCGCGGAACTTGGCGATCTCCTCGAAGAAGTCGAGGTGCGCGTCGAAGAAGAAGGAGAGACCGGGCGCGAAGACGTCGACGTCGAGGCCGCGGGAGAGGCCGAGCTCCACGTAGCCGAAGCCGTCGGCGAGGGTGTACGCGAGCTCCTGCGCGGCCGTCGCCCCGGCCTCGCGGATGTGGTAGCCGGAGACGGAGAGCGGCTTGTACGCGGGGATGCCGGCCGCGCAGTGCTCCATCAGGTCGCCGATGAGGCGCAGGTGCGGCTCGGGCTGGAAGAGCCACTCCTTCTGCGCGATGTACTCCTTGAAGATGTCGGTCTGCAGCGTGCCGTTGAGCACGGCCGGGTCGACGCCCTGGCGCTCGGCGGCGACCAGGTACATGCAGAAGACCGGGACGGCCGGGCCGGAGATCGTCATCGAGGTGGTGACGTCGCCGAGCGGGATGTCCTTGAAGAGGACCTCCATGTCGGCGGCGGAGTCGATGGCGACACCGCAGTGGCCGACCTCGCCGAGCGAGCGCGGGTCGTCGGAGTCGCGGCCCATGAGGGTGGGCATGTCGAACGCGACCGAGAGCCCGCCGCCGCCGGCGGCCAGGATCATCTTGTAGCGCTCGTTGGTCTGCTCGGCGTTGCCGAAGCCGGCGAACTGCCGGATGGTCCAGGTCCGGCCGCGGTAGCCGGTCGGGTGCAGCCCGCGGGTGAAGGGGTACTCACCGGGCCAGCCGATCCGCTCGAACCCCTCGTACGTGTCGCCGGGCCGGGGCCCGTAGACCGGCTCGACCTGGTCCCCGGAGAGCGTGGTGAAGTCGGCGTCGCGCTTGCGGGCCTTGTCGTAACGGGCCTGCCAGCGACGGCGGCCTTCCTCGATGGCGTCAGCGTCCATGCTTCGAATTTACTAGGACGTCCTAGTAAATGTCGATGGCAAACCCCCGCGAGCATGCCGCGGGGGTTCGGGTCAGACCTTGGCCGGAGCCGGCTGCGCGCCGCTGACCAGCGGAAGCGTCTCGCGCACGATCGCGCGCTCGACGAAGAAAGCGGCGAACGGAATCGTGCCGCTCACCAGGACCCAGAGCAGCTTGCCGAAGGGCCAGCGGGCCTTGGAGCCCAGGTCGAAGGCGAAGATCAGGTAGATGATGTAGAGCACGCCATGGGCCTGGGAGACCGCGAAGGTCACGTCCTCGCCCATGTCGAACCCGTATTTGAAGACCATGCAGGTGCACAGCACGAGCAGCATGACCGCGGTCACGTAGGCCATGACGCGGTAGCGGGTCAGCACGCTGGATTTCATGCCGTCGAGCGTAACGGCACGTTCCGGGCGATCTTCCGCCGGGGGCCCGCCCGCCGGCGGGCCTCTTCAGCCCTCGTCGAAGTCGCCCGCCGACACCCGCAGCGGCCGCAGCATCGCGAAGATCTCCGCGCACTCCTCCGCGTCGTACGCGCCCAGGCCGAAGTCCATCGCCATCAGGTCGCGGGTGGCCGCCTCGACCACCTCGCGGCCCTTCTCGGTGATCGACGCCAGTGTCCCGCGGCCGTCGTTGGGGTTGGGCCGCTTGTCGACCAGACCGGACCGCACCAGGCGGTCGACCGTGTTGGTCACCGAGGTGGGGTGCACCATCAGACGCTCGCCGATCTTGGACATCGGCAGCTCCCCGGCCTTGGAGAAGGTGAGCAGCACCAGCGCCTCGTAACGGGCGAAGGTCAGCCCGTACGGCTTGACCACGGCGTCGACCTCGGCGAGGAGGATCTGGTGCGCGCGCATGATCGAGGTGATCGCGGCCATCGAGGGGACCGGCCCCCAGCGCTTCTGCCAGAGTTCGTCGGCGCGGGCGATGGGGTCGAACGGGAGACTGAGCGGCTTCGGCACGCGTCGACCTTACCCACTGGTCATATGGCGGTCAGCCGCGTCTCGCCTTTCGGTCGCCGGGACTTCGGCGGCGACGCTCTCGTCCGCCGACGGACGCCGCCGGGGATCGCCCCGGCGGTGTCGCAGCCGGACACCGACTGACCGCCATGTCAGGATGTCCCGGTCTGTCACGTGACGTCCGCGCGCTGTCGTGCGTCGTCCGCGCGGCTGCCCTGCCGTCCCGTAGCCGACCCTGGGGGCCGGATGTCCCGTCGTTCCCTTGCCACCGTCGTGCTCGCCGCCGCGCTGCTGCTCAGCGGATGCGGCGGCAAGGACGCGCCCGTGTCCCCGGTCGGGCCGCCGGCCGGGCGTGGTGAGGCGGCGCCCCCGACCGGCGGCTCACCGTTCTGGGTGGACCCGGACAGCGACGCGGCACGGCAGGTGAAGGAGTACGAGAAGCAGGGCCGTGCGGAGGACGCCACGATCATGAGGCGGATCGCGGACCGGCCGGTGGCCGAGTGGCCGGCCGGTGACGATCCCGTGCCGGACGTCACCAGGGCGGTGAAGGGCGCGGCGCCCGACGGGCGGACGGTGGTCCTCGTCGCGTACGACATCCCGCACCGCGACTGCGGGATGTACTCGGCGGGCGGGGCGCCCGACGCGCAGGCGTACCGGAAATGGGTGGACGCCTTCGCCTCCGCCCTCGGGGACGCGCCCGCGATCGTGGTCCTGGAGCCGGACGCGGTGCCGCACATCGTGGACGGCTGCACCCCGGCCCAGTACCACGACGAACGCCTCGAGCTGCTGGCCGGGGCGGTCGAGCGGTTCAAGCGGCAGCCGCGCACCCGGGTCTATCTGGACGCTGGCAACCCGGCCTGGATCGACGCCCCGGCCAAGCTGGTGGAGCCGCTGCGCCGGGCGGGCATCGGGCGGGCGGACGGCTTCGCCCTCAACGTGGCCAACTTCCAGACCGACGACGTGGTGCGCGGCTTCGGCGCGGGCCTGTCCCGGCTGCTCGGCGGCACCCACTTCGTCGTGGACACCAGCCGCAACGGCGCCGGCCCGCTGCCGGGCGACCGGGCGGATGCCTGGTGCAATCCGCCGGGCCGGGCGCTCGGTGTGCCGCCGACCGACCGGACCGGGGACTCGCTGGTCGACGCGTTTCTGTGGATCAAGCGGCCCGGTGAATCGGACGGCACCTGCCGGGGCGGCCCGGCCGCCGGGACCTGGTGGCCCGACTACGCCCTGGGGCTCGCGCGCCGCGCCAAGTCCTGACCCGCACCGGGCGGGAACAGCGTCACTCCACCTGGATCCACTTCGCCTCGGACGGGACCCCGTCCCGGTCGGTGACGAACAGCATGTACCAGCCGGGCGGCACCAGGGTCCGGTCGTCCGGCGCCTGGACGGTGACGCTCGTCCCGTCCGCGCCCTTGGTCAGGCGCAGTTCCACGGAGCGCTGTTCGACGTCGGTGGTGTGGGTGACGGCGCTCGGCCGCATCAGCCGGGCCTTGGCGATCCGGGCCGCGTCCTCGGTCCTGAAGGTGGCGCGGCCGTTCTGGTCGAGTTCGCTCGGGCCGTCGCCGAGGACCGGCCGGTCGGCGCCGCCGCGGTGCAGGGCGGGCGGGGTGAAGACCTCGATGCGCTGCTCGAAGGTGCCGAGCCTGGTGTTGTCGGCGTCGTCGAAGAGCGGGTCGGAGCCGAAGGTGGCGACCCGGCCGTCGGGCAGCAGCAGCGCGGCGGAGTGGTAGTTGCGGCCGACGGTGGGGTCGGCGGCGCGGGCGAAGGCGTTGGCCCTCGGGTCGTAGAACTGGGCCTTGAGGATGTCGCTGCCGCCGCGGCCCCGGTAGTCGCCGGAGCCGCCGCTGGTGAAGACGGTGTCGTCGGGCATGAGCACGCTGTTGAGGTAGCGGGTGCCCTGGGGCAGTGCGGGTCCGTCGCTGAAGACGGGGCTGTCCTGGGAGAGGTCGATGATCGAGGTGCGGGCGGTGGAGGCGGGCGACTCGCCGACCCCGCCCCCGCCGAGGACCATCACCTTCTGGTTCTGGACGGGCGGCAGCATGAGGGAGGCGGAGGTCTCCAGCTGGTCGGGGTCGGTGAGGCCGCGGAGCTTGGTGAAGGAGTTCTTCTTCAGGTCCCACAGGCCCGGTTCGCGGCCCTTGTCGGCGGGTCCGTAGCCGGCGTTGGAGCCGGTGTAGAGGAGTTTGCCGCCCTTGGTGAGGAAGAGCGCGGGGTAGGTGGGGAAGTAGCGGAAGGGCCCCTTGGACCACTTCTTGGTGGCGGGGTCGTAGATCTCGTTGTCGCCGGGGACGACGTCGCCGACGTCGTTGAGGCCGGAGACGGCGAGCACCTTGCCGTCCTGAAGGGTGACGAGGGTGGGGTACCAGCGGGCGTCCTTCATGGGGGCGACCGGGATGTAGCGCTCGGCCTTCGGGTCGAACTCGTAGGCGGCCTTGATGCCCTGGAAGTCCTGCTTCTCGGTGGTGAGCTTCTGGGCGAGGCCGTAGACGTTGTCGGCGTCGTCGCCCTTGAGACCGACGACCTCGTACTGCGCGGCCTCGGTGGTGAGGGCCTGGGGGCCCTCCTTCCTCGCCTCGACGAAGACCCGGACCTCGGCGGCGGTGACCTTGGTCTTCCAGGGCTTCATCTGGCCGCTCTTGAAGTACGAGATCTCGAACTCGCGCTTGGCCTTGGGGACGGTGACGTCGGAGGTGGAGACGTACTCGACGCCGGACGGGGAGCGGAAGACGGTGCCCTTCTTGAGGGTGACGGCCTTGTCGGGGCTCTCGTTCTTGACCCGCATGCCGCCGCCGGCCCGTCTGACCTCGCCGTCGAGGACCTCGTAGCGGGCGGTGCCGCCGGCGACCAGCAGCCGGCCGTCGGCGAGCTGGGTGTGTCCGGAGCAGAAGAAGTCCTCGGGGGTGGGGATGGTCTTGAAGGTGTTCTTCACCGGGTCCCACAGGACGGTGTCGAAGGTGCCGGCGTCGAACTTCTTCTGGTCGTTGCCGGAGCCGGCGATGAGCAGCACCTTGCCGGTGTGCAGCAGGGCCGCGTGGATGGCGTTGACGCGGTACCGCTCGGGGACGTCGACCACGGCCCAGGAGCCGTACTTCTTCTTGTAGCCGGGCTGGGCGATCTTGTAGGCGTGGTACTTCTCGGTGGCGAAGGAGACGACGGCGGGGGCGTTGAGGGCCGCGAGGACGATGACGGCACCGCTGCCGAACAGGGTCTTCTTGAACTGCTGGGACGGCCGGTAGGCCATGGCTCAGTTCCCTCCGGTCGTCGTGGGCGCGGCGGCGGGGCCGGCCGTGGGCGCGGTGGTGGACTTCGCGGGGGTGGTGACGAGGGTGACGCCCTGGGCGGCGTCGGCCCGGCCGCGGGCGCGGGCCCGGGCCCTGACCTGGGCGCGGAGCCGGACGCGCAGGGCCAGGCGGCGCTTGTCGCGCAGGACGGTGAAGGCCCACACGGCGATCGGGGCGAGGGCGATGACGAGGGCGAGGACCGCCCAGGTGCGCATGGCCGCGTGGGTGTGGCCGAGGGGGACGGAGGCGACGAGCGAGGCGACGAGGACCGCGGCCCAGAAGAGGTGGATGCGGAAGGTGAGGACGCGGTCGGGGCTGGCCTCGCCGCCCTTGGGGGTGACGACGAAGCGGCCGCGGGTGCGCAGGAGCGCCGATCCGAGGGACTTGAGGTAGATCGGGGCGGAGAGCGCGGACATCGCCATGCCGGCCAGGCCGCCCGAGCCCTCGGGTTCGTGGGGTGAGACGTTGTGGCGCCGGTTCCACAGGTAGAGGCCGATCTGGAGGGCGACGGCGTCGCTGTAGATCATCAGCCAGACCGAGGAGGAGACCTGGGTGCCGGAGGCGCCGAGCCACAGGAACAGGACGCAGGAGAGGATGCCGAGGAACCAGTTGACGGCCGTCATCGGGTAGTAGACGAGCATCAGCGTGTAGTTGAGGAGGCGGCCGGGCGGGGTGCGGAAGGGTGCCTTCCAGTACTGCTTGAGCAGGGTCTCGTAGGTGCCGCGGGACCAGCGCAGCTGCTGGGTGAAGAAGTCGGTCCAGGAGGCCGGTCCCTCCCCCACGGCGAGCACGTCGGGGGTGTAGACGGAGCGCCAGTGGCGGCCGGTTACCGGGTTCCTGCTGCGGTGCAGTTCGAAGCCGGTGGCCATGTCCTCGGTGATGGAGTCGTACAGGCCGCCGACCTGCTTCAGGGCGGCGACGCGCATGACGTTGTTGGTGCCGACGAACATGGGGGCGCGGTAGCGGTTGCCGGCCCGCTGGATGAGCGCGTGGAAGAGGAACTGCTGGGACTCGGCGGCCTTGGTGACGGCGGAGGTGTAGTTGCCGTAGACCTGCGGTCCGACGACGAAGGCGACGTCCGGGTCGCGGAAGTAGCCGAGCATCCGCTCCAGGAAGTTCGGCAGCGGCACGTGGTCGGTGTCGACGGAGGCGAAGAAGTCGTAGCCGTCGCCGTGCATGGCGAGCCAGGCGTTGTAGTTGCCGTGCTTGGTACGGGCTTTGTGGACGCCCTTCGCGCGGTTCCACTCGGGGACGCCGGCGCGGGTGAAGTGGCGGACGCCGAGCTCCTCGCACAGCGCCTTGGCGGTGGTGTCGTCGCCCTCGTCGAGCAGCCACACGTCGAGGGGGCCGTCGTGGCGCAGCCGTACGGCGCCTTCGAGGGTGGCCCGGACCATGGAGAGCGGTTCCTTGCCGGGCACGTAGGTGGTGAGGAAGGCGACCCGGGTGCCGGGCTCGGGGCGGACGGGTACGGGGTCGCGGGCCACGAGGGTGGCGTGGGCGATCGAGGCGACGTTCACCAGCATGAAGAAGCAGATGAGCCCGATCGACACGAGCATCACGGTGTCGAAGCGGACCAGCCACCGTTCCCCGCCCTCGCGGACGGTCCAGTGGCTCGGCCAGACCAGGTAGACGAGGAGCAGCGCGGAGAGGACGGGCGCGAGCCCCATGAGGAGGACGGCGCGTATTCGGTGCGGCTCCTTCGCGAGCAGGCTCCGGTACCGCACCGTGTAGGCGCCTTCCCCCGGGTCCGGGTCCGTGAGGGGACCGGCGAGTCGGCTGTAGGTGTCGTAGTCGTAGCCTCCCGGCCGCACGGTGCCTCCAGCTGTCGTCGAACGGGTCGATAGCCCCACGAAAGGGGACATTCAACGGCGTGTCGACTGGAGGCGTCCGAGTGAGGGGTTTTCCGCGTGAGGGGTTTTACGAAAGAGCACTCCTTCGGCGCAGCGCGTACCGCACGGCCTTCTGGGTGACCGGACCCAGCTCGTCGAGCGCGGCCATCAGACCGCCCAGGTGTTCGAGCACGTCGAGGGCGGCGTCCGCGCCCGCCGGGTCCACCCCCTCGTACAGCTCGATCCCGACGAAGGAGGCCGCGAGGGCCCGGGCGAGCCCGGCCGGGTCGACGAGCCCGTCGAGCGGGCCGCCGGCCAGCACCCGCCGCAGCACCTGTTCGATCTCCGCGATCCACAGGTCGAGCCCGGCGGCCGTGGCCGGGGCGAGCCGCGGATGGGTCTGCGCCCCGGCGAGCAGCTGCCCGAGCACGGCGACATGGCCGGCCGCGCGCTCCTCGGCGTGCATCTCGCGCCCGAACGCGAGGAGTTCGGAGAGGCTGCCGACCGCGCGCAGCCGTTCGCGATGCCGGGCCACCCGCTGCTCGGCGCCGTGCCGGCAGGCGGCGGCGAGCAGCTCGTCGACCGAACCGAAGTGATAGAAGATCAGCGCCTGGTTGACGCCCGCGGCGGCGGCCACGGAGCGGGCCGAGGTCTTGGCGATGCCCTGCTCGACGAGGCTGCGCAGCGCGCCCTGAAGGAGCCTGGCCCGGGTGTCCTCCGCGCTCACGCCCGCACCTCCTCGCGGACGGGCCGCAGCCCCTGACGTACGCCGCGTTCACGGACGGGCGCGTACGAGGCCGTGAAGGACCCCTCGTAGCCGAACAGCGGCCCCACGTAACGGTTGACGACCCGCACCCGGATGCGGAAGCGGCCGGTGCGCTCGTCGAAGGACTCCCGCACCTCCGCGTCCCCGCCGATCAGTTCGGGCACCCGCAGATCCAACGGGCCCTCACGGAAGCGGTGTTCGCCGGAGCGGATCAGCAGCGAACCGTCCGGCTCGGCGGTCATCCGCAGTTCGCTGGCGAGGTGCTGGTGGGTGCCGAGGTAGTCGAGCACACAGCCGCGCGCCGGGCTGTGCACCATCGTGGCGTCGAACCGGCGCGGCCCGCCGGGCAGCGCGAAGGTCCGCACGAAGGTGACCGTCTCCCGCCCGTACGAGTCGAGGTACGGGGTGTTCTCGATGACGAAGGGCACGTCACGGCCGGTGCGCGGCAGCAGGATGTTGCGGGTGCCGCCGAGCGCGAGGAACGGCCGCAGGAGCGGCCCGGTGACTCCCCTGCCGTGCCAGATCCGGTCCATGACGCCCCGCCCGACGCACAGTTCGCCGCTCGCGAGCCCGACCGAGAAGCGCCGCCGCAGCTCCGGATGCAGCCGCTCGAAGGCGGCGTCCCCCATGGCGGCGCGGAAGATGGAGGTCATGGCCTCTCCAGGGTGGCGAGGAGCCGCGGCGCACGACTCCGGTCGGGCGGGGTGCGCCGACAGCGGCGGGCGGCGGGCGTCCGCGGCGACGGCGGTACGAGGAGGGCGGCGGCGCAGGCGACGGCCAGGGCCACCGGATGCGGGGCGCAGAGGGCCACGAGCAGGGCCCGGACGGCGAGTTCGAGGAGCCAGTGGGCGCGGGCGCGCTCCGGGGTGAGACCGTGCTCGCACCACAGCCGCAGCCGGTCGAAGGACCAGGCGGTCGCCCACCCCATCAGCGGCCGGACGACCAGCCGGTCGGCGACCCGGCCGAAGCGGCCCCAGCGCGGCCGGTAGTCGTAGCCGGTGAGGAACCGGATCCCGTCCTCCCCCGGCACGTACCGCCAGTAGCCGCTGCCCTCGGCGAGCGGCGACAGCGGATGCGGCGAGGCGAACCGCAGGGCGGACACCCGGTCGCCGCCGGCCCGGTGGCGCTCCCCCGCGGAGACACCGGTGCCGGCGACGGCCGGAAAGGGCGGCACGCGCACGGCGTACCGGAACCGCCGGGGTCCGTCCTCGACGCCCGGCCCCACCGGCAGGTACGCGATCTCGGTGAACCGCAGATCCCACCGCTGGTGCTCCGCCGGGTCCTGTGTCCGCTCCCAGAGCGTGTCCAGGTCGACGCGGACGCGCGTCTCGACGTAGAGGCCCATGACTGTGCCCTTCCCCCGTTTTGAGCGGCCGCTCAAAACGGCGCTCACCGAGGACAGTAGCGACTTTTGAGCACATGCTCAAGATCGAACGCGGGTTCGTGTGCGCGTGTCAGACTCTGCGGCATGGCGAACGATCACACGCGGCCGAAGCTCAGCGTCGGCCACCGCGACGCGGCGCTCGACGAGCGGCTGTCCCAGGGACTCGACGAGATCAACTTCCCCGCCACCGGCACCACCGCCGCCGATCAGGGCACGCTGACGGTGAAGGTCGTCGACGAGGCCGGCGAGATCGTGGGGGGCCTGTCCGCCTGGACGTGGGGCGGACTGCTCGGCATCGAGATGCTCTGGGTCCGCGAGGACAGCCGCGGCGACGGCTGGGGCGGCGAGCTCCTCCTGGCCGCCGAGGAGGAGGCCCGCCGCCGGGGCTGCGACCGCGCCTGCGTCTCCTCGTTCACCTTCCAGGCCCCGGCGTTCTACCAGCGGCACGGCTACGTCGAGACGGGCAGGACCCTGGGCATCCCCGGCGGAGCCGAGGACGTCCACATGTACAAGAAGCTGGCCTGAGGCGGACCTCAGGCCCCCAGGTGGCGCTCCACCGTCTCGACCTTCGAGGTCAGACCGTCGGTGACACCGGGCCGGATGTCGGCCTTGAGGACGAGGGAGACGCGCGGGGCGCGCGCCTCCACGGCGGCGACGGCGCGCTTGACGACGTCCATGACCTCGTCCCACTCGCCCTCGATCGACGTGAACATCGCGTCGGTGCGGTTCGGCAGGCCCGACTCGCGCACGACCCGGACCGCGTCGGCCACGTACTCGCCGACTTCCTCCCCCACGCCCAGCGGGGTCACCGAGAACGCGACGATCACGCGTTCACCGTGCCCTCGCGGCGGGCGCGGGAGGCGATCACCGCGGCCTCGGCCTCGCGCTTCAGCTTGCGCTCGGCGAAGAAGCCGCCGAAGGGCAGGACGGAGAGGACGAAGTAGAGCGCCGCGGTCGTGAAGGACCACTTGGTGCGGTTCCAGGCGTCCAGCCAGAAGAGCACGTAGAGGATGAACAGGATGCCGTGGATCGCGCCCATCACCGGCACCGCGTTGAAGTCCGTGGTCCGCTTCAGCACCGAGCAGACGAGCAGGAGCAGGAACGACACGGCTTCGGGCGCGGAGACGAGCCGGAGCCGGTGCAGGGAGGAAGCGGTCTTGATGTCCACGACAGGGGTCACCTTCGTTCGATCTTGTGAACGGATGCACAAGGGCCGTTCCATTGTGCATGGGGACTTTGCTGTCTCTTTATCCGGGGGGCAAGTACCGTCCCCTCGTGGCAACGTTCCGACTCCAGGGCAGCAAAGTGCTCGCCGTGACCATGACCGGCGACGCCGTCAAGGCGAAAAACGGCTCGATGGTCGCCTACGACGGCCAGATGGCCTTCAAGAAGATGTCCGGTGGCGGTGAGGGCCTGCGCGGCATGGTGACCCGCCGCCTCACCGGTGAGCAGATGGAGGTGATGGAGGTCCGCGGGCAGGGCACCTGCTGGTTCGCCGACCGCGCCTCCGAGATCAACCTGGTGCAGCTGCACGGCGACAAGCTGTTCGTCGAGGCGAGCAATCTGCTGTGCACCGACGCCGGGCTGCGCACCGGCACCAGCTTCACCGGTCTGCGCGGCGGCGCCACCGGCAACGGCCTGTTCACCACGACCGTCGAGGGCACCGGCCAGGCCGCGATCATGTCCGACGGCCCGGCGGTCGTGCTCCGGGTGACCCCGCAGTACCCGCTGTCCGTGGACCCCGGCGCGTACATCGCCCACCAGGGCAACCTCCAGCAGAGCTTCCAGTCCGGTGTGACCTTCCGCACGTTCATGGGCGAGGGCGGCGGCGAGGCGTTCCAGATCCGCTTCGAGGGCGACGGGCTCGTGTACGTCCAGCCGAGCGAGCGGAACACGATCGGTGGGGATGTCTGATGCCGTTCCGTGAGATCAACTCCAAGATGGTCGAGGCCACGGTCGTCCCGGGGCAGCGCATGTTCAGCCAGCGCGGCGCGATGCTGGCGTATCGCGGCGACGTCACTTTCACGCCGAACATCGCCGGCGGCCAGGGCGGCCTCGCGTCGATGATCGGTCGCCGGGTGGCCGGCGAGGCGACCCCGCTGATGACGGTCGAGGGCAACGGCACCGTGATGTTCGGCCACGGCGGGCACCACATCCAGGTCATCGCCCTGACCGGCGACACCCTGTACGTGGAGGCCGACCGGCTCCTCGC
Source organism: Streptomyces sp. NPDC012769 (assembly GCF_042901205.1). NCBI lineage: Bacteria > Bacillati > Actinomycetota > Actinomycetes > Kitasatosporales > Streptomycetaceae > Streptomyces > Streptomyces sp. NPDC012769. Next base: position 463,114 of record NZ_JBIBCP010000004.1, on the reverse strand, counting down.
CTTCGACGGCACCCTGGAGCAGGGCACCATGTTCATGGGCTCGCAGGGCGGCGTGATGGGCATGGTGCGCGGTCAGGTGACCGGCCAGGGCCTGTTCACGACCACGCTGAAGGGTCACGGCTCGGTGGCCGTGATGGCGCACGGCGGGGTCATCGAGCTGCCGATCGCGCCGGGCCGTCCGGTGCACGTGGATCCGCAGGCGTACGTGGCCCATCACGGGGACGTGCGCAACAAGCTGTCCACCGCGCTCGGCTGGCGCGACATGGTGGGCCGAGGCTCGGGCGAGGCGTTCCAGCTGGAGCTGAGCGGAAGCGGTGCGGTGTACGTCCAGGCCTCGGAGGAGAAGCTGTGAGCGCCCCGGTGATTCATGACCCGATGACGCTGCCGTCGGACGACAACGTCAATCCGTACACCTTCTGCGTGGAGCTCAAGGGCTCCCAGTGGTTCCTGCAGAAGGGCAAGATGATCGCCTATTACGGGCGGATCGAGTTCAACGGGATCGGGCACGGCCGGCTCGACCGGCTGGTGCGCACCTCCTTCCACTCGCCGCTGCACGCGAGCGACTGGGTGGTGGCGGAGGGCAGCGGCAAGATGCTGCTCGCGGACCGGGCCTTCGACGTGAACTCGTTCGACCTGGACGAGGGCAACCTGACGATCCGTTCGGGCAATCTGCTGGCCTACCAGCCGTCGCTGGCGCTGAAGCAGTCGATCGTGCCGGGTTTCGTGACGCTGATCGGCACCGGCAAGTTCGTCGCCGCGTCCAACGGTCCGGTGGTCTTCATGGAGCCGCCGCTGCGGGTGGATCCGCAGGCCCTGGTGGGCTGGGCGGACTGCCCCTCCCCGTGCCACCACTACGACCACGGCTACATGACGGGCGTGATGGGCGGCGTTCGGGCGCTGACGGGCATCGGGGGCACCTCGGGCGAGGAGCACCAGTTCGAGTTCGTGGGGGCGGGCACGGTGCTGCTCCAGTCGACGGAGCTGCTGATGGCGGAGCGGGCGATCGGGGGGCCGGGCGGACAGCCGGGCGTACCGGGCGGCGGTCCGGGAGCGCATGGATCCGGCCAGGGCGGGGCGGGTTCGGTACCGCGTCTTCCCGGTCAGCTCGGGGACCTGCAGCGTCGCTTCGGCCTGTGAGCGGTAGTCTGCGGAGAGTGACGCGTCGAACACACTCCCAGAATTCGTCAAGTATTCAACTTCTTAGGTAGAATCCATATATGGAGACCGAGACGGCCACCCCCTGGCTCACCGATACCGAGCAGTGCGCCTGGCGCACGTATCTGGACGTCAACAGAATGCTGATGTACCAGCTGGAGAAGGACCTCCAGCCCTTCGGCCTGACGATCAACGACTACGAGATCCTGGTGAACCTCTCGGAGTCGGCGGAGCGGCGTCTGCGGATGAGCGACCTGGCTTCGGCCACCCTCCAGTCCAAGAGCCGGCTCTCCCACCAGATCACCAGGATGGAGAACGCCGGCCTCGTCCGGCGCGAGAACTGCGAGTCCGACCGGCGCGGCCTGTACGCGGTGCTGACCGACCAGGGCATGGAGACCATGCACAAGGTCGCCCCGCACCACGTGGAGTCGGTCCGCAAGCACTTCATCGACCAGCTCAGCCCGGAGGCCCTCGGCGACCTCCACGAGTCGCTGAAGCCCATCTCCGAGCAGCTGCGCGGACGGCGCGGCAAGCCGTGACCCGGCCGACCTGACACATTCGACGCACATGTGAGAAGGGCCTTCCCGGTCGTCCGGGAAGGCCCTTCTCACACACGGCCTAGTTGCCCGTCAGGCTAGCGACCAGTTCGTCGGAGGCCGCGTACGGGTCGAGGTCGCCGGCCGTGATGCGCTCGGCGAGCGCGTCGAGGCGGCGGTCGCCGTGCAGGTCGCCGATCCGCTCGCGCAGGGCCGTGATCGTGATCGTCTCGACCTCGCGGGCCGCGCGGGACCGGCGGCGCTCGGCGAGGACGCCGTGCTCCTCCATCCACGCGCGGTGCTTCTCCAGGGCCTCCACGACCTCGTCGACGCCCTCGCCGCGCGCCGCGACCGTCTTCACGATCGGCGGCCGCCAGTCGCCCGGGGCGCGGGCCTCGCCGAGGCCCAGCATGTGGTTGAGCTCGCGGGCGGTGGCGTCGGCCCCGTCCCGGTCGGCCTTGTTGACCACGTACACGTCGCCGATCTCCAGGATGCCCGCCTTCGCGGCCTGGATGCCGTCGCCCATGCCCGGCGCGAGCAGCACCACCGAGGTGTCGGCCTGGGAGGCGATCTCCACCTCGGACTGGCCGACGCCGACGGTCTCCACGAGGATCACCTCGCAGCCGGCCGCGTCCAGGACGCGGATGGCCTGCGGGGCGGCCCAGGCGAGGCCGCCGAGGTGGCCGCGGGTCGCCATGGAGCGGATGTAGACGCCCGGGTCGGAGGCGTGCTCCGACATCCGCACCCGGTCACCGAGGAGCGCGCCGCCGCTGAACGGCGAGGACGGGTCGACGGCGAGCACGCCGACCCGCTTGCCCGCCCTGCGGTACGCGGAGACGAGCGCCGAGGTCGACGTGGACTTGCCGACGCCGGGCGAGCCGGTCAGGCCCACCACGTAGGCGCCGCCCGTGAGCGGGGCGAGCGCCGCCATCACCTCGCGCAGCTGCGGGGACGCCCCCTCCACGAGCGAGATCAACCGGGCCACGGCACGCGGCCGGCCCTCCCGTGCCTGGGCGACCAGAGCGGGGACGTCCACCATCAGTCGAGCTCCTTGCGCTTGCGTAGGTGACTTACTTACCCGGGACGCGGAGGATCAGCGCGTCGCCCTGACCGCCGCCGCCGCACAGGGCCGCCGCGCCCACGCCGCCGCCGCGGCGCTTGAGCTCCAGGGCCAGGTGCAGCACCACGCGGGCGCCGGACATGCCGATGGGGTGGCCGAGCGCGATGGCGCCACCGTTGACGTTCACCTTTTCGGGGCTGACGCCGAGGTCCTTCATTGACTGGTGGGACACCGCGGCGAAGGCCTCGTTGATCTCGATCAGGTCGAGGTCCTCGACCTCCAGGCCCTCCTTCTTCAGGGCGTGGCGGATCGCGTTGGACGGCTGCGACTGGAGGGAGTTGTCCGGTCCCGCCACGTTGCCGTGGGCGCCGATCTCGGCGATCCACTCCAGGCCGAGCTCCTGGGCCTTGGCCTTGCTCATCACGACCACGGCGGCGGCGCCGTCGGAGATCTGCGAGGAGGTGCCGGCGGTGATGGTGCCGTCCTTGGCGAAGGCCGGGCGGAGCTTGCCGAGGGACTCGACGGTGGTCTCGCCGCGGATGCCCTCGTCCTGGGAGAAGACGACCGGCTCGCCCTTGCGCTGCGGGATCTCGACCGGGGTGATCTCGGCCTCGAAGATGCCGTTCTTCTGGGCGGCGGCGGCGCGCTGGTGGGAGAGGGCGGCGATCTCGTCCTGCACGTCGCGCGGGATGCCCAGACGGGTGTTGTGCTTCTCCGTGGACTCGCCCATGGCGATGCCCTCGAAGGAGTCGGTGAGGCCGTCGTACGCCATGGCGTCGAGCATCTCGATGGCGCCGTACTTGTAGCCCTCGCGGGACTTCGGCAGCAGGTGCGGGGCGTTGGTCATGGACTCCTGGCCGCCGGCGACGACCACGTCGAACTCGCCCGCGCGGATCAGCTGGTCGGCGAGCGCGATGGCGTCGAGACCCGAGAGGCACACCTTGTTGATGGTGAGGGCGGGGACGCCCATCGGGATGCCGGCCTTGACGGCGGCCTGGCGAGCGGGGATCTGCCCGGCACCCGCCTGGAGCACCTGGCCCATGATCACGTACTGCACCTGGTCGCCGCCGATGCCGGCGCGGTCCAGGGCGGCCTTGATGGCGAATCCGCCGAGGTCGGCGCCGGAGAAGGACTTGAGCGAGCCCAGCAGGCGACCCATGGGCGTGCGGGCGCCCGCGACGATCACTGAGGTGGTACCGGTCGTTCCAGACATGAGGCACGGCCCCTTGGGATGAGGAGTGAACGAGGGTTTACGTTCAATGTACTGAGCGGTGCGTCACCGGGTCACCGGCCTGCCGGTGTGATCGCGCGCACGTTGCGTAACCATGCTCCCGGCGCTGCACTGGAGGCATGCTGACGCGAATCGACCACATCGGGATCGCCTGCCGGAACCTCGACGAGACCGTCGAGTTCTACCGGGCCACGTACGGCTTCGAGGTCTTCCACGAGGAGGTCAACGAGGAGCAGGGCGTGCGCGAGGCCATGCTCAAGATCAACGAGACCTCCGACGGCGGGGCCTCCTACCTCCAGCTCCTGGAGCCCACCCGGGAGGACTCCGCGGTGGGCAAGTGGCTCGCCAAGAACGGCGAGGGCGTGCACCACATCGCCTTCGGGACGGCGGACGTCGACGGTGACGCCGAGGCCATACGCGGCAAGGGCGTCCGGGTGCTCTACGACGAGCCGCGGATCGGCTCCATGGGCTCCCGCATCACCTTCCTCCACCCCAAGGACTGCCACGGCGTGCTGACCGAACTGGTCACCTCGGCGAAGCCGTCGGCTGACCACTCCTCAGCGGAGCACTGACCTCCGGATTCCCGGCCCGGTAGAGTGGGCCACTCCGGGCCGGGGCCGGTCGGGGCCGTGTGCGCACGGCACCGAAGTCGGGATGTCGGGGTCGTCCGATCTGCCACGATTCCCCGGGGGGCCGTTCTGTCCGGTGAACGGTGCTCGTTGGAGTTGCGAGCAGGGTTGGGGTCTCCCCTGCTCGGAGAGCTCGGGGAAGGATGGACCGCGCAGTGCGGGGCTACGAACGCCAGGAGAGCCACCGAGCTGAAGACGACCATCTTTCGCGGTTCGAAGCCGAGATGGAACGGCTGAAGAAGGAGCGAGAGAAGGCCGTCCAGCACGCCGAGGACCTCGGTTACCAGGTCGAGGTGTTGCGCGCCAAGCTCCACGAGGCGCGTCGCACCATCGCGACCCGGCCCGCCTACGACAGCGCGGACATCGGCTACCAGGCCGAACAGATGCTGCGCAACGCGCAGATGCAGGCCGAGCAGTTGCGCCAGGACGCCGAGCGCGAGCTGCGCGAGGCCCGTGCCCAGACGCAGCGGATCCTCCAGGAGCACGCCGAGCAGCAGGCCCGCCTCCAGGCGGAGCTGCACAACGAGGCCGTCCAGCGCCGCCAGCAGCTCGACCAGGAGCTGAGCGAGCGCCGCCAGACCGTCGAGTCGCACGTCAACGAGAACGTGGCGTGGGCCGAGCAGCTGCGCGCCCGCACCGAGGCGCAGGCCCGGCGTCTGATGGAGGAGTCCCGCGCCGAGGCCGAGCAGTCGCTCGCCGCCGCGCGCGCCGAGGCGGCCCGGATCGCCGAGGAGACCCGTCGCCGGGTGGGGTCCGAGGCGGAGGCGGCCCGTGCCGAGGCCGAAGCGATTCTGCTGCGTGCCCGCAAGGACGCCGAGCGACTGCTCAACGCCGCCTCCAGCCAGGCGCAGGAGGCCACCAGCCACGCCGAGCAGCTGCGTTCCTCCACCACCGCCGAGACCGAGCAGGCCCGCCGTCAGGCCGCCGAGCTGTCCCGGGCGGCCGAGGTGCGCGTCCAGGAGGCCGAGGAGAAGCTGCGCGAGGCCCGTACGGAGGCCGAGCGGACCCTCGCCGAGGCCAAGGAGGCGGCGGCCAGGCAGCTCGCCACCGCCGAGTCCGTCAACGAGCAGCGCACCCGCACCGCCAAGACGGAGATCGCCCGGCTCGTCGGCGAGGCCACCAAGGAGGCCGAGGCCCTCAAGGAGCAGGCCGAGGAGAAGCTGCGCGAGGCGACCGCCGAGGCAGAGAAGCTGGTCACGGAGGCCGCCGAGAAGGCCCGTACGGTCGCCGCCGAGGACTCCGCCGCCGCGCTCGCCAAGGCCGCCCGCACGGCCGAGGAGGTCCTGAGCAAGGCGTCGGTGGACGCCCAGGAGACCACCCGCAAGGCCGCCGAGGAGGCGGAGCGGATCCGCCGCGAGGCCGAGGCGGAGGCCGACCGGCTCCGCCTGCGGGCCGAGGAGCAGGCCGACGAGCTGCTCGGTTCGGCGAAGGACGACACCAAGGAGTACCGCGCCAAGACGGTCGAGCTGCAGGAGGAGGCGCGCCGGCTGCGCGGCGAGGCCGAGCAGCTGCGCGCGGAAGCCATCGCCGAGGGCGAGCGGATCCGCGGCGAGGCCCGGCGCGAGGCCGTCCAGCAGATCGAGGAGGCGGCGAAGACCGCCGAGGAGCTGCTGACCAAGGCCCGCAAGGACGCCGACGAGCTGCGCACGAGCGCGGGCGCCGAGAGCGAGCGGGTGCGGGGCGAGGCCATGGAGCGGGCGCAGACGCTGCGCACCCAGGCCGAGGAGACCCTGGAGCGGACCCGCGCCGAGGCCGAGCGGATGCGCGCCGAGGCCGAGGAGCAGGCCGAGTCGGTCAAGGAGGCGGCGGAGGCCGCCGCGGCGCGGCTGCGCGCGGACGCCGAGCGGGCCGCCGCGGCCCGGCAGGCGGAGGCCGCCGAGGAGCTGGCCCGGCTGCACACCGAGGCCGAGACGAAGCTGTCGACGGCCGGTCAGGAGTTGACGGACGCGCGCGCCGAGGGCGAGCGCATCCGCCGCGAGGCCGCCGAGGAGACCGAGCGGCTGCGGACCGAGGCCGCCGAGCGGATCCGTACGCTCCAGGCGCAGGCCGAGCAGGAGGCCGAGCGGCTGCGGACGGAGGCGGCGACGGACGTGGCGGCCTCGCGCGCCGAGGCGGAGGCGGTCGCGCTGCGGCTGACCTCCGAGGCGCAGACCGAGGCCGAGCGGCTGCGCTCCGAGGCGCAGGAGACCGCCGACCGGGTACGGGCCGAGGCCGCGGCCGCCGCCGAGCGGGTCGCCGCCGAGGCCGCGGAGGCGCTGGCCGCCGCGCAGGAGGAGGCCAACCGGCGCCGCCGGGAGGCCGAGGAGACGCTGGACTCGGCCCGTTCCGAGGCCGGCCGGGAGCGCGAGCTCGCCCGCGAGCAGTCCGAGGAGCTGCTGGCCTCCGCCCGCAAGCGGGTCGAGGAGGCGCAGGCCGAGGCGCACCGTCTGGTCGAGGAGGCGGACGCCCGGGCCACCGAGATGGTGTCGGCGGCCGAGCACACCGCGCAGGAGGTGCGCGACTCGGTCGCGGGTCTGCGCGAGCAGGCCGAGGAGGAGATCGCCGGGCTGCGCAGCGCCGCCGAGCACGCGGCCGAGCGCACCCGTACCGAGGCGCAGGAGGAGGCGGACCGGGTCCGCGCCGACGCGTACGAGGAGCGGGAGCGGGCCACCGAGGACGCGAACCGGGTCCGCGAGCGGGCCCAGGAGGAGTCCGAGGCGGCGAAGGCGCTGGCCGAGCGGACGGTCACGGACGCGCTGGCCGAGGCGGAGAAGCTGCGGACGGACACCGCCGAGTACGCGCAGCGGGTACGGACCGAGGCGACGGACGCGCTGGCGTCGGCCGAGCAGGACGCGGCCCGCACCCGTGCGGACGCCCGCGAGGACGCCAACCGGATCCGTTCCGAGGCGGCCGCCCAGGCGGAGACGGTGGTCGGGGAGGCCCGCGCGGAGGCGGAGCGGATCGGCGCCGAGGCCGAAGAGGTCCTCGACGAGGCCCGCAAGGCCGCCGACAAGCGCCGCGCCGACGCCGCGGAGCAGGCCGACACCCTCATCACCGAGGCGACGGCGGAAGCCGAGCGCATCGGCGCCGAGGCCGAACGGCTCCTCACCGAGGCCGAGCAGGTCAAGGCCGACGGCGAAGCCGAGGCCGAAGCCCTCCGCGCCGCCGCCCGCGCCGACGGCGAACAGGTCCTCGACGAGGCCCGCAAGGCCGCCGACAAGCGCCGCGCCGACGCCGCCGAACAGGCCGACACCCTCATCGGCGAGGCGACGGCGGAAGCCGAGCGGCTCACGACGGAGGCCGCCGAGCTGCTGGAGTCGACCGAGCAGGAGGCTCTGCGGCTGCGGACCGAGGCCGAGCAGGTCAAGGTGGACGGCGAGGCGCACGCGCAGGCGCTGCGCAGTGCCGCCCTCGCGGACGCCGACCGGATCCTGGACGAGGCCCGGCAGGCCGCCGACAAGCGCCGCGCCGACGCCGCCGAGCAGGCCGACGCCCTCGTGGGCGAGGCGACGGCGGAAGCCGAGCGGATCGCCGCCGAGGCCGCGCGGGTCAAGGCGGAGGCGGAGGCCGCGGCCGAGGAGATGCGGGCGGACGCACGCGCCGAGGCCGACCGTACGCTCGACGAGGCCCGGGAGGCCGGCGCGAAGCGGCGGGCGGACGCGGCCGAGCAGGCCGACCAGCTGATGGCCAAGGCCCAGGAGGAGGCGCTGCGCGCCACCACCGAGGCGGAGACCCAGGCGGACACGATGGTCGGCGCGGCCCGCAAGGAGGCCGAGCGGATCGTCGCCGAGGCGACCATCGAGGGCAACTCGCTGGTGGAGAAGGCGCGTACGGACGCCGACGAGCTGCTGGTCGGGGCGCGCAGCGACGCGACGGCCATAAGGGAGCGGGCGGAGGAGCTGCGGGCCCGGGTCGAGGGCGAGATCGAGGAGCTGCACGAGCGGGCGCGGCGCGAGACGGCCGAGCAGATGAAGACGGCCGGCGAGCGCGTGGACAAGCTGGTGAAGGCCGCGGAGGAGCAGCGGGCGCAGGCCGAGGAGAAGGCCAAGGAGCTGGTCTCGGAGGCGAGTTCCGAGGCGAGCAAGGTGCGCATCGCCGCCGTGAAGAAGGCCGAGGCGCTGCTCAAGGAGGCCGAGCAGAAGAAGGCGTCGCTCGTCGCCGAGGCGGAGCGGATCAGGGCGGAGGCCGAGCGCGAGGCCGAGGAGACGGTCTCGGAGGGCAAGCGCGAGCTGGACGTGCTGGTGCGCCGGCGCGAGGACATCAATGCCGAGATCTCCCGTGTCCAGGACGTCCTGGAAGCGTTGGAGTCTTTCGAGACGCCGTCGGGCGGGGACAAGTCCTCCGCCCGGGAAGGGGCCAAGGCAGCCGCGTCCGCGGGGGCCACCCGTTCGGGTGGCAAGTCCTCCGACGGCTAGCCACTCAAAAGGCTGGACATTCTCCAGATCAAACGGGCATACGCTCGATGACACGCCGCTTCGACCCCTAGGATTCCCCCTAACACCTCACCGGTCTCATTCGACAGGAACCCCATGAGCGACACTTCCTCCCCCTTCGGCTTCGAGCTCGTGCGGCGTGGTTACGACCGCGGTCAGGTGGACGACCGCATTACCAAGCTCGTCGCCGACCGTGACAGTGCTCTGGCCCGAATCACCTCTCTGGAAAAGCGCATCGAGGAACTGCACCTCGAAACGCAGAACGCCCAGGCGCAGGTCACCGACGCCGAGCCGTCGTACGCCGGTCTCGGCGCCCGCGTCGAGAAGATCCTCCGGCTGGCCGAGGAGGAGGCGAAGGACCTGCGCGAGGAGGCCCGTCGCGCCGCCGAGCAGCACCGCGAGCTGGCCGAGTCGGCCGCCCAGCAGGTGCGCAACGACGCCGAGTCGTTCGCCGCCGAGCGCAAGGCGAAGGCCGAGGACGAGGGCGTCCGGATCGTCGAGAAGGCGCAGGGCGAGGCCAACTCGCTGCGGGCCGAGGCCCAGAAGGACGCGCAGTCGAAGCGCGAGGAGGCCGACGCGCTCTTCGAGGAGACCCGCGCCAAGGCCGCCCAGGCCGCCGCGGACTTCGAGACCAACCTGGCCAAGCGCCGCGAGCAGTCGGAGCGCGACCTGGCCTCGCGTCAGGCGAAGGCGGAGAAGCGCCTCGCCGAGATCGAGCACCGGGCGGAGCAGCTGCGCCTGGAGGCCGAGAAGCTGCGTACGGACGCGGAGCGCCGGGCCCGCCAGACGGTGGAGACCGCGCAGCGCCAGGCCGAGGACATCGTGGCCGACGCGAACGCCAAGGCGGACCGGATCCGCAGCGAATCGGAGCGCGAGCTGGCGGCGCTGACGAACCGCCGCGACTCCATCAACGCCCAGCTGACCAACGTCCGCGAGATGCTGGCCACGCTGACCGGTGCCGCGGTGGCCGCGGCCGGCTCCCCGATCGACGACGAGCGGACCGCCGGCGTCCCGGCCCAGCAGACGCGCTGACCGGGCTTCCCGGGCAGAGCCGACGCGAAAAGACCCCCCGTCACTCCGGTGGCGGGGGGTTTTGCGTGCCCTTAGGTTGGTACGCATGATCGAGCTTGAGGGCCTCACCAAGCGCTTCGGGCAGAAGACCGCGGTCGACCATCTCACCTTCACCGTACGGCCGGGCGTGGTCACCGGCTTCCTGGGGCCGAACGGGGCGGGCAAGTCGACCACGATGCGGATGATGCTGGACCTGGACAACCCGACGAGCGGGACGGTCCGGATCGACGGCAGGCACTACCGGGAGCTCCAGGAGCCGCTGAAGTACATCGGGGCGCTGCTCGACGCCAAGGCGATGCACGGCGGCCGCTCCGCGTACAACAACCTGCTGTGTCTGGCCCAGTCGAACCGCATTCCGCAGCGGCGGGTCGGCGAGGTGCTGGATCTGGTGGGTCTGACGCCGGTCGCGAGGAAGAAGTCGAAGGGCTTCTCGCTCGGCATGGGGCAACGGCTGGGAATCGCCTCGGCGTTGCTCGGTGATCCCGAGATCCTGATGTTCGACGAACCCGTCAATGGTCTGGACCCCGAGGGAATTCACTGGATCCGCAATCTGATGAAGGCGCTGGCCGCCGAGGGAAGAACGATCTTCGTTTCCAGCCATCTGATGAGTGAAATGGCGCTGACGGCCGATCATCTGATCGTCATCGGGCAGGGAAAGCTGCTGGCCGACACGTCGATGGCGGATTTCATCCAGCAGAATTCGCGGAGTTACGTGCGACTGCGCTCTCCGCAGCAGGAACGACTGCGGGACGTGCTGCACAGGGGAGGTTTTGTCGCCGTCGAGGCGGGCGGCGGAGTCCTGGAGGTCGACGGGACGACGACGGAGAAGCTGGGCGAGCTGGCGGCCGCGCACCAGATCGTGCTGCACGAGCTGAGCGCCCAGCGGGCCTCGCTGGAGGAGGCCTTCATGCAGATGACGGCGGGCGCGGTGGAGTACCACGCGCACGGGACGGACATCCACGGCGGCGGGCAGGCCGCGCGCACAGGCGGGCCCCGCTGGGGCGAGAGCTTCGAGGGAGCCTGATCGATGGCAGCGGCGACCGCGGTCCTCCAGTCGGAGTGGACCAAGATCCGGACGGTCTCGTCGACGGTGTGGACGCTGGCGTGCGCCCTGCTGGTGACGGTGGCGCTGAGCGCGGCGCTGTGCGCGCTGATGAGCTCGGAGTTCGACGACCTGTCCGCGGTGGAGCGGGCGACCTTCGACCCGACCTTCCTCAGCTTCTCGGGGATGGTGCTCGGGCAGCTGGCGATGGTGGTCTTCGGCGTCCTCGTGGTGGGCACCGAGTATTCGTCGGGCATGATCCGCACCTCGCTGGCCGCCGTTCCGCAGCGGGCGAGCTTCCTCTTCTCGAAGATCGCCGTGGCCGGGGCGCTGGCCCTGGTGGTGGGGCTCGCGACCAGCTTCCTGTCCTTCTTCCTCGGCCAGGCCCTGCTCGGGGAGCACCGCACCACGCTCGGCGCGGACAACGTGCTGCGGGCGGTGATCGGCGGCGGGCTCTACATGGGCCTGATCGCGATCTTCTCGATGGGTGTGGCGACGATGCTGCGCTCCTCGATGCTGTCGCTCGGCATCCTGGTGCCGTTCTTCTTCCTGATCTCGCAGATCCTGTCGGCGGTGCCGAAGGCCAAGGAGGTCGCGCGCTACTTCCCGGACCAGGCCGGCTCCAGGATCATGCAGGTGGTCCCTGACGCGATGGGCTCCGAGACGGCGCCGTACGGCCCGTGGGGCGGCCTCGGGATCATGCTGCTCTGGGTGGCGGCCGCGCTGGTCGGCGGCTGTCTGGTGCTGAAGAAGCGCGACGCCTGAAGGGGCCCTGACGGCGTCTGACGGGCCCCTGAGACGTCCCCCACGCGCCCCCGAGAAGTCCCCGACCCGCCCCTGAGATGTCCCTGGTCCAACCCCCAGGTCACGATTTACGCATCGGCGGAACCGTGAACGGCTGGATAAGCTCTTCGCTCGTACGGGGGGCTCCGGTCGCACGGCCGTGACGCCCCGACGACGACCTGACCTGTCGATGGGGCTGGAGAATGATCGAGGCAGTCGGCCTGACGAAGCGCTACGGCGCCAAGACGGCCGTGTACAACCTTTCCTTCCAGGTGAGGCCCGGGCTCGTCACGGGCTTCCTGGGCCCCAACGGCTCGGGCAAGTCGACGACCATGCGCATGATCCTCGGCCTCGACCGGCCGACGTCCGGGCACGTCACGATCGGCGGGCACCCCTTCCGGCAGTTCCCGAACGCGCCCCGGCAGGTCGGCGCGCTGCTCGACGCGAAGGCCGTGCACGGCGGGCGCAGTGCCCGCAACCACCTGCTGTCGCTGGCCCAGCTCGCCGGCATCCCGGCCCAGCGGGTCGACGAGGTGCTCGGCGTGGTCGGTCTCCAGGACGTCGCCCGGCGCCGCTCCAAGGGCTTCTCGCTCGGCATGGGCCAGCGGCTCGGGATCGCGGCGGCGCTGCTCGGCGACCCCCAGGTGCTGCTCTTCGACGAGCCGGTCAACGGCCTCGACCCGGAGGGCATCCTCTGGGTGCGCAACCTGATGAAGAAGCTGGCCGCCGAGGGCCGGACCGTCTTCGTCTCCAGCCATCTGATGAGCGAGATGGCGCTGACCGCGGACCACCTGATCGTGATCGGCCGCGGGCAGCTGCTCGCGGACATGAGCGTGAAGGACTTCATCTCGGCGAACTCGGCGGACTTCGCCCGGGTGCGCACCCCGGGGACCGAGCCGCAGCAGCGGGAGAAGCTGACCGCGGCGCTCACCGAGGCCGGCGCCGGCGTGCTGTCCGAGCCGGACGGGGCACTGCGGGTGACCGGGCTGCCGCTGCCGCGGATCAGCGACCTGGCGCACGAGGCGGACGTACGGCTGTGGGAGCTCTCCCCGCACCAGGCGTCGCTGGAGGAGGCGTACATGCGGATGACGCAGGGCGCCGTGGACTACCGCTCCACCGACGACCGGCTGGCCCACCTCCAGGCGCCGCAGCCGCAGCCGCACCCGCAGCAGCCCGACGGGTACGTGATCCCGGAGGTGCCGCAGCAGGGCTGGTACGCCCCGCCGCCGCCCGGACAGAACCCGTACGCGCAGAACCCGTACGCGCAGAGCCCGGACCAGAGCCAGAACCCCGAGGACGCCCGATGACCACCCCGCCGCCGACCCCGTACGCGTACGTCTCGCCCATCCCGGTCCGCAAGGCGCACCTCGGTGACGCGCTCGCCTCGGAGTGGACCAAGATCCGCTCGGTGCGCTCCACGATGTGGACGGTCGGGATCATGGTGCTGCTGATGCTCGGCCTCGGCCTCGGAGTGGCCGCGGTCGCCGCCGCCTCGTCCGCGGAGATGTCGGAGGAGCCCGCGCTGGGCCTCGGCTTCTTCGGCATGCTGCCGGCCTCGATCTGTGTGATGACCCTGGGCGTGCTCAGCATCAGCTCCGAGTACGGCACCGGCATGATCCGTACGACGCTGACCGCCTGCCCGAGCCGGTCGCGGGTGCTCACGGCGAAGGCGATCGTCTTCTTCGCGCTGGTGTTCCTGCTCGTCACGGTGATGGCGGCGGTGGTCGGCGCGGCCCAGGTGGCCATGGTCGACGCGGCCGAGCCGACCGGCGCGCAGTGGCTGCGGGCCACCGTGGGGGTGGGTCTTTTCCTGGCGCTGCTCGGGCTGCTGGCGATGGGTGTCGGCGCGATCATGCGGCACTCGGCGGGCGCGATCACGGTGATGATCGGCGTGCTGCTGCTGCCGCTGGTGGCGGCGCTGTTCATGTTCTCCCAGGCGCTGCGCTCGGTGCAGGAGGCGCTGTTCATGTACGCGATCCCGTCGCAGATGATCGCGCTCTACAGCGACGCGGCACCGTTCAACGACCAGGGCCCGGCCGGCTGGGAGCCGGTGCTGATCATGGCGGGGCTCACGGCGGCCGTGCTCGGCGGCGCGTTCGCGCTGCTCAACAGCCGGGACGTCTAGCCGGCCGGGGCCCGGTCCGCCGGGCCCCGCTCAGTACCGAGGCGCGTTGCGGGACCGCTGCACCCGGGTGGTGCGGCGGTCCTTCGCGTTCCAGCAGGCCTTGTGCCAGTGGCGGCGGTCGTCGACGCCGCCGTACTGGGGCCAGGCCACCACGTGCGGGGCGCCGGCCGGGATCTCCTGGTCGCAGCCCGGGCAGCGGTAGCGCTTGCCGGGCGCGCTCGCCCCGGCCACATGGCGCACGCACCACTCCTCGCCCTGCCAGGCCTCGGTGCGCTCGGCGCCGCCGTACCGGTCGCCCGGATCGCCCTGCTGAGCCGGCTTCACGCCGCCACGGGGGCGGTTGTGGCGCGGGGACACTTCGACACCTCACTGGGGGGTACGGGAACACGGACGGTTCCGTCCAGCGTACGGGCCGCGACGGGGTGGCTTCTCCCCCACCCGTCAGGGATCAGCGGAAAATCGCAAGAACTTCATGAACGGCCGTTGCCTTTGGCACGTGTCAGACGTTGTTGCCAGTACGTGGGGAAGTCCGAGGGGGAGACGCGCCGTCCGCGAGGAGGCAGAAACGATGCGCGTGGGTACGTTCGTACTGGCCGCCCAGTTCCCGGGCCAGGGCCAGGGGGAAGCACTGCATCGCGCGGTGCGGACCGCCGAGGTCGCCGAGGAGGCGGGGCTCGACTCCGTCTGGCTGGCGGAGCACCATTTCGTGCCGTACGGGGTGTGTCCCTCGGCCGTCACGCTGGCGGCCCTGCTCCTGGGCCGCACGCGCCGGATCCGGGTCGGCACGGCGGTCAGCGTCCTGCCGAGCGTCCACCCGGTCGGGCTGGGCGAGCAGGCGGCGCTGCTGCACGTGACCTCGGGCGGCCGGTTCACCCTCGGGGTGGGCCGCGGCGGGCCGTGGGTCGACCTGGAGGTCTTCGGATCGGGGCTCGCCGCGTACGAGCGGGAGTTCCCCGAGTCGCTCGATCTGCTGCTGCGCTGGCTCGGCGAATCCCGTGTCGGCGCCCAGGGGGAACGATTCGCTTTCCGCGAGGTGGCGGTCGTGCCGGCCCCCGGCGAGCTGATCGGCGGTCCGGCCGCGCCGGAGGTGGTGCTCGCCTGCACCTCCCAGCGGAGTGTGCGGCTCGCCGCCGAGCGGGGCCTGCCGATGCTGCTCGGCATGCACTGCGGGGACGAGGAGAAGGCCGAGATGGTGGCCTGCTGGGAGCGGTGCGCCCGGGAGGCCGGGCACACTCCGGACGAGATCGCCCGGATCGGGACCGGCCATGTGTCGGCCGGTGTGGCCCAGGTCGCCGACCGCACCGCGGACGCGGTGGAGGCCCTGGTGAAGGCGATGCCCGGCTGGCTGAAGCAGGGCCTGGACGCGCATGTGACGGTGGACGGCCGGCAGCGCGCGATGCGCGACCCGGTCGCGTACACGGAGCTGCTGTGCGGGCTGCACCCGGTGGGGACGCCCCGGCTGGCGGCGGACCGGCTCGCGGCGACCGCCGAGCGCACGGGCATCACCCGCTTCGCGCTGCTCGCCGAGGGTTCGGGCGACCTCGCGGCGACGGAGGAGAACGTGCGGCGGCTCGGCGCCGAGGTGCTGCCCCTGCTGGTGTGACGGTTCATGTACGAGGGTTCACGGCGGTGCAGGACCGTGCCGCCGCCCCGGCATCCCTATCGTTCTCCCGCGATGCGGAGCGGCGGCACCAGGCCTGTCAGCAGTCGCGCAGTTCGGGCGACTGGTTGAGGAGCTGCCCCCGTACGGAGGTGAAGCGGGCGAGCCGCTCGTCCACCGACGGGTCCAGCGGGAAGACCGCCACACGGTGGCAGTTCTGGAAGGCGAGACGCACCCCGAAGTGCCGCTGCAGCGCACCGCGGATGGCATCGCTCGCGAGTGCACGCAACAGCTGACCACGTGCCTGCTCATTCGGCGGCGGCGTCTGGTTGTCGGCGAACTCTCCGCCGTCGACCTTCAGCTGTGCCACCAGAGAACTGATCATCTCCCATGCGTAGGGCAGGGAGGTCCGGACGCAGTCGACGAAGTCGGCTTCGTCGACCTCGCCTCGCTCGGCCTGTTCCAACAGGGCCGGTGAGACGTCGAGCGACATGGGTTCTCCTCTCGCGACCCCGCGAGCGGGGTCTTGCGGGCAGGGGCAGGGGCCGGCGGCGCGCACGCAGCGTGCACGGGCGACGACCTCCTGTCCTCCACGGTAAGCGCCGGGTCCTGACCGCACCAGGAGATTGGGCACACAACCGGCCAATAACCGACGGGTGTTGGGCGTACGCCGGGCGGGCGTTACGGGCCGAATCGCGTAGAGCATCGTCCGTCTTGTAGCGTTGCGGACCATGCGTCTCGTCATTGCCCGTTGTTCCGTGGACTACGCGGGTCGGCTCACGGCCCACCTGCCCTCCGCGCCCCGTCTGATCCTGGTCAAGGCCGACGGCAGCGTCTCGATCCACGCGGACGACCGGGCGTACAAACCGCTCAACTGGATGTCGCCGCCCTGCACGCTGAAGGAATCCGCCGACGGCGAGGCCGTGGAGAACGGCGCGGCGGCGGTCTGGACCGTGATCAACAAAGCGGGCGAGAAACTGATCATCACGATGGAGGAGATCCTCCACGACTCCTCGCACGAACTGGGCGTCGACCCGGGTCTCATCAAGGACGGCGTGGAAGCGCACCTCCAGGAGCTGCTCGCGGACCGCATCGAGACGCTGGGCGAGGGATGGACGCTGGTCCGCCGCGAGTACCCGACGGCGATCGGGCCCGTGGACATCCTGTGCCGGGACTCCGACGGGGCGACGGTCGCGGTGGAGATCAAGCGGCGCGGCGAGATCGACGGCGTGGAGCAGCTGACCCGCTATCTGGAGCTGCTCAACCGCGACCCGCACCTGGCGCCGGTGAAGGGCATCTTCGCGGCCCAGGAGATCAAGCCGCAGGCGCGGGTGCTCGCGACCGACCGCGGGATCGACTGCGTGGTGCTCGACTACGACGCGCTGCGCGGGATCGAGGACGACAAGCTGCGGCTCTTCTGAGCCCCCGTACGTAGGTACGGATACGCGGGAAGGCCCGGGTGCGGTGGACGCACCCGGGCCTTCGGCGTACGCGGGTCAGGCCGGGGAGCCGCTCTCGGTGGAGGATCCGGAGCGGGAGGCGGACGCGGAGGCGGAGTCGCTGGGCGTGCCGCTCGTGCTCGCGGACGGCGAGGGCGCGGTGGTCGAGCTCGACGGCGACTCGCTGGGGGTCGACGACGACGGGCTGGGCTTCGGGGACTGTGTCCCCGTCGGCGACATCGTCGGGCGCGGCGGCGTCTTCGTCGGGTCGCTCGGCTCACGGGTGTCCGTCGCGGACGGCGAGGACGTCGGGTCCGGCGCGCTGCCGGTCGGGCCGGTCCCGCCCGGGGACGCCGTACCGGTCGGACCGGGGGACGCCGTTTCCGAGGGGCGGTCGGTCGGCTCCTCGGTGGGCTCGGTCTCGCCGCCGGTGCCGTCGTCCGTGCCGTCCGGGCCGGTGCTGCTGTCGGAGGTGACCCGGTCGGCGCCGGGTTCGGCGCCGTCGCCTGAGGTGGCGCCGAGGGTCACCACGGTGCCGAGCACGGCGACGAGGAGCGCGCCCGCGCCGACGGCGGCCAGGTTGCGGCGGGCGCCGGTGAGGATGCCCTTGCGCAGGCCGCCCCGCCGGTCGTCGTCCCGGTCGGGGGCCGGGCCGGCACCGGGCCGTACGCCCGCGCCCGTGCCCGCGCCCGTGCCCGTACGGGCGACGACCGTCGGGGGCTCCTCCATGAAGGCCGGGAAGGAGCGCGGCGGGGTCGGCGGGGCGAGGTCGGGGAAGGCGGGCTTGGCGGGGAGCGGCGTGGTCGCGGGGATGCCGCGGGGCGGCGAGGCCGGCCCTTCGCGGCGCGGCAGGGCGGGCGGCCGGGAGCCCTGCGCCGGGGTGGCGGCCGGTGTGCCGGCGGGCGGCGTGGCCGGGGACGCGGGTTCCACGGGGGTGGTCTCGCCGGCGAGGTCGGCGACGAGCGCGAGGGCCCGGCGCCCGGCGACGGTGCCGCGCTTGTCGGCGAGGGCGCCGCGCATGCCGATGGAGGCCTCCAGTTCGGCGCGGGCCCGCTGGAGGCTGCCCCGGCAGAGCGCGAGGATGCCCAATTCGTGGTGGAACCATGCCTCTTCGGCGACCTCGCCGGACATGCGGGCGGCTTCCTGGCCGCCGCGCAGGGCGCGTTCCCAGGCGCTCCAGTGCAGTCCCGCGGCGAAGGCGGGCGCGGCGGCGCGGGCGAGCCGGACGGCGGTGACCGGGTGCTCTGCCTCGGCGCCGGGGACGAGCACGGCGAGGGCGGCGAGCAGGGAGTCGGCCTCGGCGGTGGCGCGCTCGGGGCTGACGGACGGGTGTCCGGCCCACCAGGCGTAGTGCTGGGCGACGGTGTGGGCGCGGCCGGCGGGGTCGGGCTCGTGGTTCTGCGCGAGCAGCTGGGTGAGGACGCCGGCGGCGAGCCGGTAGCGGGTGCCGACCGGGGAGAGCAGTCCGCAGGACATGAGCTCGCCGACGGCCGCGTCGGCATGGGTGTCGCCGACGAGGGCGGGCAGATGCGCCTGGTGGGGCACCTCGCCGCCGAGGGCGACGGCGAAGCGCAGGGTCTCCTGGGCGGCGCGGCTGAGCCGGGAGGCGAGCAGGGCGGCCGGGGCGGCGCCTTCGCCGAGGCTGGGCAGCGGTACGGCGCGGACCTCGACGTCGGGGTCGTCGGCGGGGTCCGCGGCCGCGCCCTGGGCGGTGGTCCCGGGGCCGGACGGGCCGAAGGCCTCCTCCAGGGCGCCGAAGGCGTCGAACTCGGCGGGCGCGACGCGGAGCCGGTCGCGCTGCCGGAGCAGGGCGCCGGCCTGGACGAAGCGGAGCGGCAGCCCTTCGGACTCGAACCAGAGGTCGCCCGCCCAGTTGGCCTCGTCCTCGGTGAGGGCGCGGCCGACGGCGCTCTCCAGGAGTTCGACGGCGGCGGCGCGGCCGAGTCCGGGGAGTTCGACCTCTTCGAGGGCGGCCTCGGGCGAGGCGGCGGGGGTGTCGGGGGTGGCGGCGAGGAGGAAGGCGCAGTCGGGGGTGGCGGCGAGCAGCTCGTCGAGCGCGGCGCCGCCGAACTCCAGGTCGTCGACGACGACGATGGCGCCGATGCCGCGGACCTCGAGGAGGAGTTCCTCGCGGTCCGGCCGGAACGCGGGGGCGTGCTGGACGGCGTGGAAGAGCTCGTACAGCAGGTCGGTGGGCGCGCGGTGGTGGCCGGAGAGCCGGACGACGCCGTCGGGGGCGATCTCGGCGCAGTCGGCGGCGACGGCGTCGAGGAGGGTGGTGCGTCCGGAGCCGGCGGGGCCGGTGAGCCGGGCGGAGCGGCCGCGGCTGAGGTGGTGGACGAGCTTTTCGCGCTGTTCCTGCCGTTCGAGCAGCGGGAGGGCGGGGGCCGCGGGGCCGGGCGGTACGGGCGGGTGGGCGGCGCGGGCGGCGTCGGCGCGCTCCTGGGCGGTGCGGCGGCGGGGTGCCGGGGGCTGTTCTCCGGGCGGGCACACCTCGATCTCGCTGCCGTCGAGGGGGTTGACGGTGAGCAGGAGGCCGCCGGAGACGAGCCGGGCGGTGCGCACCCGGGCGGGGGCGGTGGACGCGGGCGTGGGTACGGCGTGTCCGGGGCGGGCGTCCTCGCCCTCGGCGTCGTGACCGTACTCCTCCGGTCCCCGGTTGATCGGGTCCATGGTCCAAGCTCCCAAGCGGCGGGCGATGTGCAGGCGAGCCGACCCTAGACGGTTGTCCGACCTCCGGGAACAGTCGGGGTGGCACCGAGCCCAAGACGTCATGGTCTTGTGAGGATTGCGCGTGACGCCTGGTTCTCACAGTGGCTTCACAGCCGCGTGTCGCGGCTGTGACGTGTGACGACCGTTCAGACGCGGGGCAGCGACTCGGCGGCGAGTCCGCCCTCGATGGCGAGGATGCGGTGCAGCCGGGTGGCGACGAGCAGGCGCTGCATCTGGGGCGGCACTCCGCGCAGCACCAGGCGGCGGCCGCACCGGCCGGCCCGGCGGTGGGCGCCCATGATGACGCCGAGCCCGGTGGCGTCCCAGGAGTCGAGGCCGGTCAGGTCGAGCACGAGGTCGCCGACGCCGTCGTCGACGGCCGAGTGCAGGACCGTGCGGGCGTCCGCCGCGCTGCGGACGTCGAGGCGGCCCCCGACGACCAGCTCGGCGTGGTCGCCCCTGATGTGCATATGCGCTCCCCGAGAGTGCTCCGTCGTGTGCCCGTCCACGCAACGCTTGACTGCCGCATCGGCAGAAGCGTTGCGCCTTGTAAGCGAACCGATATCGAAATTCACCCCTGAGGGCGATGGTGCGGGGGCGGTCGGACCCCTGTGCGGAACCGGTGTGCGGTTCAGTACGTGTAGAAGCCCTGCCCGCTCTTGCGGCCGATGTCACCCGCGTCCACCATCCGGCGCATCAGCTCCGGCGGCGCGAACTTCTCGTCCTGGGTCTCGGCGTAGATGTTGCTCGTGGCGTTGACGAGGATGTCGACGCCGGTGAGGTCGGTGGTGGCGAGCGGGCCCATGGCGTGCCCGAAGCCGAGCTTGCAGGCGATGTCGATGTCCTCGGCGGTGGCCACGCCCGACTCGTAGAGCTTGGCGGCCTCGACGACGAGCGCCGTGATGAGGCGGGTGGTGACGAAGCCGGCCACGTCGCGGTTGACGACGATGCAGGTCTTGCCGACGGACTCGGCGAACTCCCGTGCGGTGGCGAGGGTTTCGTCGCTGGTCTTGTAACCGCGGACGAGCTCGCAGAGCTGCATCATCGGGACCGGCGAGAAGAAGTGGGTGCCGACGACGGCCTCCGGGCGCTCCGTCACCGCGGCGATCTTGGTGATCGGGATGGCGGAGGTGTTGGAGGCGAGGACGGCGCCGTCCTTGGCGACCTTGTCGAGGGAGCGGAAGATCTCGTGCTTGACCTCGAGCTTCTCGAAGACGGCCTCGACGACGATGTCGGCGTCGGCGACCGCGTCGAGCTCGGTGGTGGCGGTGATCCGGCCGAGCGCGGCCTCTGCCTCGGCGGCGTCCAGCCTGCCCTTGGCGACGAAGCGCTCGTAGGAGGTCTTGATGGCGTCGGTGCCCCGCGTCAGTGCGGCGTCGGTGACGTCACGCAGGACGACGTCCCAGCCGGCCTGGGCCGAGACCTGCGCGATGCCGGACCCCATGAGTCCGGCCCCGATGACGGCGAGCTTCCTGGCCACGTCTTCCACCCCTCAATGCCCGTAACAACTGTTCACTTCTGGCTCTCCGGCGGAGATTAGCGGGCGCGGGCGGCGTTGTGACCGATAAGTAAGGCGCGTCACGTCCCCTTTGACGGACGTCACACTCACGACAGGCCGGGCGGGTGGCTCAGTCGGCCCGTACGGCGTAGTCGAGCACCTTGTCGCTCAGCACCTCCTCGATCTCGTCGAGGAGGTCGAGGGTCTCGCGGGAGACGGTGGTGGCCTTGCGGCCGGCGCTCATCTCGCGGGTGATGTACCCGACGGCGGTGTTCTCGATCCAGGCGATCTGTCCGCCGACGAGGAGCGGCAGCGGGTCGTCCTCGGCGGCGGCGGTCTCCTCGCGCAGGGTGGCGACGACCGCGTCGTGGACCTCCTGCTGGAGGTAGAAGAGCCGGGCCTTGAGGGTGGGGGCGTGCTCGATGACGTTCATGAAGGCGTCGAAGCCGTCCATGAGTCCGTACGCGGGCGAGACGGCGCCGATCTGCTGGCGCATCTCGCGCAGCACGGCCCGGGCGGCGGACTCGCCCCGGTCGCGGCCGCGGATCATCCGGGACAGGCGGAGGGTGACGCCTTCCATCCGGTCGAGGAAGAGGTCCTCCTTGGCCGGGAAGTAGTTGTAGACCGTGTTGACGGAGACGTCCGCGGCTTCCGCGATCTCCGCGATGGTCACGGTCACGAAACCGTGCTCCAGAAACAGTCCGGTCGCGATGTCCGAGATCCGCTGTTTCGTCTGGCGCTTCTTGCGCTCCCTGAGCCCCTCAGCCATGGCGCCATTCTAGGTGCCCCTGAATTCTTGGAGGCGTTGCAAAATTTCAAAGACTCTGTTTTTGTGGTCACCATGCCCATCATCAGTACGGCCGGGCTCTCCCGGACCTTCCTCACCAAGAACGGCCCCGTGGAGGCGGTGCGCGGCATCGACCTCACCGTGCGGCCCGGCGAGATCCTCGGACTCCTCGGGCCCAACGGCGCCGGCAAGACCACCACCCTGCGCATGCTCACCACGCTGCTGCCGCCCACCGGCGGCGCCGCCACCGTCGCGGGCCACGACCTGCTCGCCGCCCCCGCCGCCGTACGACGCCGGATCGGGTACGTCGCCCAGTCCGGCGGCGTCGACCCGCAGGAGACCGTGCGCTCCGAACTCGTCACCCAGGGACGGCTCTACCGGCTGTCC
Source organism: Streptomyces sp. NPDC012769 (assembly GCF_042901205.1). Classification (NCBI taxonomy): domain Bacteria; kingdom Bacillati; phylum Actinomycetota; class Actinomycetes; order Kitasatosporales; family Streptomycetaceae; genus Streptomyces; species Streptomyces sp. NPDC012769. Next base: position 440,647 of record NZ_JBIBCP010000004.1, on the reverse strand, counting down.
AAGGCCGCGGCCGCCGCCCGGGCCGAGGAGCTGGCCCGGGAACTCGACCTCACCGAGCTCCTCGACCGCTCCACCGCCGCCCTCTCCGGCGGCCAGCGCCGCCGCCTCGACCTCGCGATGGGCCTCACCCACCGGCCCGAGGTGCTCTTCCTCGACGAGCCGACGACCGGGCTCGACCCGGGCAGCCGGGCCGACCTGTGGGCGCTCGTACGCCGGCTGCGCGACGACCACGGCACCACCGTGGTGCTCACCACCCACTACCTCGACGAGGCCGACGCGCTCGCGGACCGGCTGGTGATCGTGGACCGGGGCGTCGTCGTCGCCGAGGGCAGCCCGGCCGCCCTCAAGGCGGAGCACGGCGTCACCACCCTCCAGGACGCCTTCCTCGCCGTCACCGGGCGCGGCCCGGCCCCCACCGACCCCGTTCCCGTCGCCGTATAGGACCCGCCTTGCTTCTCCACGACACGGCGCTCGTCTTCGGGCGCTACGCCCGCCAGACCCTGCGCTCCCCGTTCCAGATCCTCTTCGGCGTGCTGATGCCGCTGATGTACCTGCTCTTCTTCGGGCCCCTGCTCACCGGCCTGCCCCTCGGTCGCGAGGGCGACTCCTGGCAGGTCCTCGTCCCCGGTCTGCTGCTCCAGCTCGGTCTCTTCGGCGCCTCGTTCGCCGGCTTCTCGCTGATCATGGAGAAGAACTGGGGCGTGGTGGAGCGGATGCGCGTCACCCCGGTCAGCCGGCTCGCGCTGCTGCTCGGGCGGGTGCTGCGGGACGCCTCGCTCTTCGTGTTCCAGGCCGTGCTGCTGGTCCTGGCCGCCCTGGTGATGGGGCTGCGGGCACCGGTGACGGGGATCCTGATCGGATTCTGCTTCGTCGCCCTGCTGACCTTCGCGCTGGCCTCCCTCTCGTACGTGCTCGCGATGAAGGTCCGCACCCCGCAGGAGTTCGGCCCCGTGATCAACGCGCTCGCGATGCCCTCGATGCTGCTGTCCGGCCTGATGCTGCCGATGGCGCTCGCGCCCGGCTGGCTCGACGCGCTCTCCCGCCTGATGCCGTTCCGCTATCTGGTGGACGCGGTGCGGGACGCGTACGTCGGGCGGTACGCGACCCCGGCGATGCTGTACGGCGTCCTCGTCGCGCTCGGACTCACGGCGCTCGCCGTGACCATCGGCACACGCGCCTTCCGGAAGGCCGGGGCGTAACTACGCTGGTGGCATGGTCAATCTGACGCGCATCTACACCCGCACCGGCGACCAGGGCACCACCGCCCTCGGCGACATGAGCCGGACCGCCAAGACCGATCTGCGGATCTCGGCCTACGCCGACGCCAACGAGGCCAACGCCGTCATCGGCACGGCCATCGCCCTCGGGCAGCTCGACGAGGAGGTCGTGAAGGTCCTCGTCCGCGTCCAGAACGACCTGTTCGACGTGGGCGCGGACCTGTCCACGCCCGTGGTCGAGGATCCGAAGTACCCGCCGCTGCGGGTGGAGCAGACCTACATCGACAAGCTGGAGGCGGACTGCGACCGCTTCCTGGAGCCGCTCGAGAAGCTGCGCTCCTTCATCCTGCCCGGCGGCACGCCCGGTGCGGCGCTGCTGCACCAGGCGTGCACGGTGGTCCGGCGCGCGGAGCGCTCGACCTGGGCGGCCATGGAGGTGCACGGGGAGACGATGAACCCGCTGACCGCCACGTACCTCAACCGGCTCTCAGACCTGCTCTTCATCCTTGCGCGGACCGCCAACCAGGAGGTCGGGGACGTCCTGTGGGTCCCGGGCGGGGACCGCTGAGTCCTTCCCGGTCCCCTTCCCCACCGGCTCCTTCTTCACCGGCTCCTTCTTCACCGGCTCCTTCTTCGGCCAGATCGCGTAGCTGAGCGCGATCAGGCCGTGGATGCCGACGGCCCGCCAGGCCCCGTACATCCACATCCGCAGCGAGGACGTGTCGCCGGTGTCGCCGACGTACCAGGACGCGAGCAGCAGCAGCCCGGACGCCACGGCCGCTGCCGTCACCGAGCCCAGCCAGACCGCGCCCTCGTGGCGGGCGCGCGCCATGCCGTAGCGCGGCGGCTTCACCGGCGGAGGGCCGCCGCCGAGACGGTGGGCGGCGTGACCGTCGAGCCACTTCACGGTGCGGTGGCCGTGGCCGACGGTGTAGCCGATGTACACGGCGGCCAGCCCGTGCCGCCAGCTCGGGTCGGCGCCGTTCTTCAGATCGATCGTGGTCACCACCAGGAGCAGGACCTCGAGCAGCGGCTCGCACAACAGCAGCGCGAGGCCGGTACGCGGCATCCTCAGCAGATAGCGGGCGGCCAGGCCGGCGGCCAGCAGCACCCAGAATCCGACCTCGCAGACGACGATGAGCGTGACGATCACGACCAGGCTCCTTCCGGTCTCCCCCGTTGTCCCTCCCAGCCTCCCGTGCCCCGCGGCCCGTTTCGTCGTCGCGACCGACGAACCACGTCTACATCCTTCGACGGAGGGGCGGCGCGCCGCGGATCGGCCCCGACGGCGACGTCCGGTCGGCCGGCAGCGTGTTGGATGAGGGGGTGAGACTCCCCCGCCCGCACCGCGTCGACCTGCTCATCGCCGCCGGTGGCCTGGCCTTCGGCCTGCTGCTGTGGGGCTTCGGCATGGTGGTCAAGACCGAGGCCCTGATCGAGACGCGGTGGGCACCACTGGTGCCGCTCCTGGTCATGACCGCGGCGGAGACGGTCCGCCGGTCCCTGCCGCGCACCGCGCTGCTGGTCGGCACCCTCACCGTCGTGGCGAACGAGTTCACCTACGGCAATGTGCTGACCATCCTGATGTTCACGGACGTCGTCTACGCCGCCGTGGTGTACGGGACGCCCGCTTCGGCCCGCCGCATCCCGTACACGACCGGGCTGATCACCGTCGGCATCACCATCGGCTTCCTGGTCTGGTGGCAGAACGCCTACGCGCTGCTGATCGGCGTGGCCAGCGGCATCGTCTGCTTCCTGCCCGCCCTCACCGGAGCCGTGGTGCGCAACCACCGCCAGGCCGCCGAGGCGGCCAGGCTGCGCGCCGAACAGACCGCGCTGCTCGCCGAGATGGACCGCACCCAGGCGGTGGTCGCCGAGCGCGCCCGGATGGCCCGCGAGCTGCACGACATGGTGGCCAACCACCTCTCGGCGATCGCCATTCACTCCACGGCGGCGCTCTCGCTGGACGACCCGGACACCACGCGGCGGGCACTGGGCGTGATCCGGGAGAACAGCGTGGCGGGCCTGGACGAGATGCGGCGGCTGATCGGCCTGCTCCGGGACAGCAGCGGCGACGCCGAGCCCGCGGCGGCCCCCACGCTGGCGGGCCTGGACGCGCTGGTCGCACAGGCCCGGACGAACGGCACGTCCAGCGGGCTGACGTTCGCCCTCGACGACGGCCGCGAGGACGGCGGGGAGCCGCTGCCGGCGCCGGTCGAGCTCGCCGCCTACCGGATCGTGCAGGAGTCCCTGACCAACGCCCTCAAGCACGCCCCGGCCGGCCCGGTCGTGGTGCGTCTCGCCCGCGACGACCGGGTGCTGACGGTACGGGTGACCAGCCCGTTCGGGGACCGTCCCGGCCCTCGCGCGCCGGGTTCGGGGGCCGGTCTGGTCGGCATGCGCGAGCGGGTGGCGCTGCTCGGCGGGGAGTTCGAGGCGGGGCCCGTGCCGAACGGGGACGGGACGAAGATCTGGCAGGTGCGGGCCGTGCTGCCCGCCGAGGAGAGGACACCGGAGGCATGACGATCCGGATCGTGGTCGCGGAGGACCAGAGCGCGGTACGGGCCGGGCTCGTGCTGATCCTGGGCAGCGCGCCCGACATCGAGGTGGTGGGCGAGGCGGCGGACGGCGAGCGGGCGGTGGAGCTGGCCCGTGAACTGCGTCCGGATCTGGTCCTGATGGACGTGCAGATGCCGCGGCTCGACGGGGTGGCGGCGACCCGGCAGGTGGTGGCGGAAGGGCTCGCCGACGTCTTGGTGCTGACCACCTTCGACCTCGACGAGTACGTGTTCGGGGCGCTGCGCGCGGGCGCGGCGGGCTTCCTGCTGAAGAACACCGACGCCAGGGACCTGGTGGAGGCGGTGCGGACGGTGGCGCGCGGCGAGGGCCTGATCGCCCCGGCGGTGACCCGGCGGCTGATCGCCGAGTTCGCGGCGCCGAGCCGGCCGGTCCCCGCGGCGTCCGGTGCCGTCGACGCGCTGACGCCCCGGGAGCGGGAGGTGCTCGCGGCGCTCGGCGCGGGGCTGTCCAACGCGGAGATCGCGGTGCGTCTGGAGATGGCGGAGGCGACCGTGAAGACCCATGTGTCGAAGGTGCTCGGCAAGCTGGAGCTGCGAAGCAGGGTGCAAGCGGCGGTCCTGGCAAGGGAGTTGGGGCTCTAGTCACGACCGGGTGACGTTGGTCTGGACCTCTTGACGATTGGTCCAGACCTTCCTACGCTCGCGGGGCGCGCGCATCTCCACGGACCACCCCCACCTTGTCCGTCCGCAACTTGAGGAGCACCGTTGAGCACTCAAGCACCGACGCGCAGAACAGGGTTCAGACACCGGGCCGCCGCCGGTCTGACCGCCCTCGTCCTGCCCCTGGCCGCCATGGTCGGCCTCGCCGCCCCCGCCGAGGCGGCCACCTCCGCCACCGCCACGTACACCAGGGTCTCCGACTGGGGCTCCGGCTTCGAGGGCAAGTGGACGGTGAAGAACACCGGCACCACCACCCTCTCCTCCTGGACCGTGGAGTGGGACTTCCCCTCCGGCACCGCGGTCACCTCCGCCTGGGACGCCACCGTCACCGGCTCCGGCACCCACTGGACCGCCAAGAACGTCGGCTGGAACGGCACCCTCGCCCCCGGCGCCACCGTCTCCTTCGGCTTCAACGGCAGCGGCTCCGGCTCGCCCAGCGGCTGCAAGGTCAACGGCGGCTCCTGCGACGGGTCCACCCAGCCCGGCGACAGCGCCCCCTCCGCCCCCGGCACACCCGTGGCCTCGGGCGTCACCGACACCTCCGTGAAGCTCACCTGGACCGCGGCCACCGACGACAAGGGCGTCAAGAACTACGACGTCAAGCGCGACGGCACCACCGTCGCCACCGTCACCGGACTGACGTACACCAACACCGGACTGACCGCGGGCACCGACTACAGCTACACCGTCGTCGCCCGCGACACCGCCGACCAGACCGGTCCGGCCAGCGGCGCCGTCTCCGTGCGCACCACCGGCGGCGGCGGGGGCAACCCCCAGCCCGGCGGCACGGTGAAGATGGGTTACTTCACCAACTGGGGCGTCTACGGCCGCAACTACCACGTCAAGAACATCGTGACCTCGGGGTCCGCCTCGAAGATCACCCACATCAACTACGCCTTCGGCAACGTCACCGGCGGCAAGTGCACCATCGGCGACGCCTACGCCGACTACGACAAGGCCTACACCGCCGACCAGTCCGTCGACGGCGTCGCCGACACCTGGGACCAGCCGCTGCGCGGCAACTTCAACCAGCTGCGCAAGCTGAAGAAGGCCTACCCGCACATCAAGGTCCTCTGGTCCTTCGGCGGCTGGACCTGGTCCGGCGGCTTCGGCCAGGCCGTGCAGAACCCGACCGCCTTCGCCCAGTCCTGCTACGACCTGGTGGAGGACCCGCGCTGGGCCGACGTCTTCGACGGCATCGACCTCGACTGGGAGTACCCCAACGCCTGCGGCCTGTCCTGTGACACCAGCGGCCCGAACGCCTTCAAGAACATGATGCAGGCCATGCGCGCCAAGTTCGGCGCCAACAACCTGGTCACCGCGGCCGTCACGGCCGACGCCTCCGCCGGCGGCAAGATCGACGCCACCGACTACGCGGGCGCCGCGCCGTACATGGACTGGTTCAACGTGATGACGTACGACTTCTTCGGCGCCTGGGCGGCGAAGGGCCCGACGGCCCCGCACTCCCCGCTCACCTCCTACCCCGGCATCCCGCAGGCGGGCTTCAACTCCGCCGAGGCGATCGCCAAGTTCAAGGCGAAGGGCGTCCCGGCGAACAAGCTGCTCCTCGGCATCGGCTTCTACGGCCGCGGCTGGACCGGAGTGACGCAGAAGGAGCCCGGCGGCACCGCCACCGGACCCGCCGCCGGCACCTACGAGCAGGGCATCGAGGACTACAAGGTCCTGAAGAACTCCTGCCCGGCCAACGGCACCGTCGCCGGCACCGCCTACGCCCACTGCGGCACCAACTGGTGGAGCTACGACACCCCCGCCACCGTCACCTCGAAGATGGGCTGGGCCAAGAACCAGGGCCTGGGCGGCGCCTTCTTCTGGGAGTTCAGCGGCGACACCTCGAACGGCGAGCTGGTCGGCGCCCTCAACAGCGGACTGAACTGACCGTCCGAGGAACGATCCGGTGGGCCGCGTCCCCCAGCAGGGCGACGGCCCCCCGGTACCCCTCCCCCGCGTCCACGTCGTACAGCCGCACCGGCGGGTGCGGCTGTACGCCGTCCCGCCCCCGCCAGCCGAGCAGCTCCGCCGGCCGGTCGGGGGCCGAGACGGTGAGCCGCGCGGGATCCACCCGCAGCCCCTCCCCGGTCGCCTTCAGGACCGCCTCCTTGCGCACCCAGTACGCGGTGAAGGCCGCCGCCCGCTCCGGGCCCGGCACGCGATCGAACACCGCCCGCTCCTCGCCGGACAGCACCGGCAGCGGCAGCTCGGCCAGATCGGTGACCCGCTCCACGTCCACCCCCACCGGGGTGCCCGAGGTCAGCGCCACGGCCACCCGCTCCCCCGAGTGCGAGAGCGAGAACTCCACCGGAGCGTCCTCCAGGTACGGCTTGCCGTGCGGCCCGGCGGAGAAGACGAGCCCCGCCGGATCACGGCCCAGGGCCTCGCCCAGGACCAGCCGCAGCAGAGCGTGCGCGGTCAGGTACGACGCGCGGTCGGCCTCGCGCAGCAGCGACCCGTACACCCGGCGCTCGCGGTCGTCGAGCAGCCGGACGCGGTCCGGGGAAACGGAAACGGCCCGGGCGGTCCACACATGGCACTCACCGGGCCGTACAGAAAGATCAGAGAGAGGGTCGGACGGCATGATCAGGCGACATTCACCCGCTGCCCTGGCGGCGCCGCCTCCAGCCAGGCAAGGAAGCCGGTGAGCGCGTCCTCGCTCATCGCCAGCTCCAGGCGGGTGCCCTTCACCAGACAGCCCTGGATCACGGAATCCGACAGCAGGGCCAGCTCCTCCTCGCCCTCCGGCATCCGGCGCTCCAGGACCTCGATGGCCGAGCGCTCCAGGATGCGGCGGGGGCGGGGCGCGTACGAGAAGACACGGAACCAGGCGATCTCGTCACCGCTGTAACGGGCGACCCCGTACACCCAGCCCTTGCCGGTGGAGTCCGGCGTCTCCGGCACGTTCCAGCGCAGGGAACAGTCGAAGGTGCCGCCGGCCCGCTGGATCAGTCTGCGGCGCAAGCCGAAGACGAAGAGCCCGATCACCACCAGTGCGACGACCAGCCCGCAGACAAGCAGCGCGAGGAACATCTTCACCGACCTCCTCGCCGCTTCCCGTAACCGGTGGACCCGGCCTGACCGAATACAACCTGCATATGCATCGCCTCAGCCGCGACACGGGCTGGAAAATTCCATCCGTGCCGCGGCTGAGGGCTGGCTCTCGGCGCGGTCCGCTAGCGGACCGCTACCGCGCGCAGCCGGACTTCGGCGCGCCGCTCGGCGGCGGCGTCCTCCTCGCCCTTGGCGCGCTCCAGCGCGCGCTCGGCACGCTGGGCGTCGATCTCGTCCGCCAGCTCGGCGATCTCCGCGAGCAGAGACAGCTTGTCGTCGGCAAAGGAGATGAATCCGCCGTGGACAGCGGCCACGATCGTGCCGCCCTCGCTCGTACGGATGGTCACCGGGCCCGACTCCAGCACACCGAGCAGCGGCTGGTGACCGGGCATGACGCCGATGTCGCCGGAGGTGGTACGCGCGATGACCAGGGTGGCCTCGCCGGACCAGACACTCCGGTCAGCGGCGACCAGCTCGACGTGCAGCTCAGCAGCCAAGGTTGGCTCCTCGGGTCACCACCCGGCGGTGCTGCCGGGTGTTGGGATCAATTCTAGTGGGCGTGAAGAGGGGGGCGGGACCGATCCCGCCCCCCTCAGGCGAGCACGGGGCTCAGGAGACGCCGAGCTCCTTGGCGTTCTTCTTGAGGTCCTCGAGACCACCACACATGAAGAAGGCCTGCTCCGGGAAGTGGTCGAACTCTCCGTCGCAGATCGCGTTGAACGCGGAGATCGACTCGTCGAGCGGAACGTCCGAACCGTCCACACCGGTGAACTGCTTCGCCGCGTGGGTGTTCTGGGACAGGAAGCGCTCGACACGCCGGGCGCGGTGGACAACGAGCTTGTCCTCCTCGCTCAGCTCGTCGATACCGAGGATCGCGATGATGTCCTGGAGGTCCTTGTACTTCTGCAGGATGCCCTTGACCCGCATGGCGGTGTCGTAGTGGTCCTGCGCGATGTAACGCGGGTCCAGGATCCGGGACGTGGAGTCCAGCGGGTCCACGGCCGGGTAGATGCCCTTCTCGGAGATCGGACGGGAGAGAACCGTCGTCGCGTCGAGGTGGGCGAAGGTGGTCGCCGGCGCCGGGTCGGTGAGGTCGTCGGCGGGGACGTAGATCGCCTGCATCGAGGTGATCGAGTGACCACGGGTCGAGGTGATGCGCTCCTGGAGGAGACCCATCTCGTCGGCCAGGTTCGGCTGGTAGCCCACCGCGGAGGGCATACGGCCGAGCAGGGTCGACACCTCGGAACCGGCCTGGGTGAAGCGGAAGATGTTGTCGATGAAGAACAGCACGTCCTGCTTCTGCACATCGCGGAAGTACTCCGCCATGGTCAGACCGGCGAGGGCCACGCGCAGACGGGTGCCCGGGGGCTCGTCCATCTGGCCGAAGACCAGCGCGGTCTTGTCGAGAACGCCGGCCTCCTCCATCTCGACCATGAGGTCGTTGCCCTCACGGGTGCGCTCGCCGACGCCCGCGAAGACCGACACACCCTCGTGCAGCTTCGCCACACGCATGATCATTTCCTGGATCAGAACGGTCTTGCCGACACCGGCACCACCGAACAGACCGATCTTTCCACCCTTGACGTACGGGGTGAGAAGGTCGACGACCTTCAGGCCGGTCTCGAACATCTCGGTCTTGGACTCGAGCTGGTCGAAGGCCGGGGCCTTGCGGTGGATGCCCCAGCGCTCGGCGTTCGCGACCGTGGACGCGTCCTCGTTGAGAACCTCGCCCAGGGTGTTGAAGACCTTGCCCTTGGTGACGTCACCGACGGGGACCGTGATGGCGGAACCCGTGTCGGTCACGACGGCCTGGCGCACCAGACCGTCGGTGGGCTGCATGGAGATGGTGCGGACCATGCCGTCACCGAGGTGCTGCGCGACCTCGAGGGTCAGCGTCTTGGTGCCCTCACCGGTCGGGTCCGGAACCTCGACGTTGAGCGCGTTGTAGATCTCCGGCATCGCGTCGACGGGGAACTCCACGTCGACGACCGGGCCGATGACCCGGGCGACGCGGCCCGTGGCGGCGGCCGTCTCAACAGTGGTCGTCATTACTTGTCACTCCCCGCGGTCGCGTCGGCCAGGGCTGCGGTGCCACCGACGATCTCGCTGATTTCCTGGGTGATGTCGGCCTGGCGGGCCGCGTTGGCAAGTCGGGTGAGGTTGGTGATCAGCTCACCCGCGTTGTCGGTCGCCGACTTCATCGCGCGCCGCGTGGCGGCGTGCTTCGAGGCCGAGGACTGAAGCAGCGCGTTGTAGATCCGGCTCTCGACGTAGCGCGGAAGCAGGGCGTCGAGGACGTCCTCCGCCGACGGCTCGAAGTCGTACAGCGGACGAAGCGTGTCCTGCTGGCCGGCCTCCTTCGCCACCTCGTCGAGGCTGAGGGGCAGCAGCCGGGCCTCGACCGCCGTCTGCGTCATCATCGAGACGAACTCGGTGTAGACGATGTGGAGCTCGTCCACGCCGCCCTCGGCCGTTTCCTTCTCGATCGCCTCGATCAGCGGCTCGCCGATCTTCTTGGCGTCCGCGTACGACGGCTCGTCCGTGAAGCCGGTCCACGTGTCGGCCAGCTTGCGCTCACGGAAGTTGAAGTGTGCGACGCCACGGCGGCCGACCACGTAGATGTCGACCTCCTTGCCCTCGCCCTCCAGCTTCCGGATGAGCTGCTCCGCCGCCTTGATGGCGTTGGAGTTGAAGGCGCCGGCCAGACCGCGGTCGCTCGTGAGGAGCAGGACCGCGGCGCGGGTCGGGTTCTCCGCCTCGGTGGTCAGCGGGTGCTTGTCGTTGGCGCCCGTGGCCACCGCGGTCACCGCGCGGGTGAGCTCGGTGGCGTACGGGGTCGACGCCTGCACCTTTCGCTGCGCCTTGACGACGCGCGAGGCGGCGATCATCTCCATCGCCTTGGTGATCTTCTTCGTCGCGGTGACGGATTTGATGCGACGCTTGTAGACCCGGAGCTGCGCTCCCATGAGTCAGGTCCCTTCCGTCGTCACTTCGAGACGTTGACGGCGGAGGCGTCGTCGCCGAGCAGCTTGCCGTCAGAGGTCTCGAACTGCTTCTTGAACTCCGCGATCGCGTCGGCGACGGACTGCAGCGTGTCGTCCGACATCTTGCCGCCCTCACGGATGGAGGTCATGAGGCCCGAGTGGTTCTGGCGCAGGTACGCCAGCATCTCGGCCTCGAAGCGACGGATGTCGGCGACCGGGACGTCGTCCATCTTGCCGGTGGTGCCGGCCCAGATGGAGACGACCTGGTTCTCCGTGGCCATCGGCTGGTACTGCGGCTGCTTCAGCAGCTCGACCATGCGCTGACCGCGCTCCAGCTGCGCCTTCGACGCGGCGTCCAGGTCGGAACCGAAGGCGGCGAACGCCTCCAGCTCACGGAACTGGGCCAGGTCCACGCGGAGACGGCCGGAGATCTGCTTCATCGCCTTGTGCTGGGCGGAGCCACCGACACGGGAGACCGAGATACCGACGTTCAGGGCCGGACGCTGACCGGCGTTGAACAGGTCGGACTCCAGGAAGCACTGGCCGTCCGTGATGGAGATGACGTTGGTCGGGATGAACGCCGAGACGTCGTTGGCCTTGGTCTCGACGATCGGCAGACCGGTCATCGAACCGGCACCCAGCTCATCCGAGAGCTTGGCGCAGCGCTCGAGCAGGCGGGAGTGCAGGTAGAAGACGTCACCCGGGTAGGCCTCACGGCCCGGCGGGCGGCGCAGCAGCAGCGACACGGCGCGGTAGGCGTCGGCCTGCTTCGACAGGTCGTCGAAGACGATCAGGACGTGCTTGCCCTGGTACATCCAGTGCTGGCCGATGGCCGAGCCGGTGTACGGGGCGAGGTACTTGAAGCCGGCCGGGTCGGACGCCGGGGCGGCGACGATCGTCGTGTACTCGAGCGCACCAGCCTCTTCGAGGGCCGCGCGCACGGACGCGATGGTGGAGCCCTTCTGACCCACGGCGACGTAGATGCAGCGGACCTGCTTGTTCACGTCGCCCGAGCGCCAGTTGTCGCGCTGGTTGATGATCGTGTCGACGGCCAGGGCGGTCTTGCCGGTCTGGCGGTCACCGATGATCAGCTGACGCTGACCACGGCCGACCGGGGTCATGGCGTCGACGGCCTTGTAACCGGTCTCCATCGGCTCGTGGACCGACTTGCGCTGCATGACGCCGGGCGCCTGCAGCTCGAGGGCGCGGCGGCCCTCGGTCGCGATCTCGCCGAGACCGTCGATCGGGTTGCCGAGCGGGTCGACGACGCGACCCAGGTATCCCTCACCGACACCGACGGAGAGGACCTCGCCGGTGCGCTGCACCGACTGTCCCTCCTCGATGCCGCTGAACTCGCCGAGGACGATCGCACCGATCTCGCGCTCTTCCAGGTTCAGCGCGAGGCCGAGGGTTCCGTCCTCGAACTTCAGCAGCTCGTTCGCCATGGCCGAGGGAAGACCCTCGACCTTCGCGATACCGTCGCCGGCCAGGCTGACCGTGCCGACCTCCTCGCGCGAGGCCGCGTCCGGCTGGTACGACTGGACGAAGTTCTCCAGCGCGTCCCGGATCTCCTCCGGCCGGATCGTGAGCTCCGCCATCTGGGTTCCCTGCTCTCCTTGTTGGGCCCGAAGTTTCTTAGGGGGTCTGGGGGCCGACCCCCAGGAATCTTCTGCAATCTCTGCACGGCCCAACCGGGCCGCTGGTCATGCTTCTTGAGTTGTGGCCGAGGTCAGCCGGCCAGTCGCCGGGTCGCCTCGTCGAGACGCTCGGCGATGGTGCCGTCGATGACCTCGTCGCCGACCCGCACCGAGATCCCGCCGAGGACCGTGGGGTCCACGTCCAGGTTCAGGTGCATCTGGCGGCCGTACAGCTTGGCCAGCACGGCGCCGAGGCGCTGCTTCTGCCGGTCGCTGAGCGGCACCGCCGAGGTGACGACGGCGACCATCCGGTCCCGGCGCGCCGCGGCGAGCTTGGACAGGGACTCGAGTCCCGCTTCCAGGCTACGTCCCCGGGGCTGGGTCACGAGACGGACGACCAGGCGCTCGGTGACGGTGTCGGCCTTGCCGCCGAGCAGGCTGCGCAGCAGCTCGCCCTTGGCGGAGGCCTTCGCGGTCTTGTCCGTCAGCGCCGAGCGGAGCTCGGTGCTGGAGGAGACGATCCGGCCGAAGCGGAACAGCTCGTCCTCGACGTTGTCGAGGCTGCCCGCCTTCTGGGCGGCGGTGAGGTCGGCGGTGTTCGCCAGCTCCTCGGCCGCGTCGACCAGGTCGCGCGACTGCGACCAGCGGGAGCGGACCATCCCGGAGACCAGGTCGACGGTCTCGCCGCCCACCTGACCGGACAGGAGTCGCTGCGCGAGCGCGGCCTTGGCCTCGCCCGACTGCGCCGGGTCGGTCAGGACCCGACGCAGCGACACCTCGCGGTCGAGCAGCGCGGTGACGGCAGCCAGCTCGCCCGCGAGCTTGCCGGCATCCACCGACGTGTTGTCGGTCAGCGCGTCGAGGGCCTCGCGTGCGGTGCCCAGTGCCTCGCGGCTCGCTCCGTTCATCGGACGGCCTCGGCCTTCTCCTCGAGCTCGTCGAGGAAGCGGTCGATGGTGCGGCTCTGGCGGGCGTGGTCCTCGAGGGCCTCGCCGACCAGCTTCGCGGCCAGGTCGGTGGCGAGCTTGCCCACGTCCTGACGCAGCGCGGCGGACGCGGCCTTGCGGTCGGCCTCGATCTGGGCGTGACCGGCCGCGATGATCTCCTCGCGCTGGCGCTGGCCTTCCGCCTTCATCTCCTGGATGATCGCGGTGCCCTGCTCCGTCGCCTCCTGGCGGAGACGCGCGGCCTCGTGGCGGGCCTCGGCGAGCTGAGCCTTGTACTGCTCCAGCACACTCTGAGCCTCGATCTGGGCCGACTCGGCCTTCTCGATGCCACCCTCGATGGCCTCGCGGCGCTCGTCCAGAACCTTGTTGATGTTCGGGAGAAGCTTCTTGGCGAGGAAGCCGAAGACGATGACGAAGGCGATCAGGCCGATGACGAGCTCGTCGAGATGCGGGATGAGCGGAGGCTGCTCCTCCGCCGCTGCCGCAAGAAGCAGAGCGTTCACATCAGTGCCTTCCGTAAAAAGGTATGGGCTGTCGGTCCGGCTTACTTGTAGACGAAGCCCATGACGATGCCGATGAGGGCGAGCGCCTCACAGAAGGCGAAACCCATGATCTGGTTGGTACGGATCAGGCCGGCCGCCTCGGGCTGACGGGCGAGGGCCTGGGTGCCGTTACCGAAGATGATGCCGACGCCGACGCCGGGGCCGATGGCCGCGAGGCCGTAGCCGATCGAGGCGACGTTTCCGTTGACGGCGGCGAGAGTCTCGAGAGCGGACATGCCGGTTCTTCCTTCTCTTTCAAGGACCCGGTGGGGGTTGGCCACCGGACGACTGTTGGTAAGGGGGGTGGTGCTGCTGCCGGGCCGGCTCAGTGGTGCTCGGAGAGCGCGCCCTGGACGTAGCTGCAGGCCAGGAGGACGAAGACGTACGCCTGGACGGCCTGGATGAAGAGCTCGAAGGCGGTCATGATGATGACCATCACGAACGAGGCACCGGCGTAGACGAAGCCGATCTCGTTCATGAGGTAGTAGGTCGCCAGCGAGAACATCACGATCAGCAGGTGACCGGCGAACATGTTCGCGAACAGTCGGACCGCGTGCGTGAAGGGCCGGATGAGCAGGTTCGAGAAGAACTCGAGGACGACGACCAGAGGAAGGATCGGGCCGAGCGACTTGTCGTAACCGGTGATGTTCTTCCAGCCGCCGACGAAGCCGTGCTTCTTGAAGGTCAGCGAGATCCAGAGCACGTAGACGATCAGCGCGAGGGCCGCCGGGAAGGCGATCAGCGAGGTGACCGGGAACTGCGCGAGCGGGATGATGGACCAGAGGTTCATGATCCACACGAAGAAGAACAGGGACACCATCAGCGGGACGTACTTCTCGCCGTCCTTCTTGCCGATGATCTCGTAGACGATGCCGCGGCGCACGAAGTCGTAACCGGCCTCGCCGACCATCTGCATCTTGCCGGGAATCAGCTTGGGCTTGTTGAAAGCGGCCCAGAAGAAGCCGACGACCACGATCGAGCCCAGAAGCGCGAGCAGCATCGGCTTGGAGAAGTCGAAGCCGCCCACGGAGAAGATGGGCTCGTACATGAACGTGTGCAGGCCCGGCGCCGGGAAGCCGCATCCAGTGAAGATGTGGCAATCCGGGTCGAAGGCAAGCGTCTGGTCAGCACTCACCGCGGGCTCCTTCAGCGTGGCGCATAGGTACGGCAACCTCGTTGTGTCGGCGCGGCACGCAGCCGCGGGTCGGCACTGGACTGGTCTTACGGATAAGGGGGCGGCGGTTCGGCATCGAGCCTCGCGCTGGGACAGGCGCCGCTTCGGATGCCCGCGCCCGCAGTGCCGCAGTTGGCACCGGACGATAGCAGGAAGCCGAACGCGCCTTTATCCCGGCCCTACCCTTCACGACTTCGGCCCCGTGTTCTCGGGGTCGACGTACATGATCTTGGCCTTCATATAGGCCCGGGCCTGGGCGGCGACCCACACGATGGTCGTGGCGAGCAGCGTGAAGGCGAAGGCCTTGAAGTCGAACGCCGAGGTGTCCTTCAGCAAGGCCAGGAAGATGAAGAGGACCAGCAGCTGGGCCGTGTAGAGCATGAGCCCCATGGCCTGGAACAGCTGCGGAAGCTTCTTCGCCGTCCGCTGCAGAACCACCAGCCCGATGCCCATGAAGAGGATCACGACCGCGGTGCCGATGACGGCGCCGAGCGCGCCCTTGCCACCGACGACCACACCGCTGACGACCGTGGCGATGGCGCCGACGGCTGCGGTGGGAACGGCGGTGTGCAGCAGGGTGCGTGCGTCGTTGGACGGCATGGCGGTGTCTCCGCTTGCTGGAGGGGGCGATGGTGTCGTCATGGACGAGCGTAAGCCCGGTCCGAGGTGGGTCTCGGGGCCAACGGACCGTCGCACTACGGTCCTTCGGCACTGTCGCCGGGTCTCGTGAACCGTATCACAAACTATTTGAATAGGTCTTTACCCAGAGGGTGTGCCAACTGTCACACGTGAGAGCTACTGCGCGCGTGTGTGCACGGCGTCGGGGCGTCCTGTCTGGTAATGGAGCGAGATGGGGTTTTCGTCAACCCCGCGCCCCGGCCTTACTCCGGTCGGAGAACCGGGAACGGTGACCGATGGCGGTCGCCCCGTTGACCCCGGCGGGCACGGGCGTGCGCTCCTCCTCGGCCGGCAGGGCCTCCTCGGGAGCCGGCACGACCTTGCGGCGCCGGTAGCGCGGCGGCACGACCGCCTCCGCCCAGCGGGGCGCCCGCGGCGAGAACCGCGGCAGCAGGAGCAGCACCAGACCGACCGCGCTCAGGAAGACCACCGCGAGGACGATCCACATCGACGTCGAGTGGACCGAGTAGGCCAGCGTCCCGAAGGCGATCAGCGCCGACCAGAAGTACATGATCAGCACCGCTCGGCTGTGCGAGTGCCCGATCTCCAGGAGCCGGTGGTGCAGATGCCCCCGGTCCGCGGCGAACGGCGACTGGCCGTTCCACGTGCGGCGCACGATCGCGAGCACCAGGTCGGCCATCGGGATCGCGATGATGGTCAGCGGCAGCAGCAGCGGGATGAAGACCGGCAGGGCGGCGTGGGTGGCCGCCTTCGTCGAGCCCTCGAAGATCTTCAGCGCGTCCGGGTCGACCTGGCCCGTGATGGAGATGGCCGAGGCGGCCAGGATCAGACCGATCAGCATCGAGCCCGAGTCGCCCATGAAGATCCGCGCCGGGTGCATGTTGTGCGGCAGGAACCCCAGGCACATTCCCATGAGGATGGCCGCGAAGAGGGTCGCGGGGGCGGCCGCCTCGATCGTGTAGCCGAACCAGATCCGGTACGCGTAGAGGAAGAAGGCGGCGGCGGCGATGCAGACCATGCCGGCGGCGAGACCGTCCAGACCGTCGACGAAGTTCACCGCGTTGATGGTGAGGACGACCAGCGCGACGGTCAGCAGCGTGCCCTGCCACTGGGTGAGGGCGACCGTGCCGACACCCGGGATCGGCAGCCACAGGATCGTCAGACCCTGGATCACCATCACGCCGGCCGAGATCATCTGCGCGCCCAGCTTGATCAGCGCGTCCAGCTCGAACTTGTCGTCGAGGACACCGATCAGCCAGATCAGCGCGGCGCCGGAGAGCAGCGCGCGGGGCTCGTTGGACAGCTCGAAGACGCTGTTGAGGTTCTGCAGGTGGTCGGCGACGAGAAGTCCCGCGCACAGCCCGAAGAACATGGCGATGCCACCGAGCCGCGGAGTCGGTTCTCGGTGTACGTCGCGGGCGCGGATCTCCGGCATCGCCCCGGTCGCGATGGCGAACTTCCGCACCGGACCGGTCAGCAGATAGGTCACCGCGGCCGTGACACAGAGCGTCAGCAGGTAATCACGCACGGGCTGCCCCACAGGAATCGCTGGCCATCTCAGCCCCACACCCTAGCCGGGCCGTCCCCATGGTCGAGGACATCCGGAAGGCCGGAAACGGTTCCCCGGCCTTCGCGAGCGGCCTCTTCACCGCCCATACGGGGGTCCATACGGAGGAAATCGCCCGGCAAGCTCCCGTACCCGTGCCCGTACCCCGGCCGTCTCCTCCGGGTCGTCCCGCAGTGCGGCGGTGAACAGCGCGGCGATCCTCGCCATCTCGGGCGCCCCCATCCCCTGGGTGGTGACGGCGGCGGTGCCGAGCCGGATGCCGCGCCCGTCCCCGTACGGCAGCGCACAGGTGTCGAGCACGATGCCGGCGGCGGCGAGCCGGGAGCGGGCGGTGCGGCCCTCGACGCCGAGCGGGGCGGGGTCGGCGGTGATGAGGTGGGTGTCCGTGCCGCCGGTGGTGACCGCGAACCCCTCGGTCGCGAGGGCGGCGGCGAGGACCCGGGCGTTGTCGACCACCCGATGGACGTACGCGCTGAAGGCCGGGGTGCCGGCCTCGCCGAAGGCCACCGCCTTCGCCGCGATCGTGTGCATCTGCGCGCCGCCCTGGGTGAACGGGAACACGGCCCGGTCCACCCGGTCGGCGAGCTCCGCCCCGCACAGCACGAGCCCGCCGCGGGGGCCGCGCAGCACCTTGTGGGTGGTGCCGCAGACGATGTCCGCGTACGGGACGGGGCTCGGGGCCGCGCCGCCGGCGACCAGGCCCAGGGGGTGGGCGGCGTCGGCGATGAGATAGGCGCCCACCTCGTCGGCGATCTGGCGGAAAATCGCGTAGTCAGGGTGACGCGGATAGGAGATGGAGCCGCAGACGATCGCCTTCGGCCGGTGGTGCCGGGCGAGCGCGGCGAGCTGCTCGTAGTCGATGAGACCGGTCTCGGCGTCGACGCCGTAGGGGACGAAGTCGAACCAGCGGCCGGAGAAGTTCGCGGGCGAGCCGTGGGTGAGGTGCCCGCCGTACGCGAGCCCCATGGCGAGCACGGTGTCCCCGGGCCGCAGCAGCGCGGCGTACGCGGCGAGCACGGCGGAGGATCCCGAATGCGCCTGTACGTTCGCGTGCTCGGCCCCGAAGAGCGCCTTGGCCCGGTCGACGGCGATCCGCTCGGCCGCGTCGGCGTACTCGCACCCGCCGTGGTGCCGGGCGCCGGGATAGCCCTCCGCGTACTTGTTGGCGAGCCGCGACCCGAGCGCGGCGAGGACGGCCCCGGAGGTGAAGTTCTCCGCGGCGATCAACTGCAGACTGTCCGCCTGCCGCCGCGCCTCCCCCAGCAGCACGTCGGCGACCTCGGGGTCCTGACGGCGCAACACGTCGAGCTCGTCTTCGGGGGGTGCGGTGACCGGCATGGCGGGACTCCGGACGTCGAGTGTGACCAGAAATCCACTGTAGACACCGCCCCCCTCCACCGCTCCCCCACTGCGCCAACCGGGCCCACCGCCCTCGTGAGCCTTGGCGCCCTCGTGGGCCCTGCCCCGACCTCAGTGCTTGGCCGGCACCCCCGTCAGCGCCGTCACCACGGGGTCAAGCGCCTGCGGGAGCCCCTTCCCCCACGCGCCCCTCGCACTGCTCGGCCCCGAGGGGCCTCTCAGGCTTCGGGACGCTGCGCCGGCCTCCGACCGGCGGACGCGGGTGCGGCGCACGACCCGACCTCAGTGCTTGGCCGGCACCCCCGTCAGCGCCGTCACCACGGGGTCAAGCGCCTGCTGGATCTCGTCGCCGATCGAGCGGAAGAAGGTGATCGGGGCGCCGTACGGGTCGTTGACCTCGTCCGCGTCGACCGAGGGGGCCAGGAGCCATCCGCGGAGCGCCGCGGCGGCGCGGACCAGGGCGCGGGCGCGGTCGACCGTGCCGTTGGCGCCGAGGGGGTCGGGGAGGGTCGCGGGGTCTATCGCGCGGACGAGGCGGGTGAACTCCTTCAGGGTGAAGGTGCGCAGGCCCGCCGAGTGGCCCATCGAGATGACCTGCGCGCGGTGGTCGCGGGTGGCGGTGAGGACCAGGTCGGCGCGGATGACGTGCTCGTCGAGGAGCTCGCGGCCCACGAAGCCGCTGGAGTCCGCGCCGAAGTCCGCGAGGACCAGCTCCGCGTTGGTCTCCATCGGGGCGCCCTCGTGGCCCCACGTGCCCGCGCTCTCCACGATGAGGCCGCCGCCCAGCGGGTCGCCGAGGCGGTCGATCAGGGCATGGCGGGTCAGCCGCTCGGTGATCGGCGAGCGGCAGACGTTGCCGGTGCTGACGTGGAGGATGCGGAAGGTACTGCCGTCGTGCTCGTGCCCCGCTATGCCACGCCCCTCAGGGGCGGTCAATTGGCCACCTCGAGGTCGGGTACCACCTTCCGGAGCTCTTCCGCCGTCAGCGCGCCCTCGCGCAGCAGCACCGGCACCTTGCCCGTCACGTCGACGATGGACGAGGGCACGTTGCCGGGCGTCGGGCCGCCGTCGAGGTAGACGGAGACGGAGTCGCCGAGCATGCCCTGCGCCGCGTCGCAGTCCTCCGGCACCGGGTGCCCGGCCGAGTTCGCCGCGGAGACCGCCATCGGGCCGACCTCCGTGAGCAGCTCGATGGCGACCGGGTGCAGCGGCATCCGGATGGTGACGGTGCCGCGGGTGTCGCCCAGGTTCCACTGGAGCGAGGGCTGGTGCCGGGCGACCAGGGTCAGGGCCCCCGGCCAGTACGCGTCGACGAGCTCCCAGGCCTGCTCGGAGAAGTCCGTGACCAGCCCGTGCAGGGTGTTCGGGGAGCCGATCAGGACCGGCGTCGGCATGTTCCGGCCGCGCCCCTTGGCCGCGAGCAGGTCCGCGACGGCCTCCCCGCTGAAGGCGTCCGCCCCGACCCCGTACACGGTGTCGGTGGGAAGCACGACCAGCTCGCCGCGGCGTACGGCGGACGCGGCCTCACGCAGACCCGTGGCACGGTCCGTCGCCTCGTTGCAGTCGTATCGCCGAGCCATTACTCGCCTGCCTCCTCGTACGCGTCGTGCCGGGTCATGGGGTCGCCTTGCGGGCGGTCGCGAAGCGCGGCCGGTTGTTCAGGTCGGGGTGGTCGGCGGCGTCCGCCCAGCCGGCCTCCTCGTTGAAGATCCACGGCACCTGGCCGCCCTGGGTGTCCGCGTGCTCGACGACGACCAGCCCGCCGGGGCGCAGCAGCCGGTGCGCGGTGCGCTCGATGCCCCGGATGGTGTCGAGGCCGTCCTCGCCGGAGAACAGGGCCATCTCCGGGTCGTGGTCGCGGGCCTCGGGCGCCACGTACTCCCATTCGGTGAGCGGGATGTACGGCGGGTTGGAGATCACCAGGTCGACCTGCCCGTCCAGTTCCGGCAGCGCGGTCAGCGCGTCGCCCTGGTGGACGGTGACGCGCGAGCCCTCGGCGTTCTTCCGGGTCCAGACGAGCGCGTCGTCGGAGAGCTCGACGGCGTGCACGCGCGAGCGCGGCACCTCCTGGGCCATGGCGAGCGCGATGGCGCCGGAGCCGGTGCACAGGTCGACGATGAGCGGCTCGACGACGTCCATGGCCCGTACGGCGTCTATGGCCCAGCCGACCACGGACTCGGTCTCGGGGCGCGGCACGAAGACGCCGGGACCCACCTGGAGCTCCAGGTAGCGGAAGAACGCCCGGCCGGTGATGTGCTGGAGCGGCTCGCGCGCCTCGCGGCGCGCGATGGCCTCCCAGTAGCGGGCGTCGAAGTCCGCGTCCTTGACGTTGTGCAGCTCCCCCCGCTTGACGCCGTGCACGAACGCGGCGAGCTCCTCGGCGTCGAAACGCGGTGAGGGAACGCCGGCGTCGGCCAGCCGCTGGGTGGCCTGGGCCACCTCGGCAAGCAGCAGGTTCACGCTGGTCCTCCGTGGTGCGGGGTGCGGGGTGGGGCTTGGGGCGGCCGGCGCGGCGGCCGAGCCGCGCCGGGGTGACGGGCGGAACCGTACGCGCCGGGCCTTACGCGCCGGACAGCTTGGCCGCCGCGTCGGCGTCGACGCAGGCCTGGATGACCGCGTCGAGCTCGCCGTCGAGCACCTGGTCCAAGTTGTACGCCTTGAAGCCGACCCGGTGGTCCGAGATGCGGTTCTCCGGGTAGTTGTACGTGCGGATCTTCTCGGAGCGGTCGACGGTGCGGACCTGGCTGCGACGGGCGTCGGCGGCCTCGGCCTCGGCCTTCTCCTGCGCGGCGGCGAGGAGCCGGGAGCGCAGGATGCGCATGGCCTGCTCCTTGTTCTGGAGCTGGCTCTTCTCGTTCTGGCAGGAGGCGACGATGCCGGTCGGCAGGTGGGTGATGCGGACGGCGGAGTCGGTCGTGTTGACGGACTGGCCGCCGGGGCCGGACGAGCGGTAGACGTCGATGCGCAGGTCGTTGGCGTGGATCTCGACCTCGACCTCCTCGGCCTCCGGCGTGACGAGCACACCGGCCGCGGAGGTGTGGATGCGGCCCTGCGACTCGGTGGCGGGCACGCGCTGCACGCGGTGCACCCCGCCCTCGTACTTCAGTCGCGCCCAGACGCCCTGGCCGGGCTCGGTGGCCCCGTTGCCGCCCTTGGTCTTGACGGCGACCTGGACGTCCTTGTAGCCGCCGAGCTCGGACTCGGTGGCGTCGATGAGCTCGGTCTTCCAGCCGACGCGCTCGGCGTAGCGCAGGTACATGCGCAGCAGGTCGCCGGCGAAGAGGGCGGACTCGTCGCCGCCGGCGCCGGCCTTGATCTCCAGGATGACGTCCTTGTCGTCGCTGGGGTCGCGCGGGACGAGCAGCAGCCGCAGCTTGTCGGTCAGCTCCTCGCGCTGCTTCTCCAGCTCCTTCACCTCGGCGGCGAAGTCCGGGTCGTCGTGCGCCAGCTCGCGGGCGGTCTCGATGTCGTCACCGGTCTGCTTCCAGGAGCGGTAGGTGGCGACGATCGGGGTCAGCTCGGCGTACCGCTTGTTCAGCTTGCGCGCGTTGGCCTGGTCGGCGTGGACCGAAGGATCGGCGAGCTTCTTCTCGAGGTCGGCGTGTTCGCCGACCAGTTCCTCGACCGCCTCGAACATCGGGGGCTCCTGGTTTTCGTAAGTTGCTACGGGACGGCAAAGCGCCGGTCCCGGCCGCCCCGCGCAGGGGCAGCCGAAGACCGGCGCAGTGGCTCGCTACTTCTTGGCGGAGCCGGCAGCCTTGCCGAAGCGGGCCTCGAAGCGGGCCACGCGGCCGCCGGTGTCGAGGATCTTCTGCTTGCCCGTGTAGAACGGGTGGCACTCGGAGCAGACCTCGGCACGGATGGTGCCCTCGGTCAGGGTGCTACGGGTGGTGAACGACGCGCCACAGGTGCAGCTGACCTGGGTCTCGACGTACTCGGGGTGGATCTCGCGCTTCAAGGTGTCTCCTAGTTTCGGGAGGGCTCCGGGTCGCCGTGCGGGATGCACCTGCGTGAACCGGGGCCGACGTACCAGTCTGCCAGGACCGGCCGCATCTCCCAAAACCGGGGTCGGGCCGGAACTATTCCTGACCGTTCTCGGGCAGCACGGGGGCCCGGCACGGTCCGGAAGACACGGCCTAGCGGACCACGCCGTCGGCCTTGCCGGTGGCCGCGTCCTTGGTGGCGGACGCGGGGATCGGCCGGTCGGCCTTGAGGGCCTTCCAGACCTGCCGTCCCTGGGCCTCGAGGGGCACGACCCGGTTGGGGTCGAGGGGGTCGTACTCGACCGGGAGCGTGATCATGTGGACGTCGTCGGCGCCGAGCCCGGACAGGCCCTTGGCGAAGCTCATGAGCTCGTCGACGCTGTCGAGCTCGGAGTCGGGCGTGATGGCCTTGGTGGCGGTGTCGGCGAGGTCGAGCAGCGTCTTGGGGTTCGCCAGGACGCCGACGCTCTTCACCTGGTCGATGAAGGCCTTCATGAAGGCCTGCTGGAGCTGGATGCGGCCGAGGTCGCTGCCGTCGCCGACGCTCTTGCGGGTGCGGACCAGGCCGAGGGACTGCTCGCCGTCGAGGGTGTGGGTGCCGGGGGCGAGGTCGAGGTGGCTCTTGGAGTCCTCGATGGCCCGGGTGGTGGTGATCCGGACCCCCCCGAGCTCGTCGATGAGTCTGGTGAAGCCGGTGAAGTCGACCTCGATGTAGTGGTCCATGCGGATGCCGGACATCGCCTCGACGGTCTTGACGGCGCAGGCGGGGCCGCCGGCCTCGAAGGCCGTGTTGAACATGGCCCGGTGCTCGGCGGGGACGGTCGCGCCCTTGCGGTCGGTGCACTGCGGGCGTTCGACGAGGGTGTCGCGCGGGACGGAGACCACGGAGGCCTTCTTGTGGCCCTCGTAGACGTGGACGACCATCGCGGTGTCGGAGCGGGCGGCGCCCTCGTCCCTGCCGTACGCGCCGTTGGCGCCGGAGCGGGAGTCGGAGCCGAGGACGAGGATGTCCATCGAGCCGTTGTCGACGTCCTCGGGGCGGTCCTTGCCGAGCTGGCCGTTGATGTCGACGCCCTGGAGGTTGCCGTTGAGGTGGTAGTAGACGTAGCCGAGTCCGCAGCCGCCGACGAGGACGAGCGCGGCGGCGCCCCAGGCGGCGAAGGCCGCCGCGCGGCGTCGCTTGGCGGGCGCCTTGCGGCGGCGGCCGGTGGCCCGTATTCGGCCGCTTCGTGTCTGCTCGGTCATCTCTTCCCTCAGCCCTGTGGTTCACCTTGTGTGACGGCGAAACAGCCGAAAGGGTTGCATACGCGCCTGTGGGGTTTCGGTGAGCGACGGCCGGAAACACGACCGCGCCCACCGTGCGGGGCACGGTGGGCGCGGTCGTTCACGCAGGTCACGGCAGGGTCACGGGGCTGGTCCCGGCCCCCGGCCGTGTGACCGACGTCTCGGCGGGACGACGTCAGTCGTTGTTGGCGCCGGGCGTGGTCTTCTGGATCTGGAGCAGGAACTCGGCGTTCGACTTGGTCTGCTTCATCTTGTCGAGCAGCAGCTCGATCGCCTGCTGCTGGTCGAGCGCGTGCAGCACCCGGCGCAGCTTCCAGGTGATGGAGAGCTCGTCGCTGCCGAGGAGGATCTCCTCCTTGCGCGTACCCGAGGCGTCGACGTCGACGGCCGGGAAGATGCGCTTGTCGGCGAGCTTCCGGTCGAGCTTGAGCTCCATGTTGCCGGTGCCCTTGAACTCCTCGAAGATCACCTCGTCCATGCGCGAGCCGGTGTCGACCAGCGCGGTGGCCAGGATGGTCAGCGAGCCGCCGTCCTCGATGTTGCGCGCGGCACCGAAGAAGCGCTTCGGCGGGTAGAGCGCGGTCGAGTCGACACCACCGGACAGGATGCGGCCGGAGGCGGGCGCCGCGAGGTTGTACGCGCGGCCCAGGCGGGTGATGGAGTCCAGCAGGACGACCACGTCGTGACCCAGCTCCACGAGGCGCTTGGCGCGCTCGATGGCCAGCTCGGCGACGGTGGTGTGGTCCTCGGCCGGGCGGTCGAAGGTCGAGGAGATGACCTCGCCCTTGACCGACCGCTGCATGTCGGTGACCTCTTCCGGACGCTCGTCGACCAGGACGACCATCAGGTGGCACTCGGGGTTGTTGTGGGTGATCGCGTTGGCGATCGCCTGCATGATCATGGTCTTGCCGGTCTTCGGCGGGGCCACGATCAGACCGCGCTGGCCCTTGCCGATCGGCGACACGAGGTCGATGATCCGCGTGGTCAGCACGCCCGGGTCGCTCTCCAGACGCAGGCGGTCCTGCGGGTAGAGCGGGGTGAGCTTGTTGAACTCGGGGCGGCCGCGGCCGGACTCCGGCGCCATGCCGTTGACCGAGTCGAGGCGCACCAGCGCGTTGAACTTCTCGCGGCGCTCGCCGTCCTTCGGCTGGCGCACGGCACCGGTGACGTGGTCACCCTTGCGCAGGCCGCTCTTGCGGACCTGGGCGAGGGAGACGTACACGTCGTTCGGGCCGGGCAGGTAGCCGGAGGTCCGGATGAACGCGTAGTTGTCGAGGATGTCGAGGATGCCCGCGACCGGGATCAGGACGTCGTCGTCGGAGACCTGCGGCTCGCCGCCGGCGAACTCGTCGCGGCCGCGACGGCCACGGCGGTCGCGGTAGCGCCCGCGCCGGCCGCGACGGCCGCCGGCCTCGTCGTCGTAGTCGTCCTGCGGACCGGCCTGCTGGCCCTGCGGCTGACCCTGGCTCTGGCCCTGGCCCTGGCGCTCCTTGCGCTGGCCGCCCTGGCCACCGCCCTGCTGGTCGTCGCCCTTGCCGCGGTCGCGCTGGCGGTCCCGGCGGTCGCGGCGCTCACCGCGCTCGCCCCGCTCACCACGGTCACGACGGCCACGGCCCTCGGCGGTGTCCGCGGCGGCCTCGGCCTTGGCGTCGGTCTGCGTGTCGGTCTTGGCCTCGGTACGGGTCTCGGGGCGGGCCTCGGTCTTGACGACCGTGGCGGCCTCGGCCTTGGCCTCGCCCTCCGGCGAACCGGCGGGGGCGGTGGCGCGACGGCGGCGGCGCTCGCCGGCCGGGGCGTCGTCGGAGGCCGGCTGACCCGGGATCTCGATCTGCTGCTGGGCGACCGGCTCGGCCTTCTCGGCCTTCGGCGCGGCCTCGGCGGCGGTCTCGCCCGTACGGGCCTTGGAGGTGGCGCGGCGCTTCGGCTTGGTCTCGGCGGCGTCGGCCGCCTTGGCGGGCGCGGCGGCGCCCCCTCCGGCCTGCGCCTCCTTGATGACCTCGATCAGCTGGCTCTTGCGCATACGCGCGGTGCCCCTGATGCCGAGGCCGGACGCGACCTGCTGCAGCTCGGCCAGGACCATGCCCTCGAGGCCGGTGCCGGAGCGGCGGCGCCGTGCGGTGGTGCCAGTGGCAGCACCTGCGGCGGGCGCGGCGGTGTCGACGCTGTTGTCGGCAGTCACGCCCATCAGATCGGTGGTGTCGCTCACGAAGGGTCCTTCCCTGGAGCGGACGTCGGCCATCTGGCTCGGCGACCGGTTGTGCTGTCCGACAGCGGTCCTGTCTTGGTGGACCGTGTCGGGGCGGTGGTCCCGCCGGGTACGGCGGAAGAGAGAAAACGTGCTGTGGGTCCGGCCCGAGCGCCCCCTGCTCGGCCCTCACCTGGAGAAGAGCGAGGGGTGTCGTGCCGGTTCCGGAGCGTGCTCGAAACTGCTCAGGCAGGCTGCTCAGGCAGTGGAGGAGGCTCCCGGAAGAATGGGTGGTCCCTGATGGGGACACTCAGCACCGCGCCACAAAGACGTCGGGTGCAGACTTGAGGTTAACACTACCGGCTCCAACAAACATTCCCCCTCTCCGTCACCGGCAATCCCGTGTCCGCGTGGTCCCCGGCCCGGGGACCACGCGGTCGCCCGTCAGGGCGCGAGCGGCAGGACGCTGGCCCCGGGTCCGTCGAGGTCGAGCCGGTTCGCGGCCCACCCCTCGCCCGCGAGCAGTGCGACCTTGTCGGCCGTTGCGTGTTCCGCCAGCGCAAGGACCGTGGGGCCCGCGCCGGAGATGACCGCGGGCACTCCGTCCGCCCGCAGCCGGTTCACAAGAGCGATGCTCTCGGGCATCGCGGGCGCCCGGTACTCCTGGTGCAGCCGGTCCTCGGTGGCCGCGAGCAGCAGCTCGGGGCGGCGGGTCAGGGCCTCGACGAGGAGGGCGGCACGGCCGGCGTTGGCCGCGGCGTCCACGTGCGGGACGGTGCGCGGGAGCAGTCCGCGGGCGGTCTCGGTCAGCACGGGCTTCCCGGGGACGAAAACCACCGGAACGATGGAATCCGAGGGGTCCATCCTGATCGCCCGGGCGGCGCCGCCCTCGGTCCAGGCGAGCGTGAAGCCGCCGAGCAGACAGGCGGCGACGTTGTCGGGGTGGCCCTCGATCTCGGTGGCCAGTTCCAGCAGGGCCGTCTCGTCGAGCCGGGCGTCGCCGCCTATGGTCACGGCGCGGGCGGCGACGATGCCGGCGCAGATGGCGGCGGAGGAGGAGCCGAGGCCGCGGCCGTGGGGGATGCGGTTGGCGCAAACGACCTCGAGGCCGCGCGGCTGTCCGCCGAGCAGGTCGAAGGCCGTGCGCATCGAGCGGATGAGGAGGTGGCTCTCGTCGCGCGGCAGGGTGTCGGCGCCCTCTCCGGCGATGTCGATGTGCAGCCCGGAGTCGGCGACCCGGACGACGACGTCGTCGTAGAGCCCCAGCGACAGGCCGAAGGCGTCGAAGCCCGGGCCGAGGTTGGCGCTGGTGGCGGGAACGCGCACCCGTACGGCGGCGGCGCGGAACGCGGGACCGGCCATCGCTCGATGACTCTCCTTGACTTGCGGGGACGTGCGGAGGAAGTGACGGGGGAAGTACGCGGGAACCCCAGGGCCGCTCGCGCCTCCGGCGCGACAACGGCAACACCACCGCGCATATGCGTCGGGGTGGGTTCGGTACAGCCTATCGAAGGAAGGTTCTGTGGCGACATAGGGCGCACAGGAGGCGCACGATGCGTGTCGCGCGCCAGCCTGTGCGCCTATGTCGGTTCCTGATCGGGTTTGACACCCGATCAGGAACCTGCGAAGCAGCCGCTTTCAGCCGTTTTTCCGGCCGGAATCGAGGCGGGCTTCAAGCCGGATTCGGGGTGGGCTTCAGGCCGGAGTCGGGGCGGGCTCCAGGCCGGCTTCCGGTCGGCCCCGGGCCTACCGTCAGACCGGCCTTCAAGCCGACCTTCGGCCCGACCCTCAGGCCAGTCCGAGCCGCTCGGCGGCAGCGGCGGCGTCGACCGGGACGGTGACCGGCTGCGGGGCGCCCGCGACGGCCCAGTCGGGGTCCTTGAGGCCGTTGCCGGTGACCGTACAGACGATGGTCTGGCCCGGGTCGACCTTGCCCTGCGCGGCGGCCTTCAGCAGGCCGGCCACCGACGCGGCCGAGGCCGGCTCGACGAAGACGCCCTCCTGCGCAGCCAACAGGCGGTAGGCCTGCAGGATCTCACGGTCCGTCACCTCGTCGATGAAGCCGCCCGACTCGTCGCGCGCGGCGAGCGCGTACTGCCAGGAGGCCGGGTTGCCGATCCGGATCGCGGTGGCGATGGTCGACGGGTCCTTGACCACCTCGCCGCGCACGAGCGGCGCGGAGCCGGAGGCCTGGAAGCCCCACATGCGCGGGGTGCGGCCGGCGATGCCGTCCGCGGCGTATTCCCGGTAGCCCTTCCAGTACGCCGTGATGTTGCCGGCGTTGCCGACCGGCAGGACGTGGATGTCGGGGGCGTCGCCGAGCATGTCCACGATCTCGAAGGCGGCGGTCTTCTGACCCTCGATACGGACCGGGTTCACCGAATTGACCAGCGCCACCGGGTAGTTCTCGGAAAGGCCGCGGGCCAGGGTGAGGCAGTCGTCGAAGTTGCCGTCGACCTGGAGGATCTTCGCGCCGTGCACGAGGGCCTGGCCCATCTTGCCGAGCGCGATCTTGCCCCGGGGAACGAGGACGGCGGACACCATGCCGGCCCGCACCGCGTACGCCGCGGCCGAGGCGGAGGTGTTGCCGGTGGAGGCGCAGATGACGGCCTGCGCGCCCTCCTCCTTGGCCTTGGAGATCGCCATGGTCATGCCCCGGTCCTTGAAGGAGCCGGTGGGGTTGGCGCCCTCCACCTTCAGGTGCACCTCGCAGCCCGTGCGCTCGGAGAGGACCTGGGCGGGGACGAGCGGCGTACCGCCCTCACGGAGCGTGACGACCGGCGTCGTGTCCGTGACCGGAAGGCGGTCCCGGTACTCCTCGATGATGCCGCGCCACTGGTGGGTGCCCTTGCTGGTCATGGGTCCTTACTCCCCTTCAACACGCATGATGCTGGCGACACCGCGCACGGTGTCGAGCTTGCGCAGCGCCTCGACGGTCCCGGAGAGGGCGGCGTCGGGCGCGCGGTGGGTGACGACGACGAGGGAGGCCTCGCCGTCCTTGCCCGTCTGACGGACGGTGTCGATCGACACGCCGTGCTCGGCGAAGACCGTCGCGACCTGGGCGAGGACGCCCGGCTTGTCGGCCACGTCGAGGCTGATGTGGTACCGCGTGACGACCTCGCCCATGGGGCTCACGGGCAGTCGGGTGTACGCGGACTCGCCGGGGCCCGTCGCCTCGTTGAGACGGTTGCGGCAGACGGCGACGAGGTCGCCGAGGACGGCGGACGCGGTCGGCGAGCCGCCCGCACCGGGTCCGTAGAACATGAGCCGTCCGGCTGCCTCCGCCTCGACGAAGACGGCGTTGTAGGCCTCGCGGACGGAGGCGAGCGGGTGGCTGAGCGGGATCATCGCGGGGTGCACGCGCGCGGTGACGGACTCGCCGTCGGCGGCCCGCTCGCAGATGGCGAGCAGCTTGATGGTGCAGCCCATCTGCCTGGCGGAGGCGAAGTCGCCCGCGGTGACCTCGGTCATGCCCTCGCGGTAGACGTCGTCGAGGCGCACCCGGGTGTGGAAGGCGATGCCGGCGAGGATGGCGGCCTTGGCGGCGGCGTCGAAGCCCTCGACGTCGGCGGTCGGGTCGGCCTCCGCGTACCCGAGGGCGGTGGCCTCGTCCAGGGCCTCGCTGTAGCCCGCCCCGGAGGTGTCCATCTTGTCCAGGATGAAGTTCGTCGTCCCGTTGACGATGCCCATCACCCGGTTGATCTTGTCGCCGGCGAGGGACTCGCGCAGCGGCCGGATGAGCGGGATGGCACCCGCGACCGCGGCCTCGTAGTAGAGGTCCTGCCCGTGCTGCTCGGCGGCGGCGTAGAGGGTCGCGCCGTCCTGGGCCAGCAGCGCCTTGTTCGCGGAGACGACGGAGGCGCCGTGCTCGAAGGCGGTGGTGATGAGGGTGCGGGCCGGCTCGATGCCACCGATGACCTCGACGACGACGTCGATGTCCCCGCGTTTGACGAGGGCGGTCGCGTCGGTGGTGATCAGCTCGGCGGGGACTCCCCCGCGGACCTTGTCGGGCCGGCGGACGGCCACGCCGGCGAGCTCGACCGGGGCGCCGATGCGCGCGGCGAGGTCGTCGGCGTGCGTCGTCATGATGCGCGCCACCTCTGAGCCGACCACTCCACAGCCCAGCAGCGCCACCTTCAGCGGACGCGTACGCATCATCCGACCTCGTTTCTCATACCTTCTGAGCCGTATTTCTACGGTCGTGTCCCTACGGTGGAACCAGTCTCACTCACCGGACGACCGTTTCCGGCCTTGGTCCGGATGGTGAGACATGAATTCCACCACTCGACTATTCCGGCAGGGGGCTCTTCCCTCGCCGGACTATTTCGTCACCCGACGTCCAGACGCAGGAGATCTTCCTCCGTCTCCCGTCGCACGATGACCCGCGCCTCGCCGTCCCGGACGGCGACGACCGGCGGCCGCAGCGCGTGGTTGTAGTTGCTGGCCATGGAGCGGCAGTACGCCCCGGTGGCCGGTACGGCGATCAGGTCGCCGGGCGCCACGTCGGCGGGCAGGAAGGCGTCCCGTACGACGATGTCACCACTCTCGCAGTGCTTGCCCACGACCCGCGAGAGCATCGGCTCGGCGTCACTGGTCCGGGAGACCAGGGCGACGCTGTACTCGGCGTCGTACAGGGCGGTGCGGATGTTGTCCGACATGCCGCCGTCGACGGAGACGTACGTCCGCAGCCCCTCCAGCGGCTTGACCGTGCCCACCTCGTAGAGGGTGAAGGCGGTCGGACCGACGATGGCGCGCCCGGGCTCGACGGAGATGCGCGGCGTGCGCAGCCCGGCGGACTCGCACTCCCGCGTCACGATCTCGGTCAGCGCCTTGGCGATGTGGTGCGGCTCGCGCGGATCGTCCTCGGAGGTGTACGCGATGCCGAGGCCGCCGCCGAGGTCGATCTCGGGCAGCTCCACCCCGTGCTCGTCGCGGACCTCGGCGAGCAGCTGGACGACGCGCCGCGCGGACACCTCGAAGCCGGCCATGTCGAAGATCTGCGAACCGATGTGGGAGTGGATCCCGATGAGCTCGAGCCCGTCGAGGGAGAGCGCCCGGCGGACCGCCTCCGCGGCCTGCCCGCCGGCCAGCGCGATGCCGAACTTCTGGTCCTCGTGGGCGGTGGCGATGAACTCGTGGGTGTGCGCCTCGACGCCGACGGTCACCCGGATCTGCACGCGCTGGCGCCTGCCGAGGGACTGGGCGATGTGGGCGACGCGGACGATCTCCTGGAAGGAGTCGAGCACGATCCGCCCGACCCCGGCGCTCACGGCCTTGTGGATCTCCTCCGTGGACTTGTTGTTCCCGTGGAAGGCGATCCGCTCGGCGGGCATGCCGGCGGAGAGCGCGGTGGTGAGCTCGCCGCCGGAGCAGACGTCGAGGTTGAGCCCCTCCTCCTTGAGCCAGCGCACGACGGCCCGGGAGAGGAACGCCTTGCCGGCGTAGAACACGTCCGCGTCGGCGCCGAAGGCGTCGGCCCAGGCGCGGCAGCGGGTCCGGAAGTCGTCCTCGTCGAGGAAGTAGGCGGGCGTCCCGAACTCCTCGGCGAGCTCGGTGACGCTCAGGCCGCCGACGGTGACCCGCCCCTGCTCGTCGCGCCGCACGGTCCGCGACCACACCTTGGGGTCGAGGCGGTTGAGGTCGGACGGCGGGGCGGAGTAGTGGCCCTCGGGCAGAACGTCGGCGTGGCGGGGCCCGGCGGGGTGTGCGGAACGGCTCATGGTCTGCGTCTTTCAGATCTGGTCGGGTGCGCTGATGCCGAGCAGGGAGAGGCCACCGGCGAGCACCGTCCCGGCGGCTTCGGCGAGCGCCAGCCGGGAGCGGTGGGCGGCCGAGGGTTTCTCGTCGCCGAGGGGCAGAACGGTGTGCTGGAACGCGAGGAGCGCGTCGGCGACGGCCTCCAGGTGCCGTGCGACCCGGTCGGGGGCGCGGTGGCGGGCGGCGGAGAGCAGGACGGCGGGGTGGTCGCCGAGGAGAGCGAGGAGCCGGGGCTCGTCGACGGGGTGGTCGTACGCGGAGTCGAACCCGAGCTGGGCGGCGTTACGGCTCAGGGTCCTGGCGCGGGCGTGGGCGTACCGAACGCGGAAGAGGGGGTTGCGCTCGTGCTGGTGGAGCAGTGCGTCGGTGAGCCTGGCGTGATCGTGCGCGGCGGCGGAGAGCAGCCCCCATCGGGCCGCGTCGACCCCGAAGCGCCGGTACAGCTCGCCGGCTTCGTACGGCACGGGCAGCGGGGTGATGGTGGTGGCGAGGCGGCCGCGGGCGTGCCCGACCTCGGTCCGCGCTCCGAGCAGGCCCCATTCGGGGTCGACAGCGTCCTCGCAGGCGACGCGCACGGGATGCCCCTGTGCGACGAGGAGCCGCCGCACGGCGTCGGCGGTCACCGCGGCCCGGACGTCGGCGCGATGCACCGGCTGTACGGGCTCGCCGCCGAGCGGCCGGTGCCCGTAGCGCGGACCGTCCCGCAGAACGGCCCGCACGAGGTCCTGCCGCAGGTCGGCCCGGAGGGTGAAGTTGAGGAAGCCGGGCCCGGTGATGTCGACGCGGTCGAGTCCCGGGTGCGGGAGGAGCCGCTCCACGAGGACGTCGGCGACCTGGCGCGGCGTCGCGTCGGCGGCCCGGGCGAGCACGAGCGCGACGTTGCTGGCGTAGTCCCCTCGACCGCCGCCCCCCGGCCGCTCGACATGCACCCGCTCGGGCACCTCGACGGCCAACGCACCCTCGTCGACCGCACGGCGCACGGCGTGCAGCACGGTGAGGGAGAGGTCCGCGGGGGTCACGGGACCAGCCTAGGCGAGGAGGGGGGGCCGAACGCGAACCGGTTTCGGCATGTGGGCGGTGGGGGGGGTGGGGGTGGGGCCGGGGCGGGCGCGGTCCTCGTCGGCGCGACGGGGCGGCTGCCGGGGCGGGTACGGTCCTCGTCGGCGGGACGGGGCGGCTGCCGGGGCGGGTGCGGTCCTCGTCGGCGGGACGGGGCGGCTGCCGGGGCGGGTACGGTCCTCGTCGGCGGGACGAGGCGGCTGCCGGGGCGGGTGCCGGGAGCCTACGAACCGCTGCGCGCGCCCGGCCGCCCCTGCCGCCCCTCCACCGTGGGCGTCGCGGGCACTGCGGGCGGCTCCTCACCGGCCTCTTGGCCGGCCGCCCCGTCGTCGTGATCCCCGCGCCGCTCCCGGTGCATGAGCTGCCGCACGACCCGCACGAGTTCGGTCGGCTCGAACGGCTTGGCAAGGAACGCGTCGACCCCGGCGGCTCCCCCGCCGTCCGTCGCGTACTCGGTGCAGGCGCTGATGAGCGCCACGGGCAGATGACTCGTCCGCGGATCCTCCCGCAACCGCGCGGCGGTCTTCAGACCGTCCAGCCGGGGCATGACGACATCGAGGGTGACGACATCAGGACGGACCTCATGTACGACATCCAGACACTCGGCACCATCGGCCGCGGTCACCACCTCGAACCCCTCGAGCTCGAGATTGACCCTGATCAGCTGGCGGATCACCCGGTTGTCATCGACAACCAACACCCGCCCGGACACCCCTGACACACGTCGAGAGTAGGTCGCGAGGAGGGACCGCGTCCGGCTTTTGCCCACTTCTGACCCGTGCGAGCGAACCCCCCTCCCGTCACGCGACGGAAATACCTGTTCACAGGCACCCTCCGCGAGCTGGTAGTGTTCTACCCGTCGCCGCCGAACGCGGCAACGCCCCCGTAGCTCAGGGGATAGAGCAACGGCCTCCGGAGCCGTGTGCGCAGGTTCGAATCCTGCCGGGGGCACTCGCCGGTCAGAGACCGAAAATCATGGTCTGACCAGTGCGGATGCCGACAGAAGAGGGCGGAAGTCAGTCTCACTGGCTCCCGCCCTCTCTTGCTGTCTCTCAGTGTTCGCGACCCACCTCCGACACACTCGTCAGTCCGTGTCGCTACCTCCGGACGACCACCCCATCGCCTTCTCGATCTTCCTGTTGTCGTCCTCCTCGCTGTTGTCGACCAGCCCCGCGTAGTGCCGGTCGATGGCCTCCGGGGAGGTCGCGAGCGGGGAGGAACTTGGGCGGCGGGAAGGTGTACTGCCGCGCTTCCATCCAGACCCTGTAGTAGGACGTCGACCCCACGAGACCACCACGCTCATTGTGGAAAACCCGACCGTCCGGGGCCGTCCCGAATTCCTTCAGATGCACCTGAAGCATGGTGACCAGCTCAGGAGGAGTAGGGAACGCCCGGTTCACGCCGGGGTCCCGCATCTTCAGTCCGCGTCAATCGTGCCTCTCCCCCGTGTCGGTCCATTTCGTACCGGACACGGGCCGCGTTTCCCGAAGGGTGATCACTCCACCGGGTCGTCAAGGAGAGCTCGGCCGCCGACGTCCGGATCCGGTTCATGCTCGGGGATCCCGAGTCCGCGGCTGTCCCCGTGCGCGGCGAGGACGAAGGGATCGGGGGCGCGATGGCCAGCAAGATTCGAAATGCGCTGGTCAACTACGCCCCATTGTTCGGGCTTCCGGGGATGGAGTTCCGGCTCCACTCCACCACGCTCTACAACTCAACCTACCGGTCTGACGACGAGATGCTCACCAATGGCCACCTGTACGGCGTCGGTGCCTACATGGCGCCTGTCCTGCACATCCAGCGGGTCCCTGGGGGTGAGCTGAACTCGCTCGCCAGCTCTTCCCGGAGTCCCCGCTCCTCCGCCGCCAGGAGCGCGCAGGAATGGTGCGCCACGAGCCGGACGACCCGCTCGTCGGCACCCTCCTGGTCGCGAAGGAAGCGAGCCCCGTCGAGCGGATGAAAGCCGGTTGTGGCATTGGAGGGGGCGTAGCCGACATCGTGCAGAACGGCGGCAGCCTCCAGCAGCTCGGCGTCCCGGCCGAGGATCGGGCTCAGGGAACGCGCCCGCCTGGCGACCCCAAGAGAGTGCGCCCACTCAGTAAGCCCCATGGATGGCAAGGCTATGACTCCTCTTTGGTGGTCGGAAGGGCGAGCACTGTGCGCCCCTTGCCGTGCACGGTCGCGAGCAGACCAGTGCCCTCCATCTGAGCCAGCGCGCGGCGCACCGCTGTCCGGGACACTCCGAAGCGCTCGCAGAGGTTCGCCTCTGACGGGAACCTGTCGCCGACGGCGAGGGAGTCCTCTGTGATGACGGCGATCAGGCGCTCCACAAGAGGCGGGATGGGATCTCGGGACACCCGCCAGCCGGCGCCCGGAACGGACGTGATCAGCTTCTCGGACTCCAGTGTGTTGAGCGCGCGACGGACCGTGTTGCGGGAGACGCCGTGGGCCTGCACGAGGGTGGCCTCTGACGGCAGGGGGCTGTCCTTGAGTTGCCCCTCCTCGATGTCTTTCCGCAGCGCGTCAGCGATGAGCAGATAGGTTCCGCGCGGGCTGGCCTCCGGCACGGCACTTCCTTCCACAAGCTTCGCTTGCTGCCAGAGGGTCGCACGTGCGGGACACGTCCGGGCGGGCTGGGCGGACCACTGGCCCTGCCCGCCGATCGGTCTTCACACGCAGCCGTCCGCTGGTTCCTTTTCGCAGATGAACGGCAGTGAACGCCACCGTGCGGCGCGACGGGCCCATGCCTTGAGGCTGTCGCGTGTGCGATCAGGTCGAACGAGGCGAACGCACGTCGAAACGCTACCGGGAAGTCGGACAGGTCTGGGACGATCCAGTGTCCCCATGGCCTCTGACCACGCGAAACACCGCATCGCGCACAGGTTGTTACTACCGATAATGTCGAGCTGTCCCGGACAAAAAACCCGGGTCGGTGGACATGGGTGCCCCCTCGTTGTCACGCTATTCCTGTTCCACCGAAGCAGGCTTGCAATTACAAGTCACTGAGCAAAGGGGGGTATCGGTGCAGCGGCACGGGAATCAAAGAATCAGCTCAAAGGCCGGTCCCTTGCAAACCTGGCTGCTGCGCGAGAAGCGACGCGCCGGACTTAGCTTTGGAGACCTTTCTGCATTGACATTCGTTTCGAAGTCTTCGCTGCATCGAGCTACGCAAGGATTCGAAATGCCCAGCCGACACACCTTCGAAGCGTTCGTCCGGGGCTGCGCATCGGATCCGAAGGCTGCCGAGCAGGAATGGCGCAACGCCAAGATACTAAAAGACTTCTTTGTGTTCAATTATGGCTCGACGCATCCCGAAGACATCACCAGTCACACGGAGCTACGCCTAGCTCTTGGGCGTCTGGTGAAGCAGAAAGGCTTGACTCTGCGGCGCATCGAAAAGCTGGCGGAGCAACGTAATGTCAAGTTGCGCCGAAGCACCTTGGGTGATGCGCTCAATGGACGTCAGAAGTTTAGCCGCCGGTCTGCGAGCGAGCTTGCGCGCATCTGCGGTGAGTCGGAAGCTTCTGTGCATAACTGGGATGAAGCGTGGAAGCGCGCCGAGCGTGACAGGAGAAGCCGGACCGGACATCTAGGTGGGATGCATAGGCTCCCCGCAGGCGCCCGACAGTACGTTGAGCTCGGCATAGAAGAGGTATTTCGCGTGTGCGAGCGATATGGCGTCCCGAGTGCAGAAATCGATATGCACATTCGCAGACAGACAGAACTGATACGCCACTCTGGAGTGCGAACCTTTTGGGGCGATCCTCCCGCACCTTGGAAGTCGTCAGTTTCAGGACCTGCCGGTGACGTATCAGATCGCATCGAAGAGGCCCTGAAGGGTGTTCTGGTAAAAAGAGCTGGCGTTCCTATGGATTGGTCACTATTGCGTAAGCTTACGAGTGCTGTACTTCACGAGCTACGTAATGATCGAGAAGTCGACGGAACATTGAAGTAGACGTGCCGGATTAAGAAAGACATGCTTTCAGGCGTAAAATACGCGCGCCTACTTGAGTGTGGGACTCAACCGGCCAGCGGTGTTTCGTTGAGAGCGGCGTAGTTTACCGGGCCAGGAGTCAGTACTGCATGAAAGACCTTCTCTGAGTTCTTCCTCTTGAGCGCTGCGAACTCGCTGTCAAATGAGGGCAGGGGGGCAGCTTGCCTTGACAATTCCATCGAGGCACCACTGGAAGAATAGGAGGGCGTGTGGTGGAAGGCCGGATCGGGCGGAAGGCGCGCAGCGATTGGACTTGGCCGGAAAGGTGGCAAGTCGCACTCGCTGCGGCAGGTCTGCTTGTAGCGGTTATCGCCATGGTGGGGCAGTTCGTCCACTAGGACGTCCACCGCGAACCCGTCGCGATCGGGGCTGCCTACGCAGCGAGCCCGGTCTCTTGCTGAGCGACCGGGCTCTCGAACTGCGCGGGGAGCCCGGCTCTGGCGGAGCTGGGCTCCCCGTTCCGTGTGAGGCGCACAGCACGTAGCCCAGGTCAGCTGTGCCCGTCGCGCGTGGGAGGCAAGGACGGAGGGGCGCGCACCCCCGACACACCAGGCCCCTCTAGCACCTCCTGACACCTTCCGCCGCAGGTCAAGAGGCCCACAGGGCCCAATACGCACAACCCTCCCGAGCCGTGTGCGCAGGTTCGAATCCTGCCGGGGGCACTTCGCAGGAAGTGCCAAAAGACCCCGTGATCAGCGGAAACGCTGAGGACGGGGTCTTGTCGTATGTGCGGGCGTGGGCCGCGCTGGGCCCAGAACGCCGAGCCGCCGTGATCGACCTGATGAGGACGGGGCCGCACTGTCCCCATGCGAGAGCACTGCTGCGAAGCGACGGGGCACCACGTCGAATGGGATTGCAGCGTCCATAGCGATCCGTTCGCGTGTCCTGACGCACTGGTTCGTTTCATGCCCAGGTACCAGGAGTACGGGCTGCTCATCCACGACGGCGGTTCGTCGTACGTGGAGCTTCTGTTCTGTCCTTGGTGCGGGCAGCGGCTGCCGGAGTCGCGGCGGGATCGATGGTTCGACGAGCTGGAAGCTCTTGGGATCGACCCCTGGGAGGACGATGTCCCCGAGGAGTTCTCAGCGATCGATGGCTCCGCGCCCAAGCTCAGCCGGGCGGCGAGCGTTCCCGCGGGTCACTCCTGGCCGCGGCGGAGCCTGGCCACCGGTTGGGGCCGGGCTTGCGTGGAGAGCACTCGCTCCGGGGCCGCACCGCTGTCAGTGTCGGCGTCTACCTTTCGCCTAGGTTTCCGCGACCGGTTGAGGGGGCCTCCGGCCCTTACGACGCGGGGTATCTGCCTCGCGTGGAGATGCGCATGCACGCGGAGAAGGCCATCACCGAGCCCGTCGCCAAGCTGGGCGGCGATCCCGCGTGGCTGGAGGAGCCCTGCCGGCCTCTGCATCCCCGCACGGGTGAGCCACTCGACTTCATCGCGCAGATCCCGGTCCCCGTCGGGCCCGCCGACGGGTTCCGCATGGCGTATCTGTTTCTGTCTTACGAGGACTACGAGACGGGTGGCATGGAC
Source organism: Streptomyces sp. NPDC012769 (assembly GCF_042901205.1). NCBI lineage: Bacteria > Bacillati > Actinomycetota > Actinomycetes > Kitasatosporales > Streptomycetaceae > Streptomyces > Streptomyces sp. NPDC012769. The sequence continues at coordinate 402,492 of NZ_JBIBCP010000004.1, read as the reverse complement.
CCGGAAGACGGGGAGGCCGTGCTGGTGATCCAGCTCGGCGGACGAATTCCCGCCTTCGCCACGGTCGGGCCGGCCGGGACCAGGGGCCGTTCGCTCTTCGCGTTCGACGCCGAGGACGAGAAGGTGCCGGTGGAGTTCCGGATCGAGACGCGGCCGGTCCCGGAAGAGCAGGAGCGTTAGCTGGAGAAGCACGGGTCCTTCGATGTCGAGAACTACATCGGAGCCAGAGCCGACCATCGGATGTGGACCGAAGTCGATGCACCGTGGCGCTTCTTCTTCTCCTTGGTCTGCACCGGCGACACCGGGCCGTACTTCCTCAACTTCGCCCATGGCGCGGGCTGCGCCTATCTGAGCTCCGACGGACGGCTTGGAAGGTCGCTTCGGCTGGGAGGCTGCCTAGACTGCGACGCTCCCTCCCTCCCCGTTCCGTCTCGGGGCACTGACGGCCGGCAGTGTCCGCGCCCCTGCCGCATCCGGGTCGTGGGGTCCCTGGCCGTGGGGCGGCTCTCCGACCTACAGCGCAACTCGGCCGGGACACCGACGTCCGGGCTCTCCCGGGGCATCCCAACAAAGAGGGAAGTTTCCTTGGCTTCTCTCCACGAGGCGGTCTCCGGCGCAACAATGCGCGCATGGCTGATGACTGGAAGCGACGACTCGATCGGCTGGGGCGGGATCTGGCGGTCGGTGGTGATCCCGTCGCGTGGGTGAGTGAGGTCGATGCCGTGGAGGCGTCGGTGCGGTATCCGTCGCTCGCGGTGCGGGGGGCGTTGTTCGGGGTGGCGGTGGAGCGGCGGGGGGAGGGGGTCTGGCGGATGGCGATTCCGTTGCGGGACGGGATGCCGCAGGGGGCGCGGGACAGTCTGAACTCGATGCTGTGGTTCCGGGCGAAGGACGACACCGACGATCCCGCGGTGCGGCGGGCGTTGCTCGCCGCGGTGGCGGTGCTCGAGCGGGAGCCCGTCGACGAGGTGGAGGTGCTCGACGAGCGGTACCGGATCGTCCGGGGGGACGAGCTCGCGCGGTGCGGGCCCGAGGGGCTGGAGCCGCCGCGGCCGACGGATGTGGAGCCGTTGGAGCGGAGTTGGGAGCGGCCGCACCGGTACGAGACGCCGGACGACGGCTTCGTACTCGATCCGCACCGGGAGACGGGCCCGATGACGGAGGCGCTGCGGCTGGGGCTGCGCGGCTTCGACTACTCCGGGGACCGCTATCCCGCCGACGTACGCGCGGACTCCCGGCGCGCGGTCCGGACGCACCCGGAGATCGCCCTGCTGCCCGTCACCTTCGGGGTCGTCGAGAAGAAGGGCGCGACCTGGCGGCCCCAGGGGTCCCTGCTGCCGACTCCGCACGACGCCCGGCGGTTCCTGTACGACTCGCTGACCGAACTGTGGCCGCTCATCCATCAGCTGGACGACGAGACGCGGCAGCGGTACGCGAAGGCCGCGAAAGGGTTCCGGGCGGCCGGGCGGGACGACGAACTCGTCATGGACGACCGCCTGTTCCGGATCTGCCGGATCGAGCGCCTGGTCCGGTTCGGTCCCGACGGCCCGGAGACGCCCCGCCCTTCGGACGTGGACGACTACGGGCCGATGAAGATGCACCCCACCATGGACGAGAACGGTGAGGTGCACTTCGAGGAGTGAGCGAGGAGTGAGTCCCGCGTACGGCGGTTACTTCACGTTGACCGCGGCCCAGGCCGCGTTCACCGCCGCGTACTCCGTGCTGCCCGCGCCGTAGAGGTCCGTGGCCGCCGAGAGGGTGGCGGTGCGGGCGCCGGCGTAGGTGGTGGAGGAGGTCATGTAGGTGGTCAGGGCCTTGTACCAGATCTTGTAGGCCTTCTGGCGGCCGATGCCGGTGAGGGTGGAGCCGTCGTAGGTCGGGGAGCTGTGGACGACGCCGTTGATGGTCTTCGTGCCGCTGCCCTCGGACAGCAGGTAGAAGAAGTGGTTGGCCGGGCCCGAGGAGTAGTGGACGTCGAGGCGGCCGAGGCCGCTGGACCAGTAGTCCGCGGAGTTGCCGTCCTTGCTGGGCTTGTCCATGTAGCGGAGCGGGGTGCCGTTGCCGCGGATGTCGATCTTCTCGCCGATGAGGTAGTCGCCGGCGTCGGAGGAGTTGGCGGCGTAGAACTCGACCGAGGTGCCGAGGATGTCGGAGGTGGCCTCGTTCAGGCCGCCCGACTCGCGGCTGTAGCGCAGGCCGGCGGTGGCGGAGGTCAGGCCGTGGGTCATCTCGTGGCCGGCGACGTCGAGGGAGGTCAGCGGCTTGGCGTTGCCCGCGCCGTCGCCGTACGTCATGCAGAAGCACTGGTCGGACCAGAAGGCGTTGACGTACGCGTTGCCGTAGTGGACGCGCGAGTAGGCGGCGACGCCGTCGCCGCGGATGCCGTTGCGGCCGAGCTCGTTCTTGTAGAAGTCCCAGGTGACGGCGGCGCCGTAGTGGGCATCGGCGGCGGCGGTCTCGCGGTTGGTCGCGAGGCCGTTGCCCCAGACGTCGGTGGAGTTGGTGAAGAGGGTGCCGGTGCCGCTGGTGGCGCCCTTCAGGTCGTACGTCTTGTGGCCGCCGCGCGCGGTGTCGGTCAGGCTGAACGAGGGGGCCGTGCCGAGCGTGACCTGGCCGCTGTACTGGGTGTTGCCGACGCCCGTCTCGATGGCCTCGAAGGAGTAGAGCTCCTTGCCGGTGGCGGCGTCGGTGATGACGTGCCGCTCGCTCGGCGTGCCGTCGTGCTGGGTGCCGGTGACGACCTTCTCCCAGGCGAGGACGGGCTTGCCGGTGGCGGCCCAGATCACCTTGCGGGCGTTGTCGCCGGCCGCCTCCGCGGCCGCGGAGGCGGCGGGGCCGGTGGCCGGGGTGGCGGTCGCCACGGATATGCGGGCCTGGGTCGCCTTCGTGGTGGAGCGGGCACCGTTCTTCTTCTGGTGCACGACGAGGTCGCCGCCGAGGACCGGCAGGCCGTCGTAGGTGCGCTCGTAGCGGGTGTGGACGGTGCCGTCCGCGTCCTTGACGACGTCCCGGACGACCAGCTTCTCCTGGCCGGTCAGGCCGATGGCCTTGGCGGTGGCGGCGGCTCCTGCCTGGGCCTCCTGGATGGCGGCGGCGCGCTGGGGGCCGCTCAGCACGAGCGCGGTCGCACCGGCCTCGCGCTGGCCCTTCTGGGCGCTCTGGGCATCGGCGTTGGCGGATCCGGTCTGGAGTCCGACGACGACCATGGCGGCCGATGCGATCAGCGCGGCGGTACGGGCGGTGGTACGAGCGGCGGTACGGCGGTGCGCGGACTGCTGGTGCGAGGACTGCTGGCGGGTCACGCGGGCTCCTTCGCTGTTACGCGTGGGGGATCTGTGTGGGGGGTGGTGCGGGAGCGAGCGTGCCAGCGAGCAGCCCTGATTGACAGGTATGCAACAAGGATTTGACCATCAGTTGTCCGAAGGGCGGCCAACTCCGTCCGTTATACGGGGAGCTGACCGCCCTGAGGGTCATACAGGGGTCGGATAGGGAGGGGGCAGGGGTGCCCTCGCCCGTCAGGCCGTAAGGGTGCCGCCGCGGAGCGTCTCGTGGGAGAGGTGGCGCAGGACCGGCGGTTCGGTGGTGGCGTGGGGGGAGCGCAGGGCGACGGCGCCGTGGTGGGCCGGGCCGCAGGGCAGGTCGTGCAGGGTCCAGCCGGCCGGATGACGACGCTCGCCCGCGGGCCCCGTCCCCGTGCCGTCGCCGCCGAGGTCGTCCAGGGTCGTACCGCGGCCGAGGCCCGTGCCCAGGCCCTTCAGGTACGCCTCCTTGCGCGCCCAGATCCGGCCGAACGCGGCGGCCCGCCGCCCCGGCTCCTCCTCGGCCTCGATGTCCGCGCGCTCCCGGGGATGGAGGACGGACAGCAGGTCCGCCACGGTCTCCGGCGCGGGCCGCAGTTCGACGTCGGCGCCGACCGGGACCGGAGCCGTCGCGATCAGGACCATGCCGCGGGTGTGCGAGAGGGAGAAGTGCAGCGGCGGCGGCGCGGAGGCCTCACCGCCGGGTACGGCGAGGGCCGGACGGCCGTGGGGCGCGCCGCAGCACGGGCACGGCTCACGGGTGAAGACCAGGTCCTCGGGGCGTTCGCCGAGCAGGCCGCCGAGTACGGTGCGCAGCGCGACGTGCGCCGCGGTGTAGAGGACGCGGTCGACGGACCGTACGAACGCGGCGGCCCGTTCGCGCTCCCGCGCGTCCAGGAGCGTCGTGTCGAGACCGGCGGCGAACGCGGCCTCGGGGGTCTCGTCGAGCTCCAGAAGCCAGACCTCGGCCTGCATCGTTCGGTGTCCTCCAGGGTGCGGCAGCAGCCTCGACCGTACCCGGGGCCTCATCTCCCTGTCAGGCCCAACAGACCGGTCAGGCGGAGCGCTTGCGTGCCGCCGTCTTCTTCGCCGGCTGCTTCTTCGCGGCCTGCTTCTTCTCCGCCTGCTTCTTCTCCGTCGTCTTCGCCGCCGACTTGGCGGTCTTCGCCGTCGTCTTACGGGCCGGTGCCGCCGCGGCCTTCTTGGCCGCCGTCCGCGCCGTGGACTTCTTCGCGCCCGTCTCCTTCGGCGCCGTCGTCCCCGTCGCCGCCTTCTTCCTCGGCCGGAGCTCGGTGACCTCCGCCGGCTCGCCCCGGGCCTCCTTCGCCGCGCGCACGCTGCTCTCCAGGGCCGCCATCAGGTCGATCACCTGACCGCCGCCGCGCGTCTCGGGCTCCGCGGGGGCCAGGCCCGCGCCGCCCTCCGCCTTCGCGGCGATCATCTCCTCGACGGCCTCCCGGTAGTCGTCGTGCAGGGTGCTGATGTCGACCTCCCCGAGCGTGGACATCAGGGCGTCCGCCAGGTCGAGTTCGGCCTCCCGCACCGTCACCGGGGTCTCGGGCGCCACGCCCTCCGGAGCGCGGATCTCGTCCGGCCAGAGCAGTCCGTGCATGGCGATCACGTCGTCCACGACCCGCAGCATGCCGAGCCGCTCGCGCCCGCGCAGGGCGTACTTCGCCACGGCCACCTTGTCGCTGCGCTTCAGGGCCTCGCGCAGCAGGGTGTACGGCTTGGCGGCCGGCACTCCGTTGGCGGAGAGGTAGTACGCGGCGTCCATCTGGAGCGGGTCGATCTCGGCGGCCGGCACGAAGGCCACGATCTCGATCGTCTTCGCCGTGGGGAGCGGCAGGGCGGCCAGGTCCTCGTCGGTGATCGGGATCATGGTCCCGTCCGCGTCCTCGTACGCCTTGCCGATGTCCGCCTGGGCGACCTCGGCGCCGTCGAGCTCGCACACCTTCTTGTAGCGAATCCGGCCGCCGTCCTCGGCGTGGATCTGGCGGAAGGAGACCGACCGGCTCTCCGTGGCGTTGACCAGCTTGATCGGGATGCTGACGAGCCCGAAAGATATGGCCCCGTTCCAGATGGATCGCACGGTTCATCCCCTTCCATGACTTATATGCTCTTTGTACTGAATGTTTCTTTCACACCGTATGGGCGGGAATCGTGGGATTCTCATCGTATGACGCCCATCACAGAGGTGGCGGGGCGGCGCTTGGCGCTCAGCAACCTGGACAAGGTCATCCACCCTGCCTCCGGCACCACCAAGGGCGAGCTGCTGCACTACTACGCCACGGTCGAGGCCGTGATCCTGCCGCACCTGCACGACCGCCCGGTCTCCTTCCTGCGCTATCCGGACGGTCCGGACGGGCAGCTCTTCTTCACCAAGAACCCTCCGCCCGGCACGCCCGCCTGGGTGAACACCGCCCCGATGCCCCGCTCCGAGGACCCCGGCGCCCGGCAGGTGGTGATCCAGGACCTGGCGTCGCTGATGTGGGCGGCGAACCTGGTCGTCGAGTTCCACACCCACCAGTGGCGGGCCACCACCCCCGCCGTCGCCGACCGACTGGTCCTCGACCTCGATCCGGGGCCGCCCGCGACCGTCGTCGAGTGCTGCCGGGTCGCCCTCCACCTGCGGGAACGGCTCGCGGCCGACGGTCTCACGGCGTACGCGAAGACCTCCGGCTCCAAGGGTCTGCACCTGCTCGTCCCTCTGGAGCCGACCCCGTCCGAAGAGGTCTCCGCCTACGCCCGCCGGCTCGCGGTCGACGCGGAGGCGGAGCTTCCGCGCCTGGTGGTGCACCGGATGGCCAAGCATCTGCGTCCCGGCAAGGTCTTCGTCGACCACAGCCAGAACGCCGCCGCGAAGACCACGGCCACCCCCTACACCCTGCGCGCCCGCCGGCTCCCGGCCGTCTCCGCGCCGGTCGCCTGGGAGGAGGTGGAGAGCTGCACGAGCCCCGAGACGCTCGTGCTGCTCATGGACGACATCGCGCCCCGCCTGGAGGACTACGGCGACCTGCTCGCCCCGCTCTTCGACCCGGGCGCCGCGGGAGCCCTGCCATGAGCCCGGACCGGCCGCCGGGTACCGGCCCCGACCCCGCTCCCGGCCCCGGCGCGGGCGCGGGCGCGGGCGCGAACACGGGCGCCGGTGCCGGCCCGGGGGCCGGCGTCGTGCTCCGTCCGCCGGTCGAGGTGATGCGACCGAAGGCCGCGGACGAGCTCCCGCGACAGGGCAGCGTCCCCGGCGGCCTGCAGTACTCCCTCAAGCTCGACGGCTTCCGCGCCCTCGCCTTCGTCCTCGACGACGGCCAGGTCTTCCTCCAGTCCAGGAACCGGCGCGACCTGGCGCGCGAGTTCCCCGGCATCGCCGCGTACCTGGGCGACCGACTGCCCGCGGGGATCGTCCTGGACGGCGAGCTGTGCGCGTACCGCGAGGGGCGGGTGAGCTTCACCGACCTGCTCCGCACGCACCGGGAGCGCGAGCGGGCCGGCGTCCCCGTCTCGTACATCGCCTTCGACCTGCTCGCCCTGCCCGGCCACGATCTGCGGGGCCGGCCGCTGCGGGAGCGGTGGGAGCTGCTCGGCGCCGCCCTCGCCGACACCGGGCCACCGCTGCAGCGGGTGCTCGCCACCGACGACGAGGAGACCGCCCGGGACTGGTTCGGCGCGCTGCGGGAGGCGGGTGTCGAGGGGGTCGTGGCCAAGGCGTGGAACTCGACCTACCGGCCGGGACGCACCTGGTCCTGGCGCAAGATCCGGCACGCGGACACCCATGACGCCCTGCTCGTGGGGGTGTTCGGGCCGCCGGACCGGCCGCACGCCGTGCTCGCCCGCCTGCCGGACGGCCGTACGCTGCGGACCACACCGCGCCTGACGGGGAATCAGGCCCGCGAGGTGGCCGAGCTGACGGCTGGGCTCCTCGCGGAGCGGCCGGTGAACGACCCGGAGCACGGGGCGGTCCGGCCGGTCGACCGTCAACTGCCCGTGGAACTGCGGCTGATCGTCGGCCGTCAGGACACCGCCCGGTTCGTACGCGTACGGGAGACGGACCCGCCACCGGCGCACCCGGACGAGGGCCAGGGTCCGGCACCCGAGCTCTGACCCGGGACCCACCCGAAGATCCGGGCCGCCCCGGACCCCGAGCCCTGACCCGGGACCCACCCGAAGATCCGGGCCGCCCCGGACCCCGAGCTCCGACCCGGGAGCCACCCGAAGATCCGGCCCGCCCCGGACCCCGAGCTCCGACCCGGCCCCGGAAACGGAAAACCCGACCCGGACCCCACCCCGTACCCGCGCCCCGGCTCGTTCCCGGCCGGGAACGAGCCCGGCGGCCGAATATCGACTCACCCGCCCCTCCGTTCCGTTCCGGACAAACTCCCCGGACGGCCGTGGCGGGCCCCCCGCCCGCCGCGTCGTCACGCAACAGTGCCGGTCCACCGCCCATGAGCAGTGGTCCGGACCATGACGGGGCCGGTGCTGACGGCGCCGGGACGGCCGGTCCGGGGCGGGTCGGGGGCCCGGCGGGGCGGTGTGCGGACCCGTTCGTGGCGCAAAGCGAGCGGCCGTGCGCGGCGCGCGGGACCGCGTCCGGCAGGCGGGTCCTTGTTGTCCTTGCGTTGGTGCACACTTGCTGCCTGGTACAGGGCTCACGGGGAAGGCGGCCTGGCATGCTGACGGGGATCGAGGAGGTCGACTGGGCCTCGTTGGGGCATGCGTACGGCCCCGCGGACGATGTGCCGGAGCTGCTGCGGGGGCTCGCCTCCGACGATCCGGCCGAGCGGGAGAACGCCCTCGACGGCATGTACGGGGCCGTGCACCACCAGGGTGACGTCTACGACTCGACGCTCGCCTGCATCCCCTTCCTCCTCGAACTCGTCGCCGACCCCACCGTCCAGGACCGGGGCGGCATCGTCGAGTTACTCACCAGCATCGGCGGCATCGAACTCTGCGACGACGAGGAGCTGGACGAACTCGACCCGGAGGACGAGGAGTTCATTCCGGCGGCCAACTACGCGATGGCCGCCGCGGCGGTCGCGGCCGGCGCCGACGTGTTCTTCGGACTCGTCGACGACCCGGACCCGGAGGTACGGCTCGCCGCGCCCTGCGCGCTGGCCTCGCTGCACTCCGACCCGGCCCGGGTGCTCGACCTGCTGCGCGAGCGGCTTACCGTCGAGCGGGACACGGAAGTGCGGCTCGCGCTGGTCGCCGCCGTGGGCCGGATCGCGCTGCGGCACGAGTCGCTGCGCGCCGAGACCGTGGACTGGCTGGGCTGGCTGTCCCGCGCCGCGCAGGCCCCCGGGCTGCGGCTCGCCGCGCTCGCCCAGCTCGCCCGGTGCGCGCCCGCCCACATCCCGGACGACGTGGTGGAGCGGGTCACGGTGCTGCTCGACGAGGTGCGCTCGGCTCCGTCCGACCGGCCCGCCGAGACCCCGCGGGCGGCCACGCCGACACTGATCGGGCAGGTCCGCGAGCTCTTGGAGGAGCACTCGGCGGGCCGCCCCACGCCGTGGACGGAGGAGCTGCTCCGCACCCTGCACACCGCCCTCGACGACCGGGTCGACGACCGCATCGCGCTCATCCTGGCCCAGCTCCGCAGCCCCGACTGGGGCCAGCGCTCGGACGCGATCTGGCTGTGCGGCGGGCTGATACGGGTGTGGCGCGGGCGGTACGAGGAGGTGGTGCGGCTCGTCGGGGAGCAGCTGAGCGACCCGGAGCCGCGGCTCCGGGAGGCCGCCACCTCCTTCCTCGAGCGGCTCTTCGAGCTGGCCGGACCGGCCTCGGACGCGCTGGCCGCGCGTCTCGCCGCCGCGCCGGCCGGGCCCCTCGGGCTGCCCGGCCCCGGTGCGCGGGCGGGTCGCGGCGGAGCGCTGCTCGCCCTCGCCCGATCGGGCGACGCCCGGGCGATCCCGCTGCTCGCGCGGGCCCTGGAGGAGCGCGAGGTGCGGCGGGAGCTGCTGTACGCGGTGGACGCGCTCGGTCCGGCCGCGCTGCCGCTCGCCCCGGTGCTGCGGCACCGGCTCGCCGAGGTGGAGCTCGACGACCTGCTGTACGACCGGGCGGCGCCGCTGCTGTTCGCGCTGGGGGCGGTCCGGGGCGCGCAGGCGCTGCCGGAGGTGCTGCGGGTGCTGCGCGGGGCGCCGCCGAACCGGCGGGACTGGGTGCGGGAGGCGTGTCTGCGGACCCTCGCGATGTTCGGCCCGGTGGCGCGGGAGAAGGCGCTGCCGGACGTGCGGCGGCTGCTCGCCGCCGAGTCGGCGACGGTGTCGTCGATGGCGGCGCGGGCCGTGTGGTCGCTGGACGGCTCGATCGACGAGGCACTCGCCGCCCTGGAGCGGTGGCTGCGGCCGGGCGCGACGGGTGCCGACTGGTGTGCGGCGGCCCGCGCCCTGGGCGCGATCGGTCCGGCGGCGGCCGGCGCGGCGCCCGCGCTGCGGGCGGGCCTCGGGGCGCGTGACCTGTGGGTGCGGGTGCGTTCGGCCGCGGCGCTGTGGCGGGTCGAGGGGGACGCGGCGGCGGTGCTTCCGGCGCTGCTCGCGGCCTGGGAGGAGAACCGGCACGCCCGGGTGGCGGTGGCCGAGTGTCTGGCGGAGATGGGTCCCGCGGCGAGCGAGGCGGAGCCGGCGATCCGCGCGGAGCTGTCCCGAAGACGACGGCACAACGCCCGCGAGGACGGCGCGGGCTCCCACGACGTCCACGACGACGAGAAGCTCCTCACCCTCTGCCGGGCGGCACTGGCCCAGATGGAGCGCCGGCCTTCTTATTAGGGCTCGGCTTACCAGGGCTCGGGCTTACCAAGGCTCGGCTCGCCTCCGGGGTGCTTGAGCACCCCTTCGGCTCGCTCGCGGTTTCCCGGGCGAGCCCCCAGCCATGCGCGGGGCCGGGAGCTCCAGGCCGTATCCCTGGCACCGCCGCCCTGCTCGTACGGAGACCAGCGAGTAGACAAAAGGGACTTCCCTGCGAATAAGGTCTAGGGGAAGACCGACCGTCCGGAGTCCCGAGCATCCCCCCGCCCCCTCCCCGAGGAGCAGAGTGAGAACGCGCAGAGTGAGACCGCGCGGAGCGCACGCCCTCGTCGCCACGGCCCTGCCCGTCCTGGCGGTGTGCGCCCTCGCCCCGCCCCTCACCGGCTGCGGACACGAGGCTGGTCTGGAGAGCGCCGGCCGGGTCCCGGCCGCCGTCGGCCCGGTCCGGCTGTGGCCCGATCTGCCGCCCGCGACCAATCCGCCGATCGACTACGGCGAGACCGACACCGAGCGCGTCCCCGGCATCACCGTCCCGCACAACGACGTCCACACCGTCGACCCGGTCGCGGTGGTCCAGGCCGAGGTCCGCGCCCACGCCGAGGAGCGCTCCGGTCCGGACGGCATGTACGAGGAGACGGTGCGGGCGATCGAGGCCTGCGGCACCGACCGCGCGCGCTGCCCGATCCTCACCCCGTACTACCGCGATCTCACCGGCAACGGCCGCGACGAGCTGATCGTCGGCATCAGGATGCCCGAGCAGCAGGTCGGCGTCCGGGTCTACCTCGCCGAGAACGGCACCCTGACCCGGATCATGTCCACCACCGACCAGGTGGTCAGCGTCGAACTGGCCGGCCGCGATCTGATCATGCGGGTCAGCTCGGCCGGCATCCCCGGTTACGAGTACCGGACCGCGTGGTCGTGGGACGAGCAGCAGCGCTCGATGCTGCCCGCCCGGGACGAGATCGTCCGGGTGAAGCCGCCCGGCTCGGGCGCCTCGGTCGTCCCGCCGCCCGCGTTCGTGAGCCCCTCCGCCACGCCCACGCCCGCCCCCGTACCCGTACCGCCCGAGGCGGGCCCGTGAGGCGCCGTCTCCGGCCTCCCGCCTGGACGGCGACCCTCACCTGGAAGGCCGCGGTCTTCATCACCGTCATGTGCTGCGCGCTCGCCGCGCTGCTCGGCACGCTCGTCCATGTGTCGGTGGCCGGCCAGACGGTGCGGGACTCCCGCGAGAAGGCGCTGACCCGGCTCGGCGAGGTCGGCCGGCTCTACGAGTCGGGCGAGCCGCTCCCCCGTTTCGCCGGGGTGGACCCGGAGGGCCTGCCCGCCGAGCTGCGCGCGCTCGCGGTCCGCGGCGAGCAGGGCACCATGGTGAGCGACCAGCAGGGCCGGCCGACGATGTGGGCGGCGGGCCCCGCGGACGGGCGCGCCCTGGCCGTACAGGTGGACTACACGCAGAGCGCCGACATCATCGACGGGCTCGACCGCTCGATCCTCGGCTCCTCCGTGCTCGCCATCGGGGCCACCCTGCTCGTCGGTGCCTTCGCCGTCACCCGGATCACCCGGCGGCTGCACGCCACCGCGCAGGTGGCGCGGCGGATCAGCGCGGGCGACCTGGACGCGCGCGTCGACGACCCCCGCACCCGGGACCCCTCGCGGCACCAGGACGAGGTGGCCACGGTCTCCGGAGCCCTCGACACCATGGCGTCCTCGCTCCAGCGCAAGCTGCAGAGCGAGCAGCGCTTCACCGCCGACGTGGCGCACGAGCTGCGCACCCCGCTGACCGGGCTCTCGGCAGCCGCCGAGCTGCTGCCCGAGGGACGGCCCTCGGAGCTGGTGCGGGACCGGGTGCGGACGATGCGCACGCTCACCGAGGACCTCCTGGAGATCTCGCGCCTCGACGCGGGCAACGAGAGGGTGGACCTGGACGTGCACGAGCTTGCGCCGCTGGCCGTGCGGGTGGTGCGGGCCTCCGGCACCGACACGGAGGTACGGGTGGTGCGCGACGCGACGGTGGAGACGGACAAGCGGCGCCTGGAGCGGGTGCTCGGCAATCTGCTCGCCAACGCGCACAAGCACGGCGCGGCGCCGGTGGTGCTGACGGTGGACGGCCCGGTGGTGACGGTGCGGGACCACGGCGCGGGGTATCCGGAGTATCTGCTGGACGTGGGCCCGCAGCGGTTCCGTACGGAGGGCGGCGGCAAGGGCCACGGGCTCGGGCTGACGATCGCGGCGGGCCAGGCGGAGGTGATCGGCGCGGAGCTGGTCTTCGCCAACGCGCCGGCGGAGGAGGGCGGCGGGGCGGTGGCCCGGCTGACGCTCCCGGAGTACGTACGGCTCGCCGAGCCCGGCCCGGAAGCGGAGCGGTGACGGACACGGAGCGGTGAGAGCCTGAGCGGTGACAGCCGAGCGGTGACAGCCGAGCGGTGACAGCCGAGCGGTGACAGCCGGAACCGGGCCCGGCACGGAAGCGGAGCAGCGACAGCACGGCACGGCACGGCTCACCGTCACACAAAAGGGACATAAGGCTTACTGCTTGCTACGTTGCGGACCATGACCGCAGCGCCGCCCACGGACGCGAGACCCGCCCAGGACGCGCCCCCGCCCGGGGTGTGCGTCCCGAAGCGCCGCGGTGTGGAGCTCTCCCTCCTCCTCGGCGCCGTCCTCATCTCCGTCTACGGCTACGCCGAGGTCGGCCTCGCCCGCAGCGGCGCCGTGCCGCCGGACGCCGCCGGCTACGGCGCCGGCCTGGGACTGCTCGCCCTCCTCGCGCACCTCGCGGTCCGGTGGCGCGCCCCCTACGCCGACCCACTGCTGCTGCCGATCGCCGTCCTCCTCAACGGACTCGGCCTGGTCCTCATCTACCGCCTCGACCTGGAGACGCCCGGCGACCGGGCGGCGCCCACCCAGCTGGTCTGGTCGACGCTGGGCGTGGGCCTGTTCATCGTGGCCGTCGTCCTGCTGCGCGACCACCGGACGCTCCAGCGCTACGCGTATCTCTCCGTGGCCACCGCACTCGGCCTGATGATCCTGCCGATCTTCTTCCCCGCCGTGAACGGCGCCAAGATCTGGATCCGGATCGGCGAACTGTCCTTCCAGCCTGGCGAGTTCGCCAAGATCCTGCTCGCGGTCTTCTTCGCCTCGTACCTCGCCGCCAACCGCACCGCGCTCGCCCACACCGGCCGGAAGGTGTGGAAGCTGCAATTCCCCACCGGCCGGGTGCTCGGGCCGATCGTCGCGATCTGGCTGCTGAGCGTCGGCGTCCTGGTCCTGGAGCGGGACCTCGGCACCTCGCTGCTCTTCTTCGGCCTGTTCGTGATCATGCTGTACGTGGCGACCGGGCGCACCGGCTGGATCGCGGTGGGCCTCCTCCTCGCGGCCGCCGGCGCCTTCCTCGTCGGCTCCCTCGAACCGCACGTCCACGGCCGGGTGCAGGACTGGCTCGACCCGTTCGCCTCGATCCGCGCGGGCGACGGGCCCGGCCAGCTCGCCCAGTCCCTGTTCGCCTTCGCCGCCGGCGGGATGCTCGGCGCGGGGCTCGGCCTCGGCCACTCCGTCCTCATCGGCTTCGCCGCCAAGTCCGACTTCATCCTCGCCACGGCGGGCGAGGAGCTGGGGTTGGTGGGGCTCACCGCCCTCTTCCTGCTGTACGCGCTGATCGTCGCCCGCGGCTACCGCGCCGGCCTCGCCCTGCGCGACCCCTTCGGCCGGCTGCTCGCGATCGGCCTCGCCTCGATCCTCGCGCTCCAGGTCTTCGTGATCGCCGGCGGGGTGATGGGCCTGATCCCGCTGACCGGCATGGCGATGCCCTTCCTCGCCCAGGGCGGCTCCTCCGTCGTCACCAACTGGGTGATCGTGGCGCTCCTCGTCCGGGTCTCCGACTCGGCCCGCGCCCCGCGCCCGGACATGGCGGACACCGGGGTCATCGCCCCGATCGTGGAGGACGAACGAGTGGAGGACGGACCGGTGGAGGACCCCCGAGTCGAGGACATGAGATGAGGACATGAGATGAGGCAGGCACCGTGATCCGCTACATCCGGCGGGCCGCCGCCCTGTGTCTGGTCCTCCTGGTGGCGCTGCTGCTCAACGCGGCCCGGGTGATGGTCATCGAGGCGGACGAGCTGGACGACAACCCGGCCAACCGGCGGATCGCCATCACGCGCTGGGGCCAGCCGCGCGGCGAGATCGTCGTGGACGGCCGTCCGGTGACCGGGTCCCGCGACAGCGGCCAGCAGCTGCGCTGGGAACGCACGTACACCCAGGGCCCGTTGTACGCGCCGGTGACCGGCTACGCCTCCCAGACGTACGGGACGACCCTGCTCGAGGACGCCGAGGACCCGGTCCTGTCCGGCACCGAGCCGATGCTGGCCCCGCTCCCCCTCTGGAACGACCTGAGCCGCGGCCGGCAGCCGGGCGGGGACGTGATCACCACGATCCGGGCCCGGATGCAGGAGGCCGCCTACCGGGGCCTGGACGGAAGGCGGGGCGCGGTCGCGGCGATCGAGCCGTCCAGCGGCCGGATCCTGGCGCTGGTGTCCTCACCGTCGTACGACCCGGGGGTGCTGTCGGGCACGGATCGCGAGGTGAAGGACGCCTGGGCGCGACTGACCACCTCACCGAACCAGCCGATGCTGGCGCGGGCGTTCCGGCAGACGTACCCGCCGGGCTCCACCTTCAAGATCGTGACGGCGGCGGCCGCCCTGGACGCGGGCGTGGTGACGGACCCCGACGCGCCGACCGACACCCCGGACCCGTTCGTGCTGCCCGGCACCCGCCGGGTCCTGCCCAACGAGGCCAAGGGCTGTGCGGACGCCTCGCTCGCCGACGCCGTCCGCTGGTCCTGCAACACGGTGATGGCCGGCCTGTCGGTGAAGGTCGGGCTGGAGAAGATGGTGGAGGCCGCCGGGAACTTCGGCTTCAACGACCCGGGCCTGCGGATCCCGTCCTGGGTGGCGCGGTCCAACTTCGACACCGACATGAGCCCGGACCAACTGGCCCTCTCCTCCATCGGCCAGTTCAACACGACGGCCACCCCGCTCCAGATGGCGCTGGTCGCGGCCGCGGTCGCCAACAACGGCGAGATCGCCCACCCCCACCTGATCGAGCGCACCACCACCGCGGGCGGCACCACCGTCGACACCACCGGCCGCCGCAGCTACCGCCAGGCCATGCGCCCCTCCACCGCGACCCGCCTCCAGGAGCTCATGGTCCGCGCGGTCCAGGACGGCACCGGCACCAACGCCGCCATCCCCGGCGCCCGCGTCGGCGGCAAGACCGGCACCGCCCAGCACGGCCTGGGCAACACGGGCACCCCCTACGCCTGGTTCATCGCCTGGGCCCAGGCCAAGGACTCGGCCCAGCCGGCCGTCGCGGTCGCGGTGGTGGTCGAGGACGCGGCGGCCAACCGCACGGACATCTCGGGGGGCGGCAGCGCGGCGCCGATCGCGAGGGCGGTGATGGAGGAGGCGCTGCGGCTGGAGAAGGAGGGGCGGGGGCATCCCTGAAGATCCGCCCGTCTACGCCGAAAGCCCCGACCGATGTCTCGGTCGGGGCTCCGGTAAGGGCGCCTGGTGCGGCCGGGCTGGGTGTCCGGCCCGGCCGCACTGCTAGTGGCTGTCGAGCCAGCGGCGTGACGCAACGCTCAGCGGCGTGTCGTCCGGCTCTCCCATGTCGTCCATGGAGCCGTCCGTGAGCGCCTCGGCCCACCGGCGGAGCACCTGCGAACGGTGCGGCGCCGTCAGCACCGAGGTGCTGATCGCGTGCTCCCACGTCGTCGCCGAGCACAGCACGTTCCCGTCGAGCGACAGCATGCGGAACTCGGGGCGGTAGGGGGCGCTGCCGAGCAGTCCGTCAGCACCCTTGCCCATGATGTCCCACTCGCTCTGCAGCTCGACGCAGTGCCACCGTGCCAGGCGGTCCTGGCCGGGGTGCAGGGCGATCAGGAACCTGCGGTCGGTCTCGGAGAAAAGTCCTCCTTCGACCGACAGCCGGTACCAGTCGGCGTTCGCCTTCTCGGGCAGGAGCGGATCGAGGAAGTCCACCATGACCTCGACGCGACCGTCCTCGAACGGGACGCTCGGCGCCTGGCCGGTGACGGTGGGCGGAACGAGCCCGTAGGACGCGGTCCAGTCCTCCACGATCCGCAGGCCGGCCGCGATCAGTGACGTCATCGGGGTGAGCCACCTCCATGGCTGGCGTACCAAGCGGGCGGTGGCTGATTCCACCTGCCGGGCAGTCGCCCGGCGTACCCGTACTCGAACACCTGATTGTAATTGTGACCCAGGACGTACCCGACCACGCCGTCGGAGCGGACGAGGATGCGGGTCAGGCCGTTGTTCACGCCCGTGTAGACGGTCGCGTCGTACCACGGGTTGTTGGTGTTGTAGCCGGTGATGTGGCCCTGGGCGTTCGTCCGACGGGCGTCGTACCAGTCGAGACCGTTGTTGTTGACCCGCTGCTGAAGCGTACCGGCCTCCACGCGGTTCACGGTCTCGTGAACCTCACGCGGGATCTGCGACCAGTTGGACGCGTTCTCGGCCTGGCGCTTCTTGGTCTCCGATTCCGAGTACGGGTCCCGCTCCGTGGGCCCGTCCTCTCCACCGGTCTGGCAGGAGGACTGGTTGTGGTTGAGCAGCGAGGTGCCCGCGGCCATCACGTAGTACGTGTGGACCTCGGAGACCGTCAGGTTGTGAACGGTCGCCGCCTGGGCGGTCCAGCGCTTGATGGCGGTGATCTGGACCCGCGTACCGGCACTGGTCTGCAGCCACTGACCGGACTGCAGGTCGGTGGCCTTCACCCAGGCGTGCAGCTCGGGGACCCAGAAGGGGTGGCCGTCAGTCGCGGTGACCTGGGCCGTCTTCGAACCCTTGGCGCCGTCGGTGTCGACGGTGATCTTGACCAGGTGCTTGAGACCCTGGCCCTTGATCTCCGCCGTGACCGTCTCGACGCGGGTCTCCCCGCTCCTCGGGTCGGTCGTTACGACCTTGTCGCCGGTCTTGACCTTCTCGATCGGCTTGGTGGAGCCGTCGGCCATCAGCACCTGGGTGCCGGGCGCGAAGCTGTTGCAGCCGGACTTGCCGGAGCCACCGCTGCCGCTGGAACCACCGTTGCTGCGCGAGGAACCGCCGGAGCTGCCTCCGGGCTTGCCACCGCCCTTGCCACCGCCGCCCTTGCCGCCTGCACTCTGCGAGGAGGACTTGGGTGCGGCCTTGCTCTGGGACTGCTTCTGGACCGGGTTACCGGTCTTCTTCTTCGCGGCTGCCGCCGCCTCGGCCTTGCGCTTGGCGGCCTCGGCCGCCTTCTTCTTGGCTCTCTGTGCCGCCTCCTTCTTGGCCTTCTCGATGGCGGCCTTCTTGGCTCTCAAGGCCGCCGCTTCCGCCGCCTTCGCGGCCTTCAGAACCGCCTCGGCCGCCTTCTTGGCCGCCTTGAACGCCTTGACGGCCTCGATGGTGCGGTTGACCGCCTTGATGACCGACGGGATCTTGCCGAGCTTCGTCCACGGGATTGCGTCGACGATGATGCTGGCGCAGGACCACATGTCGCCGCCGAAGCACGCCATGGCGTCGTTGATGCCGATGAAGTCCTTCAGCGTCTCCCAGGCGATCGCCAGGATGACCGAGGAGAGGGACTTGCCCTGCATCGCCTGCGCCTGCGCGACCTGCGCCGCGGACAGACCCGCGCCCGCGAGGGCCGCGGCCCGCTCGGAAGCGGTCAGGGTGATCGCCTCACCCGTCGGGTCCGCGTACGTGACCGGGTTGTTGTGGGCGTAGACGTACCCGTTGGCCTGAAGCGGATCGTTCAGATCCATCTGTGGGTCGGCAGACAGGAAGCGTCCGACCACCGGGTCGTACAGTCGGGCGCCCAGCAGCGTGTAGCCGGAGGAGTCGTCCCGGGTCTTGTTCAGGAACCCGGTGTGCGCCTGCATGTTGACACCGGCCGTGCTGGCACCGCGCTGATTGCCGAAGGGGTCCTGCTTGCGGATCCGCACCGCCATCGTGCCGCTCATGGCGACCTCGGCGTAGGTGGACCCCTGGTGGTCGGTGGTCAGGGCGACCAGCTGGTCGCCTCCTGTGCCGTAGGCGTAGCGCAGGACCGAACCGCCCGGGGTGGCGTAGGTGCGCTGGCTGTTCACCAGGACACCACCCGGCTGGACGGTGACCTCGGTGTCACCCAGGTGCAGCGTGGCGGTCTTGCCCTTGACCGTCATCAGGCGCTCGCCGCCGGGGCCGTAGATGTAACGGGTGTCGTTCTGCGGCGCCCACAGCTGGGCGGCGGAGGTTCCGTCACACGTGGCCAGGACGATCGGCGTGGAGTTTGCCGAGTTGGCGCCCTGGACCGCCAGGCACAGTCCGCCCGACGCGGGGTGGATGAGCTGACCGGCAGTGTTCCGCTTCAGCTCCTGCGCGGCGGTGCCGTTGCACTTCTGCAGCTGGACCGCGGAACCGGCCGTGTTGGCCGCCGGCTGGACGCACCAGTCGGCGTAGACGGACAGGGTGCCCAGGTTGGGGTCGGGCTGGGTCCCGCCCACGGAAGGCGGCTTGGGGGTGAACTTCCAGCTCTGGGCCACGGACGTGTTGCAGCCGTACAGCTGGAGCGGCTGCGCGGCGATCGCGAGCCCGCTCTTGAGGTCGAGGCACTTGTCGGCCAGGCCCACGTACGGGCTCTTGCCGTCGTTACCGGCGCCGGTGATCCGGTCGACCTTGCCGTCCGCCGTCCAGGTCAGCGTCTGCTTGTCGCCGTTGTCGAGCGACGTGACGGACTTGGTCTGACCGGTCAGCTCGTACAGCCGCTCGGCCTCGGCCTTGACCTGCGCACCCGCGGGGGTGGTGAAGGTCTTCGACACCTTGGTCAGCGTGTGCGGCTGGCTCTTCGACGCGCCCACACCGTACTCGTACGTGGTGATCGCGTCCTTGGCGGTGTTGCCCGACAGGTCCTTCTCGACCAGCTGCTTGCGGTTGCCCAGCAGGTCGTAGTCGTACTGGTGCCAGTAACCGGCGTTGTCCGGGCCGGCGGTGACGTTCAGGGTGCCGTCGGTGTTCTTCGGGGTGGTGCAGGCGGTCTGGTCCTTCGAGGTCCAGGCCTCCTTCAGCTGACCCAGCGGGTCATAGGCGAAGCACTGCCGCTCCTCGATCCCGGTGGCCTCCTCATGGATGCCCGTGACGTTGCCGGAGGGGTCGTAGGTGTACGAGCGGCTGGAGACCAGGTTGCCCGCGACCAGACCGGCACCGGTCTGCTCCCGGTAGACCATCTGCTTCTGCATCTCACCGGTGGACTCGTCGTACGAGTTCTGCGTCCACACGCGGTACGGCAGCGCGCCCATGGTCGAGCGCATGACCTGGCCGTACGGCGAGTAGACCGTCTCCGAGCCGTACCAGTCCTTGCCGGAGATCGAGACCGGATTGCCGTCCTTGTTGTAACGGATGACCAGCTTCTCGGAATCGAACTTTCCGGCCTTCGGCAGAGTCGCCTCGTCCAGCATGCCGTTGTCGGAGTACTTGTAGTCGTACTGGTACTCCGGCAGCAGCCCCCAAGTGCTGGCCACCGAAGAGGGCAGCGACAGCGTCGTCGAGGTCGGCTGGTAGTCGCTCGTGTAACCGTTGACCTTCTGCGTGTACGCCAGGCCGTCGGTGTAGCGGGTGGCGGAGGCGGGCATGCCCTTGCCGCCGGCGACGGTGTCATAGGCGAACTCGGCGAGCACACTGCCCGTGGAGCTGCCGAGACGCTGCTGCTTGGGCCGGGACAGCTCGTCGTAGCCGTTCCAGACCGTGACGTTGCGCGCGTCGGTGGTGGTGAGGATCCGGTCGCGGTGGTCGTACGTGGTCCGCGTGGTGCCCGTGTCCGGGTCCGTCGCGGTTTCCATCCGACCGCGCTTGTCGAAGGTCCACGACCACGGGTGGGTCGGGTCGGCCGAGCTCGTCGCCTTGGTCAGCTGACCGCGGTCGTCGTACTCGTAGCTCGTCGAGGTGTAGTCGTTGGTGACCGGGTTGATGGTGTCCGTGCGGACGGTACGTCCCAGCGCGTCGGTGTAGACCCGGTAGGAGGAGTTCCCCTGCGGGTGCACGACCTTCGACCAGTCGGGGCCGTACTCGTAGCGGGTCGCCTTCTCCGGGACCTCTCGGGAGATGGCCTCGGTCGTGCCCGGGAGCTTGACCTTGAGGACCGGCATCTCCTCCAGCACGCGGCCGAGGCCGTCGTACTTGTAGCGGGTGATGTTCGGGACGGTGGTGTCCGCCAGCGGGGTGAACAGGTCGCCGCTCGGGGCGTCCTGGTTCAGATAGGCGTTGTTGGTCTGGTAGACCTCACCGGCGCTGTTGTACAGGGTGTCGGTGATGAGTCGGCCGCCGCCGTCCGCCTCCTCCTGCGTCTGCCGCTCACGACCCAGGCCGTCGTAGATGGTGACGGACTTCTCGACCCGGTCCTCGTAGCCTCGCGAGTAGGTGGTGACGAACGGGGGCAAACGGGTCTCGCCACCGTCGGGGTCGTTCGTGTCGGGAACCGGCTGCGGGATGGTGTACTCGGCGCGGAAGTCCGGCACACCAGTGGTGCGGCCCGGGGCCCATGCCTCGGAGAGACGGCCCAGGGGGTCGTACTTCGCCGTGCTGACGTGACCGTTGGCGTCGGTCGTCTTCAGCGTGACCGCGCGGCCCGGCTCCAGCTCCTGGGTCTGCGCGTGGCCCAGCGGGTTGGTCTCGATGACCTTGAACACCTGACCGGTGGGCGGATCGAAGGTGAGCGTGGACGCCTTGCCGTCCGGGTCGGTCTGCTTGATGACCCGGCCGATGGCGTCGAAGTTCACCGTGCCACCGGTCTGCCAACCGGTGCCCGTGCCGTTCAGCGACCACGTCTCGCTGGCCAGAGCGCGGGTGGTGGCAGTGAGCGACGTCTGGTTCTCGTCGAACGGCTGGTTGTCATAGGCCGTACGCGTACCGGCGCTGAGCGTCGTCTTGTCGGCCCAGTTGGCGTTCGCACACGAGGTCGGTGAGACCAGGACCTGCTTCGTCAAGCCGATGAGGTTCTTGGCCGTGTTGTGCAGGTACTCGAGCTTGGTGCAGTTGTCGTCCTTGGCGTCGCCGGTGTCGCCCAGCGACTCCACCAGCGTCGGCAGACCGTACGTCGACTCGAAGGTCGTGTTGGTCTTGACCGTCCGCAGCGTCCGCTTGTCGTCACCCGTACCCGACGACTTCGTGTACGCGATCTCCTCGGGCTCGGTGACACGCCACGCCTGCAGCGGGCTCAGGCCGTCGCCGAGGTCGCGGCGAGCCAGCTCGGTCGCCTGCGGGATCGTGAGGCTGCGGGTCAGCCAGTTGGTGTCCGCATCCGTCGCGTTGGAGTAGGACAGCTCTTCGAGGATGCGGCCGGCGAAGGCCTCGCGGTCGTACACGGGCTGGCCGTTGTACGTGATCGCGTTGCCGTGGACGTCCTTCACGGGGACGGTGTCGCCCATGCCGCGGTAGAAGCGGGTGACGGCCTTGGTCTTCGGACCCTCGGCGCCGGGGACGTCCTCGGCGGGGTTGGTGCCCTCGCCGCTGTCGGCGGTGGCCTTGCGCTCGCCGGTGGTGACCGTGGTCTGCTCGAAGCCGGCGAACTGGGAGTAGGTCCGGGTCGACTTCTTCGAGAACTCGGCCTCGGCCAGCTTCCAGCCGGCGTTCTTGTAGTCGTACGCCGTCAGCGTCGAGTACGAGCCGGGAACGTTCGGCAGCTCCTCGATCGTGTCGACCACGTACTTGTTGAACCAGTCGATGTCCTCGACCTCGGCGTCCGGGTGCCAGTACACCGGATAGCAGAGCCGGTTGTTGGACTTCAGCGCGGCGGTCTCGGTCTTGCCCGGCAGGTTGGTGCTGTCGAGGCACTCGGGCGTGCGGGGCTTGTAGGTGACGGCCGTCTCGCCGCCGTACTCGTTGACGACACGGGCGATGCGCAGACGCGAGAAGCCGGGCCGCGGGTCGGTCGCCGGGTTGCCGCGGTAGACGCGGTTCGGCATGTCGTCGGAGTTCGAAACGAACCGCACCGCGTTCAGCTTCACCGAGGCGTCGGTGGAGCCGTTGCGGCCGAAGCCGGTGCGCTGGATCGACTCCAGCCACAGGGCCGTGTTGGCGCCGGTCCGCAGGACCGGGAAGCTCTGCTTGAGCTGGTACTCGTCGACGACCTGACGCGCGGTGGTGCTGGTGAGACGCTGCGTGGAGGTGGTGATCTTGTCCAGGCGCTTGCGGGTCCAGAAGGTCGGACCGGCGTTCCAGCACTTGCGGGTGTAGGTCGAGGTGACGGCCTTGCAGTTCAGGTCGGCCGGGGTGTCGTACCAGATGCGGTACTTGCCCGGGTCCTTGTCCGTGAAGTGGTCGACCGTGTCGTTGGCGTCCGTGCAGGTCAGGCCCGCCTCGGGGAAGCAGCGCTCGGCGACGGTGAAGCCGATGCGCGCCGGGGCCTCCGCGGAGAAGATCGAGTCCTTGCGCTGGCCGTAGTAGATGTGCTTCAGGTAGCTGCCGCGGTGGTACTTGACCGGGCCCTTGAAGTAGAAGTTCTTCGCGTAGTAGTTCTGCTCGCGCGCGTGCCAGAGGGACATGGCGTTGCCGTGGATGTCCTCGACGTAGTCGAGGTTCCAGCGCCAGGCCTGGAGGCAGGAGGAGTTCTTCCAGTTGGCGGTTCCCGTGCCCGCGTAGCAGGGCTCGCCCGGGTGGTTGCCGTAGACCGGCACCGCGAGGACGGAGTCGGTGTACGGGTCGTCCGCCTGGTCACCGTTGTCCGACCAGCCCGGGAGCTTGTTCAGACCGAAGTGGTAGCGGGTGCCGTCCTTGGTGGTGACGACCCAGTACTCGCCGTCGGCGTCCTTCAGGCCCGAGCGGGGGTCCTTGGACGTGTCCTTGATGCGCTCGATCTTCGAGCCGTCACCGTTGGCGGTGAACCACTGGCCGACGGGCTTGCCGTCGGTGCCGAGCGGGCCCTTGTCCTTGTCCCACACCAGCTCGGTGGTCATGCCGCCCAGCGAGAGGGTGGCGTTCTCCGAGCCCCAGCACAGGTCCGCGGTCTTGTGGTCGGTGTTGTTCGCACCGGCCCGCTTGGAGTCCTGGCGGCAGTTGTTGTACGTCCGGGTGATGGAACCCGGGTTGTAGTCCCAGCCGTCACCGATCCAGGAGGCCTGGTTGTTCGACGCCGAGGTGCGGCCGTCGACCGACTGCGAGTTGTACGACAGGGCGACCTTCGGCATCAGACCGCCGGCGGTCTCCGGGACCTGCACCTGGTACGAGTAGGTGAAGGCGCCGTTGGACGAGCCCGCGGCCCAGGAGCCGGAGGACAGCAGCGGCGAGGCCGTGAAGTCACCGGACGCCGAGGCGCCGGTGTCCATCGCGCCGACGACCTGGCGGCCGTTGGCGCCCACGTTCTCCGAGAAGGCGGCCTTGCGCGCGGAGGCGCCCGAGACCTTGGAGGTGTCCTCGTCGGGCAGCAGGTTCGCGACCGGGATCGTGCCGGAGAGGATCTGGCGGACCGAGGCGTTCTTGGTCTTGCCGGACGTGCCCTTCAGCTTGGTCTTGGCCGCCGGCACCTCCTTGACGGTGCTGCGCAGCCGCTCGACCTCGAGGTCCGGCTCGTTCTCGCCGGCCATGGTCTCGACGCCGGTGTCGGGCGCACAGTCGCCGGTCTCCGGGGAGTCGATGACACAGCTCGGCAGCAGGACGAGGCCGAAGCGCTCGGCGGCCAGCTGGCCGTAGCGGTCCTCGAAGGCGGTGGTGTCGACGTCGACGAGCACCTGGGCCGCCGGGTCGGCCGTCGCCGGGGGCACGATCTCCATGATCATGCCGGGCACGCCGGTGTCCTCGGACGTGGTGGTCGCCTTGACGGCGACCTGCCAGTCACCGGCGATCTTCGCCGGGTCCTGGCCCGCCGGCACACCGACACCGACCGGCAGGAGGGTCGAGGTCGTCGGGTTCACGACCTGGACCGTGGTTCCCGCCGGGGCCGTCGCCGGGTCCGCCTTGCCTGCGTCCGCCGCCCACGGGTCCGTGGCGACCGGCGCGTACGGCGTGATCGGCTTCTCGTCCGCCGTGGTCAGCTCCTTCGGAGCCTCCTTGTCCTCCGGCAGGGTGGTGCTCTGCGGGATGTCCGGGAGGTCGACCTGGGAGGTCGTCTCCTCACGGCTCATCCCGTCGCCGGGGACGGCCAGGGCTTGCCCGCCCAGGCTCGTCACCGTCAATGTCGATGACAGCAATAGGACGATCGCCGCGCGGCTTCGCCGACGGCGCCGTCGTTGTGACTCTGTCATGGCTAGGCGATCCCGCCCGAGCCATGACAGTGGACCTGAAGCACGCATACGCGTCGACTCCCACCCAGACGAACAAGACAACGGGGATGAGGTGCGGAAACACCAAAAGCACGCGCCTGTTTCAGGCGCGTGCGTGCGCACTCTCTGTCATGTCCGCCCCATTTACAAGATCGGTTCCCGGGAGCGCCAGGGCATGAAGATGAGATTGATCACGCCCCATTTGCCTGCAGAGCGCGACCCTGTCGACCTTTGCCTCACACCGGGCAGATCAGGCATCTGGAATCTAACGCTCCGCCAAAACAGCTGAATAGCCACGTCCTGACGGAGTCACAGATTCTGTCACACGCCCCCATAACGTCTTCATAAAGTCTTCAGATATGGACGCAGCATGCCCGCCGTGTGATCGTGTGCGCGCCTTATGCCCCGCGGTCTGTCCGTCGGGGCCATCTGTGCTGTCCACCATCCGTCTTCACGGGAGTAGACCGCCGTGTCCGCGCCGCCGCCTCGTCTTCTCAGCCCATTCGTGCGCACGCGCACACGGCTGACCCTCACCCTCGGCCTCGTTCTGGCCGCACTCACCGCTGCTCTGCTGCCCTGGTGGCAGCCGAGCGACTCCACCACGGCCCAAGGGCCCCGACCCACCGACGCCACCCAGGCGTCGACCGGTCCGCGTGACGAGGCCGCCGCCGCGGCCGAGGCCAGGCGGACCGGGAAGCAGGTGCTCGTCGACACGGCGACCACCCAGACCCGGTTGCTGTGGGCGATGCCCAACGGCAAGATGCGCACCCAGATCGACGTCATGCCGCAGCGCGCGAAGAACGCGCAGGGCAAGTGGGCGCCGATCGACACCACGCTGCGCCGGACGGCGGGCGCAGGGGCCCTTGCCATCCGCCCCGTCAACGCCGCCGTACCGGTGCGTTTCGCGGGTGGGAGCCGGTCCGTGGAGCGCGCCGACCGTTCGTACGTCCGCGCGCCGCTGACCGGCGAGACCGTTCTCGCCGAGATCGACCTGGACGGCCACACCATCGCCTACACCTGGCCGGGCACCCTGCCCGAGCCGGTGCTCGACGGCCCGCGCGCCCTCTACCCGGAGGTCTTCCCCGGCGTCGACCTGCTGCTGATCGTGCGCACGGACGGCGGCTTCGGCCAGCTCCTCATCGTCAAGGACAGGCAGGCCGCCGAGAACAAGGACCTCGCGACCGTCTCGTACGGCCTGCGCTCGAAGACGGCCGTCTTCCGCCAGGACGCGAAGGCGAATCGCATCCAGGTCGTCGACAAGCGCGGCCAGGAGGTCGGCAGCATCCCGACCCCCTTCGCCTGGGACTCGGCCGGCCGCGACCCCGAGCTGCCCCAGGGCACCCCGCAGCGCACGTCCACGGCCTCGACGGCCGACGTGCTCAAGCTCTCCGGCCTGACCGGCATCGAGCCGGGCGCCAAGTCGGACCAGCTTCCCGTCACCCTCGACGGTGAGGGCACCGGCACCGCGGTGCTCGGCCTGAACGTGGCGGCCACGGGGCTGCTCACGGCCAAGGACACCACGTACCCGGTGTTCATCGACCCGCCGCTCAACAGCTCGTGGGCGGGGTGGACGGTGGCGTACAAGAAGTACCCGAACTCCAGCTTCTGGAACGGCACGAACTTCTCCTCCGGCACCTCCGACGCCCGCGTCGGCTACGAGAAGGACACCGGTGGCCTCGCCCGCTCCTTCTGGCGGATGAAGTTCGACACCGCCTACGCCGGTGCGAAGTTCGACTGGGCCACCTTCAAGATCTACAACAACCACTCCTACTCCTGCACCGAGCGCCAGATGGAGTTCTGGCTGACGGGTGGCATCTCCACCGGCACGACGTGGAACGCCCAGCCGGCCTGGTCGCGGTCCCTGCACAAGAAGTCCTTCGCGCACGGCTGGTCCTCGACGGGCTGCCCCGACGAGTGGGAGTACTTCACCGTCACCTCCGCGGCCCAGGAGGCCGCGGACAAGGGCTGGAGCACCATCACCCTCGGCATGCGGGCCACGACCGAGACCGACACCCTCACGTGGCGCAAGTTCGCCGCGACCGGTGCCCGCATCGAGGGCGTGTTCAACCGTCCGCCGAACCAGCCGACCGCCGGCATCTCGTCCCCGGGCGGCGCCTGCGTCCCGGGCCCGACGAACAGCATGCTGATCGGCCGTACGACCATCACGCTGAAGGCCAAGGCCACCGACCCGGACAGCGAGATTCCGAAGCTGCGATTCCGCTTCTGGAAGGACGGCTCCACCACCAAGAAGGAGTACGTCGCCACCATCAGCTCCTCCACCGGGTACGGCCAGATGGTCATCGACGCCACCGACCCGCTGCTGAAGGACCTCGAGACGAACACGCTCTTCAAGTGGGACGTGCGCTCCGAGGACGCCACCTACCCGGACCCGAAGTCCACGTCGACCTTCTTCCCCAACGGCGACTACCCGTGCCACCTCACCATCGACCCGACCGCCCCGCCGCAGCCCGACATCACCAGCACGGTGTTCACCGAGGCCACCAACGACGGTGCGACCTGGGCGAAGGTGAACTTCGGCAAGCCCGGTGACTTCACCTTCACCGCCTCCGGTGCCTCGAAGTTCCGCTACGCCTTCGAGGGCAACGGCTACGTCGACGCGCCGACCCCGGTCAACGGCAAGGTGACCATCACCAACGTCACGCCGCCGCACGCCGGCCCGGTCACGATCACCGTCTACGCCTACGACGTCAACGGCAACCAGAGCATCCGCGGCGACTACAGCTTCTACCTGCCGCCGCGCGACACCGCCGACGGCCCGATGGACACGGGCGGCGACAACATCCCCGACCTGCTCGTCCTCTACGCGGACGGCAGGCTGAAGAACTGCACGGGTGCGCCCGCCGACCCGACCCTCCCCGGCACCGGTGGCGAGCTCTACAACTGCCTGGCGGCGTCCTACGTCACCGCCGGCAAGAAGGTCGACCCGGCGAACCACTGGATCAACACCGCCGGCACGCCGTCACTGATCGCGCACTACAACGACGTCTACCCGGGCGACGGGTCGACCGACATGTTCGCGGTCACCCCGGACAAGCAGTTCTGGCTCTACCCGGGCGACGGCTACGGCACGTTCAACGTCGACCACCGCATCAAGATCCGCCTGCCTTCCAACGCGCCCGCGCCGTCGACGTGGACGCAGATGAAGGCGATCGGCGACATCACGGGTGACAAGCACGCCGACCTCGCCATCCGCGCGGGCACCGCGTTCTGGATCCTGTCCGGCTACACCGGCGCCAGCTTCCAGACCGCCACCCTCATGGAGGGCTCGGCCTGGGCCAGCACCGCCCGCGACATCGTCAACATCGCGGACATGAACAAGGACAACACGCCCGACCTGCTGTGGCGCAACGTGGAGAACGGCAACATGTACGTCCGCCACGGCAAGCCCGGTGCGGTCGCCGGCAGCGTCGACCTGGAGTCGATCAAGCTCGCGGCCAACTCGGCCAACGGTGACGTTCAGTTCGGCACCAACTGGACCGGGACCAACGTCACGGCCGCGATCGGCATCCCGGACGTCAACAAGGACGGCGTGCCCGACATCTGGGCCCGTGACGGCGCCACCGGCAACATGAGGCTGTACCACCCGTCCACCACCAACACCAACGCCTACGTCAAGACGGTCCTGTCCGTCGACTGGAAGACCGTCAAGGCGTTCGGCTGATCCCGGCCATCCCCTGACGAACACCGAGCCCCGGTCGCCTGCCTCGCAGCAGGCGGCCGGGGCTCGCCCCTTTTCCGGCCTTTCCAGGCGGGTCTACGAGGCCGCCTCGCCCTCCGCGATGGCCTCCGCCACCTCCGCCACCCGCTCCCGCTCCTCCGCCGCGAACCGCTCGCGGTCCAGGGCCTCGGCGATCTCCTCGTCCTGGGTCATCAGCAGGTCCAGGTTGGAGTCGCCGAGGTCGAAGACGCCCATGTCGACATAGGCCTTCTGGAGGCGCTCGCCCCACAGGCCGATGTCCTTGACGCAGGGCACGATCCGGCTGAAGAGCAGCTTGCGGAAGAGGTGCAGGAACTCGCTCTGCTCGCTGAGCGCCTCCGCCTCCTTCTTCGGGATGCCGAAGTTCTCCAGGACCTCGACCCCGCGCAGCCGGTCGCGCATCAGATAGCAGCCCTCGATGACGAACTCCTCGCGCTCGCGCAGTTCGGCGTCGGTGAGCTGCTTGTAGTAGTCGCGCAGCGCCATCCGCCCGAAGGCCACGTGCCGGGCCTCGTCCTGCATCACGTACGCCAGGATCTGCTGGGGCAGCGGCTTCTTGGTGGTGTCCCGGATCATGCCGAAGGCGGCGAGCGCGAGGCCCTCGATGAGCACCTGCATGCCGAGGTAGGGCATGTCCCAGCGGGAGTCGCGCAGCGTGTCGCCGAGCAGGCTCTGCAGGTTGTCGTTGATCGGGTAGAGGGTGCCTATCTTCTCGTGCAGGAAGCGGGCGTAGATCTCGGCGTGCCGGGCCTCGTCCATGACCTGGGTCGCCGAGTAGAACTTGGCGTCCATGTCGGGCACGGACTCGACGATCCGGGCGGCGCAGATCATCGCGCCCTGCTCGCCGTGCAGGAACTGGCTGAACTGCCAGGAGGCGTAGTGCCGGCGCAGCTCACCCTTGTCCTTGTCGGTGAGCCGGTCCCAGTGCCGGGTGCCGTACAGGGACATGGCCTCGTCGGGCGTGCCGAGGGGGTCGTACGGGTCGACCTCCAGGTCCCAGTCGATACGGGTGGCCCCGTCCCACTGCTTGTCCTTGCCCTTCTGGTAGAGGGCGAGGAGTCGGTCACGCCCGTCGTCTGCCATGTCGTAGGACCAGTTGAAGCGGGCGGCGCCGGTGGCCGGCACCTGCCAGACGGGCTCCTTCGGGGCCTGCGCATAGAGGTCGTGCGTCGACACTGACGGCTCCTTCCTACGGCTTCCAGCAGGCTCACACGGTGGTAGACGCAGGGTCAACAAGTCGAGGCCGAGGGATTGACGACATTACTGACGGGGAGTCTTATAAGTACCGGCCCGCCGGCCGGCCCCAGGGGTCCGCACCGCCGACCGACCCCAGGAGCCCGCACCGCCGGCGGCCTCAGGAGCCCGCACGAGCAGCCGTCCGCCATCCCCCAGCGAGGTGCCTCCCGCCATGGCCAGTCTCACCGAGCCCGACTTCTCCCGCCTCCGGGACGCCCTGGGTCCGCTGCGCGACCGCGAGCAGGTCGCCGAGCGGCTCCTGGAGTCCTCCCTCAGGCATTCCTTCGACCCCGAGACCGAGCTCGACTGGGACAGTCCCTTCGAGGACGGCAAGTGGTTCTGGCCGCCGGAGCTGGTCTCCCTCTACGACACCCCGCTGTGGCGGAGGATGTCCGAGGAGCAGCGGATCGACCTCTCCCGCCACGAGGCCGCCTCGCTCGCCTCCCTCGGCATATGGTTCGAGATCATCCTGATGCAGCTGCTGGTCCGGCACATCTACGACAAGTCGCTCACCAGCAACCACGTGCGCTACGCCCTCACCGAGATCGCGGACGAGTGCCGGCACTCGATGATGTTCGCCCGGCTCATCACGCGCGGCGGCGCCCCCGCGTACCCGGTCCCTCGGATCTACCACAACCTCGGCCGCCTCCTGAAGACCGTCTCCACCACCCCCGGATCCTTCGCCGCGACCCTCCTCGGCGAGGAGATCCTGGACTGGATGCAGCGCCTGACCTTCCCGGACGAGCGCGTCCAGACCCTGGTCCGCGGCGTCACCCGCATCCACGTCGTCGAGGAGGCCCGCCATGTGCGCTACGCACGGGAGGAACTGCGCCGCCAGATGATCACCGCCCCCCGCTGGGAGCAGGAGTTCACCCGCCTCAGCTGCGGCGAGGCCGCGCGGGTCTTCTCCACCTGCTTCGTCAACCCGGCGGTGTACGACAACGTCGGCCTCGACCGCCGCGAGGCCGTCGCCCAGGTCCGGGCGAGCGGCCACCGGCGGGAGGTGATGCAGTCCGGCGCGAAGCGGCTCACGGACTTCCTCGACGACATCGGCGTGCTGCGGGGCGCGGGGCGGCGGCTGTGGAAGTCGTCGGGGCTGCTGGCCTGAACGGGGCGGGGCGGGGCGCTCGGGGCCGGGCGGACGGAGGCCCCCGCGCGAGGCGGCTCGGCCGGAGGCCGGCGCCCGACCGGCTGGGCCCGGCCCGGGCACCTTGACCCCGCACGTCCGTCGTTGTCGGTCTGACACGCCCCGTCCGGGGATACGCTGCGGGGCATGACCAGTGCCGCCTCGCCCGCGTACCGCCGGCTCAGCGTCGAGGAGCGGCGGCTCCAGCTGCTCGACGCGGCCCAGTCGCTCTTCGCGCACCGGCCGCCGGAGGACGTCTCGCTCGACGACGTCGCCGAGGCGGCGGGCGTCTCGCGCCCGCTCGTCTACCGCTACTTCCCCGGCGGGAAGCAGCAGCTGTACGAGGCGGCGCTGCGCTCCTCCGCCGACGCCCTGGAGCACTGCTTCGCCGAGCCGCCCGAGGGGCCGCCGACGGAGCGCCTGGCCCGGGTCCTGGACCGCTATCTGGCCTTCGTGGACCAGCACGACG
Organism: Streptomyces sp. NPDC012769; assembly: GCF_042901205.1. Taxonomy (NCBI): domain Bacteria; kingdom Bacillati; phylum Actinomycetota; class Actinomycetes; order Kitasatosporales; family Streptomycetaceae; genus Streptomyces; species Streptomyces sp. NPDC012769. The sequence continues at coordinate 371,632 of NZ_JBIBCP010000004.1, read as the reverse complement.
CCGGGTTCGCCGCGCTGCTGCGCGGCGGGAGCGTCGCCGAGACCTCGCGGACGACGGCGATCGTCGACGAGGTCCGGCGGGCCGCGGCAGAGCAGATCCTCTTCCACCTGGGGGTGGAGCGGCCCGGGCCGCGGCTTGGGATGATGGTGCGGACGTGGATCGCGGCGGTGGAGGCGGCGTCGCTCATCTGGGTCGACGAGGGCAAGCGGCCGCCGGCCGCCGAGCTGCGGGACTGGCTGGTCGACCACCTGGTCGCACTGCTCGCCGCGACGGCCGCGAGCGACCCGGAGACGGGCGAGGTGGTGGCGCGGCTGCTCGCCCAGGAGACGGCGACGGGGCCCGTCGGCACCCTCGCCAGGAACGTGATCCCGGTGGTGAGCGAGGCCGCGCACCTCCTGTGAGCGGCGCGGAGGGGACACTGGTGGGGTGAAGAGCGAGAACACCCCCTTCCGCGGCGGCCCCCTCGACGGCCGGGAGCTGCCGGTCCTGGTCGGCCCGACCGGTCACCCGCCCAAGTGGTACGAGGTGCCGGTCCCGGCCCATGACGGGCACCCCGCGACCGTCCACGCCTACCGCCGCGAGCCGGCCGGCTACACCAGGCGGCTCGGGCTGCAGCGGGGCTGGGTGTACGTGTACGCGCCGGAGGGGCGGGAGCGGCGGGAGCTGAAGTGGCCGTGGTCCAAGCCGAACCCCTCCCCTGGTCCCACTGCTCCGAAGGAGTGACGGGGCGAAACACCCGCCCGATCATCACTTCATCACACGATCGATCGCGTCATCATCCCCCTATCCCCTGGAGGTGGTGACGTGCACGTGCCCGGACGACTGCTGCGCACGGTCTGTACGGCGGTGCTGGCCGTGACGACGACCCTGGCCGGCACCGCGGCCACGGCCGCCCCGCCCGACGAGGGCGACAGCTCCGTCGGCGGACTGCTCACCCGGCTCCGCACGCTCTACCAGGACTCCGAACGAGCCGGTCAGGCCTACACCGCGGCCGGCGAGGCACTCACGAGACAGACGGCCGAGACCCGCAAGGCCACGGCCGAACTGACCGCCGCGCGGCGGGCGCTGGCCCGCGGCCGGGACGAGGCCGGCCGCCTCGCACGCCGGCAGTACCAGGGCCGCTCCGAACTCTCCCCGTATCTGGGCCTGCTGCTCGCCCCCGACCCCCAGCGCGCCCTGGACCAGGGCCGTCTGCTGGCCCGCGCGGCCCGCGAGCGGGCCGGGGTGGTCGCCCGCCTCCAGGCAGCGGAGAAGAAGGCCGACGCGCTGGCGACGGCCTCGCGCAAGGCCCTGGAGCGCCGGCAGGCCCTCCTCGCCGACCGGAAGAAGCACAAGGAGACGGCCCAGGCGAAGCTCCGCGAGGTCGAGCGGCTGCTCGCCTCGCTCTCCGCCGACCAGCTCGCCCGGCTGAACTCCCTCGAGAAGACCCAGACGGCCGGCGCCCAGAGCCAGCTCCTCGGCTCCGGCGCCCTCGACGGTGCCCGCACGCCCTCGGCCGGCGGCGCCGAGGCCCTGCGCTTCGCGGTGCGCCAGATCGGCAAGCCGTACGAGTGGGGCGCCGAGGGCCCCGACACGTACGACTGCTCCGGCCTCACCCAGGAGGCCTGGGCCGCCGCCGGCCGCACCGTGCCCCGCACCAGCCAGGAACAGTGGGAGACCCTCCCCCGCGTGCCCCTCACCCGGCTGCGCCCCGGCGACCTGGTCGTCTACTTCCCCGACGCCACCCATGTCGCGCTCTACCTCGGCGACGGCCTCGTCGTCCACGCCCCCCGCCCCGGCGCCCGGATCAAGGTCTCCCCGCTCGCCGCCAACCCCCTCCTGGGCGCGGTCCGCCCCGACCCGGCCGGAGAGCCCCTGAAGACCTTCGTGCCGCCCGAGCTCCCGGAGGGGGCCACGGACGGCACGGACGAGGGGTTCGACGGGTCTCAGGCTCCGGCGGCGGGGGCGACCGAGGCCAGGTAGGCGGCGGTCCTGTCCGGCTCGTAGAAGAAGTTCTCGAAGTCGGCCGGGTCGTTGAAGCCGTTCGCGAAGCGGTCGGCGACCGGCTGGAGCTGCCCGGCCGCCCCGATGAGGTTCAGGACGTGCTCCGGCGGGACGCCCAGCATCGCGTTGGTCCACTTGGTGACGTGCTGGGCGGTGTCCCAGTAGCGGTCGAAGGTGGCCTGCATCCACGTCTCGTCGAAGGGACGGTCGCCGTGCTCCACGATCGCGGCGAGGTACGCGGCGGCGCACTTGGCGGCCGAGTTGGAGCCCTGGCCGGTGATCGGGTCGTTGGCCACGACCACGTCGGCGACGCCGAGGACCAGGCCGCCGGACGGGAGCCGGCCGATCGGCTTGCGGACGGTGGGGGCGTAGCGGCCGGCGAGGGTGCCGCCGGCGTCGGTCAGTTCGACCTTGGTGGCGCGGGCGTACTCCCAGGGCGTGAACCGCTCCATCAGCTCCAGGGTGAGCGCCAGGTGGTCGGCCGGGTCCTTGACGCCCTGGAAGACGTCCAGCGGGCCGCCGGGGATGCCCTCCCAGAAGAGGATGTCGGCGCGGCCGGAGGTGGTGAGGGTCGGCATCACGAACAGCTCGCCGACGCCCGGCACCAGGTTGCACCGCACCGCGTCGAAGTCCGGGTGCTCCGGGCGCGGGCCCAGGCCGTGCACGTAGGCGACGGCCAGCGCGCGCTGCGGCGCGTCGTACGGGGAGCGGGCCGCGTCCCGGCCGAACATGGAGACCAGCTCGCCCTTGCCGGCCGCGACGAGCACCAGGTCGTAGCCGCGGGAGAAGTAGTCCAGGTCGCCGACGGCCGCGCCGTGGATGACGAGCTGGCCGCCGCGCTGCGCGAAGGTCTCCATCCAGCCGGCCATCTTCACCCGCTGGTCGACGGACTGCGCGTAGCCGTCGAGCTTCCCCACCCAGTCGATCACCCGGGCCGACTCCGGGCCGGCGACGGACACGCCGAGGCCCTCGATCCGCGGGGCCTGGGACTCCCAGAAGTTGAGGCCCAGGTCGCGCTCGTGCTGGAGCGCGGTGTCGAACATGCACTGGGTGGACATGACCCGCCCGGAGCGGATCTCGTCCGCCGTGCGGTTGGACATCAGGGTGACTTCGTAGCCCTTCGACTGCAGTCCGAGGGCGAGCTGGAGGCCGGACTGACCGGCGCCGACTATGAGTATCTTCCGCATGGGTGACCTTGGGGGTGTGCTCGGGGGGAGGGTGTGCTGGGGAGGGTGCCGGGGGGCGCCCGGGTGAGGCGGGGTGCTCGGCGAGGGGACTACTCGGGCGTGGCCTCGAGGGCGTGCTCGACCATGGCGAGCAGCGTCTCCACCACGCTGTACCGCTTGCGCGCGTCCATGATCAGGACCGGCACGTGCGGCGGGACGGTCAGGGCCTCCCGGACGTCCGGCACCTCGAAGCGCTCGGTGCCCTCGAAGTGGTTGACGGCCACGATGTACGGCAGGCCGCAGCTCTCGAAGTAGTCGAGCGCGGGGAAGCAGTCGGTCAGCCGGCGCGTGTCGGCCATCACGACCGCGCCGATCGCGCCGCGCACCAGGTCGTCCCACATGAACCAGAACCGCTGCTGCCCCGGCGTCCCGAAGACGTACAGCACCAGGTCGTCGTCGAGCGTGATCCGGCCGAAGTCCATCGCGACGGTCGTGGTCAGCTTGTCGGGCGTGGCGGTGAGGTCGTCGGTCTCCTCACTGGCCCGGGTCATCAGCGCCTCGGTCTGGAGCGGGGTGATCTCCGAGACCGCGCGGACGAAGGTGGTCTTGCCGACGCCGAAGCCGCCCGCGACGACGACCTTGGTCGCGATCGGGGCGCGGGTGTGGTCCAGCTGCCAGTCCTGGGCGCCCTCTTCGGGGTCGGGGACCGGCTCCGGAGCCTCGGGCTGGGCGGGGATTCCGGCGATCACCGGCGTTTCAGAGACGGCGGAGTCCACTCAGCACCCTTTCGAGCAGCGCGCGGTCGGGCTGGCCGGTGGCGTGACCGGTCCCGTACACACGGATCTTTCCCTGGTCGGCCAGGTCGCTGAGCAGCACCCGGACGACACCCAACGGCATCTTCAGGAGCGCCGAGATCTCCGCGACCGTCCGCATCCGGCGGCAGACCTCGACGATGGCCCGCATCTCCGGCATCAGTCCGCGCGCGGCGGGCCCGCCGTCGGTCAGGACCTTGCGGCCGGGTCCGGCCTCGAGCGCGGCCACGAAGGTCTCGACGAGGAGGACGTGGCCGAAGCGGGTGCGGCCGCCGGTGAGGGAGTAGGGGCGGACCCGGGAGGGGCGGCGCCCCTCCCCCCGTATCGGCAGCCGGTGGGCATGGGCGGCGGCGGCGGTCACTGGGCACCCTCCGCGGACGAGGCCGACTTGGCCAGCTCGCTGCGGAGTTCGGGCGTCAGGACGTGTCCGGCGCGGCCGACGAAGAGCGCCATGTGGTACGCGATGACGCTCATGTCGCAGTCGGGCGCGGCGTGCACGCCGAGCAGCGAGCCGTCGCTGATCGACATGACGAAGACGCTGCCCTCCTCCATCGCGACCATGGTCTGCTTGACCCCGCCGCCGTCCATCAGCCGGGCGGCGCCCACGGTGAGGCTGCCGATGCCCGAGACGATGGTGGCGAGGTCGGCGCTGGAGCCACGGGGGCCGGCGGTCCGGTCGGCCGCGGGCGCCCCGGTCTGGACGTCCGGGTCCGACGACAGCAGGAGCAGCCCGTCGGAGGAGACGACGGCGACGGAGCGGACGCCCGGCACCTCCTCGACCAGGTTGCCCAGCAGCCATTGCAGGTTGCGGGCCTCGCTGCTCAGTCCGAATGTTCCGGTCGCAGTCAACTGCGTGCCTCCTCGACTGTGTCCCCCGTCTTCTCCGTGTTCCCATCGGGCCGTGCGGTCCGTGCGGCGCGGATCTCGGCGGCCACGTCGCGGCGGCCGTCCTCTGCTCCTCGCTGGAAGCCGCCGAGCCGCTTGCGCAGCGCCTCGGCGTCCACGCCGCCGCTGCGTATGGGCGCGGCGGGGGTGGCGGCCTGTCGCACTATCCGCGGCGTCCGCTTGGGCAGTCCCTTGTCGGTGACCCGCTCCCACTGGCCGGGACGGGGCCCGGCGGCGTCGGCCTCGGGCGCGCCCAGCGGCTCCTCGGCGGCCCGGTCGTGGGCCTCCGGCTCGGCCGGCGGGTCGGGAAGGCGCACCTGCAGGGTGGTCTCGGCGACGGACTCGCGGGCGGGCGCGGGGTCCTGGTCCCGCGCGGGGTCCGCTTCCGACGCGGGGTCCTGGTCCGGCGCCGGGTCCGCTTCCGGCTCGGGGGCCTCGTCCTGGGCCGGCTCCTGGTCCTGGTCCTGGGCCGGCTCCTGGGCGTGGGCCTGGTCCCGGTCCCGGTCCGGCTCCTGCGCCCGGTCCTCAGCCGGCTCCCGGGCCGGCTCCGGCTCCTGCGCCTGGTCCGCCTCCGCGATGGCGCGTTCGGCGGCCTCCACCAGCGGGTCGCGGTGGCGCGAGGGCAGCGTGTTGGAGTTGGCCTCGGCGGCGGAGCCGGGGAGGTTGAGGACGGGGGCCGGGGTCACGCCCGGGACCGTGACGGTCGGGGGGACCGCGGCGGCCGGCGGGGTGGTGGGCAGCAGCGGCAGCGGCAGGACCACGACGGCCGCCACGCCGCCCTGCTTCTGCTCGCGCAGCTCCACCCGCACACCGTGCCGCGCGGCGAGCAGCGCCGTGACGCGGATGCCGAGACCCTCGCCCTCGGTGTCGGTGATGTCGGGGTCGGCCAGGCGGGCGTTGAGCTCGGCGAGCCGGGCGGGGGCGATGCCGATGCCGCCGTCCTGGACCGAGAGCATGACCTCGCCGGACTCCAGGAGCCAGGCGGAGAGCTGGACGTGGGAGTCGGGCGGCGAGAAGGAGGTGGCGTTCTCCAGGAGTTCCGCGACCAGGTGGCTCAGGTCGTCCGCGGCGAACCCGGCGACCTGGGCGTGCGGCGGCAGCGACTGGATGCTGACTCGCTCGTACCGCTCGATCTCGCTGACGGCGGCGCGCAGCACGTCGACGAGCGGGACCGGGCCGGGGTGGCCGTGGTGGTGCTCGTGGCCGGCGAGGACGAGGAGGTTCTCGCTGTGGCGGCGCATGACAGTCGCCATGTGGTCGAGCTTGAAGAGGGTGGCGAGCCGGTCGGGGTCCTGCTCGCGCTCCTCCAGCTTCTCGATGACGCCGAGCTGGCGCTCGACGAGCCCGAGGCTGCGCAGCGAGAGGTTGACGAAGGTGTGCCGGACGGTGCCGCGGAGCCGTTCGAGCTCGGCGGTGAGCCGGGCGCTCTGGCCCTGGAGTTCGGCGCGCTGGGCGGCGAGCTCCGCGGCGAGGGCGTCCCGGGCCTCGGCCAGGTCGGCGCGCTCGCCGTCGAGCTGCTCGGCCCGCGCGGCGAGGTCGGCGAGCCGGCCCTGAAGGGTGTTGAGGGACCGTACGACCTGGGCGAACTCGTCGTTGCGGCCGGTGAAACGGACTGCTTCCTCGGCGTGCGGCTCGGGCGCGGCCGCGAGCCGGGCGGCGCCGATGCGGACCACGGCGAGCGGCCGGGTGAGGCTGCGGGCCACGTAGGTGGAGATGCCGACGGCGACGAGCAGGCAGCCGCCGAGGAGCGCGATGCGCAGTTCGAGCGCGGTGATGTCGTCCTGGCGGAGCTCGGCGAACCGCTCGGCGCGCTCGGCGGCGAGGGCGGACTCGACGCCCCGCATCTGCTCGATGCGGGCGGAGAGCGCGGCGTCGAGCTTGGCGGGGTCGGTGTCCAGCTCGGACTCGGAGAGTTCGGGCCGGTCGGTGAGCCGGGCCAGGTAGCGCTCGGCGCTCTTGACGTCGGGTCCGGTGACGGTGGCGGCCAGGGAGTCGCGGGCGGAGTCGCCGGCGGCCTGGTCGAAGTCGGCGAGGGCGGCGAGTTCGCGGACCCGGGCCTGCTGGGCGGCGGCGGCGAGCGCGTTCCTGGCCCGCTCGGCCTCCTCGGCGCCGTCGGGCTCGGCGGTGACGTAGGTGCCGGTGGTCGGGTCGTAGCGGGTGCTGCCGGTGGACTCGGGCCGGGGGACGGCGAGGGCGGCGAGGAGGAGGCCGCGCTCGGCGGAGGCCTGCTCGGTGGCGCGGCCGAGGGCGGCCGGGGCCCGGACGCCTTCGGCGGCGCGGGCCGGGGTCTGCTCGGCGAGCCGGTCGGCGAGGTCCTGGAGCTTGGCGATGACCTCCGTGTAGGCCCGGTGGGCCTCCAGGGCGCTGCCCTTGCCGGTGAGGGCGGTGCGGCGCAGGGAGGGCACGGCGGCGAGCTCGCGGCGCAGGTCGGCGGGGGCGGCGTCGCGGATCTCGTCGATCTGGCGGTCGACGCGGGCGGACCGGACGCTGGTGACCTGGCGCTTCTTCCGGTCCCCCGACCCGTTTCCGCTGCCGCTCCCGGAGCCTTCCGAGCCGCTGCCGGACCGCTCGCCGGGCTGGTCGTCGCGGCCCGCGGCGATGTACGCGACGACCTCGTCGCGCTCGTCGGACAGGGAGTGGGCGAGGGTGACGGCCTGGCGGTCGAGTTCGGCGAGGGAGACGAGGCGCACGGTCTCGTCGAGGTCGCCGGAGGCGGTGAGGATCGCCGGGGCGCCGGCGGCGAGGACGGTCACGCCGACCAGGGCGACTCCCGCGACGAGCCGGCTGCGGACCCGCTTGGTCCGGCCGGTGGCAGGGGGCTCCGCGGGCACGCCGGGGGTCTGCGGGTCACCGGGGGTCTGGCTCCGCGCGCCGTTGTTGCTCCCAGGCCGCTTCTTCTGCACCGGTGCTCGCATCCTTGACTCGTCCCGCCATGAAGCAGAGGTGACGACCGGTCACATGTAAGAGCCCCCACCCCTGGTGTGTCTTCCGACCATTTCAGCGGTTCTGGTCAGGGGACTCGCATCGGCCGCTCCGCCACCCGAACGAGTGAACAACACTCATGAGTTGGCGAACAACTCTCGCCGGTGGCCGCCGGGGCGCCGGGCTTACCCCCGGTTGGATCTTCCGCGCGGCCTTTGGCAGGATGCCCGCCCGCAGGTCGCCGGAGCCCCCGGTTCCGGCCCTTCGCCGCCCTCGCGCCCCGTTGGTACAGGCCAGATTCCGCCGTTTGGAGGCGTCGTGAAGGAGCGATGCGTGCCGGGCGGGTGCGCGGCAGACTGTGGATCATGCGTACGGAAGCGGCGACCCTGCCCGGCAGTCCCGAACGGCCCAACGAGGACTGGGTGGCCACGGCTCTGCCCGCCTCGGGGACGGGGGGCGTGGTGGTGGTCCTCGACGGGGTGACGCCGCCGGCGGGCGAGGACGGTTGTGTGCACGGCGTGCCGTGGTTCACGACCCGACTCGGGGGCGCTTTGACGGAACTGTCCGCTTCGCGACCGGATCTGACGCTGCCGGAGATCCTGTCGCTCGCAATCCGGCGCACCGCGGACACGCACCGCGGTACCTGTGACCTTTCTCACGTCCGTACGCCGCAGGCGACGGTGGCCCTGGCCCGCTGGGACGCGACGACGGTGGAACACCTCGTGCTGTCCGACGCGGCCCTGCTGCTCCAGGCTCCCGGCGGAGCGGTACGGGCGGTGCTCGACGACCGGCTGGGCCGCGTCCCGGTCGAGATCCTGCGCTCCCGGGAGGCGACCGACCGGCTGCGCAACCAGGAGGGCGGCTTCTTCACGGCGGCCGCCGACCCGGCGGTGGCCGACCTGGCCGTGGTCGGCACGACGCCGAGGTCCGAGGTGCGCGCCCTGGCGGCACTGAGCGACGGAGCGACCCGCTGGACGGACCTCTTCGGGCAGGGCGACTGGGCGGACCTCTTCGACGTCCTGACCGAGGAGGGGCCGAGCGGTCTTCTGGGCCGGGTCCGGGCGCTGGAGACGGCGCGGACCCGCGCCGGCGGGATCCTCCGCGGCAAGCTGCACGACGACGCGACCGCCGTGCTGGCCTTTCTCTGAGGGCTCGGTTCACCTCCGGAGCGCTTGAGCCGGACTCACAGCGCCGGCCGGAGACCCCCCTCAGCCCTCCGCCGCCCGTACGTTGAAGTGGTGGAGCAGTCGGGCCAGTTCCGCCACCTCGGCGCGGTCCCAGTCGGCGAGCTTGCGGACGTACCGCTCGCGGCGGGCGTCGCGGACGTGGCGGAAGCGGCCCTGGCCCTCGTCGGTGAGGCGGACCAGGGAGGCGCGGCCGTCGGCCGGGTCGGGGTCGCGGGCAACCAGGCCGAGCTCCTCCAGGGCGCGCAGCTGGCGGCTCATCGTGGCCTTGCCGACGCCGAAGTAGCCGGCCAGGTCGGTGGCGCGCTGGGGTCCCGCCTCGTCGAGGCGGACGAAGAGTCCGTAGGCCGCGGGCTCCAGTTCGGGGTGGACCTCGCGGGCCATCTCGCCGGACTGGGCGCGGGCGCGGCGCAGAAAGACCGCCAGCTCGCGTTCCAGGGCGAGGAATTCCTGGTCCACACCACTCCCGTTCTTGGGTTCGGCTTCACTCCCCGTACCGCTTCCGTGCACGTCAGCACCCCTCGCGCGCTTTCCGCTCGGTGAAAGTTTCTTCCGGTCGCGGCCATCGCCGCAGCTCCTTCAGTATTTCGCAGGAGTAGACCAACGGCGGCCGTCGGGCCCTCTTCCGCCGGGGGGTCTACGTGCGTAGCGTCGTGCCCGGCGCCATCGCCTGACATGTCCACACCAGAGCATGGCGCCGCACCCCCGCTCCCCACCGAGCCTTTCGGAGGCACGCAATGCGTGTGCACAGATCCGGAACGTCCCTCGCCGGCGCCGCCCTCGCGGCCCTGGCGCTCCTCCTCCCCCTCACGCTCTCCGGCACCGCCAGCGCCGCCCAGGACGACCCGGGCGCCCGGCAGGTCCCGGCCCGCGGTTCCGCGTACATGGGCATGGGCGTGATCGCGCACGACGGCCAGGGCGGCAAGCCCGGCGGCATCTCGATCCAGGCCACCCAGACCGAGGGTGTCGACGTCTCCAGCCACCAGGGGAACGTGGACTGGCCGAGGCTGTGGAACAGCGGGGTGCGCTGGGCCTACGTCAAGGCGACGGAGGGCACGTACTACAAGAACACCTACTTCACGCAGCAGTACAACGGCTCGTACAACGTGGGCATGATCCGCGGCACGTACCACTTCGCGACGCCCGACACGACGACCGGGGCCGCGCAGGCCGACTACTTCGTGAACAACGGCGGCGGCTGGTCCAGGGACGGCAAGACGCTGCCGGGGGCGCTGGACATCGAGTGGAACCCGTACGGCGCGACCTGCTACGGCAAGACGCAGGCGGGGATGGTCGCCTGGATCCGGGACTTCGTGAACCGCTACAAGTACCGGACCGGCCGCGACCCGGTGATCTACACGGCGACCAGCTGGTGGAAGCAGTGCACCGGCAACTACGGCGGCTTCGCCACCACGAACCCGCTGTGGATCGCGCGGTACGCGACGACGGTCGGCGAGCTCCCGGCCGGCTGGAGCTACTACACGATGTGGCAGTACACGTCGTCCGGCCCGATCGTGGGCGACCACAACCACTTCAACGGCGACCTCTCGCGCGTACAGGCGCTCGCGAACGGCTGACGGCCGGCCTCGCCCTGCGGGCCTCCCGGGTGTGCGGCACACCCGGGAGGCCTTGCGTATTGGTATGGACCAATGCGACCCTCGGGTCGGCACCGTCGCACGGGTCAACTCCCGCGCGCGGACCGCACGTTGCTCGTCCCGTACTCCCCCACGCACGAGAGAGAGCCGCCGCATGCCGTCCCACCGCCGCACCTCAGCCGCCCTCGCCGCCGCACTGGCCGCCGCGGCGCTCACCGCCCTCACCCCCACCGCCGCCCAGGCCCACGGCGCCGTCTTCGACCCGGTCAGCCGGATCGCGGCCTGTTACGCCGAGGGGCCGGAGTCACCCGACTCCCAGGTCTGCAAGGACCTCGTCGCCGACTCGGGCACCCAGCCCCTCTACGACTGGAACGAGGTCAACGTCGCCAACGCCGACGGCAACCACCGGGCGCTCATCCCGGACGGGAAGCTCTGCTCGGCCAACCGCGCGAAGTACCGCGCCCTCGACTGGGCCCGCACCGACTGGCCCGCCACGGCGGTCGCACCCGGCACCTTCGGCTTCAGGGTCCGGGTCACGGCCCCGCACTCCGGCACCATGACGATGTACGTCACCCGGCAGGGCTTCGACCCGACGCAGCCGCTGAAGTGGTCCGACCTGGACGCCACCCCGGTCGCCGTGCACACCACCACCCGCACCGCGACCGACGGCCACTACGCCTTCTCCGGCACCCTGCCGGCCCGCACCGGCCGCCATGTCGTCTACATGGTGTGGCAGCGCAACGACAGCCCCGAGGCCTTCTACAGCTGCTCGGACGTCGTCTTCGGCGGCGCTGCGGCGGCCGGCACCCGGGTCGTGACTCCGGCGGCCGAGGCGCCGACCGAGGCCCAGCTCGCGGACGGTGCCGCGTTCTCGACGGTCAGCCACGCCGGTCACGGCGGCGACGAGGCGGCGCCGGCCCTGTCCGCCGACGCGGCCGGATCCCCGGCCTCCCCGCTGCCGCTCGCCCTCGCGGGCGCCGGAGCCCTGGCCGCCTTCGGCGCGGGCAGCCTGCTCCTGACCCGCCGCCGCGGCGAGAACTGACACCCCACACGGCTCACGGAGGGGCGCCCGCACCGGGCGCCCCTTCGGGTGTCGAATTCGCGCCATCCGCACCAGGACGGGTGGGAGTGCGTGCTTCCGTGGACAAGGTTCAGGAAAGCTCTGTGCGAACGGCCGTCAGCGCACCGTCGTCCGACCGTGAAGGAGTGCACTCCATGCGCCAGGAACCGCCGTGGACCTACCACCGGGGAGAAGGGCCGCGCACGTTCGGCGTGGAGGAGGAACTGCTCGTCGTCGATCCCGGGACCGGGGTCCCCCGGCCGCTCGCCGGGACCGTCGCCGACATCGCCGCCTGGCACGCCGACGTCCATCGGCGGGCGGACCGGGTCGAGCCGGCGAAGACCGAGCTGTTCTGCGAGATGCTGGAGATCGCCACCCGCCCCTGCGTCTCCTCCGCCGAGCTCGACGAGCAGCTGCGACAGGCCCGGCGCGCGGCCGCGGCCGCCGCCAAGGAGGCGGGGGCGGCCGTGGCGGCCCTCGCGACCGCGCCGGTGCGCTTCGAGCCGCTCCTCAACCCCGCCGAGCGCTATCGGCGCATCGAGGACCGGTTCGCCCGGCTCGTGGACGACAAGCTCACCTGCGCCTGCCACGTCCACGTCCATCTCACCTCCGCCGAGGAGGGCGTCGGCGTGCTCGACCGGATCCGGCCCTGGCTCGCCCCGCTGCTCGCGCTCAGCGCCAACTCGCCGTTCTGGCAGGGACGCGACACCGGGTACGCCAGCTGGCGCCACCAGCTCTGGTCGCGCTGGCCCATGAGCGGGCCGAGCGAGCTGTACGGCGACGCCGCGACGTACGAGGAGACCACGCGGGCGATGCTGGCGACCGGGGTGCTCGTCGACGACCACATGGTCTACTTCGACGCCCGGCTCTCGCGTAGCTACCCGACGGTCGAGGTCAGGGTCGGGGACGTGTGCCAGCAGGTCGAGGACGGCGTGCTCCTCGCCGTCCTCGTGCGGGCCCTGGTGGAGACCGAGGCCCGGGCCTGGCGGGCCGGCCGGGACGCCGACCCGGTGTCGACGGCGGTGCTGCGCCTGGCCGCCTGGCGGGCCAGCCGGCACGGCCTCGGGGACGAGCTGCTGCATCCGCTGACCTGGCGGCCCGCCCCGGCGGCCGCCGTCCTGGAGGCCCTGCTCGACCACGTCACCCCGGCCCTGGAGGCCGTGGGCGACCTGGACCGGGCGGTGCGCGGCGTCGAGCTGCTGCTCTCCCGGGGCACCGGAGCCGACCTCCAGCGCGCCGCGTACGCCAAGGAGCCGGGCCTGGGCTCGGTCGTCGTCGATGCCGTGCGCCGCACCGTCCCGGACTGAGCCGGCGGCGGGACGCCCTCCGCTTTCGGGAGAGGCGCCCCGCCCGCGGCGGGCGGCGCGGGCGTCAGGCCGCCGCGCCCACCGCGACCTCGGCCGGGGTGAGGGCGATCTCCAGGACCTGCCGGACGTCCGTCACCGGGTGGACCTCCAGCTTCTCCAGGATCTCGGCCGGGACGTCGTCCAGGTCGGCCTCGTTCCGCTTGGGGATCACGACGGTCGTGATGCCCGCGCGGTGGGCGGCGAGCAGCTTCTGCTTCACGCCGCCGATCGGCAGGACCCGGCCGGTCAGGGAGACCTCGCCGGTCATCGCGACGTCCGTGCGGACCAGTCGGCCCGACAGCAGCGAGGCCAGGGCCGTCGTCATCGTGATGCCCGCGCTCGGGCCGTCCTTCGGGACCGCGCCCGCCGGGAAGTGGATGTGCACGCCGCGGTCCTTCAGACCGGTGACGGGCAGCTCCAGCTCCGCGCCGTGCGAGCGGAGGAAGGACAGCGCGATCTGCGCGGACTCCTTCATCACGTCGCCCAGCTGGCCGGTGAGGGTCAGTCCCGCCGCGCCCGTCTCCGGGTCGGCGAGCGAGGCCTCGACGAAGAGCACGTCGCCGCCGGCGCCGGTCACCGCGAGCCCGGTCGCGACGCCGGGCACCGAGGTGCGCCGCTCGGACGGGTCCTGGGCGGACTCGGGCACGTGGTGCGGCCGGCCGATCAGCCCGCGCAGGTCGTCGGCGCCGATGGTGAAGGGGAGCTCCCGCTCGCCCAGTTCGTGCTGGGCGGCCACCTTGCGCAGCAGCCGGGCGATCGAGCGCTCCAGGGTGCGGACGCCCGCCTCCCGGGTGTACTCGCCGGCCAGCCTGCGCAGCGCGGACTCCTCCAGGACGACCTCGCCGGCCTCCAGGCCCGCCCGCTCCAGCTGCCGGGGCAGCAGGTGGTCACGGGCGATGACGACCTTCTCGTCCTCGGTGTAGCCGTCGAGCCGGACCAGCTCCATCCGGTCGAGCAGGGCCTCCGGGATGGCCTCCAGGACGTTCGCCGTCGCCAGGAACACGACGTCGCTCAGGTCGAGTTCGACCTCCAGGTAGTGGTCGCGGAAGGTGTGGTTCTGCGCCGGGTCGAGGACCTCCAGGAGCGCCGCCGCCGGGTCGCCCCGGAAGTCGGAGCCGACCTTGTCGATCTCGTCGAGCAGGACCACCGGGTTCATGGACCCGGCCTCCTTGATCGCGCGGACGAGACGGCCGGGCGCCGCGCCCACGTAGGTGCGCCGGTGGCCGCGGATCTCCGCCTCGTCCCGGACGCCGCCGAGGGCGACCCGGACGAACTTGCGCCCCATGGCGTGGGCCACGCTCTCGCCGAGCGAGGTCTTGCCGACGCCGGGCGGGCCGACCAGGGCGAGCACGGCGCCGCCGCGCCGGCCTCCGACGACGCCGAGGCCCCGCTCGGCGCGCCGCTTGCGCACCGCCAGATACTCGGTGATGCGCTCCTTCACGTCGTCCAGACCGGCGTGCTCGGCGTCCAGGACGGCCTTGGCGCCCTGGATGTCGTACCGGTCCTCGGTCCGCTCGTTCCACGGCAGTTCGAGGACGGTGTCGAGCCAGGTGCGGATCCAGGAGCCCTCGGGCGACTGGTCGCTGGCCCGCTCCAGCTTCTCGACCTCCTTCAGGGCCGCCTCGCGGACCTTCTCGGGCAGGTCGGCGGCCTCGACGCGGGCGCGGTAGTCGTCGGACTCGTCGCCCTCGCTCTCGCCGTTGAGCTCGCGCAGCTCCTTGCGGACCGCTTCGAGCTGACGGCGCAGCAGGAACTCGCGCTGCTGCTTGTCGACGCCCTCCTGGACGTCCTTGGCGATGGTCTCGGCGACGTCCTGCTCGGCGAGGTGGTCGCGCAGCTGCGTGGTGGCGAGCCTGAGGCGGGCGACGGGGTCGGCGGTCTCCAGGAGCGCGACCTTCTGCTCGACGGTGAGGAAGGGCGAGTAGCCGGAGTTGTCGGCGAGGGCGCCGACGCCGTCGATCTGCTGGACGCGGTCGACGACCTGCCAGGCGCCGCGCTTCTTCAGCCAGCTGGTGGCCAGCGCCTTGTACTCCTTGACGAGTTCGGTCACGGCGCCGGGCAGCGGGTCGGGCAGGGTCTCCTCGACGACGGTGCCCTCGACCCACAGGGCGCCGCCGGGTCCGGTGGTGCCGGCGCCGATGCGGACACGGCCGAGGCCGCGGATGAGCGCGCCGGGGTCGCCGTCGGACAGCCGGCCGACCTGCTCGACGGTGCCGAGGACGCCGGTCCCGGCGTAGGTGCCGTCGACCCGGGGCACCAGGAGCACCCGGGGCTTCGCGTTCCCCCCGCGCGCGGCGGCCTGGGCGGCCTCGACCGCGGCCCGCACGTCGTTGTCGGACAGGTCCAGCGGCACCACCATTCCGGGCAGCACGACCTCGTCGTCGAGCGGCAGCACAGGCAGAGTGAGCGGCACGGACGCCATGGACTCAGAAGCCATGATCTCCCCTTCGGCAGTCAAGTTGAGCTATGTGGACTCAATGCACCTGCGCCGCGGAATGTTCCCCACCGCGTGTTCGCTCTGAGCGATCACCCTCCCACACACCGCGAACAGGCGATGTAATGCCCTCATGGATATCGCAGCCATTACATCGGCCTGGGTGGCCGGCTGGACCGTCTCCCGGGGCACTCCGGCCGCCGTCGTCGAGCCCTGGGGATACCGGATCGAGGTGGGGCACCCCCGGCATCCCTTCCGGCACGTGCTGCCCCACCCGGACGCGATGTCCGTCGGAAAGCTGTGCGCGGACATCACCGAGCCGTGGGCGTGGCTCAAGGTGATGGCGACGCCCGAGGAGGTGGCGCCGTGGATCACCGAGGGGTGGACGATCCCGGACGACCCGGGCTTCATGATGACCAAGACGCTGGACCCGTCCGCCCGCCCGGCGCCTCCCGAGGGCTACGCCCGGACGACGGAGACCCGTGACGGGGTGATCCGGGTCCGGATCCTCGCGCCCGACGGCACCCTCGCCGCCCGGGGACAGATCGCCCCGACCGGGGCGACCGCCGTCGCCGACCAGATCGAGACGGACCCGGCCCACCGCCGCCGGGGCCTCGGTGCCAATGTGATGCGCACCCTGGAGGCCGCCGCGGCGCAGGCCGGCGCGACGACCGGTGTCCTGTCGGCGACCACGGACGGGATGGCGCTCTACGACTCGCTCGACTGGTACCACCGGGGCCCGCTGACCGGCATCGTCCGCACCGGTTGAGCCGTTCCGGCTGCGCCGGGGCCGGGTGAGCGGGCATGCTCGGCTCATGGAGTACGGGAAGCGGTACGGGGCCGGGGCGTTGCTGGCCTCGGTCGTCGCGCTCGTCGCCGTGGCCGGCTGCGGCCAGGCACCGACGGCACCGGACGACCGGCCGGACACCACCATGAGCATCCCGCCGGCGCCGAGCGGACCGGCCGACGGCACGACGACGGCCACGGCCACCGCGGGCGGTGACGGCGACGAGCCGGCCCCTCAGGAGGTGCTCGTCGAGGTCGTCGTCAACGGCGGCCTCGCGGGCGTCGTCAACAAGCTGGTCGTCCACCACGACGGCAGCTACACGCTCCGCTCCGGCACCAAGCCCGCCCGGGAGGGCCGGATGAGCGCCGCCGGGGCGGCCGAGCTCCGCGCCGCCCTGGAGGACCCGGCGTACGCGAAGGTCCCGGCCCGCCCCACCGGAGGGGCGACGGTGGCCGACGGCTTCACGTACTACATCACCCACGCCTACCGGCTCGTGGTCGCCCGGGACGGCGAGGACCGGCCGGCCGCCCTCCAGCGCGTCCTCGACGCCCTGCCCGGCGGCGGCCCGCCCACCGCTCCCTGACCCCACCGCGCGGGCCCCCGGGGCTCGTTGAGCGTTTGCCCCGGCCGCCCGCGACCGCCCAGGATGGCCGGGACGAACACGTACACATCGAGCCACGGAGTGAGCATGACCAGCCCCGTCACCCTCGACCGCCGCGAGGGCCCGTACGGAGAAGTCGTCCTGCGGCAGCGCGACAGCCACTACGAGATCATCGCCAACGGCACCTTCCTGATGGACACGTCCGACGGCCGCTCCGAGCGGCTCCTCATGGACGCGGCGCTCGACGCCCTGCCCGGCGGCCTGCACGGCCGTGCCGCCGTCCTCGTCGGCGGGCTCGGCGTCGGCTTCTCCCTCGCGCACGCCGCCGCCGACCCCCGCTGGGGCCGGATCGTCGTCGCCGAGCGCGAGGAGGCGATCATCGACTGGCACCGTGAGGGTCCGCTCGCCGCGATCTCGGGTCCCGCGCTCGCCGATCCGAGAACCGTGATCCTGCACACGGACCTCGTCACGCATCTGCGCACCTCGCCCGACACGTACGACGCCCTGTGCCTCGACATCGACAACGGGCCCGACTGGACGGTCACCGCGGACAACGAATCCCTTTACTCCGCCGAGGGTTTGGCGGCCTGCGCGGCCCGGCTGAACCCGGGCGGAATCCTCGCGGTGTGGTCGGCGCGACCCTCCGCCGATTTCGAAGAGTCGTTGCGGAATGCCGGATTCAGCGGGGTACGGACGGAAGAGGTCCCCGTTGCCCGGGGCGTCCCCGATGTGGTCCACCTCGGTGTCCGGCCCGCCTGATCACCTGCGTAGCCTTGACGCCGCCGGTGCCTCTAGGCTGCTGCACCGACATCGGCGACGCGAGGCGGGGCAATGGAGCAGACACACACCACTCACCACGGTGCGGCGACCACTCCGGGGGCCCAGCGGCGCGTCCTTGTCGTCGAGGACGACGCGACGATCGTCGAGGCCATCTCCGCGAGACTGCGCGCCGAGGGCTTCCTGGTGCAGACCGCGACCGACGGGCCGGCCGCCGTGGACGCCGCCGAGGCGTGGCAGCCGGACCTGATGGTGCTCGACGTGATGCTGCCGGGCTTCGACGGCCTGGAGGTGTGCCGCCGGGTGCAGGCCCAGCGTCCGGTCCCGGTCCTGATGCTCACCGCACGGGACGACGAGACGGACATGCTGGTCGGCCTGGGGGTCGGCGCCGACGACTACATGACGAAGCCGTTCTCGATGCGCGAGCTGGCCGCCCGGGTGCACGTGCTGCTGCGCCGGGTGGAGCGGGCCGCGCTCGCGGCGGTGACCCCGCGCAGCGGGATCCTGCGGCTCGGCGAGCTGGAGATCGACCACGCGCAGCGCCGGGTGCGGGTGCGGGCGGAGGACGTCCACCTGACCCCGACCGAGTTCGACCTGCTGGTCTGCCTGGCGAACACGCCGCGCGCGGTGCTCTCCCGCGAGCAGCTGCTCGCCGAGGTGTGGGACTGGGCGGACGCCTCCGGCACCCGCACCGTGGACAGCCACATCAAGGCGCTGCGCCGGAAGATCGGGGCCGAGCGCATCCGCACGGTCCACGGCGTGGGATACGCGCTGGAGACCCCGGCGCCGTGATCCGGCGGGGACGCGCCGCGAACCGGCCGAGCCGTCCGGGCCGTCCGGGCCGGGGCGCCGGCCGCGGGGACCGGCGGCGCCGGATAGTGATCTCGATCAAGACCAAGCTCGGCGCGCTCGTCGTCGGCGCGGTCCTGCTGACCTCGGGTCTCGCCCTGGTGGCGATCCGGACCTCCACCGAGTTCCGGTACATCACGATCTTCGCGATGATCGCGACCCTGCTGATCACCCAGTTCGTGGCGCAGTCCCTGACCGCCCCGCTGGACGAGATGAACCACGTCGCCGGCTCGATCTCGCGCGGCGACTTCAGCCGCCGGGTGCGCGGCGCGGACCGCCGCGACGAGCTGGGCGACCTGGCCTCGACGATCAACCGCATGGCGGACGACCTGGAGGCGGTGGACCGGCACCGCAAGGAGCTGGTCGCGAACGTGTCGCACGAGCTGCGCACGCCGATCGCCGCCCTGCGCGCGGTCCTGGAGAACGTCGTGGACGGCGTCTCGGAGGCCGATCCGGAGACCATGCGGACGGCCCTGAAGCAGACCGAGCGGCTCGGCCGGCTGGTGGAGACGCTGCTCGACCTGTCACGGCTCGACAACGGTGTCGTCACGCTCAGGCGACGCCGCTTCGAGGTCTGGCCCTATCTCTCCGGCGTGCTCCGGGAGGCGAACCTCGCCGCCTCGCAGCGCGGCCTGTCCTCCACCTCCGGCCTGCACAACCGCACCGACGTCCATCTCCACCTGGACGTCTCCCCGCCGGAGCTCACGGCGGACGCGGACGCGGAGCGGCTGCACCAGGTGATGGCGAACCTGATCGACAACGCGGTGAAGCACTCGCCGCCGCACGGGCGCGTGACGGTGCGGGCACGGCGCGGACCGTTTCCGGACTCGCTGGAGCTGGAGGTCGAGGACGAGGGCCCCGGCATTCCCGAGTCGGAGCGGCACAAGGTCTTCGAGCGGTTCAACCGGGGCACGGTCCCGGCCCAGCAGGGTCCCGGCAGCGACGGCGGCACCGGTCTCGGCCTGGCGATCGCCCGCTGGGCGGTGGATCTCCACGGTGGCCACATCGGAGTGGCCGAATCGTCACGCGGCTGCCGCATCAGACTCACTCTTCCGGGCAGCCTTCCTTCACGGGATTGACGTAGGGTTCGAACCGGAAGCTCGCGTTCTGCGTGTACGTGTACGACTGCT
This sequence comes from Streptomyces sp. NPDC012769, assembly GCF_042901205.1. Taxonomy (NCBI): domain Bacteria; kingdom Bacillati; phylum Actinomycetota; class Actinomycetes; order Kitasatosporales; family Streptomycetaceae; genus Streptomyces; species Streptomyces sp. NPDC012769. Next base: position 352,101 of record NZ_JBIBCP010000004.1, on the reverse strand, counting down.
CGTACGGGATGCCCGCGGGACCCGGTCAGGGGTGCGGCCCACAGGGCCGCAGCCGCGGTTCTCCGTACCCTCACCGAACCGGAACCACGCTTGTTTCCCGCCATTCACGGCACCGAAACACGTCGTCAAGTGTGACTTGCGCGACGTTGGAGTGCCCGGCCTGCACCTCCAGGCCAGGGAGGCGTAGCCTTTATTTCCGCTGTCCATCACCTTGTGAAGCGGAAGAGGGCGGTTGCCGCCGTGTCGTCTCAGTCCCCCAGTACCCCGAGCTCCCCGACCGACCAAGACGGGCAGGGTCAGTCCCCTGCCGCCGCCTTCGGTGCCAATGAGTGGCTCGTCGACGAGATCTACCAGCAGTACCTCCAGGACCCGAATTCGGTCGATCGTGCCTGGTGGGACTTCTTCGCCGACTACAAGCCCGGAGCGTCGGAGACCCCGGCCGCCCCGGCAGTAGCCACCCAGACCCCCCAGAGCGCCCCCGCCGCGCCGCAGACGGGCCCCGCACAGGCCGCGCCTGCCGCTCCGGCGGCCGTTCCCGCTCCGGCCGCTCCCGCGGCTCCGGCCGCCGCCCCGGCGCCCGCCGCCGCGGCCCCCGCTCCCGCGAAGCCGGCCCCCGCCGCTGCCCCGGCTCCGGCCGCCCCGGCGAAGCCGAAGGCCGCGGAGCCGGCGGAGGCCCCCGCAGGCCCCGAGCTGATCACCCTGCGCGGCCCGGCCGCCGCGGTCGCGAAGAACATGAACGCCTCGCTGGAGATGCCGACGGCCACGTCCGTCCGCGCCGTCCCGGTGAAGCTGCTCTTCGACAACCGGATCGTCATCAACAACCACCTGAAGCGCGCCCGGGGCGGGAAGATCTCCTTCACCCACCTCATCGGCTACGCGATGGTGCAGGCGATCAAGGCCATGCCGTCGATGAACTACTCCTTCGCGGAGAAGGACGGCAAGCCGACCCTGGTCAAGCCGGAGCACGTGAACTTCGGCCTCGCCATCGACCTGGTGAAGCCGAACGGCGACCGCCAGCTCGTCGTCGCCGGCATCAAGAAGGCCGAGACGCTGAACTTCTTCGAGTTCTGGCAGGCCTACGAGGACATCGTCAAGCGCGCCCGCGTCGGCAAGCTGACGATGGAGGACTTCACCGGCGTCACGGTCTCCCTGACCAACCCCGGCGGCCTCGGCACCGTCCACTCCGTCCCGCGCCTGATGCCCGGTCAGTCGGTCATCATGGGCGTCGGCTCGATGGACTACCCCGCCGAGTTCCAGGGCACCTCCCAGGACACCCTGAACAAGCTGGGCATCTCCAAGGTCATGACCCTGACGTCGACCTACGACCACCGGGTCATCCAGGGCGCGGCCTCCGGCGAGTTCCTGCGGATCGTCTCCAACCTCCTCCTCGGTGAGGACGGCTTCTACGACGACGTCTTCAAGTCGCTGCGCATCCCCTACGAGCCGGTCCGCTGGCTCAAGGACATCGACGCCTCGCACGACGACGACGTCACCAAGGCCGCCCGTGTCTTCGAGCTGATCCACTCCTACCGGGTCCGCGGCCACGTCATGGCCGACACCGACCCGCTGGAGTACAAGCAGCGCAAGCACCCCGACCTGGACATCACCGAGCACGGCCTCACCCTGTGGGACCTGGAGCGCGAGTTCGCGGTCGGCGGCTTCGCCGGCAAGTCGATGATGAAGCTCCGCGACATCCTCGGCGTGCTCCGCGACTCGTACTGCCGCACCACCGGCATCGAGTTCATGCACATCCAGGACCCGAAGCAGCGCAAGTGGATCCAGGACCGCGTGGAGCGCCCGCACGCCCGCGTGGAGCGCGAGGAGCAGCTGCGCATCCTGCGCCGGCTGAACGCGGCGGAGGCCTTCGAGACCTTCCTGCAGACCAAGTACGTCGGCCAGAAGCGCTTCTCGCTGGAGGGCGGCGAGTCCGTCATTCCGCTGCTCGACGCGGTCATCGACTCCGCGGCGGAGTCCCGCCTCGACGAGGTCGTCATCGGCATGGCCCACCGCGGCCGCCTGAACGTCCTCGCGAACATCGTCGGCAAGTCGTACGCGCAGATCTTCCGCGAGTTCGAGGGCAACCTCGACCCGAAGTCGATGCACGGCTCCGGCGACGTGAAGTACCACCTGGGCGCCGAGGGCACCTTCACCGGCCTCGACGGCGAGCAGATCAAGGTCTCGCTGGTCGCCAACCCCTCCCACCTGGAGGCGGTCGACCCGGTCCTGGAGGGTGTCGCCCGCGCCAAGCAGGACGTCATCAACAAGGGCGGCACGGACTTCACCGTCCTGCCGGTCGCCCTGCACGGTGACGCGGCCTTCGCCGGCCAGGGTGTCGTCGCCGAGACGCTGAACATGTCGCAGCTGCGCGGCTACCGCACCGGCGGCACGGTCCACATCGTCATCAACAACCAGGTCGGCTTCACCGCGGCCCCCGAGTCCTCGCGTTCCTCCATGTACGCGACGGACGTGGCCCGCATGATCGAGGCGCCGATCTTCCACGTGAACGGCGACGACCCGGAGGCCTGCGTCCGGGTGGCGCGGCTCGCCTTCGAGTTCCGCCAGACGTTCAACAAGGACGTCGTGATCGACCTCATCTGCTACCGCCGCCGCGGTCACAACGAGGGCGACAACCCGCAGTTCACCAACCCGCAGATGTACACCCTGATCGACAAGAAGCGTTCGGTACGCAAGCTGTACACCGAGTCGCTGATCGGTCGCGGCGACATCACCCTGGAAGAGGCGGAGCAGGCGCTCCAGGACTTCCAGGGCCAGCTGGAGAAGGTGTTCGCGGAGGTCCGCGAGGCCACCTCGGCCCCCGCGCCGGCGCACGTCCCGGACGCGCAGCCCGAGTTCCCGGTCGCCGTCACCACCGCGGTCTCCGCGGAGGTCGTCAAGCGGATCGCCGAGTCTCAGGTCAACATCCCCGAGCGGATCACGGTCCACCCGCGTCTGATGCCGCAGCTGCAGCGCCGCGCGGCCTCGATCGACGACGGCACCATCGACTGGGGCTTCGGCGAGACCCTCGCCATCGGCTCGCTGCTGATGGAGGGCACCTCGGTCCGCCTGTCGGGTCAGGACTCCCGCCGCGGCACCTTCGGCCAGCGCCACGCGGTGCTCGTCGACCAGGAGACCGGCGAGGACTACACCCCGCTGCTGTACCTGACCGAGGAGCAGGCCCACTTCAACGTCTACGACTCGCTGCTCAGCGAGTACGCGGCGATGGGCTTCGAGTACGGCTACTCGCTGGCCCGCCCGGAGTCCCTGGTGATCTGGGAGGCCCAGTTCGGTGACTTCGTCAACGGCGCGCAGACCGTCGTCGACGAGTTCATCTCCTCGGCCGAGCAGAAGTGGGGCCAGACCTCCGGCGTCACGCTGCTCCTGCCGCACGGCTACGAGGGCCAGGGCCCGGACCACTCGTCCGCCCGCCCGGAGCGCTTCCTCCAGATGTGCGCCCAGGACAACATGACGGTCGCCATGCCGACGCTGCCGTCGAACTACTTCCACCTCCTGCGCTGGCAGGTGCACAACCCGCACCACAAGCCGCTCATCGTCTTCACCCCGAAGTCGATGCTGCGTCTGAAGGCCGCGGCGTCGAAGATGGAGGAGTTCACCACCGGCGGCTTCCGCCCGGTGATCGGCGACGCGTCGGTCGACCCGGCCGCCGTCCGCAAGGTCGTCTTCTGCGCGGGCAAGGTCTACTACGACCTGGAGGCCGAGCGTCAGAAGCGCGGCGACACGGAGACCGCGATCATCCGCCTCGAGCGCCTGTACCCGCTGCCGGGTGCCGAGCTCCAGGCCGAGATCGCCAAGTACCCGAACGCCGCGAAGTACATCTGGGCGCAGGAGGAGCCGGCGAACCAGGGTGCCTGGCCGTTCATCGCGCTCAACCTGATCGACCACCTGGACCTGGCGGTCGGCGCGGACATCCCGGCGGGCGAGCGCCTGCGGCGGATCTCCCGCCCGCACTCCTCGTCCCCGGCGGTCGGTTCGGCCAAGCGTCATCAGGCCGAGCAGGCGCAGCTGGTCGCGGAGGTCTTCGACGCCTGACCGAGGCGCGGAGCTCGCACGACAGGAGGCCCGGCACCCCGAGGGGTGCCGGGCCTCCGGCGTGTCCGCCGCCGGTACGGGCTCAGCCGAGGTTGGCCTCGAAGTCCCAGTAGGGACGGTTCCGCTGGCGGGCGGACAGGGTGTGCGGGTGCTGGGCGCCGAGGGTGCGGGTGAGGGTGAGCAGGGCGTCCTCCTCCAGCTTGCCCGCCTCCTCGTTCTCCCGCAGACCGCGCAGGTCGGTGGCGAGCGCCACCTGGCAGGACAGGGTGAGCGGGTGCTCGTGGCCGAGGACGTGCCGGGCCCGGCGCAGGGTCTCCCGGCTGAGCTCGGCGGCGTCGCTCACCCGGCCGTTGAAGTTGCGGGCGGCCGTGGTGTTGAGCGCGCAGCCCAGCACCCAGGGGTGATCGGGACCCAGGGAGGAGGTGAGCCCGGCGAGCGCGCCCTCCAGGATGGCGAGGGCGTCGGCGCGCTGCCCGGCGGCCTGGAGGACGAGCGCGGTGTTGGCGAAGACACCGGTGGCGACCGGGTGCGCGGGTCCGACGAGCGCGCGGTAGCCGGCCTCGGCCTCCTGGATGAGGTCGCGGGCGTGGGCGAGGTCGCCGTGCTCGCGCAGGTAATTGGCGTAGTTGTTGATGGACGAGAGCGTGATGTAGTGCTCGCGCCCGTGCACCTGCTCCATCTGTTCCAGCAGGTTCTCCATGGTGGCGCCCAGGTCCTGCTGGAAGCCGCCCTCGCGGCGGCGGCACAGGGCGAGCTGGGCCCGGGCGTACAGCGTGTTGAGGTGCTGCGGGCCGAGGACCTGCAGATGGAATCGGACGTTGTTCTCCTGGCGGGCCAGCGCCTCGCGGTAGTTGCCGAGCAGGCGCAGGTCCTGGGCGACGGCGTTGCTGACGCTGAGCGTGTGGGAGTGGAGGGCGCCGAGCGCGTTCTCGCTGCGGGCGAGGGAGGCGATGTCGTGCTCGTACGCCTCCTGGTAGCGGCCGAGCATGCGCAGCATGAGGCCCAGGTTGTGCCCGGCGACGAGGGTGAGGAACTCGTGGTCGCCGAGAAGGCGTTGGGCCTCGGCGAAGGCCTCGCGCTGGATCCGCTCCGACTCCTGGTACTGGCCGAGGAAGCGGAGGTCGCTGGCGATGGAGACGGCCGAGCGCAGGGTGCCGAGCTCGTCGGGGTTCGCGGCCTCGTCGAGCCGGGCGCGCAGGGCGAGATCGAGTTCGTACGCCTCGCGGAAGCGGCCGAACGCGCGCAGGATGTAGCACTCCTGGGAGGTGAGCTCCTGCATCTCGGGGCTCACCGGGTCCATGAAGGTGGACCAGTGGGCGCGGATCTTCTCGGCGAGCCGGATGCCGGCGCGGAACTCGGCGCTGCGGAAGCAGTAGCGCAGGCAGTTGAGGACGGCGGTCTGCACGCGGGGGTTGCGGCTGGCCAGCGCCCCGGAGGGCTCCAGGTGCGGCAGGAGTTCGGCGTAGCGGGGCCAGTGCCGGCTGTCCATGGGGTTGCCGGGGTCGGCCTCGGCGAGCAGGGCCCGGACCGCCTTGCGGTGGGCCTCGCGGTGCTCGCCGTCGGTGAGCCGGGCGACGATGTCGTGGACGAGCCGGTGCATGTGCACGGACTCCTGGTGCGGTCCCATCTCGAGGCTGGCGGCCGGTCCTCGGGACTCGCGGCTGAGCACCGAGTAGTTGACCAGGGTGTCCAGGGCGCGGTTCCAGGCGGGCAGGTCGGTGGCCATCCAGCGCAGGTCCTCGGGGAGGTCGGCCTGCGGGTAGGCGCGGACGATGCCGAGGGGGATGCGGCCGGGGGCGAAGGACGCGCACAGGCTGAGCACGTCGATGGCCTGCGGCTGGGCGCGCCGGAGCCGGTTGATCAGTATCGACCAGGAGGTGAGGGAGGCGTTGGGGAAGCCGTCGCCGGCCCGCTCGTCCACGGTGGACAGCCGGCCGTCGCGGACCATCCGCAGGTATTCGGGGACCTCCATGCCGGACTCGCCGAGCCAGGCGGCGGCCTGGACGAGCGGCAGGGGGACGTCGCCGAACTCGGCGGCGACCTCGTCGGCCTCGGGCGCGGTGATGTGCGGGGCGCGGCGCATGAGGTAGCCGGTGGACTCGGCCCGGTCGAAGCTGGGGACTTCGAGGATGTCGGTGTGCTCGCCCCAGGCGCGGTTGCGGGAGGTGATGAGGACGTGGCCGGGACCCTGCGGCAGCATCACGCCGGCGCCGTCGGTGTCGTCCCAGCCGTCGAAGATCACCAGCCAGCGGGAGTGCGGGTCACCGCGGCGCAGCGCCTCACGGACGGCGCGGATGCGTTCGCCGGGTTCGTTGCCGCTGGGGAGGCGGAGTGCGGCGGCGAGCTCGCCGAAGCGGTCGCGCTGGACGTTGCGGTCGTCGGAGTTGACCCACCAGACGACGTCGTAGTCGGGGCTGAAGCGGTGCGCGTACTCGGCGGCGATCTGGGTCTTGCCGATGCCGGACATGCCGAGGAGGGTGCAGGCGGCCTTGCCGCGCTCGGCGTCCATGAGCCGTTCCTGGAGCTCGGTGAGGAGGTCGTCGCGGCCGGTGAAGCGGGGGTTGCGGCGCGGGATCTCGCCCCAGATCTCGGGCGGTGTCTCCGGGTAGCGGACCAGGGATCCGGGCGTGATGCGGCGGCCCGTGGAGCGGCGGGGCTCGATGCCGAGCCGGGTCAGCAGGCGTGCCTCGGCCTCCTCCTCGCCGACGCCCCAGAGGCTGACCGGTTCGAGGACGGCGGTGGCGGGCAGGAGGGTGCGGTTGGTGAGGTTGACGGCCGCGAAACGGTCGGCCTGCTCGGGGACGAAGCCGCGCAGGACCTCGTTCCATTCGCCGGCCGGGCGGGGGCCGAGCTGGAAGAACCAGTCGTCGAGGACGAGGAGCACGGTGCCGCGGGCGAGCAGCAGGTCGCCGAGCGAGTCGACGAGCGGGGTCTCGCGCGGCGGGTCCCACCGCTGGAGGGTGGCGCGCACGCCGTGGGCTTCGAGCCGCTGGTTGATCCAGGTGGCCCAGGGGCGGTTGTAGCCGGGGAAGACCACGAGGACATGTCCCGGCGCGGCCCTTCCGCCGTGTTCCGCCGCCGCACCGCCGCCCGACCGCACTTCCGCCATCCGAGTCTCCCGTCCCGCTCCCGCGCAACGCAGTGTCATGTGCCGTGGGCACAGTGTTACCCAGTCGCCCCCGGCGCCGCTTCCAGGCTCGCGTGGTGCCGCCTCATCTGATGGGCGAACTTCCGCCCCTCAGTGGTCAGTTCATCTGATTCAAGCAGGATCGCCAGGGCTTCACCCACCTGATCGTGGATACGGTCGAACTGCTGCCCGGCCCGGGTTCGCCAGCCCGCGGGGGCGCCCTCGGCGACAGCGGCCCGGCGCCACAGGTCCGTCAGCGCCAGATGCGCGTACGTGCCGTGCATCACCCCGGAGATGGGCCGCGGGTCGGCCCGCCAGCCCACCCGGTGCACGGCGGTCCGGCCCGCCCCGTAGAGCGGGACCAGCTCGTGCAGCGTGGCCAGTTTGCTGTGGTGCAGCTCGTGGACGAGGGTCTCGGCCATGTCCTCGGCGCCGGAGGGCAGCGAGGTGAGGACGGCGCCGGGCGCGGCGCTCATCGTGGCCCCGAAGGAGCCGGGGCCGCGTGCCACCAGCGGCACGATCGCCCGGACCGCCCGGCGCACCTCGCCGGCGCGGGCCGGGTCGGTGCGGTGCAGCAGGTCGAGTCCGGAGTCCCAGCGGGCGGACCAGGCGGCCCGGTCGGTCACGCCGTGGTCCTCCGCGTCGCGGGGCGGCAGACCGATGCCGCCGGCCGGCACGCGGTACGGGTCCATGTCGTCGAGGCGGGCGGTGGAGCCGCTCAGCACGTGCAGGCCACTCCAGCCGGGGCCGTGGCCGGTGAGGGCGCCGGTCGCCGGGTCGGTGCGCAGCAGGACCTCGGGGCCGGCGGGGCCGGGCAGCTCGGGGCGCAGCCGGCCGGTGCGGGAGCCGGAGCTGATCCGGACGCGGGACGAGCCGGTGCTCAGCCGGCCGACACCGGGCAGCACAAGGAGGCCGTCGGGGACCTCGACGGTCAGGCGCACCGGGCAGCCGGAGCGCAGGGCGGCGGTGGCGGCGAGGACGTCGAGGCGGGCGAGATGCCGGTCGAGGCCCGGCCCGACCGGCTCGGCGAGCGCGGCCGCGAGCCAACCGCCGGTCGTCGGGTAGTCGAGGAGATCCCGGACGACGTCGGGGCGGCGCCGCTCGGCCCGTTCGAGCAGCTGCCAGGCCGCGCCGAAGCGCCGGAACACGGCGGCGTCGATGGCCTCGCGGTGCCGCTGCACCCGCACGAGCAGGGCCTTGAGCAGGAGCAGCCGGCGGGCGTGCAGGGCGGAGTGCAGCAGCGAGGCGCTACCGGGCTCGGCGCGCGTGCGGGCCAGTTCGACGAGGGCCGCCGCGTGGGGTCCGGCGAGGCTCATGCCCGCCTCCCGTCGTGCCCGGCCCCGCCCCGCACGGCCCGCGCGGTCCGCCGCCGCCCGTCTCTGGCCGGAAACCGATGTGCGCCGCGCCGCGCGCGGTCAGTGGGCGACGCGGCCCCCGTCGTCGGCGAGGGCGCCCTCCGGCCAGGCGTCGGCCAGCTCCTCGGGCTGCCACAGCAGTCGCTCGACGGCCGCCGCGAGCTCGGGATCCTCCATGAAACGCAGGGTGCGCAGGTCGACGGCCGTGAGATCGGGCAGGTGCGGTGGGCGGGCCTCCCTCCGGTCGACATCGGCCACCCACTCCATGTGCTCCAACACTCTCGGCTCCTCCTCACCGGCGCGTGTCCCCCACGGTCGTAGCGGCGGAGCGGTTCTTCCCGACGCCGTAAAGTCAGAAACCCGTTCGACTCAACTGCTCCCATGTGCGCCCCCGTTATCCAGCCGTCCCGGAACGGTCTACGTCTCCGCACCGCGCCACGCCCACCACGGCGGTCCGATCCGCCTCCGCTCCGCGCGGGGCAGCCGGCCCGGGAGCGGGCGGGGGCTCGCGGTCGTCTCGGCCAGCAGGGCGCGGGTGCGCCGCACGTCCGTCCAGTCCAGCGGGACGAGGACGGCGTCCAGGCGGCGCCACTGGTCGACGGCGGCGCCGAGCGCCTGCGCGGCCGCGGCGAGGCGGTCCATCAGATACAGCACGGCGCCCTGGGCGTGCAGGGCGCGGGCCAGGGTGACCGTGCCCGGGGTGTCGCCGTGGGCGGCGCGCTCGTCGTCGGCGGCGCGCTCGTAGGCCGTGAGGGCGTCGGCGAGCTGGCCGTCCCGCGCGGCCTCCGCCAACTGCAGCCGCACCCAGCCCAGTTGGAGCCACACCTCGGCGCTGGCGGCGGGGCCGCGGGCGGTGCGCAGGGCCTCGTCGAGGAGGTGGCGGCTCTCGTACAGGTCGGGCAGGAAACCGGCCCGGTCGAAGCGGAGGGCGAGGACGCTGCCGATCAGGACGCGGGCCCGGAAGCGGGCGCCGGCGTCGGCGGGCAGACAGGTGAGGGCCTCGCGGAGGACGGACTCGGCCCGGTCGACGGGCGCGGTGCCACGGTCGGCGGCAGCCCGGCGCAGCAGCGACTCGCCCCAGGTCAGCAGGAGCCGTCCGCGCTGCTCGCCCTCGGCGGGGGTGAGCAAGGTGGCCCGCTCGTAGGCCTCGTCGGCGGCGGGCCCGTCGCCGGTGGTCTCGTGGAGCCGGGCCCGTGCGGTGGTCCAGCGCAGTCGGAGCGCGAGGGAGTCGCCGAGCAGGGCTTCCGCCCGGTCGAGGGCGGCGGCCACGGTCTCGGGCGCGGAGCCGGCGAGGTGGAGGGCGTCGGCCAGGTCGAGGAGCACGGGGCCGGTCGTGCTCAGGGCGAGGGCGGCGGTGAACGCGGCCGCCGCGTCCGACCCTTCGCCGCGGGCGAGGAGCAGCCGCCCGCGCCGTACCAGCAGGGCGTGGCGCTGTCCCTCCGGCCAGTCGGCCGCGTCGCCGTCGAGCGCGGCGAGGGCCATGTCGAGCCGGTCCGCCTCGCCGGTGTGGCGCCACAGGGCGTAGTGGGCGGCGGCCTGTTCGAGGCGGGCCTCGGCCCAGGCGTCGCCGCCGGGTTCGGCGAGCTCCGCGGCCCGTACGAGCTCGGCCACGGCCCGGTCCAGCAACTCCTGACGGCGCCCCCGGTCCCGTACGGCGGCGGTGCCGGCCTGCGCGTACAGCACCTGGCCGAGGACGAGTCGGGCGAGCGCGGTGTCCTCGGGGCGGCCGGGCGGGCCGTCGTCGCCGAGGGCGGCCTCGGCCCGTTCGAGGGCGGCGTCGAGCAGCGACGGGTCGGACTGGACGCGCCACTGGTCGAGCAGCCGGCGGGCGGCGGCGAGCGGTTCGGGCGTGACCAGGTCGGGGTGGTAGAAGCGCAGCACACGGGCGGGGATGCGGGCGAAGAGCTCGGCGGCGGCGCCGGCCGGTTCCTCGCTCTCCTCCCCCGGACCGGTGGCGGCGGCGGGTTCCTCGTCGGTGCCGTGTCCGGCGAGCCGGGCGGCGGCGAGGGCCGGGAAGTTGCGCATGCCCTGCCCGAAGTGGCGCTCGACGAACTCGGAGCAGTGCTTGAGCACGAGGACGGCGGCGCCCCGGTCGAGGGAGCCGAGGAGATGCTCCTGGACGGCCGGGGCATAGCTGAAGCAGGGGTACGGGGTGGGGCCGGGCAGCCGGCGCAGGAGCCCGCTGAGCAGGACCTCGGCGAGCTCCATGGGACCGGTGTCGGGGAGCATGGCGCGCTGCACGAGCTGCATCACGGGCAGGGCGAGCGGCGCGGCGGCGAGGTGGACGGCGAGCCGCACGGCCCCGGGCGATGCTCCGGCGCGGAAGGCGCGCAGCCGTTCCTCGTCGCCGGGCAGGACGCTCACCCCGGCGTGGCCGGCCGGGGGGCCTACGGGTTCGGGGCCGGTCCGGGCGGCGGAGACGACTGCGGCGTCGGTGCCGATCGCGGCGGCGGTGCCGGTCCGGGCGCCGGCTCCGGTCCGGGCCGGGGGGCCGATCCGGGCGGCCCAGCCGCGGACGGCTCCGCCACCGTGTCCGGTGAGCAGCCGGGCCCAGGAGGCGAAGGCCTCGGGGGTGGGGGTGAGCACGGGGACGGCCCGCAGGTCCTCGGCGACGGGCTCCCAGGCCGCCTCGTCGGGCTCGAAGCCGACATGACCGCCGGGGGCGGTGGGCCGCAGCAGGGTGCCGGGTTCGACGGGCAGCGCCGTACGGGCCCACAGGCGCGGCGGCAGCGGCTGGACCAGGGCGAGCGGGGAGTGGCGGGGCCACTGGTGGATGAGCCGCTGCGCCGCGCCGCGCTGCCAGAGCGGGCCGACGCAGTCGCTGACGACGAGGGTGAGGCGGCGCCCGGTGGGGTCGTGCAGCTGGTCGCCGGGGCGCAGTCGGGGGCGGCCGTCGGACCCGGAGGTGGTGGTGACCAGCGGGGGGCCCTCGCCGGTGTCGTGGAGGCGGTGGACCTGGACGTCGCGGAAGGCCCCGGACTGCTGGCAGGCCTGGCGCAGTTCCTCGACCATCCTCGACCACACGACCATGGCGGGCCCGGTGTCCATGAGGAGCTGGATGTCGGGGCGGGGTCCTGCGGCGGGGCGCAGCACGGGGGTGAGGATGCCGGAGGCGGCGCTGCGTTCGGCGGTGGCGTCCTCGTCGAGGCGTCCTTCGCCGGGCCGGGCGGGGAGGTGGGTGGCGTAGTGGCGCAGCGGGCGCAGGGCCTTCTGCAGCCCGAGGAGTCCGGGCAGGGCGTTGGCGCCGGGAGCGCGGACCGGCAGGGCGGCGCCCGGCCCGGCGATCACGCCTCCGGTGCGGGCTCGGCCGCCGACCGGGGGCAGGGCGAGGTCGACGGTCTCGGCGGCCCGGGACGGTGGTGCGGACGGGTCGTCCGGGGCCCGTGGGTCCGGTGTGGCGGGGGTGGGAATGGCCGGATCTCGACGGTCGGCGGAGGGTTCGGGCCGGGGCGGACCCGGGTCGCCGTGCCCGTCCTCCGCGGGGCCGCACCGGGCGGGGTGGTCGCCGGGTCCCGCCGGGTCGGCGCGCGGCAGCCACTGGGCGAGCCAGACGGCGTCCGCGACCTCCTCGGCGGTCGGGTCCTGCCCGCCGGCCCGGAGTCTGCGGGTGAGCTCTTCCAGATGCCTCCGGCGCATCCGGCCATCACCTCGGCTGATCGAGCGGCTGCATGAGCATGTCCGCGATGCGGTCCCGGGTCACCCGCTCGGCGCGGGGGGCGTGCTGGGTCAGGTAGAGGGCGTTGAGCAGCTGGTCGGTGGCGATGACCTCGCCGGGCTCGCGGTCGAGGAAGCGGGCGACGAGCCCGGGTTCGGCCGCCGCGGCGTCGGGCCCGAGGTGCGCCTCGATCATGGCGCCGAGCTGCTCCTCGCCGGGCGGTTCGAGCTCCAGGCGGATGCAGCGGCGCAACAGGGCGGCGGGGAAGTCGCGTTCGCCGTTGGAGGTGAGGACGATGAACGGGAAGGTGGTGCAGCGGATCCGTCCCCCGTACACCGGGACCTTGCGTCCGTCGTCGGTGAGCACCTCCACGACCGGCTCGCGGTCGGCGAGCCGCTCCAGCTCGGGGATGGCGAACTCGCCCTCCTCCAGGGCGTTGAGCAGGTCGTTGGGCAGGTCGAGGTCGCTCTTGTCGAGCTCGTCGATGAGCAGCACCCGGGGCAGTTCGGAGGGCAGCAGCGCGGTGCCGAGCGGCCCGAGCCGCAGGTACGAGCCGATGCCGGCCGGGCTCGCGGCGGTCCGCTCGGAGTCGGCCCTGGCCCGCTCCAGCTGGACGTCCTGGAGGCGGCCGATGGCGTCGTAGCGGTAGAGCCCGTCCTGCAGCGTCGAGCGGCTGACGATGGGCCACCGCAGCACCCGGCCGAGGCCGAGCTCATGGGCGACGGCATGGGCGAGCGTGGACTTGCCGGTGCCGGGGTTGCCGGTGACCAGGAGCGGCCTGCGCAGGTACAGGGCGGCGTTCACGGCGTCGGTCTCGGCGGGCCGGGGATGGTGGTTCTGCACGAGCCTGCGCCGCACGCCGAGCCGCCGGTCCGACCCGGCCAGCGTGTCGTCGGCCCCACCCGCGGAGAAGTCCCGCCACGGCGGCGGCGCGGGCAGCCGCCGTATCTCGTCGTGCGGATGGCCGGCACCACGGTAGATCCGCCAATCGTTCACGCCTGACTCCTCCTGGCTGCGGTGTCTTCGCCGGCCCCGTCGAACGTACCTCGCGACATACCCCGCTGCCGACGCCCAAACCGGTCCGGATCCGGGGCAGTTGAGTTCGAGGCGCCCGGCGTCGCGAGGGACGCCGCGGGGCTGCCGGAACGGGGGTGCGGCGCGGGGCGGGGCGGGCGGTCGGGCACGGGGGTGCCGACCGGGACGGGCAGGCGGGCGGCAGCGGGGTGCGCGGTCCAGGGCGGGCGGCCGGAGCCGGGGGGCTCTGCCGCGCGCGGCGGGGGCGCGGGCGGCATCGCACGCGCGGGGCGCGGAAGGGGTGGCCGGCCCGGGAGGGGCGGGGCGGGGCGGGACCGGCGGGCGAAGTGGGCAGGCCTGCCGGGGCGTTGCCGGTGGTCCGGCGTTCTCGGCCCTTCGGGCCGGCGGGAAGGGCCGCGAGGGCGCGTCGCCGGGGCGAAGGGGGTGGAGGCGACCCGCGCCGTCATGCGTCGGCCTCGCCGAGGAGCGGGGGACCCTGGAGGGGGGCCTCGTACGGAGGGCGGTCGGGCGGGTCGTAGAGGACGGCCAGGTCCTCGGCCCAGGCGTGGTCGGAGCGCTCGCGCGGGTCGCCGTCGCTGTCGGCGGCGCCCATGCGGCGCAGGGTGCGGACGGGCCGGTGGAGTCCCTCGGCGCCGGCCGCGGCCGCGAGGAGCTCGCCGGCCCGCTCGTGGAACTCGGCGCAGTCGCCGTGGTCACGGGCCGAGCGCCGCCACAGCGCGATGGGGTGCCCGGCGGCGAGCGCGGCCTCCATGGCCCGCTGGCCGTCACCACCGGCGACCGGCCCGCAATAGACGGGCACGCTGCCGTCGCCGACGGCGTCGAGGCGTTCGTACGCGCTCATCCGTCCCTCCTTGCGAAGGTGCGGCGCATGGGCGTCGCCCTCGGCGCTCGCCGCGAGGACCTCGGCGCGCAGCGGCACGGCCCGCAGCGGCCCGCTCTCGCTGCCGCGCCACCGCTTGCGCCACTCCGGGGACGGCGGATGGTGGCTGCGGTGCCGGTCGCGGATGACGACGGTCCGCCGCTGACCGAGCGGCAGGGAGCGCTCCCCGAAGGGTTCGTCGTCCGGCGAGAGCCGCCAGGTGTCCAGCGGCTCGTCGAACAGCTCGCGCGGCAGCACCACTTCGACGGCGGCGAGGTGGTCGCCGCTGTCGCCGAGGCGGAGGGCGTCGACGAGCGGCCCGCGCAGGGTCTCGCGGAGCCGGTCGCGGGCCACTCCCCCGTCGTCGCCGCGCAGCGGGCTGACCGTGCGGCCGTCGAACAGGAGCATCACGCGCCAGGCGTAGCGGCTCGGGCTGCTGTAGGGGACGGCGTCGATCTCGACGCGTACGTCGGCGCGCGCGCCCTGCTCCCGGTTGGGCAGGCCGCCGTCGGCGCCGGCACGGCCGTCCGCACCGGCCCAGCCGCCCGCATCCGCACCCGCTTCGCCGTCACCGTGGGCGGGGGCGGGGGGCGCCTCGGGGTCGAGCAGGGCGGCGATCTCCTCGCGTACGGCGACGTGCGCGCCGCCCGACTCGTCGGCGATCCAGTCGGCGAGCGCGTCGACGCCGGGCCCCGGCCCGTACCGCTCGGTGAGGTGGCGGGCGACCTTCGCCGCGTAGAGGAGGACCGCGTCGAGCCCGAGGTCGGTGGCCCCGGGAGCGTGCTCCCGGCGCGGGGCGTGCAGTTCGTGGAGGAGGCCCACACCGTCCCGCCAGGTGCGGGCGTCGGTCTCCAGGACGGCCTGGTACTCGGGGTGGAGCACACGGCGCTTGACCGCGTCGACGAGGGCCATGACCTCGCCCGGTCCGCTGGGCGGCGGCAGTTCGGCGAACCGCCCGTAGAGCTGGACCCGGCGGACGGGGCTGACGCCGCGGGCGGTGGCCGGCCACAGCTCCGTCTGGGCGTCGGTCCAGGTGCGGCCGGACCCGAAGGAGCGGTGCCGGGCGAGGTGATGGCGGTCGTGGGCGCGCAGCACCTCGTGCAGGACCTCGCCGCCGGGCACGTCGTGGAGCTCGCGCAGCGAGGTCAGCGGGACGGCGGCGCCCTCGTTCTGGCCACGGCCCTTGTTGACGCCGATGACGGCGCCCCGGCCCAGATCGACGACGGGGCCGCCGGAGCAGCCCTCGATCGGGACCGCCCACTGCAGCAACAGGGCTCCGCCCGAGAAGCCGTTGGCCTGGCCCTCCACGTCGCGGACGGCGACCTCGCCGGTCTGGCGGGACCAGCCGTGCAGGCTGATCCGGGCGGGCGTGGTCGGCGGCCGCTCGCTGAGCCGGACGCAGGCGGCGCCCCGGGCGCCCTCGACGCGGACGAGCGCGAGGTCGGGGAAGTCCCAGAAGGGGAGCGTCTCCTCGGGCGTGGCGGGGCGCGGCTTGGCCAGCACGACCCGGCCGGTGGTCTCGCCGCCCTCCCAGGTGATGCCGACGGCCGGTTCCTTCCTCCACACCGCGCTTCCCCCCTTGGCCACCACGTGGGCGCAGGTCAGCACCCAGCCGGGGGCGATGAAGAAGCCCGTGCCCCAGAACGGGTCGCCGTGCGGGTCATACCCGCCGCCGGGAGCGGCGATGCGTACGAGTGCGGGGCGCACGAGAGCGTCGAAGGCGCTCATACGGCGCCGGGGCCGTTCTCCGGGGAGACGGCGGGTGCGGGGACGGGCGGCACGGCGGATGCGGGGAGGGTGGGCGGTGCGGCGGGAATGGGCGGCACGACGGGCGTCGGGGCCGCGGGCCCGGCGGGCGCGGCCTGCGTCTCCGCCGGCGCCTCCGGGGGCTCCGGGGACGGGGTGGGCTCGCGGCCGGGCTCGGTCCAGGTGAGGGAGACGTTGACCGACGCCTTGCCACCGCCGTCGGCGAGGACCCCGATCACCTTGCCCGCCTGCGCGGAGAGTTCGATGCCGAAGCTGACGGCGACCTCGACCGAGCCCTGCGGATCGAGGCCCGCGCGCAGGGAACCGACCACCCCGCGCACCACGTCGGTGAGGCCACCGGCCATCGACACGACCCGGTCGCCGATGCCGGTGTCCTGGAAGCCACTGCCCCGGTCGAGCTCCTCCGCCCCGCTGATCCGGGCCCAGACGGGCGTGCCGTCGTCCAGTCGTATCCGAGCGATCCCCTGCGTCACAGCCGCCCCCGCTCCCCGAAACGATGATGAAGAAGGCTAGTCCGAGGGACGGGAGAGGAACAGGGGACGCGGTCGGTTCTCCCGCACGGCCTATTCTGAACGCATGTACTTCACCGACCGTGGCATCGAGGAACTGGAGAAGCGGCGCGGCGAGGAGGAGGTCACCTTCGAGTGGCTCGCCGAGCAGCTGCGGACCTTCGTCGATCTCAACCCCGACTTCGAGGTGCCGGTCGAGCGCCTCGCCACCTGGCTGGCCCGTCTCGACGACGAGGACGACGAGGAGTAGGCGGAGCCGCACGAGGAGCGGGAGCCGCCGGGACAGGGCCGGGTCGGCGCCGCCGAAGAGCGTCGCTAAGGCGCTTTCCCCAGGCGGTCCCCCAGACGGTCCTGGACGAGCCCGAGCGCCCCATGGGCGACGAGGAGCACGCCGGCCGTCGTCCAGCCGCCGCTGCGACGGCCGATGCCCCGGGCGAGGAGCATCACCCCGGCCGCGAGCTGGACCACGCCGACGAGGCGGGCCACAGGGCCGTACGGACACGGGCCGAGCCGGCCCCCCTCCACCGCCTCGATCTCGGCGCGTACGGCGTCGCGCAGGCCGGGCCGTTCGAGGAGTTCGGCGCCCTGGTCGCGGGCCGCGGCGCGCAGCCGGTCGGCGCTCTCGCCGGGGGCGAGGCCCTCGGGCAGGGCGAGTCCGGTGCGGGCGAGCACGGCGACGAGGCCGACGAGCCGGGCGTGGGCGTCGGCGTCCGGGTCCGGCTTCGTGAGCGGTTCGAGGGCCTGGACGTCGAGGACCGGGGCGAGGGCGAGCCGGGCGGCGAAGGTGTGGACGGCCTCCTCCTCGCCGACCGGCGTGCCGTCGGCGAGCCAGGTGTAGCCGACGGTGCGGCGGAAGCCCGAGGCGAGGGTGAATCCGGCGCGGTCCGCGTCCCACCACAGCGCGAGGACGGGCCGGCCGGCGGTGGCGACGGCGAGGGCGGTGGCCCATCCGGTGACGACCCGCTCGACGGGTTCCGCGTCGTCGAGCCAGGGCTTCCCCTCGGGTACGAGGACGGTCCAGTCGGGTCCCGCGGCGGTGAGGAACAGCTGTTCCCGCAGCAGTCGGGCCGGCGGGCGGACCGCCGCGGGCTCGGCACGGCAGAGCAGCAGCGCCCCGGCGAGGTGGCGTCCCGGTGTCGCGTTCATGGCCCCACGCTAGGCCAGTTTGTCCGCGTACGACGGTAATTGCCCCACCCTCAGGCGTCCCTGTCAGGGGCGAGTCGGGGTTGACGTGACCCGACCGCGATATATCGTGTGTAGCGAGAGACGCGATATATGTTGCGTCGCCGGTGCCCCGGTCGAGGCACCGGCGTCCGTCATGACACGGGAGGTCAGCACCATGACAGAGTGGTCCGTCACCGAGCCCCGCAAGATCCCGCTGACCGACCCCGTGACCCGGCTCCAGATCCGTGTCGTCAACGGCACGGTGAACGTGGTGGGCACCGACGAGAGTTCCGCCCGCCTGGAGATCTCCGAGATCGAGGGCCCGCCGCTCATCGTCTCGCACGAGGGCTCCACCCTGACCGTGAGCTACGAGGACCTGCACTGGAAGGGTCTGCTGAAGTGGCTCGACCCCAGCGGGCACCGACGCCGGGTCGTCGTCTCCGTCGCCGTCCCGGCCGGCACCGACGTCGAGGTCGGGGCGGTCGGCGCCGAGACCGTGGTCTCCGGCGTCCGGGGGCGCACGGCGGTGCGCGGCGTCACCGGTGACACCACCCTCGTCGGCCTGGCCGGACCGGTCCGCGCCGAGACCGTGTCGGGGAATCTGGAGGCCCAGTCCGTCACGGGAGCGCTCCACGTCAACTCGGTGACCGGCGACGTCACCGTCATCGAGGGCGCCGGCGCCTCCGTGAAGGCCGAGACGGTCAGCGGCGACATGGTCGTCGACCTCGACCCGTCCGCCGGCCTCGACGGACCGCCCGCCGACATCCGGCTCACCAGCGTCTCCGGCGAGGTCGCCATACGGCTGCCGCACCCCGCCGACGCCACGGTCCAGGCGAGCACCACCAGCGGATCCGTCTCGAACGCCTTCGAGGACCTCCGGGTCGGCGGACAGTGGGGCGCCAAATCCATCACCGGCACCCTGGGCGCCGGTCGCGGCACGCTCAGGGCGACCACGATCTCCGGCTCCATCGCCCTGCTGCGCCGCCCCGAACCGGAGCCCGACGGCGACGGCTGGGCCGCCACCTCCCCCGCGTCCGGAAAGGTCCTCTGACATGCCGCCCGTCTTCGCGCACGGCCGCCTGCGCCTCTATCTCCTCAAGCTGCTCGACGAGGCGCCCCGCCACGGGTACGAGATCATCCGCCTCCTGGAGGAGCGCTTCCAGGGGCTCTACGCCCCCTCGGCGGGCACGGTCTATCCGCGGCTCGCCAAGCTGGAGGCCGAAGGTCTGGTCACCCATGCCACCGAGGGCGGCCGCAAGGTCTATTCGATCACCGACGCCGGCCGGGCCGAGCTGGCCGGACGCGGCGGCGAACTGGCCGACCTGGAGGTGGAGATCCGCGAGTCCGTCTCCGAGCTGGCCGCCGAGATCCGGGACGACGTGCGCGGCGCCGCCGGCAAGCTGCGCAGTGAGATGCGGGCGGCGGCGACCGCCTCCCGCACCACGGGTTCGTCGTTCGGCGATGCCAAGGAGGAGCTGCGCAGGGCGAAGCAGGAGTGGAGGGAGCAGGCCCGTCAGGCGCGCGCCGAGGCCCAGTCGGCCCGGCGGCAGGCCAAGGAGTTCCAGCGGATCGCCCGGCAGGTCCAGGAGCAGGTCCAGGACCGGATGGCGCGGGGCGAGTGGCCGAAGGGCGTCTGGGAGGGCATCTCGGACATCACCGCCCAGCTCGGCGACCTGGTGACGGGGACGGTGCACGGCCCGGCGCACGGCACGGCCGCGGGACGGCCCGCCTCCCCCGAGCAGGCCGTCTCCGACTGGGCCAAGGACATCGACGGGGCCGCCGATCCTGCCCGTGAGCTGGACCGGCTCCTGGACCGCTTCCGCGACGACGTCCGTGACGCGGCGCGGGACCACGGCGTCAGCCGCGAGCAACTGGCCGACGCCCGCCGCCACCTGGGAGCGGCGGCGGACAGCCTCCTGTCCCTGCTCGACCCGAACCGGAGGAACGCCTAGGAACCACCGGGCCCCGACCGCCCAGCCCGACCGGGCGCCCAGCCTGACCCCCGCCGGGCCGGGAGGCCCCGCCCCCTGCGGTCTCAGCTCCGCTCGGCCGTCACCGTCACCGTGACGGGGGCGTCAGGGGCGGCGAGGACGAGGGCCTTGCCGGGGGCGGGGCGGAGCACGATCGCCCTCCCCCGGGCCGCGACCTGCCACGCGCCCGGGGGCAGGGAGAGCTCGGTGACCCGGGGGCCACGCCGGGCGGAGTCGTACTCCAGGCGGTAGACGCCGGCCCCGGAGTCGTACGAGGAGGAGCGGACGGTGCCGGCGACGGCCTCCGCGTACGGCTCGGCGGTCAGCTCCTTGTTCGTACGGAAGGTTCCGGAGCCGTCCACGGCGCAGTAGCCGCCTCCGTAGCACCACACATAGCCCGCCCAGCCGGAGCCGTAGCGGCCGAGCGAGGCCATCGCGTCCCGGTAGAAGCGGTTCATGTTCGGAAGGGAGTTGTTGAGCGGACCCCACTCCCCCACCACCACGGGGACCTTGTATTCCTTCGGGTACAGGGTCACGGCCTGCTCGTAGTTCTCGATCCAGCGGGCCGCGGGGTCGTAGTCGGCGCCCGCCTCCATGCCGGTGTTGTAGAAGTGCGGGGCGTAGACCACCTTCGGGTCGTCGATCCGGCCGAGGCCGGTCGGCACGCCCTCGCCGACGATGGGGGTGGGTTCGACGAAGACCCAGCCGTCCCGGTCGGCCGAACGGACCGCGTCCGCCAGCCGGTTGTACATCGGCGTCAGCTGCTCGCGTTCGATCCGGCGGGCGGCGGTCGGCAGGTCCTCGCCCTCCCGCAGCTCGCCCATGGGCTCGTTGATGAGGTCGTAGCCGAGCACGGCCGGGTGGTCGCGGAAGCGTTCGGCGAGCACGCGCCACATCCGGGCCTGCGCGGCCCGCAGGTCGGGGTCCTCGTAGAGGTGGGTGAAGGCCCGTTGCACGGCGGGCTCGAAGTATTCGGCGAACCAGTCGTCGGGGTGCGGGGTGAAGGGCAGCCCGTCGGTCCTGGTGGCCCACTCAGGGATGCCCCGGTGGCCGAAGGCGGGGCCGAAGACGTCCTGGTGGGCGTCGATGAGGACCCGCACCTCGTGCTTCTCGGCCCAGTCGAGGACGCGTTCGATCTTGCGCAGGTAGTCCCGGCTGTAGTGGCCGGGGCGCGGCTCCAGGTCGTCCCAGAAGACCAGGAGGCGGGCGAAGTTGAAGCCCTTGGCCCGCATGTCGCGGAAGTGCTTCTCGGTGATGGCGGAGAGGGCGGCCTCGCCCCGGTTCGTCTTGTCCTCGACGTTCCAGCCGCGCAGGGTGAGGGCGCGGCCGTGGGAGTCGGCGAGGACGGGTATCGCGTCCCCGGCCTCCCCACCGGTCTCCGCCCTGGCGGTGGCGGTCGGGGCGAGCAGCGAGGCGGCGACGGCGCCCGCCACAAGGGTGGTTCGCAACAAGGGGACCTCCGGCACGACGATGTGAGCGTTGTTCACCTTTCGCGGTGCCGGAGATCCCATCAGCCCGACCGGGCGGTATCAAGAGGTCGTGAGGACGATCTTTCCGAAGAGTTCGCCGGAGGCCATCTTCTCGAAGCCCTCGCGGGCCCGGTCGAGCGGCAGCACCTCGTCGATCACCGGCCGCAGCCCCGTGGCGGCGCAGAAGGAGAGCAGATCCTCCAGTTCGTCCTTGGAGCCCATGGTCGAGCCGACCACCTTGAGCTCCAGGAAGAAGATCCGGGTCAGCTCGGCGTGCGAGGGACGGTCGCCGCTGGTGGCGCCCGAGATGACGAGCGTGCCGCCGGGGCGCAGCGACTTCACCGAGTGGGACCAGGTGGCGGCGCCGACGGTCTCGATGACGGCGTCCACCCGCTGCGGCAGCCGCGCCCCGGGCTCGTAGGCCTCGACGGCACCGAGCTCGACGGCCCGCTTGCGCTTGGCCTCGTCCCGGCTGGTGGCGAAAACCCGCAGCCCGGCCGCCTTGCCGAGCGCGATCGCGGCCGTGGCGACGCCGCCGCCCGCTCCCTGCACGAGGATCGAGTCACCGGGCCGAACACCGGCGTTGGTGAAGAGCATCCGGTACGCGGTGAGCCAGGCGGTCGGCAGGCAGGCGGCCTCCTCGAAGGAGAGCTCCTTCGGCTTGGGCAGCACGTTCCAGCTGGGCACGGTGACCCGCTCGGCGAAGGTGCCCTGGTAGCGCTCGGTCAGGATGGAGCGGGGCTCGTCCGGGCCGACTCCGTGGCCGGTCTGGCCGATGACGGAGTGCAGGACGACCTCGTTGCCGTGCTCGTCCAGCCCTGCGGCGTCACAGCCGAGGATCATCGGCAGCTTCTCCTCGGGCAGTCCGACCCCGCGCAGCGACCACAGGTCGTGGTGGTTGAGCGAGGCGGCCTTGACGGTGACGGTGGTCCAGCCGGGACGGGCCTCGGGCTCGGGGCGTTCGCCCAGTTCGAGGCCGTTCAGGGGCTGGTCGCGGTCGATTCGGGCAGCGTAGGCGGCGAACATGGCCTTGAGCGTAGGGCGGTGACCGTCCGCGGCGGAACCAGGCACCGGTGTGACGCATGTCCCCCCGCGACCGGCCCCGCGCCCGGCCCCGCGACCGCCCGGCGCCCGCCTCCGCGCCCGAGCCGTCGCCGCCCGACGCCCACGCCCGGCCCGCGCGCCTCCGCCTGCCCGGCTCCGCCGCCTCCCGCACCCAGCCCCCGGCCCGCCCCCGGATACGCGAGGGGCCCCGCACCGGCCTGAGCTCGGTGCGGGGCCCCTCGCGTATCTCACGTACCTCGCGTGCGTGGCGTACGACGGCCGCGTCAGCGGCGGGCGACGCCCTCCGCGCGGGCGGCGGCGGCGACCGCGGCCGAGACGGCCGGGGCGACCCGCTCGTCGAACGGCGACGGGATCACGCAGTCGGCGGCGAGCTGGTCGCCCACCACGTCCGCGATGGCGTTGGCCGCGGCGATCTTCATGCCCTCGGTGATCCGGGAGGCCCGGACCTGGAGCGCGCCGGCGAAGATGCCGGGGAACGCGAGGACGTTGTTGATCTGGTTCGGGTAATCCGAACGGCCGGTGGCCACGACCGCCGCGTACTTGTGCGCGACGTCCGGGTGCACCTCGGGGTTCGGGTTGGCCATGGCGAACACGAAGGCGTTCGGCGCCATGGACGCGACCGCCTCCTCCGGGACCGTGCCGCCGGAGACGCCGATGAAGACGTCCGCGCCGGCCAGGGCGGTCTCCAGGGAGCCGGTGAGACCCGCCTTGTTGGTGAGCTCGGCGATCTCGCGCTTGACGTCCGTGAGGTCCTCACGGTCGCGGCTGACGATGCCCTTGCGGTCGGCCACGGCGACGTCGCCGAGCCCGGCCTCCAGCAGGAACTTCGCGATGGCCACACCGGCGGCGCCGGCGCCGGAGATGACGGCGCGCAGGTCGCCGAGGGTCCGGCCGGTCAGCTTCGCCGCGTTGCGGAGGGCGGCGAGGGTGACGATCGCGGTGCCGTGCTGGTCGTCGTGGAAGACCGGGATGTCCAGGCGCTCCTGGAGCTTGCGCTCGATCTCGAAGCACCGGGGCGCCGAGATGTCCTCCAGGTTCACGCCGCCGAAGGACGGGGCGAGCCGGACGACGGTCTCGACGATCTCGTCGGTGTCGGTGGTGGCGAGCGCGATCGGCACCGCGTCCACGCCTCCGAACTGCTTGAAGAGGATGGCCTTCCCCTCCATGACCGGAAGCGAGGCCTCCGGGCCGATGTCGCCGAGTCCGAGCACCGCCGTGCCGTCGGTCACGACGGCGACGACCTGCGACTTCCAGGTGTAGTCGTTGACCAGCTCGGGCTGCTCCGCGATTGCCGTGCACACCTTGGCGACGCCGGGCGTGTACGCGAGGGACAGGTCGTCCTTGTCGCGCAGCGGCACCGTGGCCGTGATGGCCATCTTGCCGCCGCGGTGCAGCGCGAAGGCCGGATCGAAGGGCTCGCCGGGAGCCCCTTCCGTACCGCTCTCGCTGCGAGGATTGACGATCTCCGCTGCCATTGGGTTGACCCCTTAAGTCTTTTTCATTTGAGGGTGGCCGCTCCCGGTTGAGGAGGGGTGGGTGGGTCCCGCGGCCGCCGTGTCTGGCAGCCGCGCGGGCGCGCCGCACAACGCGCCCTGAGCCCCGGATGAGGGGTGTAAGGATCCTTCTTACCGGACAGACGGGTCCGGAGACGAGTCCATGAAGGTTCGGTGACGCGACTCATACCGAGCGCTACCGGACACGCACGGAGAACGACACGTCGCCTGATGTCCGGATAGATACTTTCCCGACCCGAATAGCGGCGTTCGTGTCGTCCGAATGCCGAGATCAACAGGAGAATTTACGGTGGGGTACCCACCTCTCCGGAGAAGGTTTTGCCTTGGGAGGACTGGCCACCGCGATTCGGCCACCACCCGTTACCCGATTTTGACATCCTTGGCCGTCGGTTTGCGGCAGTCCGAATGGCAAGATGCCGTAATCACACGAGGTCGCGGCACTCGAAGGTGCGTGCGCGGCCTAAGGCAACTCCCTCACACGCCGGAGGAACCCGACCATGACCGCACGCTCCACGCGCTGTACGACCGTCGCCAAGACCCGCACCTCCCGTCTTGCCGCGGTCGCCGCCATCGCGGTCGCCGGCTCGATGCTGCTGACCGCCTGTGGCGACCAGACCGAGGGCGGCTCCACGAAGGAGGGCGGCGACTCCACCGCCGCCGCGAGCAAGGCCCCGCTGTTCTCGAAGCTCCCGGCCGACATCCAGAAGGCCGGCGTCATCAAGGTCGGTACGGACGCCTCGTACGCCCCCATGGAGTTCACCGAGGGCGGCAAGATCGTCGGCGTCGACCCCGACATCGCCCAGGCGCTGAGCAAGCAGCTCGGCGTCGAGTTCAAGTTCACCTCGGGCACCTTCGACGGCCTGATCACCTCGATCTACACCGGCCGCCAGGACCTGATCATGTCCTCGATGACGGACAACAAGAAGCGTCAGGAGGGCCTGGACGACAGCGGGAAGAAGATCGGCAAGGGCATCGACTTCGTCGACTACTTCTCCTCCGGCGTCTCCCTGCTGGTCAAGAAGGGCAACCCGCAGGGCATCAACACCCTCGACGACCTGTGCGGCAAGACCGTCGCCGTCCAGCGCGGCACGATCTACGAGGACACCTTCAAGGCGCAGGCCGCGAAGTGCGGCGCCAAGAAGCTCACCATCCAGGCCTTCGACACCGACGCCGAGGCCCAGACCCGCGTGAAGGCCGGCGGCGCCGTCGCCGACCTGAACGACTACCCCGTGGCCGCGTACATCGCGAAGACCTCGGGCGGCGGCAACGACTTCGAGGTCGTCGGCAGCCAGAGCGACGTCGGCCTCTTCGGCATCGGCGTGTCCAAGGACAAGACCCAGCTGCGCGACGCCGTCAAGGAGGCGCTCGACGCGATCATCAAGGACGGCTCCTACGCCGAGGTCCTGAAGAAGTGGAACGTCGAGGGCAGTGCCGTGAAGTCGGCGACGATCAACGCCGGCAAGTGATCTCCTCGCACCTCGCTCCACTGAAGGGCAGTCGTCGTGACTGACAAGATCTCCAAGGACCCGGCCGCCGCACCGGCCGGGTCCGGCCCCTCGGGCACGCCCTACGAGGCGATCAAGGCCATCCCCGTACGCCACTACGGCCGCTGGGTCAGCGCTGTCGTGGTCGTGGTCCTCCTCGGGTGGCTCTTCTACGCCTTCTCCCAGGGCAACATCATCTGGGGCACGGTGTGGGACAAGCTGTTCGACACGTCGATCCTCGACGGCCTCGCGAACACCGTGATCATCAGCGTCGCCTCCATGGCGCTGGGCCTGGTCCTCGGCATCCTGTTCGCCGTCATGCGGCTCTCGAAGAACCCGGTCACCGGCGCGGTCGCGTGGCTCTACATCTGGTTCTTCCGCGGCACCCCGGTGTACGTGCAGCTGCTGGTCTGGTTCAACCTGTCGCTGATCTTCGAGTACATCAACCTCGGGCCGATCTACAAGAACGAGACCGTCGACGTCATGACGCCGTTCATGGTCGCGCTGCTCGGCCTCGGCCTCAACGAGGGCGCGTACATGGCGGAGATCGTCCGCGCCGGCATCCAGTCGGTCGACGAGGGACAGACCGAGGCGGCCCACGCGCTCGGCATGTCGCAGACGAAGACCATGGGGCGGATCGTTCTTCCGCAGGCCATGCGGGTGATCGTGCCGCCGACGGGCAACGAGTTCATCAACATGCTGAAGACCTCGTCGCTGGTCTCGGCCGTGCAGTACACCGAACTGCTGCGGGCGTCCTCGAACATCGGCTCCACGGCCGGCGCCGTGATGGAGATGCTCTTCGTCGCCTCCATCTGGTACCTGGCGCTGACCAGCGTGTTCAGCGTCGGCCAGTACTACCTGGAGCGTCGCTTCTCCCGCGGTTCCCTCCGCACCCTGCCGCCCACCCCGTGGCAGCGGGTCAAGAAGAACCTGACCACGTTCAAGCGTTCCCCGGAGGCGACCCGATGACCGGCCAGCCCATGGTCAAGGCCGAAGGCGTTCACAAGTCCTACGGCGCCGCGCACATCCTGCGCGGTATCGACCTCGAGGTGCAGAACGGCGAGGTGTTCTGCCTGGTCGGCCCGTCCGGCTCCGGCAAGTCCACCTTCCTGCGCTGCATCAACCACCTGGAGCGCATCGACGGCGGCCGGCTCTCGGTCGACGGCCAGCTCGTCGGCTACCGCCAGAAGGGCGACAAGCTCTACGAGCTGAAGGACAGCGAGGTCGCGGCCCAGCGCCGGGACATCGGCATGGTCTTCCAGCGCTTCAACCTGTTCCCCCACATGACGGCCCTGGCCAACGTGATGGAGGCGCCCATCCAGGTGAAGGGCGAGTCCAAGGCGGTGGCGCGCGAGCGCGCCGAGCGGCTGCTCGACCGGGTCGGTCTGCGCGACCGCATGGGCAACTACCCCTCGCAGCTGTCCGGCGGCCAGCAGCAGCGCGTGGCCATCGCCCGCGCGCTGGCGATGGAGCCGAAGCTGATGCTCTTCGACGAGCCGACCTCGGCTCTCGACCCGGAGCTGGTGGGTGACGTCCTGGACGTCATGCGCGATCTGGCCGAGTCGGGCATGACGATGATCGTGGTCACCCACGAGATGGGCTTCGCGCGCGAGGTGGGCGACTCCCTGGTCTTCATGGACGGCGGCGTCGTCGTCGAGTCCGGCAACCCCCGGGACGTCCTGACCAACCCGCAGCACGACCGCACCAAGGCGTTCCTGTCCAAGGTGCTGTAAGGCGTACGAAAGGGGCGGTACGGGCCAGGCCCGTACCGCCCCTTCGTCGTGGGACCGCTACTTCACGGCGAGCAGCAGGGTGTCGGAGGGCGAGGCCCAGACCGGCCGGGCCTCGCCGAAGCCCGCCGCGCGCAGGGTGTCGGCGTGCCAGCGGGGCGCGGGCATGTCGCCGTCGGCGTGCTCGCCGTAGATCTCGAAGCGGCGGGCGGTGGGGGCGGCGAGGACCGGGTCGGCGGCGGCGACGGCCCACCAGTCGGCCCAGTCGAGGACACCCTCGGCCTTCTCGCGGTCCATGCGGGCGTGGCGCTGGGCCCGCTCGGCGGCGTTGATGCGGGGAGTGGTCTCGTCGATCATGTGGTCGGCGTTCATGAAGACGCCGCCGTCACGGACAAGCCCGGCCAGCTGCCCGTAGAGGGCCGCCAGGGGTTCGCTGTGCAGCCAGTGGAGGGCGGTGGCGGTCAGGACGGCGTCGTACGAGTCGTGGGGCAGCGCGGCGGTCCAGGCGGGGTCCGTGAGGTCCGCGGTCACGAAGGTGACGCGCGGGTCTTGGGCGAAGTAGCCCTCGGCGATGGCGAGGAGCGCGGGGTCGAGGTCGACGCCGGTGCTGGTGGCCTTCGGGAACCGCCGGAGGAGCCGGTCCGTAATACTTCCCGTACCGCAGGCGAGGTCGAGGACGCGGGGCTCCGGCCCCACGAGCGCCTCGACCATGTCGAGCAACACGCGGAACCGCTCCTCGCGGTCCGGCATGTACCACTCCTGCTGGCGGTCCCAGCTCTGCTGCCAGGCCGCCCAGTCGGTTCCGGTCGTCGCCGTGTCCGTCATTGGCCCTACCCTCACCCTCGTCGTAATACCCTCGAAGGGGAAGCGTCGCTTACCCTTCCCCCGCCCTGACCCTAGCCCGCCGGAGTAAGGACTACAAGTGGAACTGGCCTATTACTCGGATTACGCCGTGCGTCTGGTCAACACCGAGGAGCCGGTCCGCGGCAAGGACTCCCTCACCTCCGTCGAGACGGTCCGCGAGCTCTTCGGCGCGGCCTCCCAGATGGCCCGGCGGGCCACGGACGCCGACGTGACCCGCTTCCGCTCGGTCCGCGCCCGGCTGCGCGCGGTCTTCACCGCGGCCGACGAGGGCGACCACACCCAGGCCGTCGACCTGCTGAACTCCCTGCTCCTGGAGTTCCCCGTCAGCCCGCAGATCTCCGGGCACGACTACCTCGACGAGGAGGGCCGGCCCCGCTGGCACATGCACCTCGCCGATCACCCGTCGAACGCGACCGCGGGCTACGCCGCCATCGCCGCGATGGGCCTCGCCTTCCACCTCACGGAGTTCGGCGCCGACCGCCTCGGCCTGTGCCAGGCCGCGCCCTGCCGCAACGCCTACCTCGACACCTCGACCAACCGCTCCCGCCGCTACTGCTCCGACCGCTGCGCCACCCGCGCCAACGTGGCCGCCTACCGGGCCCGCAAGCGCCAGGAGGCCGAGCGGACCGGCCGCACCGAGGAGAAGAGCCAGGAGAGCACCACGCCGACCGACCGCTGACGCCCGGGGGTGACGGGCCGGTACCGCGCCCGTACCCGCCCGAGCACGAGCGACGGCGGTACGACCCCGAACACCCGGCTGTCGCCCTCCGCGTCCGGGTTGTCCCCCAGCACCCACCAGCCGCCGTCCCGCCGCTCGATCAGCCGCTTCACGATGAGCAGATCCTGCTGCAGGGGATGGCGCAGCACGGCCACGTTCCCGGGCCGCAGCCGCGCCCCGTAGTGCACGAACAGCCGATCGCCGTGCAGCAGCGTGGGCACCATCGACACCCCCGTCACCTCGGCTATCCCGAACGGGGCCCCGGTCTCCTGCCCCGGCTCGCGCCCCGACTCCACCATTCGGCACCTCCGGTCCGATCGTCCACGAGTCCCATGCCGACCCTGGACTTTTGTCCTAAGCCCCAGGGGGCGCTCGCGAAATCACGCTTCTCACGGAGTAATGTCCCACCTGAGAAGACGATCACGAGGAAGGACAGCAGCATGCTCTCCCGCCTGTTTGCCCCCAAGGTGAAGGTCAGCGCCCACTGCGACCTCCCCTGCGGCGTGTACGACCCGGCCCAGGCCCGCATCGAGGCCGAGTCCGTCAAGGCCGTCCAGGAGAAGTACCAGGCGAACGAGGACCCGCACTTCCGGGCCCGCGCCACGGTCATCAAGGAGCAGCGCGCGGAGCTCGCCAAGCACCACGTCTCGGTGCTGTGGAGCGACTACTTCAAGCCCCCGCACTTCGAGAAGTACCCCGAGCTGCACACGCTCATCAACGACACCCTGAAGGCCCTGTCGGCGGCGAAGGCCTCGACGGACCCGAAGACGGGCGAGAAGGCGCTGGAGCTCATCGCCGAGATCGACCGCATTTTCTGGGAGACGAAGAAGGCCTGACCTTCCTTCCGTTCCTGCCCTGAAGGGGCCCGACCGCCTGCGGTCGGGCCCCTTCCGCGTGCGGTCAGTCCACCGGCAGCGTGTAGCGGCGCTTCTGCTTCGAAGTCGCGCCCAGGCGGTCGTAGAAGCGGATCGCGCCCTCGTTCCAGGTGGGGGTCTGCCACTGGATGTGGGTGAGGCCGAGGGCGCGGGCCTCGGTGCGGACGGCGGACATCAGGAGGGGGCCGAGGCCGTGGCCGCGGGCGGACTCCGTGAGGTAGAGGCAGTCCATGTGGAGGTACTCGGCGGCGTCCCAGGTGGAGAGCTCGGGGGCGCAGGTGGCGTAGCCGGCGAGGGTGGTGTCGGGGAGCTCGGCGACCAGGCAGCGCAGGCGCGGGGTCGTGGGCTCGAAGAGGAGGCGGTGGAGACGGGCGGCCAGGTCGGCGGGCGGGGGCGCCGCCTTCTCGTAGGCGGCGTGCTCGGCGGCGAGTTCGGCGACCCGGTCCAGGTCCTCCGGCCGGGCGTGGCGGACGACGGCGCCGGTCATCGGACCTCCCCCTCCAGGGTGTCGGCGGCCCAGGCGGCCAGACGCCCGTCGGCCGGCCCCGTGCCGTCGAGGACGTGGCGGACGAATGCCTCGCGCTCGTGGGAGAGGACCGCGGCCTCCCAGACGCAGGGGGCGAGCCCGGCCCGCCCGGGGCGCAGGGCGTCGGGGCGGCCGGCCGGGCCGGTCCAGACGGCGAGGTCGGACATGTGGCCCTCGATCCAGGTGTGCACGAGGACGTAGTCGCCGTCACCGCCCGCGTGCACCAGCAGCACCGCGAGGCCCAGCGAGCCCCGGTGGCGGCCCGCGGCCAGGTGGTCGGCGGCCAGCGCCAGCGCGGGCGCCGCCTCCGCCTCTCCGACCGTACGGCCGGGGGCCTCGACGCCGTACGCCTTGACGCGATGGCCCGCCAGCTCCCGCACCCCCAACGGCCGCACCGTACGGGCGTGATGGCCCTTCGCCAGCGTCATGACGGCGTCCCAGCGCCCGTGATCGTTCATACCGTCATCATGCACGGCCCCGCCGTCCCGCCCGCACGCAGCCAGCGCCGGTACGGGGCGGCGCGCAGGGCCGCCTCCCGGTACGCGGCGGCCAGTTCCGCGTACGGTCGGTCGAGCGGCACGCCCGGTGCGGCGTACAGCAGCAGCCGTACGGCCAGCGGGTCGCCGAGCAACGGGCGGACGGCCATGTCGTCGCGCCCGCCCGAGGTGGGCTGGCAGGGGGCGACGGCCTCGCCGAGGACGATGAGCGAGGCGGCGGTGTGGTAGTCGGCGTGCAGCATCGGCGGGTCGAGGCCCGCCGCGCCCAGGACCCGCCGCAGCCCGTCCCATTCCCCGTCGACGGCCGGATCGACGGCCCACCGGTCGTGGGCGAGGTCGGCGAGCTCCACCACCTCACGCCCGGCCGCCGGGTGGTCCCGGGCCATCGAGACGAACTGCGGCTCGCGTTCGACCAGGACGCGCCCCCGCAGTCCGTCCGGGACCCGCAGCGGACAGCCCTCGACCTCGTGGACGAAGGCCACGTCCAGCTGCCCCGCGGCGACCGTGCGCAGCAGGGCGTGGGCGGAGACGTCGACGCGCAGCGCGATGTCGGTGTCGGGCATGCCCTGGCGGAGGCGGCGCAGCCAGCCCGGCAGGGCCCGGCTCGCGGTGGAGCCGACGCGCAGCGCGGGGCCGCCGGTGCGGGCGGCGGCGGCCCGGGTCTCGGTGATCAGCGCGGTCATGCCGTCGACGAGGGGGCGGGCGCGGCTGAGGACGGAGCGGCCGAGCGGGGTGGGGTGGCAGCCGGTGCGGCCGCGGGAGAAGAGCTCGGCACCGAGGGCGTTCTCGATGCGGCGCAGCTGGGTGGTCAGGGAGGGCTGGCTGACGCCGAGTTGGCGGGCGGCCTTGTGCAGACTGCCGGTGTCCGCGATGGCGCAGAGCGCCCGCAGGTGCCTCACCTCCAGCTCCATGGTCAGAGGTTAGGGCGGGGTCGCCCACCGCACCAGACGGGCGGCGAGCCCGGAGCGGGCCCGGTCCATGACGTCACGGGGCGCCAACCGCACGGTGATAGGGCCGAGTTATCGGCGGATGGCATCATTCCCCACCCGCCCCGGCTCCCCCGACACTCTCCTCAACCCCACAGGAGGAGCCCCCCATGAGACACCCGAAGATCCTCACGTCCTTACTGACCGCCGCCCTCGGTGCCGGCCTCACCCTCTCCCTCGGAGCCTCCCCGGTCGCCGCGTCCGCCGCCTCCGCCACCGCCGTCCCCACGGTGGCCTACGCCGGCTCCGCCGAGGAGGCCAAGGCCAACCAGGCGTTCTTCGAAGCCGTCGTCGCGTCGGTCGCGAAGAAGCGGGCCGCCACGCCTGGTGCCACCGCGGTCACCGTGGTCTACAGCGCCGCCAACGCGCCCACCTTCCGCACCCAGATCTCCCGCTCGGCGCAGATATGGAACAGCTCCGTCGTCAACGTCCGCCTGGTGGAGGGGTCGAACCCCGACTTCCGCTACTACGAGGGCAATGACTCCCGCGGCTCGTACGCGAGCACGGACGGGCACGGCAACGGCTACATCTTCCTCGACTACCGGCAGAACCAGCAGTACAACTCCACCCGCGTCACCGCCCACGAGACCGGGCACGTGCTCGGCCTCCCCGACCACTACAGCGGCCCGTGCAGCGAGCTGATGTCCGGCGGCGGGCCCGGCACGTCCTGCACGAACGCCTACCCGAACTCCCAGGAGCGGGCGCGCGTCGACCAGCTGTGGCGTTACGGGCTCGCCTCGGCGTTCAAGGTGGGCTGAGCGAACACGGGAAGAAGACGGGGGGCGAGGGCCTGAGCCGCGCCTCGCCCCCCGTTCTCGCCCGAGGGATGCGCGATGCGGTCAGGCGATCCGGTCAGGCCGCCTGGAGCAGCCCCCGGCCGAACTCGGTGCCCGGCGGCAGCTGGCGCCGGACCCGGCTCAGGGCCTCCTCGAAGTCACCGCCGGCGATGCCGGACTCGTAGGCCGCGCCCCCGTAGTGGAGGGTGAGGCTGAGGTCGGCCCGCTCGCCGAGGGTGAGCAGGCAGCTGAGCGTGGCCTGCTGGGTGACGCCGTCCGCGACGACGGGGAGCGGGAGGTCCCACTCCAGTACGCAGCCGGTGAGGGCCTGCCCGCCCTCGTCCGCGGCGCGCAGGGCGTCGAAGCTCGCGCCCGTGTACTCGATACCCCTGATCCGGGTGGCCACATGGCTCCCGTCGGCCGTGATGACGATCGCTTCGGCACCACGGCGGTCCCGGTACCAACCGGTCCAGACTTCTGTCGACTCCGATGACATGCGCGGACTGTAGCGGTATGACCGGCTCCGGCGCGCGGCCGGTCACCCAGGGGCCGGACTTCTCCCGGTCTCGCCATTCTTGCCGGTCACGTGCGTGGTAGTGGCTTCCGTGCCGTCGCCGACGGCGGGTCCGGGCCCGGCGGTGGGCCCGGCATCGCCGACGGGTCCGGCGGTGGGCCCGGCATCGCCGACGGGTCCGGCGGCGGGTCCGGCATCGCCGCCGGGCGCGGGTCCGGCGCCCGCTTCGAGGACCGCCTCGGGAGCCTCGTAGCGCGGGCACTCCGGGTTGGCGCACGGCTGCACCTCCCACTCCGGAACCCAGGCCCCGAGGACCTTGTGCCGCTTGGCCAGCACCTGGAGGGGCTGTCCGCAGGCCGGGCACAGATGCTTGGCCTGCGGGTCCCTCGTCGTGTGCGGAAGGTCGCCGCTCATGCCTCCAGGGTAGGGCGCGGCCCCCGTCACCGCTTCCTGGTGTACGTCCGGACCAGAACGCCGTTGTCGAAGGTCCGCACCTCGCCCAGGGTGAAGTCACGCGGGGCGAAGTCCGCACCGAACATCGGCATTCCGGAGCCGAAGACCTGCGGATAGGTCTTGATGACCAGCTCGTCGATCTCCTCGATGAGCTCGCCCGCGATGGTCGAGCCGCCGCAGAGCCAGATGTCGAGCGGGCTGTCCTCGGCCTTCAGCTCGCGGATGCGGCCGACGAGGTCCTCGGCGATCAGCTCGACGTTGGGGTCGGGCGACTCCGTCAGCGAGCGGGTCGCAACGAGCTCCCGCAGGTGGGCGTACGGGCTGGTGATGCCGATGTCCAGGCCGAGGCGGTACGAGTTCAGGCCCTGGAGCACCGTGTCGTAGTGGCGGTTGGGCGTACCGGGCTCGACACCCAGGACCGGCCACCCGTGGGCGGCGATCGTCTCCGGGTACTCCGTCTTCAGGTACTCCAGGAATTCCCCGGCCACGTACGCGTACGTGGACGTGGCATCGCCCTTCGGGTCGCCGATGAAGCCGTCGATCGAGCAGGCGATGAAGTAGGTGAGCTTGCGCAAACCGGATCTCTTTCGGTAGGAGGCGTGGCCGCATCGACCACTGCGCACATAGTGCTCTACCCGTAGTGGTTGCGCAAGCCCCTTTCGCACATGAATTCGCGCGTCAGCGACTCCGCCGCGTCACGAACTCCGCGAGCGCCAGCAGGTCCCCGGCCGCCGACAGGTCCGGCACCGCCCGGGAGAGCTGCTCCACCGCGCGCGCCATCCGCTCCGCCGCCTGGTGCTGTGCCCAGTCCCGGCCGCCCGCCCGCTCCACCGCGTCGGCCGCCGCGCGCACCGCCTCGGGGTCGAGGACCGGGCGGGCGTACAGCGCGGCCAGCTCCTCCCCCGCCGGGGTCCCGGAGGCCAGCGCCGCCACCACGGGGAGCGACTTCTTGTGGGCGACGAGGTCGGCGCCGGCCGGCTTGCCGGTCCGCCCCGGGTCGCCCCAGATGCCGATCAGGTCGTCGATCAGCTGGAACGCGAGACCGGCCTCCCGGCCGAAGGCGTCCAGCGCCGCGACCGCCTCCTCGTCCGCCCCCGCGTACAGCGCGCCGAGCGCACAGGCACAGCCCAGCAGGGCGCCGGTCTTGGCGGTGGCCATCGCCACCACCTCGTCCAGGGAGACCTCGTGCGGCCCGCGCTGCTCGAAGGCGCAGTCCGCCTGCTGGCCCGCGCACAGCTCGATGACACAGGCGGCCAGCCGGGCCGCGGCCTCGGCGGAGGCCGGGTGGGGGTCCTCGGCGAGCAGCCGCAGCGCGAGCGCGTTCATGGCGTCGCCGGCGAGCAGCGCGTCGGGAATGCCGAACACCGTCCAGGCCGTGGGCCGGTGACGGCGGGTCGGGTCCTCGTCGACGATGTCGTCGTGGAGCAGGGTGAAGTTGTGGGCCAGCTCCACCGCCGCCGCGGCCTTCACGGCCGGTGCCGGGTCCGCGCCGAGCGCGCGGGCCGCCGCGAGCACCAGGGCGGGCCGGATGGCCTTGCCACCCTGTCCCGTGGCGGGGGTGCCGTCCGCGTGCTCCCAGCCGAAGTGGTACTTCGCGATGCGCCGTATGGATCCCGGCAGGGACTCGACGGTCGTCCGCAGCTGGGGGTCGACGACGCTGCGCGCCCGGTCCAGGAGCAGCACGGCGCCCTGTCCCGCGGTGGCGGCGTCCACGTGGGTGGTGGTCATGTTCGAAGATCACTTTCTCGCGGCGGTGCGGTCGTGCGGTTTGCGCGGCTGTCAGCCGGGGGCGGGGCACGGCCGCCCCGCCCCCGGGAGGCTGGCTCACCGCCAGCGGCTGACCTCCACGTTCTCCAGGACGCCCAGCGCGTCGGGGACCAGCACGGCCGCCGAGTAGTAGGCCGTGACGAGGTAGGAGATGATCGCCTGCTCGTCGATGCCCATGAAGCGGCACGACAGGCTGGGCTCGATCTCGTCCGGCAGGCCGGGCTGGTGCAGGCCGATCACGCCCTGCTCGGACTCGCCCGTGCGCATGCAGATGATGGACGTGGTGCGGGCTTCGGAGACCGGGATCTTGTTGCACGGGTAGATCGGCACCCCGCGCCAGGTCATGATCCGGGTGCCACCGACGTCGATCGTCTCGGCGACCAGACCGCGCTTGCTGAGCTCCCGGCCGAAGGCCGCGATGGCGCGCGGGTGCGCCAGGAACATCTTGGAGCCGCGCCGGCGGGACAGCAGCTCGTCCATGTCGTCCGGTCCGGGCACGCCGTCGTGGGGCTGGAGGCGCTGCCCGTAGTCGCAGTTGGCGAGGAGACCGAACTCCCGGTTGTTGACCAGCTCGTGCTCCTGGCGCTCGCGCAGCGCCTCGACCGTGAGCCGCAACTGCTGCTCGGTCTGGTTCATCGGCTGGTTGTAGAGGTCGGCCACGCGCGTGTGGACCTTCAGCACGGTCTGGGCGACGCTCAGCTCGTACTCGCGCGGGGAGGCGTCGTAGTCCACGTAGGTGTGCGGGACGACGGCCTCGCCGACATGGCCGGCGGAGAGGTCGATGGCCGCCTCGCCGTACTTGTTGGTGCGCTGGTGGGACAGCGCGGCGTACTCCGCGAGGTGGCCGGCGAGCGAGCCGGCCCGCTCGGCGAGGTTGAGCACGTCGGCCCGGCTGAGCTCCAGGACCGTACAGGCGGTGGCGGCGCGGGCGGTCCACTCCCAGGTGGCGTCCGCGCTGACGAGCGAGGCGTCGCCGAAGTGGGCGCCGTCGGCGAGGACGCCGAGGACGGTCTCGTCCCCGTAGGGTCCCTCGCCGACCTGCTCGACCTTTCCGTGGGCGAGCAGGTGGACCCGGTCGGTGGTCTCGCCGCGGACGGCGATGACCTCGCCCGCCGCGTACTCCCGCTGGCGGCAGCGGGCGGCCAGCTCCGTGAGGGCGTCCTCGTCCTCGTAACCGCGCAGGGCGGGGAGCTCGCCGAGCTCGGCGGGGATGACCGCGACCCGCTCGCCGGTCTGCACGAAGGTGACGCGGCCGTCACCCACGGAGTAGCTGAGCCTCCGGTTCACCCGGTACGTGCCACCCTGCACCTGCACCCACGGCAGCGTCCGCAGCAGCCACCGGGAGGTGATCTCCTGCATCTGCGGGGCCGACTTGGTGGTGGTCGCGAGGTTCCGCGCGGCGGCGGTCCCGAGACTCTGCTGCGGGGCCGCCTGGCCCGCGCGGACCTCGTCGCCAACCGAACCAACGGACATGGAACTCCCTCTCGATACGACAAACCTGCGAGAGGAAGCCTTTCAGCACGGAGTGTGTCCGCGCCATTACACAAAAGAGTGGGAGTTGACGGTGTTCCCCTGGGCATGGCGCACGATTTCCCACTCGAACAGCGCATGCGCGACCCCTCCCACCTCACCCGTTTCCCCAGTTTTGTCCGGATCGGCTCGCACACGGTCCGAACGGATGGCAGCGGAGTCGATCCCTCCGGTACTCCGGTGGGACCGCGATCCCCTCCCTGAAAGGAGCCGGTCATGGCCTCACCCATGTCCGCGAGCCGCTTCCTCGCCGCGCTGCGCGACGAGGGTCTGACGGTCGTCGAGGTCGGCGACTGGCGTACCCACAACCGCAACCACAAGGGCCCCTGGGGCCCCGTGCACGGCGTGATGATCCACCACACCGTCACCAGGGGCACCAGCAACACCGTCCGCATCTGCAGGGACGGCCACGGCGGCCTGCCCGGGCCGCTGTGCCACGGCGTCATCGCCAAGGACGGCACCGTCCACCTGGTCGGCTACGGCCGCGCCAACCACGCCGGCCTCGGCGACGACGAGGTGCTGCGGGCGGTCATCGCGGAGCAGGGCCTGCCACCGGACAACGAGGCCACCACCGACGGCAACCGCCACTTCTACGGCTTCGAGTGCGAGAACCTCGGCGACGGCGAGGACCCGTGGCCCAAGGCACAGCTGGACGCCATCGCCAAGGCCGCCGCCGCGGTCTGCCGGGTGCACCGCTGGACCCAGCGCTCGGTCATCGGCCACCTGGAGTGGCAGCCGGGCAAGGTCGACCCGCGCGGCTTCACCATGGCGTCGATGCGGGAGCGGGTCGCCGACCTGCTGCGCTGACCCCCGCAGGGGCGGCGAGAATGGCCGGGTGAACGCGTTCGATCCCGCCCGCCTGCGGCCCCGGCTCCCTTCCCCCCTGGAGCCGGCCGAGGACGAGCGCTTCACCCGGCACGGCCTGACGCTGCTGCTCAAGCGGGACGACCTGATCCACCCCGACCTGCCCGGCAACAAGTGGCGCAAGCTCGCCCTCAACCTGCGGGAGGCCGGCGGGCGGCCCGTGCTCACCTTCGGCGGCGCCTACTCCAACCACCTGCGGGCGACGGCCGCCGCCGGCCGGCTCCTCGGCTTCCCCACGATCGGCGTCGTGCGCGGCGACGAGCTGGCCGGCCGGCCCCTCAACCCGTCCCTCGCGCGCTGCGCGGCGGATGGCATGCGGCTGGTGTTCGCCGACCGCGCCACGTACCGCGCGAAGCACGAACCCGGCGCCCTGGCCCGCCTCCTGGCGCTGGCCGGCGCGCCCGAGGACGTCTACGTGGTCCCCGAGGGCGGCAGCAACGCGCTCGCCGTCCACGGCTGCGTGGAGCTGGGCCGCGAACTGAACGGGAAGGCCGATGTCGTCGCGGTCGCCTGCGGCACCGGCGGCACCCTCGCGGGCCTCGCCGCCGGCTTCGACGGCAGGACCATGGGCGTCCCGGTCCTCAAGGGCGGCTTCCTCGGCCGGGAGGTCCGCGCCCTCCAGGAGACGGCTTTCGGCGGGCCGCGCGGCGACTGGCGGCTCGACGAGCGCTTCCACTTCGGCGGCTACGCCCGTACGACCCCGGAACTCGACGCCTTCGCACAGGACTTCGGCACGCGGCATGGACTCGCCATCGAGCGACTGTATGTGGCCAAAATGCTGTACGGGCTGGCCACGCTGGCCCAGGAGGGCGCCTTCGCCCCCGGCACCCGCGTCGCGGCCGTCGTCACCGGTGCGCCCGAGCCGCCCGCGCCACCTCCGGTGCCGGAGCCTCAGGCGGACTCCTCCCGGTAGG
Source organism: Streptomyces sp. NPDC012769 (assembly GCF_042901205.1). Taxonomy (NCBI): domain Bacteria; kingdom Bacillati; phylum Actinomycetota; class Actinomycetes; order Kitasatosporales; family Streptomycetaceae; genus Streptomyces; species Streptomyces sp. NPDC012769. Next base: position 314,067 of record NZ_JBIBCP010000004.1, on the reverse strand, counting down.
CGGCGGCCTCCTCCAGGTCGAGGCGGCGCAGCAGGGTGCGCATCATCTCGTCGTCGATGCGGCGGGCGTCGCGCAGGCGTACGAACACCTCGCGCTCGGCGTCGATCATCTCCCGGGCGAGCCGGCGATAGGTGTCGTCGGCGGTCTCGCCGGTGAGCTCGTTGACGGCGCCGAGCCGCTCCCAGACGGCGTTGCGGCGCCGTTCCAGGACGGTGCGGAGCCGGTCGGCGAGGGGCTGCGGCAGGGCGTTGCGCTCGTCGGCGAGGAGGGCGTCGAGCCGTTCCTCCGCCGCCCGGGACGCCTCGCTCTGGGCCTGCGCCTCGGCGAGGGTCTCCTGGTAGCGGTCGCGTCCGGGCAGCTTCAGGACCCGGATGAGGGGCGGCAGGGTGAGGCCCTGGACGACGAGGGTGCCGATCACGGTGGTGAAGGTGAGGAAGAGGACCAGGTTCCGGGCCGGGAACGGCTCTCCGTCGGTGACGACGGGGATGGAGAAGGCGATGGCCAGCGAGACGACCCCGCGCATGCCGGCCCAGCCGACGACCAGCGGCGCCCTCCAGTCCACTCCGGGCTCGCGCTCCCTGACGCGTGCGGACATCCAGCGGGGCAGGAAGGTGGCGGGGTAGACCCAGACGAAGCGGACGACGACCACGGCGACGAAGACCCCGGCCGCGTACCAGGCGGCCTCCCCCACCCCGTACCGGCCGAGGCCCTGGACGACGTACGGCAGCTGGAGGCCGATCAGCGCGAAGACGGCGGACTCCAGGACGAAGGCGACCATCTTCCACACCGCCTCCTCCTGGAGGCGGGTGGCGAAGTCGACCTGCCAGTTCTTGTGGCCGAGGGCGAGGCCGACCACGACGACGGCGAGCACGCCGGAGGCGTGGACCTCCTCGGCCGCCGCGTAGGCGATGAAGGGGATGAGGAGGGAGAGCGTGTTCTGGAGCAGTGCCTCGCGCAGCCGCAGGCGGAGCCAGTGGATGGGGAGCATCAGGATCAGGCCGACGCCGATGCCGCCGATCGCGGCGAGGGCGAACTCGCCGATGCCGCCCGACCAGCTGATGCCCTCGCCCACGGCGGCGGCGAGGGCGACCTTGTAGGCGGTGATGGCGGTGGCGTCGTTCACCAGGGACTCGCCCTGGAGGATCGTGGTGATCCGGTTCGGCAGGCCGAGCCTGCGCGCGATGGCGGTGGCGGCCACCGCGTCCGGCGGGGCGACGACCGCGCCCAGGACGAGCGCGGCGGTCAGCGGCAGGTCGGGCACGAGGACGTACGCGAGCCAGCCCACGGCGACCGTCGCGAACAGCACGTAGCCGACGGAGAGCAGGGCGACGGGCCGGATGTTGGCGCGCAGATCGAGGTACGAGGAGTCGACGGCGGCCGTGTAGAGCAGAGGGGGCAGGATCAGCGGCAGCACGATGTGCGGGTCGAGGGTGTAGTCGGGCACGCCGGGCACGTAGGAGGCGGCGAGGCCGACGGCGACCAGGAGCAGCGGCGCCGGCACCGGGGTCCTGCGGGCGAAGCCCGCCACGGCGGCGCTCGCCGCGACCAGCGCCACCAGTTGCAGTGCGTCCATGCCCGGTCCCGTCCTGTGCCCCGTACGTCACTCCTGTCGCAACGTAACCTGGCCATCATGAGCGAGTGTCCGCACGTTGCCGAAATGCCGCACCCCGAGCCCGCCCCGCTGCACGACACCTGTCCGGAGTGTCTGGCGGACGGGACGCACCCGGTCCAGCTGCGGCTGTGTCTCAGCTGCGGACACGTGGGCTGCTGCGACTCCTCGGCGGGGCGGCACGCGACGGCGCACTTCACCGCCACCGGCCACCCGGTGATGCGGACCTTCGAGCCGAACGAGCGCTGGCGCTGGTGCTTCGTGGACGGTTCGATCGTCTGACGGTTGGGTACGTCACCCCTCCGCGGGTTCTCCGCGGCCGCCGGGGCGTGTCCTTCGGGTCAGGTCCTGCGGGGGGCGGTCCGTCCGGTCCCCCGGCGACACGGCGGGACGGATCGCGATAGCGTCTCGGCGGACTGCGCAACCGACTGCGTACCGCCTGGTTCGGGGGCTTCCTCCTCGGACCCCGAAAGAGCTTGTGCCACCTTGGAGGTGAGGGTGTCCCAGATCGCAGGCGAGCCCGGGACCCAGGACTTCGTGGAAGTCCGGCTGCCCGCTGCGGGTGCCTACCTGTCCGTGCTGCGTACGGCCACGGCCGGTCTCGCGGCGCGTTTGGACTTCACCCTCGACGAGATCGAGGACCTGCGGATCGCCGTCGACGAGGCGTGCGCGATCCTGCTCCAGCAGGCCGTGCCGGGGTCGGTGCTGAGCTGCGTCTTCCGGCTGGTCGACGACTCGCTCGACGTCACGGTCTCGGCTCCGACGACGGACGGCCGGGCCCCCGAGCGGGACACCTTCGCCTGGACGGTGCTCTCGGCACTGGCCGGGAAGGTGGAGTCGTCCGTGGCGGAGGACCGGACGGTCTCCATCAGCCTGTACAAACAGCGCGGCGCGGGGCCAGGCCCGGCGTGAGGAGCGGGGACGCGACGGCCGGCATCCCTGAGCAGCAGGCACGGCCGCATCCGGAGCCGGCGACCGGGGCGGTCCCGGTCGAGACCGGAGTCGAGGTCGCTACGGATCACGCGGAGCAGGCGGACCAGATGAGCGAGCACGAGCAGCACGAAGCGGTTCCCGCGGGCCCCGCGGCCCCGGCGGGCCCGGCCGGTCCGGCCGCCACCCGCGCCGGGCGGGAGGTCCCCGCGGTGTCCGCGGCCCCGGCGGTCCCCGAGGGCCCCGAGGGCCCCGCCGACGCCGGTGTCACGGAGAGTGACGAGTCCCAGGAGGCCTCCGAGGCTCATGAGGTCGAGGAGGCTCCCGAGGTCCCTGTCGTGCCCGACCCGCACGACCGCAGCGGGGCGCGGGCGCTCTTCGTGGAGCTGCGCGGCCTTCCCGAGGGCTCGCCGGAGAAGGCGGCGCTGCGCGACCGGCTGGTGCGGATGCACCTGCCGCTGGTGGAGCACCTGGCCCGGCGCTTCCGCAACCGTGGCGAGCCGCTGGACGACCTGACGCAGGTGGCGACGATCGGCCTGATCAAGTCGGTGGACCGGTTCGATCCGGACCGCGGGGTGGAGTTCTCGACGTACGCGACCCCGACGGTCGTCGGCGAGATCAAGCGCCACTTCCGTGACAAGGGCTGGGCGGTACGGGTGCCCCGGCGGCTCCAGGAGCTGCGGCTGTCGCTGACCACGGCGACGGCGGAGCTGTCGCAGCAGCACGGGCGCTCACCGACGGTGCACGAGCTGGCGGAGCGGCTCGGGATCTCGGAGGAGGAGGTCCTGGAGGGCCTGGAGTCGGCGAACGCCTACTCGACGCTCTCCCTGGACGTGCCGGACACGGACGACGAGTCGCCGGCGGTCGCGGACACGCTGGGCGCGGAGGACGAGGCGCTGGAGGGGGTCGAGTACCGGGAGTCGCTCAAGCCGCTCCTGGAGGACCTCCCGCCGCGCGAGAAGCGGATCCTGCTGCTGCGCTTCTTCGGGAACATGACCCAGTCGCAGATCGCGCAGGAGGTCGGCATCTCGCAGATGCACGTCTCCCGGCTGCTCGCCCGGACGCTGGCGCAGCTCCGGGAGAAGCTGCTCGTCGAGGAGTAGCCCCCATGGCCTCGCGTGACCCGGCGGGGTTACGCGGGGCCCCACCCGGGGACGCGGGTGACGCGGGTGACGCGAGTCAGGCGGTGTCCTGGCCGGGGCGCCTGATGCCGAGGGCCTCGGTCGTGGACGGGCTGACCAGCAGGACCAGGCCGGTCACGGCGAGGACCGCGAGGGCGATGCCGGCCGGGATCATGACGCTGTTCGCCTGGAGCAGCTGCCAGGCGACCGGCAGCGCGAGGATCTGGGTGATGACCGCGGGGCCGCGGCTCCAGGAGCGGCGCAGCCACAGGCCGCGGGCGGCGGCGAGCGGGATCAGCCCGAGGGCGGCCAGGGTGGCGCCGCCCATGAGGCCCGAGGTGAGGTCGTCGGGCCGGTCGGCGAGAACGGCCACCAGCATGTAGAGGCCGCCGGCCAGAAGGGCGAGGCCCTCGACGCCGGCCACCGCGGCGGCGGCCGTGAGGCGCCCGGGACGGGGAGTCTGCTCCGTACTGCTCATGCAGGCAGGGTAGCCGGGGCCGGCCCGCCGACGGGTGGCCCGGGCCGGGACAGGGCCCGCCCGAGAGCGGGTGGCCCGGGCCGGGACAGGGCCCGCCCGAGAGCGGGTGGCCCGGGCCGGGACAGGGCCCGCCCGAGAGCGGGTGGCCCGGGCCGGGACTGGGCCCGGTACCACCGGGTAGGTACGCTGGCGACCATGCGCGCGCTTCTCGTGGTCAACCCGGCAGCCACCACCACCAGTGCCCGCACCCGGGATGTGCTGATCCACGCGCTCGCCAGCGAGATGAAGCTGGAGGCGGTGACGACCGAGTACCGGGGCCACGCCCGTGACCTGGGACGACGGGCCGCCGAGGCGGACGACGTCGACCTGGTGGTGGCGCTCGGCGGTGACGGCACCGTCAACGAGGTGGTCAACGGGCTGCTGCACGCGGGACCCGATCCGGACCGCCTGCCGGGGCTGGCGGTGGTGCCGGGCGGCTCGACCAATGTGTTCGCGCGGGCGCTGGGTCTGCCGAACGACGCGGTGGAGGCGACGGGCGCGCTGCTCGACGCGCTGCGTGAGCGGCGGGCACGGACGGTGAGCCTGGGGCTCGCGTCCGGGACGCCGGGCACGGAGGACGAGGGGGTGCCGGAGCGCTGGTTCACCTTCTGTGCCGGGTTCGGGTTCGACGCGAGTGTGATCGGACGGGTCGAACAGCAGCGGGAGCGGGGCAAGCGTTCGACGCACGCGCTCTATCTGCGTCAGGTGGTGCGGCAGTTCCTGGGCGAGCAGAACCGGCGGCGCGGGACGATCACCCTGGAGCGGCCGGGTGAGGATCCTGTGGAGGATCTCGTCCTGTCCATAATCTGCAACACCTCTCCCTGGACCTACCTGGGGAATCGTCCGGTGTACGCGTCGCCGGAGGCGTCCTTCGAGACGGCCCTCGACGTGCTCGGACTGAGCCGTCTCTCGACCCCCGCGGTGGCCCGGTACGCCACCCAGCTGCTCACTTCCACACCGGAGCGCGGGCCGCACGGCAAGCACGCGCTGACCCTGCACGATCTGACCGACTTCACCTTGCATTCGAAGGTCCCGCTCCCCCTTCAGATGGACGGTGACCATCTGGGACTGCGAACGAGCGTGACGTTCACAGGCGTACGCCGTGCACTGCGTGTGATTGTGTGACCAGAAGGACCGAAAGTCCTTCTACTCGAACGTTTAGGCTGCCATCCACCCCCCAGAAGTACGGCTGTGACCGAGCCGACACCGAGGAATCAAAAAAAACTTTCCAGAAGGGGTTGTATCCGCTGCCGAGGTTTGCGAGTCTCTTCTTGGCGATCGGGACGGCCCGCAAGACCGGCCTCCACTGAGAGCCAGAACCCCTCCTCAAACCCAGGACCACACCAGTTCACCTGGCAGTCGGCCCTTCCCTTGCGGGGGGATTCGTGAAAGCGTTCACATTCACAAGCAACCTGCACGTAATACCAAGAGAGGTAGCAGCCATGGACTGGCGTCACAACGCCGTTTGTCGTGAGGAAGACCCCGAGCTGTTCTTCCCCATCGGCAACACCGGTCCTGCGCTGCTGCAGATCGAGGAAGCCAAGGCCGTCTGCCGCCGCTGCCCCGTCATGGAGCAGTGCCTGCAGTGGGCGCTCGAGTCCGGCCAGGACTCCGGCGTCTGGGGTGGCCTCAGTGAGGACGAGCGCCGCGCGATGAAGCGTCGCGCCGCCCGCAACCGGGCGCGCAACGCCAGCGCCTGAGCCACCTGCACAGCCTGAGGCCCGCGGCGCGTACACCGCGTACGCAATCACCGCCCCCGAGCCGCAGCGCGCAGCAGTAACCCACAGCATTCGAGCCCCGGACCGATTCCCTTCGGTCCGGGGCTCGCTGCTGTGGAGCGCCGAACTCCCCCTCCGCCGCCGCTACTTCTGCGGGTGTACGGGGATGTCGAGGACAACCCGGGTGCCGCGCTCGGCGCCGGGCTGCATGTCGAAGCTGCCGCCGAGCTCGCCCTCGACGAGCGTCCGCACGATCTGCAGACCGAGGTTGCCGGCGCGCTGCGGGTCGAAGCCCTCCGGCAGTCCCCCGCCGTCGTCCTTGACGGTGATGAGGAGCCGGGCGTCGGCGCGGGGTTCGCCGCGGACGGCGGTGACCTCGACCGTGCCCTGCTCGCCCGGAGGGAAGGCGTGCTCCAGCGCGTTCTGCAGGATCTCGGTGAGGACCATGGAGAGCGGGGTGGCGACCTCGGCGTCGAGGATGCCGAAGCGGCCGTTGCGCCGGCAGGTCACCTTGCCCGGTGAGATCTCCGCCACCATCGCGATCACCCGGTCGGCGATCTCGTCGAACTCGACCCGCTCGTCCAGGTTCTGGGAGAGCGTCTCGTGCACGATGGCGATCGAACCGACGCGCCGCACGGCCTCGTTGAGGGCCTCGCGACCGCCCTCGGAGTCCATCCGGCGGGCCTGGAGGCGGAGCAGCGCGGCCACCGTCTGGAGGTTGTTCTTCACCCGGTGGTGGATCTCCCGGATGGTGGCGTCCTTGGTGATCAACTCGCGCTCGCGGCGGCGCAGTTCCGTGACGTCCCGGAGCAGGACGAGCGAACCGATGCGGGTGCCCTTGGGCTTGAGCGGGATCGCTCGCAGCTGGATGACCCCGCCGTTGCCCTCGACCTCGAACTCGCGGGGGGCGTAGCCGGAGGCCATCTTGGCCAGCGCCTCGTCCACCGGGCCGCGGGAGGGAGCGAGTTCTGCGGTGATCTGGCCGAGGTCCTGGCCGACCAGGTCGGCGGCGAGGCCCAGTCGGTGGTACGCGGAGAGAGCGTTGGGCGAGGCGTACTGGACGACGCCGTCGGCGTCGAGCCGGATCAGTCCGTCGCCGGCCCGCGGCGAGGAGTCCATGTCCACCTGCTCCCCGGGGAAGGGGAAGGAACCGGCGGCGATCATCTGGGCCAGGTCGGAGGCGGACTGGAGGTAGGTGAGCTCCAGCCGGGACGGGGTCCGCACGGTGAGCAGGTTGGTGTTGCGGGCGATGACGCCGAGGACGCGGCCCTCACGGCGTACGGGGATGGACTCGACCCGGACCGGGACCTCCTCGCGCCACTCGGGGTCGCCCTCGCGCACGATCCGGCCCTCGTCGAGGGCGGCGTCCAGGAGCGGGCGGCGGCCGCGCGGAACCAGGTGGCCGACCATGTCGTCCTGGTAGGAGGTGGGCCCGGTGTTCGGCCGCATCTGGGCGACGGAGACGTACCGGGTACCGTCCAGGGTGGGCACCCACAGGACGAGGTCGGCGAAGGAGAGGTCGGAGAGCAGCTGCCACTCCGACACCAGCATGTGGAGCCAGTCGAGGTCCGACTCGCTCAGGGCGGTGTGCTGGCGTACGAGGTCGTTCATGGAGGGCACGTGTGCGAGCGTACCCGCGGAATTAACAGGCGGTGAACCTGGATCTCCGGGCCTCCGTGTTGGAGGATGGGCCCGGTACGACCGCTGTCGCATGGATGGACAGACGAGAATGGTCTAGTCCACAATGCATTCCATGGAACCTCCATCCTCCCCGCACAGGAGGGTGGAACGAGGTACCCGGCGCTCTCTGCCCTGACTGCGTCGAGACCTCCCACACGGCCGAGGGACCGCACACCCCCGGCCGGGCAACTCCGGGCTGCGGTGCCGGACGGGTTGAGGGTCCCGTCGGGCGCCGCGGCCCGCGGGTGTTTCCGGGGCCGGTCAGGCCCCCCGCTCCGGGTCGGGCCAGGCCCGCATCGCCGCCTCCGCCACGGCCGTCAGCTCCTCTTCCGTCGCCCCGTCGCGGGCCTGCTGGGACATGCCCTGGAGGACCGCGCCACTGAAGCGGGCGAGGGCGCGGGCGTCGGTGCCGGCGGGGAGCTCGCCCGCTTCGACGTCCCGGCGGATGCGCTCCTCGAAGAAGGCCAGGTTGGCGTTGCGCCGGGCCCGCAGGGCGCCCTCGACCTCGGGGGTCGAGCAGTTGATCGCGGCGGAGATCATCAGGCAGCCGCGGGGGTGGGCGGGGTCGGTGTACTCCCCCGCCGCCTCGCGGAGCATCCGGCCGACGGCCGCGCGGGCGGTCGGCTCCTCGGCGAAGGCCCGCCCGCCGAAGGCTCCGTACGACCCCGCATAGGCCGCGACGACCTCCTCGAACAGCGTCTTCTTGTCACCGAAGGCCGCGTAGAGGCTCGGCGCGCTGATGCCCATGACGCGGGTGAGGTCGGAGACGGAGGTGGTCTCGTACCCGTGCTCCCAGAAGGCCATCGTCGCCCGCTCCAGGGCGGTGGCGCGGTCGAAGGAGCGGGGGCGGCCGCGCTGTCTCGTGGTCATGGGGAAATTCTATAGCGGCCACTACGGAAGGTGGGGTACGGTTCTTTTCGTAACGACCGCTACATAAGTGGAGGGGGGCGTCGTCATGGGCGCGCTCAAGGGGAAGACGGCACTGGTGACGGGCGCGAGCCGGGGCATCGGACGGGGGATCGCCGAGCGTCTCGGGCGCGACGGCGCGCGGGTCGCCGTGCACTACGGGAGCAACGAGGCGGCCGCGAAGGAGACGGTCGCCGCGATCGAGGCGGCGGGCGGCGAGGCCTTCGCCCTCGGGCAGGAGCTGGGGGTGCCGGGGGACGCGGAGGCGCTGTGGGCGGCCTTCGACGCCCACGCGGACGGCCTGGACATCCTGGTGAACAACGCGGGGATCGGGGCCACGGCACCCTTCGCCACGATCGGCGAGGAGGAGTACGAGCGGATCTTCGCGGTCAACACCAAGGCGCCGTTCTTCCTGGCGCGGCTGGGCGCGGAGCGACTGCGCGACGGGGGCCGGATCGTGAACGTGTCGACCGGCCTCACGCACGCGGCGATGATGCCGGACCTGATCGCGTACGCGATGTCGAAGAGCGCGCTGGACGTGTTCACGCGCTATCTGTCGAAGGTGCTGGGCTCCCGCGGGATCACGGTCAACGCGGTGGCGCCGGGCATCGTGGACACGGACATCAACGCGGGCTGGCTGCGGGGGAACGAGGAGGCCTGGGCCGGGGCGGCGGCGATGTCGGCCCTGGGCAAGGTCGGCACCCCGGAGGACATAGCCGACGTGGTGGCCTTCCTGGCCTCCCACGACGGGCGCTGGGTGACGGGGCAGTGGATCGACGCCACGGGCGGCTCGCTGGCCTGACGGGAGAAGGGTAGGGGCGGGGTTCGAGTGGCTGGGGAGGCGGGTGCGGCCGACGATGGGAAGAGCCCGTCCCGCGGGCCGGAACGGCATGGGCGGACGGCCCTCGCTCTGCTAGATTTGAGCCTAGATTGGTCTATACCACCAGGCTCCTTTCCAGCCCTCACCAGATCGGCAGGCACAGCGTGGAAGTTGTCATCGTCAAGGACGCCAAGGCGGGCGGCGAGCTCATCGCGGACGGCATCGCCGACCTCCTGCGCCGCAAGCCGGACGCGCTGCTCGGCGTGGCCACCGGATCGACCCCGCTGCCCATCTACGACGCCCTGATCGCCCAGGTCAAGGCCGGCTCCGTGGACGCCTCCCGCGCCCGCATCGCCCAGCTCGACGAGTACGTGGGGCTGCCCGCCGGGCACCCCGAGTCGTACCGCTCCACGGTGCTGCGCCAGGTCGTCGAGCCGCTCGGGCTCTCCCAGGACGCCTTCATGGGCCCCGACGGCTCGGCCGAGGACGTCCAGGCGGCCTGCGAGGCCTACGACAAGGCGCTGGCCGAGGCCGGCGGCGTGGACCTCCAGATCCTCGGCATCGGCACCGACGGGCACATCGGCTTCAACGAGCCCTGCTCCTCCCTCGCCTCCCGCACCCGGATCAAGACGCTCACCGAACAGACCCGCGTGGACAACGCTCGCTTCTTCGACAACGACATAGAGCAGGTGCCGCACCACGTCATCACCCAGGGCATCGGCACCATCCTGGAGGCGCGCCACCTCGTCCTGCTCGCCACCGGCGAGGGCAAGGCCGAGGCCGTGGCACAGACCGTCGAGGGCCCGGTCGCCGCGCTGGTGCCGGCCTCCGCGCTCCAGCTGCACCCGCACGCGACGGTGGTCGTCGACGAGGCCGCCGCCTCCAAGCTGAAGCTGGCGGACTACTTCCGCCACACCTTCGCGAACAAGCCCGCTTGGCAGGGCATCTGATTCGTGCCCGCACGGGCACACGCGAAGGGCCCGGCACCTGGTTCAGGTGCCGGGCCCCTCTCGCACACGGGCGTGGCTCAGCGGGCGCCCGCGATGACCTCCGCCGCGGCCTGGCCGCAGACCCGGGCGGCGCCGTGCGTGGCGATGTGCAGGGCCCCGCGCGGCGAGGACTCGTTGAGGCCCATCTCCACCACCACGGTGTCCGGACGGGCCGTGAGGAGGGCGTCCAGGGCGCCGGCCATCCACGGGTGCCGGTGGGCGTCCCGTACGACCGCGACCACGCGCCGCTCCCCGGCGGCGGCCAGGACGTCGTCCGCCGTGGCGTCCGCCCCGTACGAGCCGGTCGCGGTGCCCGGGAGCAGCCGCTCCAGCTCGGCGGCGATGCCCCACGGCGTCTCGTCGCCGACCGCGAAGTTGGCGACCGGGGTGAAGGAGGCCACGTAGGGCGCGCCGGTCAGCGGCTCGAACGGCCGCTCCCCCGGGGTCACCACCAGGGCCCTGCGGGCCGCGACGAGACCGACCTCGGTGCCGGGCGCGGTCCCCTCCTGAAGTGCCGCGCCCGGCCCCGATGCAGCCCCCCTGACCCGGTGCGCCTGTGTCCAGGACGCCAGCGCGCGTACGCGCGCCGCGGCGTCGGCCAGCCGCTCCTCGGGCAGTTCACCGGTCCGTACCGCGGTCACCAGCGCGTCGCGCAGGCGCAGTACGGTGTCCTCGTCGGCCAGCCCGCCGCCGACGCAGATGGCGTCGGCGCCCGCGGCGATCGCGAGGACGGATCCGCGCTCGATGCCGTACGTCGACGAGATGGCCTGCATCTCCATCCCGTCGGTGACGATCAGCCCCTCGAAGCCCAGCTCCCGGCGCAGCAGACCGGTGAGGATCTGCGGGCTGAGGGTGGCCGGACGGTCGGGGTCGAGTGCGGAGAGCAGGATATGCGCGCTCATCACCGCTTTGGAACCCGCGGCGATGGCGGCGCGGAAAGGTGCCAGCTCACGGGCGTGCAGTGTGGCGAGGTCCACATCGATCCGGGGCAGCGCGTGGTGCGAGTCGACGCTGGTGTCGCCGTGCCCGGGGAAGTGCTTGGTGCAGGCGGCGACGCCCACCGCCTGGAGCCCGTCGACGTACGCCACGGTGTGCCGGGCGACCAGGTCGGGGTCGGCGCCGAAGGAGCGGACGCCGATGACCGGGTTGTCGGTGTCGGAGTTGACGTCGGCGGACGGCGCCCAGTTGAGGTCCACTCCGCAGGCGACGAGCCGGCGGCCGAGCTCGCGGGCGACGGCCCGGGTGAGCTCGACGTCGTCGACGCTGCCGAGGGCGTAGTTGCCGGGGAAGGAGGAGCCCTCGTTGACCTCGAGGCGGGTGACGTCGCCGCCCTCCTCGTCGATGGCGACCAGGACGTCGTCCCGTTCGGCGCGCAGCCGTGCGGTGAGCGCGGCCAGTTGCTCCGGGGCGACGATGTTGCGGCCGAAGAGGCCGACCGAGGACAGGCCCTCGCCGATCCGGCGGAGCAGCCAGTCGGGGGCGGTGGTGCCGACGAAGCCGGGCTGGAGGACGGTGAGCGCGTCTCGCGTCAGGGTGTCCGAGCCGGTTGCGAGTGTGGTCATGGGGTGGTCGTCATCCCTTCACCGCGCCGGCCGTGAGACCCGCGGCCATCTTGCGCTGGACGAGGAGGAAGAGGATCACGATGGGGACGGCCATCATGGTCGAGCCGGCCATCATCGGGGCGTACTCGGTGCCGTTCTTGGTGATGAAGTTGGACAGCCAGACGGTGGCCGTCTGGTTCTGCTGGCTCATCAGCATCAGGGCGTACAGGTACTCGTTCCAGGCCTGGATGAAGCCGTAGACCGAGGTGGCGACCATGCCCGGGGCGAGCAGCGGGAAGACGACCCGGAGGAAGGCGCCGGTGGGGGTGCAGCCGTCGACCTGGGCGGCCTCCTCCAGCTCCTTGGGGATGTTGACGATGAACCCGCGCAGCGTCCACACCGTGAAGGGCAGGATGAAGGTCAGGTAGGTGATGATCAGGCCGCTGAGCCTGTCGTACTGCCCGAGGTCGTTGAGCAGCAGGAAGACCGGGATGATCATGGCGACCAGCGGGACCATCTGGACGGCGAGGATGCCGACGATGACGATCTTGCGGCCGCGGAAGGCGAAGCGGGAGATCGCGAGCGCGGCGAGCAGGCCGACCGCGATGCCGATGACGACCACGACGGCCGAGACGACGAGGCTGCGGGTGACCGGGCCCCAGAAGTCCGCGATATCCAGGGCACGCCGGAAGTTCTCGAGCGTGAAGGTGGACGGGAAGAAGTGCGGGTTCGGGTCGATCGCGTCCTTGGCCGGCTTGAAGGCCGTGTTGAGCATCCAGTAGACCGGGAAGCCGGCGGTGACGACGACGAGCAGACCGAGCAGGTTCCAGCCGAGCTTGGACTTGCGGGGCTTGCGCGGCTTGTGCGGGCGGGAGGTGACGGCGCTCACTCCACATCTCCGATCTTGAGCATCTGGCGCATGTAGACCGCCACGACGCCGAGCAGCAGCAGGACCGTGACGAGCGCGATCGCGGAGCCGGTGCCGTAGTCGTTGACGACGAACGCCTTGTCGAAGGAGTACGTGGTGAGCAGCTGGAACTCGGCCTCCGGGTGGCCGTTGCGCATCACGTAGACCTGCGGGAAGACGCCCATGTCCCAGATCACCGAGAGCGTCGTCAGCATGACGATGATCGGCTTGAGGATGGGCAGGGTGACGTAGCGGAAGACGCCCCAGGCGCCGGCGCCGTCGAGGCGGGCGGCCTCCTCGAGTTCCTTGGGCACCTGGGTGAGGCCGGCGCTCAGGGTGATCACCACGAACGGCACGGCGCCCCAGACCACCAGGAGCATGATCACGGCCAGGCCCTGGGGGCCGCTGGCGAACCAGTTGTGGCCGATCATGTCGACGCCGGGGAGGCGGCTGAGCAGCCAATTGAGCACGCCGTAGTCGGCGTCGAAGATCCACTTGAAGATGGCGGTGGCGACGATGATCGGCATGCCCCAGCTCGCCACGAGCACGATGCTGATCAGCACCTTGACCCAGGTCGAGACGCGCTGGAGGAGCAGCGCGATCGCCATGCCGAGGACCATGGTGACGATCACGGCGCCGGCCGCGAAGAGCACGGTCCGCAGGACGACGGTCCAGAACTCGGCGTCGCCGAGGATCTTGGTGAAGTTCTCCAGGCCGGCCGACTCGGGCTCCTGGAAGCCCCACAGCTGCGGCTGGCCGAACTTCTGGAACGAGAGGGCCACCAGGCGCACGAACGGATAGCCGAGCACCAGCAGGAGCACGAGCAGGCATGGCGCGAGGAGCAGCCATGGGAGCCCGGCCCCGCCCTTGGACTTCCCGCTGCGTGGCGCGGGCGTACCGGCTCCGGAGCCGGATGGTGGCGATTGCCGCACCGGCGGCACCTTCGCGGTGGTTGTGTCTGCGGCACTCATCCCGTGCTCCTCAGCGGTCCCTCTCGTGGTACGGGCCGCGGGGCCCCGTCACGGTGACGGGGCCCCGCGCGTCAGGTCACTTGGTGTTGATGACCTTGTCGATCGCGGCGTCGGCGTCCTTGGCCGCCTGCTCGACCGACTTCTTGCCGTTGGCGATCTCGATGAGCATCGTCTTGAGGGTCTGGGCCTTCTCGACCTGGCCCCAGCCGGGGGCGGTCGGGACGAACCAGCTGGACTCGGCCGCGGTCGCCGGGACGGCGGTGGCCGGGTCGCTCTTCAGCGGGGCGAGGTCCGCCTTGTTGTTGGGCAGGTTGCCCTTGGCGACGAGGCCCTTCTGGCCCTCGGCGCCGGTGAAGGCGGCGATCCACTCGGCGGCGACGCCCTGCGCCTTGGACTTGACCGGGATGGCCAGGTCCGAGCCGCCGAGGAAGACCGGGAGGTTCTTGCCGGACGGGCCGGGCATGACGAAGTTCTCGAGCTTGTCCTTCAGCCCGCCGACCTTGTCGGTCTTCGGGTCGGCGGCGGTGGCGCCCTCCCAGCCGGCGGCGAACATCGTCGCGGAGTTGCCCTGGCCGAAGACGACGGGACGGTCGGACTCGTCCTTCGTCTTGTCGCCGTGCATGTACTTGTCGAGGATGTTCTTGTACTCGGTGAGGCCCTTGAGGGACTCGGGCGAGGAGAGGTTGGCCTTCCAGGTCTCGCCGTCCTGCTTGGCGATCGAGCCGCCGGCGTCGAAGACGAAGGACATCGCGGCGTACCAGTCCGGCGACGGCTGGTACCAGGCGCTGAACTTGTCGCCCTTCTTCTTCTGGATGGCGTCGAGCGCGGCGGTCAGCTCGGCCCAGGTCTTCGGGGCGGCCTTGACGCCCGCCTCGGCGGCGATGTCCTTGCGCCAGGTGCCCACGCGGCCACCGGCGTAGTAGGGGACGCCGTAGGTCTTGCCGTTGTAGGTGACCGAGTCCTTGAGGGCGTCGAGCCACTTGTCGGAGTTGTCGAACTTCGACGGGTCGACCTCGGCGAAGGCACCCTTGGCCATGTAGCTGATCATCTCGGAGTTGCCCATCTCGACAACGTCCGGGGCCTTGTCGGTCGCGAGCACCGCGTCGAGCTTGGTGTTCTTGTCCGGCCAGCCGTAGTACTCGTGCTTGATCTTGATGCCCGGGTGCTTCTTGGTCACCGCGTCGTCCGCGGCCTTGACCAGCTCGGGCCAGTTGTTCTGGGCGTCGACCGTCAGCCAGACGGTCAGCTCCTTGGCCTCGCCGGCCTTGTCGCCGCCCTTGTCGGAGCCCCCGCACGCCGCGATCGAAACCATCATGCCCGCGACGCCGATCGCCGCGATGAGCTTGCGCTTCACGCCACCCTCCTCAGGGATGCCTGCTCCCCCTGCCCACCGCGCGAAGACATACGTCGAGTAGTGCTCGTGGGGCTGGGACCTGGCCTTTAATGGTGTAGACCAGTACCCGGAGCTTGGCCTAGACCTTTAGGGGTGTCAAGGGTGTATAAGAAGGGCAGTCGGGTCCGTTATCGGACCGACACCTGAGGGAGGGCGACGACCCGTGACCGGTCCGTGCCACCATGTGAGCCGCGACAGACGGAGGAGCCGGTGACGGCAGCAGCACAGGAGTCGGGAAGGCAGGCCATGGCCACGGACGCGGGCACCACGGAGACAGAGGGCGGCGCAGCCACCCGCACCGCGCGCGTGCCCAAGTACTACCGACTGAAGCGGCACTTGCTCGACATGACGGAGACCCTGCCGCCCGGCACACCGGTCCCGCCCGAGCGCACCCTCGCCGCCGAGTTCGACACCTCGCGCACCACCGTGCGCCAGGCCCTGCAGGAGCTGGTCGTCGAGGGCCGGCTGGAGCGGATCCAGGGCAAGGGCACCTTCGTGGCCAAGCCCAAGGTCTCCCAGGCCCTCCAGCTCACCTCGTACACCGAGGACATGCGGGCCCAGGGCCTGGAGCCCACCTCGCAGCTGCTCGACATCGGCTACGTCACCGCCGACGACACCCTCGCCGGGCTGCTCGACATCTCCCCCGGTGGCCGGGTGCTGCGCATCGAGCGACTGCGCCTCGCCAGCGGTGAGCCGATGGCCATCGAGACCACGCACCTGTCCGCCAAGCGCTTCCCCGCGCTGCGGCGTTCCCTGGTGAAGTACACCTCGCTCTACACCGCGCTCGCCGAGGTGTACGACGTCCATCTCGCCGAGGCCGAGGAGACCATCGAGACCTCGCTCGCCACCCCGCGCGAGGCCGGGCTGCTGGGCACGGACGTGGGCCTGCCGATGCTGATGCTCTCCCGGCACTCCCTGGACGCCCAGGGCGAACCGGTCGAATGGGTGCGTTCGGTGTACCGCGGCGACCGCTACAAGTTCGTCGCCCGCCTCCAGCGCCCCAACGGCTGATCCGGCCTCTCCGACTGACGGTTGATCCGTTATACGGACAGGGGTTCCTCCCAGCGCGACCGTCCCCTAGATTTCCCCGTCATTACGAGGTGATCAGTGAGGGGACGGTTTCGCCATGTCAGAAGCGACACAAGGGAAACAACCGGTCATCACGCCGCTCAGGGTGGTGATCGCGCTCTGCCTCTTCGCGCCGTTCGTCGCGATGCTCTGGGTGAGCTCGTACGCGAAGGTGGACCCGGTCGTCATCGGGGTCCCGTTCTTCTACTGGTACCAGATGCTCTGGGTCGTGATCTCGACCGGCCTGACCATGGTCGCGTACGTCCTCTGGAAGCGCGACCAGCGCGCCCAGCGCGCCCGCAAGGGCGGTGACGCGCGATGAAGGACGGCGTGAACGGCGTCGCGCTCGGCGTCTTCCTCTTCTTCTTCCTGGCCGTCACGGTCATGGGCTTCCTGGCCGCCAAGTGGCGCAAGGCCGAGAACGAGAACAGCCTCGACGAATGGGGCCTCGGCGGCAGATCGTTCGGCACCTGGATCACCTGGTTCCTGCTCGGCGGCGACCTCTACACCGCGTACACCTTCGTGGCCGTCCCGGCGGCCATCTACGCGGCGGGCGCGGCCGGCTTCTTCGCCGTGCCGTACACCATCCTGGTCTACCCGCTGATCTTCACCTTCCTGCCCCGCCTGTGGTCGGTGTCCCACAAGCACGGCTACGTCACCACCTCCGACTTCGTCCGCGGCCGCTTCGGCTCCAAGGGCCTGTCGCTGGCGGTCGCCCTCACCGGCATCCTCGCCACCATGCCGTACATCGCGCTCCAGCTCGTCGGCATCCAGGCCGTCCTGGACGTGATGGGCGTCGGCGGCGGCGAGAACACCAACTGGTTCATCAAGGACCTGCCGCTGCTCATCGCCTTCGGTGTCCTCGCGGCCTACACCTACTCCTCCGGCCTGCGCGCCCCCGCGCTCATCGCCTTCGTCAAGGACACCCTGATCTACATCGTCATCGCGGTGGCGATCATCTACATCCCGATCAAGCTGGGCGGCTTCGACGAGATCTTCGCCCGGGCGAGCGAGGCGTACGCGCAGACCAACCCGGCCACCGGCAAGCCCAAGGGCGCGCTCGTGCCCGGCGACGCCGGCCAGTGGACGTACGCGACGCTGGCGCTCGGCTCGGCGCTCGCGCTGTTCATGTACCCGCACTCGATCACCGCGACGCTCTCCTCCCGGAGCCGCGAGGTGATCCGCCGCAACACCACGATCCTGCCGCTGTACTCGCTGATGCTGGGCCTGCTGGCACTGCTCGGCTTCATGGCCATCGCGGCCGGCGTGAAGGTGTCCAACGGCCAGCTCGCCATCCCGCAGCTCTTCGAGAACATGTTCCCGGACTGGTTCGCGGGCGTCGCCTTCGCCGCGATCGGCATCGGCGCGCTCGTGCCGGCCGCGATCATGTCGATCGCCGCGGCCAACCTCTTCACCCGCAACATCTACAAGGACTTCCTCAAGCCCGACGCGACCCCCGAGCAGGAGACCAAGGTCTCCAAGCTGGTCTCGCTGCTGGTGAAGGTCGGCGCGCTGGTCTTCGTCCTCACCATGGACAAGACCGTCGCCATCAACTTCCAGCTGCTCGGCGGCATCTGGATCCTGCAGACCTTCCCCGCCCTGGTCGGCGGCCTGTTCACCCGCTGGTTCCACCGCTGGGCGCTGCTCGCCGGCTGGGCCGTCGGCATGGTCTACGGCACCGCCGCCGCCTACGGGGTCGCGAGCCCGACCCAGAAGCACTTCGGCGGCTCCTCCGCCGAGATCCCGGGCATCGGCGAGATCGGCTACATCGGCCTCACCGCCTTCGTCCTCAACGTCGTCGTCACCGTCGTCCTCACCTTCGTCCTCAAGGCCGTCAAGGCGCCCGAAGGCGTCGACGAGACCCGGCCCGAGGACTACACGGCCGACGCCGGCGACAAGGGCGTCGTCACCGAGCTGCCGAAGGTCGGCGCCGGCCACTGACCGCGGCACACCCGT
The DNA here is from genome assembly GCF_042901205.1 of Streptomyces sp. NPDC012769. Classification (NCBI taxonomy): domain Bacteria; kingdom Bacillati; phylum Actinomycetota; class Actinomycetes; order Kitasatosporales; family Streptomycetaceae; genus Streptomyces; species Streptomyces sp. NPDC012769. The sequence continues at coordinate 295,941 of NZ_JBIBCP010000004.1, read as the reverse complement.
CGCTCCGCCCGCCCCCGGGAAACCGGGCGGCGGGCGGAGCCGTACCCGAGGGAGACTGCTGGGCATGGACTTCACGATCAGAGACGTACGGCCGGAGGAGCACGAGACCCTGGGGGAGATCACCGGCCGGGCCTATCTCGAGGACGGGCACCTCCTCCACGGCGAGGACGACTGGTACTTCGGACATCTGCGGAACGTGGCCGGCCGGGCCGAGGTCGCCGACGTGCTCGTGGCCGTGGACGACGCGGCCGGCACCATCCTGGGCGGCGTCACCTTCGTCCCGGCCCCCGGGGTGATGGGCGATCGCGCCCGCGCCGGGGAGACCGAGATCCGGATGCTGGCCGTCGACCACGCCGCCCGCGGCCGCGGCGTCGGCGAAGCGCTCGTCCGGGCCTGCGTCGACCGCGCCCGGGCCGTCCCGGGCTGCGAGAGGATCGTCCTGTCCACCCAGACCGGCATGCGTACCGCACACCGCATCTACGACCGTCTGGGCTTCCGGCACACGCCGGAACGGGACTGGTCCCCCATCCCCGATCGCCCCGAATTCCTGCTGCTCTGCTACACCCTGGAGTTGTAGCGAAGCAAACGACACACAACATGTGGGGGGTGCCGCAAGCGGCGCCCCCCACATGTATGCTCGTGCTCGCTGTCGTCGCAGGGGAATCCGGTGGAAATCCGGAACTGTCCCGCAACGGTGTACTTCATGCGCTTCCGTACGAAGTGAGTCCGAAGACCTGCCGACAGTGCGCCCGGTCCGTCCGTTCCGGGTGCCACAGACGTCCGGGCCTCGCGGAGTGGGCCGGTGGACGCGGTGCCGCCGTGCGTACGGCCGCCCGCCCTCCGCCTCCCCCCGCCCTGGCCCCGAGCCGAGCGAGGGAGAGCCCCCACGTGACCATCGCGCCCGCCGATCCGGCCGCAGCGATCGAGAGCGACGGACCCGGGACCGTACTCCTGCGGACCCTGACCGATCTCACCGCCGACCTCCGGGACACCGACCCCGGCCGGGTCGCCGCCGCCGCGCTGCGCGGCCGGCACGCCGGCTCGGACGAGGCGGAGCTGCGCGAGCTGGCCACCGAGGCCGCCGCCGGACTGATCGCGGAGGACCCCGCGTACTCCCGGCTGGCCGCCCGGCTGCTCACCCTCACCATCGCCGAAGAGGCCGCGGGCCAGGGCGCGGTGTCCTTCTCCGCCTCGGTCGCCGTCGGACACCGCGAGGGCCTGATCGCCGACCGCACCGCCGACTTCGTCGCGCTGCACGCCGCCCGGCTCGACGGGACGATCGACCCGGCCGCCGACGACCGCTTCGGCTACTTCGGCCTGCGCACCCTGTACTCCCGCTACCTGCTGCGCCACCCCCTCACCCGCAAGGTGATCGAGACCCCGCAGCACTTCATGCTCCGCGTCGCCTGCGGCCTCGCCGAGGACGACAGCGTGCGCGCCGTGGACGAGGTCGCGGCGCTGTACGGGCTGATGAGCCGGCTGGACTACCTGCCCTCCTCCCCCACCCTCTTCAACTCCGGCACCCGCCACCCGCAGATGTCCTCCTGCTACCTGCTGGACTCCCCGCAGGACGAGCTGGACTCCATCTACGACCGCTACCACCAGGTGGCGCGGCTGTCGAAGCACGCGGGCGGCATCGGCCTGTCCTACTCCCGCATCCGCGCCCGCGGTTCGCTGATCCGCGGCACCAACGGCCACTCCAACGGCATCGTCCCGTTCCTGAAGACCCTCGACGCCTCCGTCGCCGCCGTGAACCAGGGCGGCCGCCGCAAGGGCGCCGCCGCGGTCTACCTGGAGACCTGGCACGCGGACATCGAGGAGTTCCTGGAGCTCCGCGACAACACCGGCGAGGACGCCCGCCGGACGCACAACCTCAACCTGGCGCACTGGATCCCGGACGAGTTCATGCGCCGGGTCAACGCGGACGCCGAGTGGTCGCTGTTCTCCCCGGCCGACGTGCCCGAGCTGGTCGACCTGTACGGCGAGGAGTTCGACGCCGCCTACCGCAAGGCCGAGGCGGCGGGCCTGGCCCGCAAGACCATGCCGGCCCGCGACCTCTACGGCCGGATGATGCGGACCCTCGCGCAGACCGGCAACGGCTGGATGACGTTCAAGGACGCCTCCAACCGGACCGCGAACCAGACCGCCGAGCCCGGCACCGTCGTCCACTCCTCGAACCTCTGCACCGAGATCATCGAGGTCACGAACGACGGCGAGACGGCCGTGTGCAACCTCGGCTCGGTCAACCTGGGCGCGTTCGTGGACACCGCGACCGGCGACCTCGACTGGGAGCGGCTCGACGAGACCGTCCGCACCGCCGTCACCTTCCTCGACCGGGTCGTCGACATCAACTTCTACCCGACCGAGCAGGCCGGCCGCTCCAACGCCCGCTGGCGCCCGGTGGGCCTGGGCGCGATGGGCCTCCAGGACGTCTTCTTCAAGCTGAAGCTGCCCTTCGACTCGGCCCCGGCCCGCGCGCTGTCCACGAAGATCGCCGAGCGGATCATACTCGCCGCGTACGAGGCCTCCGCCGATCTCGCCGAGCGCAGCGGCCCGCTGCCCGCCTGGGAGCAGACCCGCACCGCGCGGGGCGTGCTGCACCCCGACCACTACGACGTCGAGCTCAACTGGCCCGAGCGCTGGGCCGCGCTGCGCGAGCGGATCGCCGCCGTCGGCATGCGCAACAGCCTGCTGCTCGCCATCGCCCCGACCGCGACGATCGCCTCGATCGCGGGCGTCTACGAGTGCATCGAGCCGCAGGTCTCCAACCTGTTCAAGCGCGAGACGCTGTCCGGCGAGTTCCTCCAGGTCAACTCCTACCTGGTGGACGAGCTGAAGCGGCTCGGCGTGTGGGACGCGCAGACCCGCGAGGCGCTGCGCGAGGCCAACGGCTCGGTGCAGGGCTTCGGCTGGGTGCCGGCGGAGGTCCGCGAGCTGTACCGCACCGCCTGGGAGATCCCGCAGCGTGGCCTGATCGACATGGCCGCGGCCCGCACCCCGTTCCTTGACCAGTCGCAGTCGCTGAACCTGTTCCTGGAGACGCCGACCATCGGCAAGCTGTCGTCGATGTACGCGTACGCCTGGAAGCAGGGTCTGAAGACCACGTACTACCTGCGCTCGCGCCCGGCGACCCGGATCGCCCGCGCCGCCCAGGCCACCACCATCCCCGTCCAGCAGGCGACGCCGGACGCCGACGCCCTCGCCTGCTCCCTCGAAAACCCCGAGTCCTGCGAGGCCTGCCAGTAATGACCGTTGAGAAGAACCTGCTCGACCCGGGCTTCGAGCTGACCCTGCGTCCGATGCGCTACCCGGACTTCTACGAGCGCTACCGCGACGCCATCAAGAACACCTGGACCGTGGAGGAGGTCGACCTCCACTCGGACGTCGCCGACCTCGCCAAGCTGTCCCCGGGCGAGCAGCACATGATCGGCCGCCTGGTCGCGTTCTTCGCGACCGGCGACTCGATCGTGGCGAACAACCTGGTCCTGACGCTGTACAAGCACATCAACTCCCCGGAGGCGCGTCTCTATCTGTCGCGCCAGCTCTTCGAGGAGGCCGTGCACGTCCAGTTCTATCTGACGCTGCTCGACACCTACCTGCCCGACCCGGACGACCGCGCCGCCGCGTTCGCCGCCGTCGAGAACATCCCGTCCATCCGCGAGAAGGCGCAGTTCTGCTTCCGCTGGATGGACTCGGTGGAGAAGATCGACCGTCTGGAGACGCGGGCCGACCGCCGTCGCTTCCTGCTCAACCTGATCTGCTTCGCCGCCTGCATCGAGGGCCTGTTCTTCTACGGCGCCTTCGCCTACGTGTACTGGTTCCGCTCCCGCGGCCTGCTGCACGGCCTGGCCACCGGCACCAACTGGGTGTTCCGGGACGAGACGATGCACATGAACTTCGCCTTCGAGGTCGTGGACACCGTCCGCAAGGAGGAGCCGGAGCTCTTCGACGACGAGCTCCAGGAGCAGGTCACCGCGATGCTGAAGGAGGCCGTCGAGGCGGAGCTCCAGTTCGGCCGTGACCTGTGCGGCGACGGCCTGCCGGGCATGAACACCGAGTCGATGCGCGAGTACCTCCAGTGCGTCGCCGACCAGCGCCTGACCCGCCTGGGCTTCGCGCCGGTCTACGGCTCGGAGAACCCGTTCGGGTTCATGGAGCTCCAGGGCGTCCAGGAGCTGACCAACTTCTTCGAGCGCCGCCCGTCCGCCTACCAGGTGGCGGTCGAGGGTTCGGTGGACCTGGACGAGGACTTCTGAGTCCGTACGGTACGAGGAAGGGCCCCGCACTCATGGAGTGCGGGGCCCTCTTCCGTGTCGCGTATCCGTGGCGCGTACGGGTCAGTCGTTCGGGACGACCGGGTAGCGCGGGGTGCCCTCGGCCATCTGGCGCAGGGCGTCCTTGCGGTCGCGCTTTGACAGCTTGTCGATGTAGAGGAAGCCGTAGAGGTGGTCCGTCTCGTGCTGGAGGCAGCGGGCGAAGTAGCCGGTGCCGCGGACCTTGATCGGGTTGCCGTGCATGTCCTTGCCGTGCACCTCGGCGAAGTCCGGGCGGGCCAGCGAGGCGTACGCGGTCGGCACCGACAGGCAGCCCTCGTTGGAGTCGTCGAGCACGCGGCGGTCGGCCGGCAGGTCCTGGAGGACCGGGTTGACGACGTGGCCGACGTGCCGGACGCCCTCGTCGTCCATGCAGTCGTAGACGAAGACCTTCAGGTCCACGCCGATCTGGTTCGCGGCGAGGCCGACGCCCTCGGCGGTGCGCTGGCTGGCGAACATGTCGTCGATCAACTGGGCGAGCTTCTCGTCGAACTCGGTGACGTCCTTGCACTCCCGGTGGAGCACGGGGTTGCCGACGACCGTGATCGGACGCGAGGTGCCCCGCTCGCGGTGGGCGAGCTCACGCGCCTCGCAGTCCTCCGTGTCCACGACGTAACCGTCGTTGATCTGCTCGTCCGTCTCCTGCTGCGCCATGTCCGGCCGCGCCTTCCTGAAAACCCGATTCCGTCGGAGGACAGCCTACGGGCCCACGGGCACCGGCTCAGCAGACCTCTTCCAGATCCCGCCACTCGCGGCTGTCCGGGCTGTCCGCGACCCAGCCGTCGAGCAGCCCGCGGACCAGCCCGGCGGGCGCGGCGATGCCGCACTCGCGCTCCGGCACCCACAGCTCGCCGGGCGAGCGGTGGCCGAGCGGCCCGGGGTGGCCCGGCTCGCTGTGGTCGTGCGGGTCCAGGTGCTCGCCCTCGCCCTCGGCGCTGGGCATCGTCGACTCGGAGCAGGCCCGGCACAGCAGCCGTACGGACGAGGACCAGTCCTCGGCGGCGAAGCCGGCGTCGGCGGCGAGCTGCTCCAGGGCGTCCCGGTCGGCCTCGGTGGCGGCCTCCAGGAGGACCACCCAGGTCGGCACCGGTGAGGGCGCCCACAGCTCGATCTCGTCGAAGACGGGGTACGAGGGGCCCGCGCTGGTGGTCCGCTCGCCGTTGGGCACGCCGTCGTGGAGGACGACTTCGCCCCAGCGGCGGCCGGAGGACGGCAGCGGGATGGACAGCACCTCGATCCGGGCCGGGTCGAGCCGGCGGCCCCAGACGACCTCGGCCTCGCCCTCAGGGGAGAGCCGCACGGCCGCGCTGCCCAGCTCCATGCCGGCCGGTTCGCCGGTGCCGGAGGCGGCCCCGGGGACCTTCAGTCCGTAGGCCTGCCAGGCGCGGCGGGCCAGCGGCCAGTCCTGCAGGGCGGTGGCGGCGATGCCGACGTTCCACCAGTCGGGGGCGCCGGTCTCCTTGTCGAGCAGGGCGACGGCGCGCAGCCCCGCGGCCCTGGCCTGCTCCCAGTCGTGCCGGAACTTGTGCAGCAGGGCCAGGTTGAACCAGGACTCGGAGAGCCAGGGCTCCAGGTCCGCCGCGCGCGTCAGCAGCGCGCCCGCGTCCTCGTACCGGCCGTCGCCGATCAGCGTGAACGCGCGGTCGGTGGCCTGCCGCCACGAGGCGGAGGGCCGATGCCGTACCTTCCCGAAGATCCTCACGATTCCCGCCTGCCGGTCGCTTCACCCTCTTGTTCGCATCCAACCATGCCCGGTCGGACACGCGCTCATTACCCATGGGTTACCCCGGAGGAGCAGGGGTGACGCCGCCCCGGGCGAGAACGCGGGCGAGGGATTCCACGACGTCGGGGTGGTAGTCGCGGGCGGTGCCGAGACGGAGCCGTTCCAGGGCGCCGAGGCCGCCGCCCGCGGTGCCGGCGGCGAGGTCGTCGTAGGCGTTGACGGCGCGGACGATCCGGGCGGGCAGGGGCTGCTCGCGGTACGGGTCGGCCTGCCGCTCCACGACGACGGCGACGGCCGCCGGGACGCCCGTCTGGCGGACCACGGCGCCGCCGAGCAGGGCGATCCTGCGCTGCTCCGCGGCGGGCAGCAGGGCGGTCGCGCCGCCGGCGACCGGGTCGACCAGGGAGAGCTGTCCGATGTCGTGCATGAGCGCCGCGTATTCGAGGACGGTGAGTTCGTGCCCGGACAGGCCGAGCTCCCGGCCCACGGCCCGGCTGAGCGCGGCGACCCGGCGGGCGTGGCCCGGCGGGGTGCAGCCGGCGACCTCGGTGGCGCGGGCGAGGGAGGCGATGGTCTCCCGGTTGACGGTGCGCACGGCCGCGTACCGCCGGAAGGAGACCTGGGCCAGGAGCAGCGGTACGGCGAAGACGGGCAGCGCCCACAGTCCGGCGGCGGCCACGCCGAGGGCCATGACGGTTCCGGTGGCGCAGACGGCGGAGCCGATGCCGAGCAGGGCGCGCAGTTCGTCGCGGAGCAGCGGGCCGTAGGGGTGGCCGCGGCGGGCGCGGTGCAGCAGGGCGGCGAGGACGGCGTCGCACAGGGCGGTGAGGAGCAGCAGCAGGAGCAGGAAAAGGGCGTAGGAGGGGCCGCGGCCGAGGTGGACGGTGAGGGCGCCGGTGTTGTAGAGCGGCTGGAAGCAGAGGGCGGCGAAGGCGACGGTGAGGATGCGCCGGGCCATGTGGTCGAGGTCGGGTCCGCGGCCGCGGGCGACGTGGGGGACGGTCCCGGCGAGGGCGGCCGCGACGACGACGGCGACGGTCTGGAGGACGCCGTGGGTGGTGGGCTCCTGGCCGTTCTGGCCGAGGAGGGCGTAGGCGAGGGAGCCGGCGGTGGCGAGCGGGGCGGGTTCCCGGTCGTCCGGCGGGGCGCCCCGGCGCGTGAGCTCGCCGAGGGCGATGAGGAGGCCGAAGGCGAGGGCGTTGCCGGGTTCGTCGAGGCCGTGCCAGAGGGTGGCGGCGAGGGCGGTGAGGGTGAGCAGCAGGGCGGCCGCGTGGACGGCGCCGACGGTGGCGCGCCCGCTCGTCACGCGCGCTCCTGCGGCCGGGCGGGCTGGGGTCCGGCGGCCCTGGCCTCCCGGCCGGGGGCGGGGGCGGCGGGCGCGGGGGCGGGTCCCGGTCGAGCGGCGGGGGCGCGGGGGGCCGGGACGGTGGTCTCGTCGGCGGTGACCTCGGTCTGCCAGCCGTGCCGGCGCAGGGCCCGGCCGAGCGCGGCGACCATGCGCGGGTCGAACTGGCTGCCGGCGCACCGCTCCAGTTCGGCGAGGGCGGTGCCGACGGGGCGGGCCCGGCTGTAGGAGCGGGTGGAGGTCATGGCGTCGAAGGCGTCGGCGACGGCGACCACGCGCGCGTACTCGGGGATCTGGTGGCCCTTGAGGCCGTACGGATAGCCGCTGCCGTCCATGCGTTCGTGGTGGTGGAGGATCGCGGTGCGGGCCTCGCCGAGGAAGGCGATGCCGCGGACCATCTCGTGCCCGTACTCGGGGTGGAGCTCGATGATCCGGCGTTCCTCGGGGGTGAGCGGCCCGTCCTTGCGGAGCACCCGGGTCGGCACGCCCAGCTTGCCGACGTCGTGGAGGATGCCGGCGAAGCGGACGACCTCCAGGCGGGGTTCGTCCATGCCGAGCTCGCGGGCGATCAGGAGCGAGGCGCGGCCGACGCGTTCGCTGTGGCCGCGGGTGTAGCGGTCCTTGATGTCGACGGCCTGGACGAGGGCCCGGATGGTGGCCTGGTGGGCGGCGCGTTCGCGGTGGTACTGGGCGAAGCCCCAGCAGGAGATGTACATGGGCAGCAGCACGAACAGGGCGGCGACCGGTCCGTAACTGCTGCGCCACAGCACGGCCGTCATCAGGCCGGCGAGTCCGTGCACGGCGTGCGGGGCGAGGGACCGGCCGAGCAGTCCGCGCCACGCGGCGCGCGCGGGGAGCTGTTCGGCGGTGGCGCGGATGGCGCCGTCGAGGGCGGTGAGCACCAGGCAGAAGGTGAGGGCGGTGGCGCCGGTCGGCAGCAGCACGTAGGGGAAGTCGGGGGTGTCGGGTCCGCGTCCGAGGGCGCCGGGGCACTGGAGGAACTGTCCGACGTGGGCGGCGGCCCAGACCGCGAGGGCGAGCTGGGCGGCGCGCCAGGCGCGGCGCGGCGCGGCGGGCGGCCGCTCGACGGGGGCGAGGAGGGCGCCGGGCAGCGCGGTGAGCGCGGCGGCCGAGGGCGGCAGGAGCAGCGCGGCGGCGAGCAGGACCGCGAAGAAGGAGCCGGGGCCGGGGGCGGGCCCTTCGGCGGGGCCGCCGAGCGCCCGGGCCGCTCGGGGGTGGCGGGCGGGGAGTTCGCAGAGCGCGGAGAGGGCGGCGAGCAGCAGGACCGTACGCCAGGGGGTGTGGGCGCCGGGGAGCAGAGCGGGCAGGGTGCTCGCGGCGGCGGCGAGCAGGGCACAGCCGATCAGGACGCGTGCCGATCGCGGGACCACCATCACGCCTGCCACGCTAGCGACGCGGAGGCGGCGGGACGGCCGGGCGCGGCCGATTCGCACCATCGGGTGATACAAGCCGATAGGCAGACCGGCACCGGAAACGCCGGAGCCGGGCGAGGATCTCGCCCGGCTCCCGGCTCACGTCGTCGCGCCGCGTCGGCTACTGCTCCTGCGGGGCCGCCGGAGCGGTGGTGACGTCCTGCTCGGGCACGGTGTGGCCGGAGCGGATCAGCTCGATCCGGCCCATCACCTTGGCGCGCAGGTCGATGGGGACGTCGTCACTGCCGCAGCAGCGCTTGACCAGCTTCTTCACGGCCTGTTCGAGGCCGTACTTCTCCAGGCACGGGGAGCACTCCTCGAAGTGCGACTCGAACTTGGTGCATTCGCCGTCGGGCATCTCTCGGTCGAGGAACTCGTAGAGATGGTCCAGGACCTCAGAGCAGTCCGTCTCGTGCGGGTCTCCGCAGCTCATGAGCCCGAGCCTTTCAGATCGTGCGACTCTCCGGCGCCCGCCGGCACCAGCCCGCGCTCACGGGCGTAGTCCTCGAGCATGCCGCGCAGCTGGCGGCGACCCCGGTGCAGTCGGGACATCACCGTACCGATGGGTGTCCCCATGATGTCCGCGATCTCCTTGTACGCAAAGCCCTCGACGTCGGCGAGATAGACGGCGATGCGGAACTCCTCGGGAATCGCCTGCAGCGCTTCCTTCACGTCCGAGTCCGGCAGGTGGTCGAGGGCCTGCGACTCGGCCGAGCGCAGACCGGTCGACATGTGCGACTCGGCGCGGGCGAGCTGCCAGTCCTCGATCTCCTCGGCAGCGGAGCGCTGGGGCTCGCGCTGCTTCTTGCGGTACGAGTTGATGAAGGTGTTCGTGAGGATGCGGTACAGCCACGCCTTGAGGTTCGTGCCCTCGCGGAACTGGTGGAAGGAGCCGTACGCCTTGGCGTAGGTCTCCTGCACGAGGTCCTCGGCGTCCGCGGGGTTGCGCGTCATGCGCAGCGCGGCCGAGTACATCTGGTCGAGGTAGCCGAGGGCGTCCCGCTCGAAGCGCGCGTTGCGCTCCTCGGTCGTCTCCTCGGGGCCGTCGTCGGTCCCTGTGTCGGTCCCAGTGACCGGACCCACCTCCTCCAGCGCTGCGGCGAACCCGAACGCGGACCCGCTCGCTTCGGAGGATAGACGAGGAACCGCTCCGCCCGCCGCCCGAATAGGGGTGGCCTTGGGCCCGGGCAGCACCGTCCAGTCGAGGTCAGCGGCCTGCGGGCGCTCCGGGCAGATGGTCGATCCCATGCGACGGACTCCCTCGTCTTTCTTGGCTCTCAAGCACCGATGTCCCTCACAACAGCGGTCCCCCGTCCCGCATTCCCGGGAGGGGGTGAGGTCACCGAAGTGACGCGACCCACTCCGTGACCTCGCGGACGATCGTGTCCACGGCCTCGTCCTGGGTGAGCGGGGCGCGCCTGGGCACGGCGAAGCCGTGGTCGCCGTGCGGGATCTCGGCGAGCGTGTAGGGACCGGCGGGGAACTCGGCGGGCTTGCCGAAGGGGTCGTTGCCGCCCTGCACGACGAGGGTCGGGACGCCCGCGCCGAGGAGTTCGTCGGCCCGGGACTTCTCGGGCCGGCCCGGGGGGTGCAGCGGGAAGCTCAGCGCGAGCACGGCGCTCGCGCCGAGCTCGCGGGCGGTGCGGCAGGCGACCCGGGCCCCGGCGCTGCGGCCGCCGGAGATCACCGGCAGACCGGGGGCCGCCAGCGCGGGCCACAGTCCGCGCCAGCCGGTGTCCAGGGTCTTCGGCGCGGGGGCGACCTTCTTGCCGGCGACCCGCCAGGGCTGCTCGACCAGGGCCACGGTCACTCCCCCGGCGGGCAGCGCGGCGGCCAGGGCCCGCAGATCGCGGGCCTCGATGCCGCCGCCCGCGCCGTGGCTCACGGCGAGCACGGTCCAGGGCTTCTTCGCCGTGTGCCAGGTGATCCGGGCGTCCCCGGCGTCGGTCGGAACGATCTCGCTCTTCGTCACGTCCCCATCCTGCCAAGGAGGGACCTCAGAACAGCGTCGCCTCCTCCGGGCCCTCCAGTTCCTTCAGCAGCTCGGGTCCGTTGTTCCGTACGTTGCTGACCGCCGTCGCCACCGGGTAGGCCCGCATCAGACCCTCCGGCGGCGCGGCGAGCAGCGAGCGCAGTTCCTCGACGTCGGTGCGGGCCGGGTCCAGCCAGGCGTCCCAGCGGTCCGGGGTCAGCATCAGCGGCATCCGGGGGTGGATGTCGGCGAGCGAGCGCGGCCCCTCGGCGGGGGCCACGCCCAGCGGGCCGGTCTCCGCCTCGGTGGTCACCACCGAGCAGGTCACCCACCAGGCCTGCGGATGGTCGTCCGGCAGCGTCCGGTCCCGCCAGAACTCGTAGAGGCCCGCCATGGCGAAGACCGAGCCGTCGGCGGGGGTGACGAAGTACGGCTGCTTGCGGGGCCGCTTCCGCTTCCCCTCGACCTCCAGCTCCCGCTCGTCGGTGCCGGTCACCCACTCGTAGTAGCCGTCGGCGGGCAGGATGCAGCGGCGGGAGGAGAAGGCCCGTTTGAAGGAGGGCTTCTCGTGGACGGTCTCCGCCCGTGCGTTGATCATCCGGGCCGCGCCCTCCGGGCTCTTGGCCCAGGACGGGACGAGTCCCCACCTCAGGGTGCGCATCTGGCGAACCGGCCGCCGTGATTCCGCGTCTTTCAGAGGACGCTCCAGGATCACGTGGACCTCCTTGGTGGGGGCCACGTTCCAGTCGGGGGCCAGGGTCTCCTCGGGCTCCCACTTCTCGACCTCGAAGACGTCCACGAGGTCCTCGGGCCGCCGGCTCGCTGCATACCGTCCGCACATAAGTGCCACACTGCCAGGTCCTGACCGCTACCGAGGAGCCCGTCCGCACCATGAGCCCCGCACTCGACGTCCTCGGCACCCAGCCCGCGCCCGACCGGTGGATCGTGATCGCCACGGCGGTCGCCGCCCTCGCCGCGGTCCTGCCGCGCCCGATATGGCGGCTGTCCCGCAACGCGATCACCATCGCGCACGAGGGCGGCCACGGTCTGGTCGCGCTCGTGACCGGGCGGCGGCTGCAGTCGATCCGGCTGCACTCGGACACCAGCGGCCTCACCGTCTCGCGGGGCCGACCCACCGGCCCCGGCATGATCCTGACGGCGGCGGCCGGCTACACCGCGGCCCCGCTCCTCGGCCTCGGCGGCGCCGCGCTCCTGGGCTCGCACCACGTCACGCTGCTGCTGTGGCTGGCGACGGCGCTGCTGCTCGCGATGCTGGTGATGGTCCGCAACGCGTACGGGATCTTCACGGTGCTGCTCACCGGCGCGCTGTTCCTCCTGGTGTCCTGGCTGACCGATCCGGACGTGCAGTCCGTCTTCGCGTACGCGGTGGTCTGGTTCCTGCTGCTCGGCGGGGTGCGGCCGGCCTTCGAGCTCCAGGCGAAGCGCCGCCACGGCGGGGCCGGCGACTCGGACGCCGATCAGCTCTCGCGGCTCACCCATGTGCCCGCGGCGCTGTGGCTGTTCTTCTTCCACACGGTGTCCCTCTCCGCCCTGATCGGCGGCTTCCGCTGGCTCGTGCGGTGGTGACTCCCCCGTAAAGTGAGGGCATGACCGAAAGCTCCGCTCAGCCCGATCTCACCGGCCTCTGGCCCGCCCCGTACGCGGGTGGCGCCGTCGACGCCACCGTCACCGTGCCCGGATCGAAGTCGGTCACCAATCGGGCCCTGGTGCTCGCGGCGCTGGCCGCCGAGCCGGGCTGGCTGCGCCGGCCGCTGCGCTCGCGCGACACCCTGCTGATGGCGGAGGCGCTGCGCGCCCTCGGCGTGAGGATCGAGGAGGGCGTGGGGCCCGACGGCACGGGCGAGGCGTGGCGCATCATCCCGGCCGGGCTGCACGGCCCGGCGGCCGTCGACGTCGGCAACGCCGGTACGGTCATGCGCTTCCTGCCGCCGGTCGCGGCCCTCGCCGACGGGCCGGTCCGCTTCGACGGCGACCCGCGCTCCCACGAGCGCCCGCTGCACGGCGTGATCGACGCGCTGCGCGCGCTCGGCGCCAGGATCGACGACGACGGGCGCGGCGCGCTGCCGATGACCGTGCACGGCGGCGGCGGTGTGGAGGGCGGTGTCGTGGAGATCGACGCCTCCTCCTCGTCCCAGTTCGTCAGCGCCCTGCTGCTGTCGGGCGCCCGTTTCAACCACGGCGTGGAGGTGCGGCACGTCGGCGACCGGCTGCCCTCACTCCCCCACATCCGGATGACCGTCGACATGCTGCGGGCGGTCGGCGCGCAGGTGGACGAGCCGGAGCACGGCGGGCGGCCCGACGTGTGGCGGGTGGCGCCGTCCGCGCTGCTCGGCCGCGACCTGGTGGTGGAGCCGGACCTGTCGAACGCCCAGCCGTTCCTGGCGGCGGCGCTGGTCACCGGCGGCCGGGTCACCGTGCCGGACTGGCCGGCCAGGACCACCCAGCCCGGTGACGCGCTGCGGGAGATCTTCACCGAGATGGGTGGCTCCTGCGAGCTGACCGAGCAGGGCCTGACCTTCACCGGCACCGGCCGGATCCGCGGCATCGACGTCGACCTGGCCGAGGTCGGCGAGCTGACCCCGGGCATCGCCGCCGTGGCGGCCCTGGCCGACTCCCCCTCCACCCTGCGCGGCGTGGCCCATCTGCGGCTCCACGAGACCGACCGCCTCGCCGCCCTGACCAAGGAGATCAACGGTCTCGGCGGGGACGTCACCGAGACCGAGGACGGCCTCCACATCCGCCCGCGCGCGCTGCGCGGCGGCGTGTTCCACACGTACCACGACCACCGGATGGCGACCGCGGGCGCGATCATCGGCCTGGCCGTCGAGGGCGTGGAGATCGAGAACGTGAAGACGACCGAGAAGACCTTGCCCGACTTCCCGAGGATGTGGACCGAAATGCTCGGAGTCTGAGCCATGCGGCGTTACGGCAAGCACACCGACGAGGACGACATCCGCCAGCGGCCCAACCGCAAGGGCAACCGCCCCCGTACGACCATCCGCCCCAAGCACGAGGACGCCGTCGAGGGCATGGTCCTCACCGTCGACCGGGGCCGGCTGACCTGCCTGGTGGACGACCGGGTCGTGATGGCGATGAAGGCCCGCGAGCTGGGCCGCAAGGCGGCCGTGGTCGGTGACCGGGTCTCCCTGGTGGGCGACCTGTCCGGTGAGAAGGACACCCTGGCGCGGATCGTGCGGATCGGCGAGCGCAGCTCGGTGCTGCGGCGCACGGCCGACGACGACGACCCGTTCGAGCGGGTGGTGGTCGCCAACGCCGACCAGCTGGCGATCGTGACCGCGCTCGCCGACCCCGAGCCGCGGCCGCGGCTGATCGACCGCTGTCTGGTCGCGGCCTTCGACGGCGGGCTCGACCCCTTCCTGGTGCTGACGAAGTCGGACCTGGCGCCGCCGGAGAAGATCCTGGAGCTGTACGGCGCCCTGGACATCCCGTACGTGGTGGTGAACCGCGAGGAGCTGTACGACGGCGGCGCGGCCGACCGGGTGCGGGAGCACCTGGGCGACCGGGTGACCGCGTTCGTGGGGCACTCCGGTGTGGGCAAGACGACGCTGGTGAACGCGCTGGTCCCGGAGGAGCGGCGGCGGATCACCGGGCATGTGAACGCGGTGACGGGCCGCGGCCGGCACACCACGACCTCGGCGCTCGCGCTGCCGCTGGACAAGACGGACGGCTGGGTCATCGACACCCCGGGCGTGCGTTCCTTCGGCCTGCACCACGTCGACCCGTCCCGGGTCATCCACGCCTTCCCGGACCTGGAACCGGGCACCGAGAACTGCCCCCGCGCGTGCAGCCACGACGAGCCGGAATGCGCGCTCGACGCCTATGTCGAGGAGGGGCACGCCGATCCGGCGCGGCTGTACTCCCTGCGCCGGCTGCTGGCGACGCGGGAGCGCCGCGAGGGCGACTGACCGGCGCCGGTGCCGGGATTGACGACGCGTCACCCGGATCGCGCACGTTTGCGGGCCGCGACCGTTGGTAAGTGCATAATCGCACCAAGCGACACGAAGCAGTCACCGACGGCGTGGGAGGCATGACGATGGCGTGGCTGCTGGTGGTGGTCGCCGGACTGCTCGAGACCGGCTTCGCGGTCTGTCTGAAGCTCTCGCACGGTTTCACCCGCCTGTGGCCCACGGTCGCGTTCGCCTGCTTCGCGCTGGGCAGCTTCGGTCTGCTGACGCTGGCGCTGCGCAAGCTCGACGTCGGGCCGGCGTACGCGGTGTGGACCGGGATCGGGGCGGCGGGGACGGCGATCTACGGCATGGTGTTCCTCGGCGACCTGGTGTCCACGCTCAAGATCGTCTCGATCACGCTGGTGATCGTTGGGGTCATCGGCCTCCAGCTGTCCGGCTCCGCGCACTGATCGGCGCCCCGGACCGCCCGCCCGTCCACGCGCCCGTCCCCACGCCCGCCCGCGCGCCGGTCCTCACGTCGGTCCGCGCGCCGTTCCTCGTGGGGAGCGCTCCGGGGCGTCGGCTGCGCCGAGGCCACGACGTACGACAGGGCGAGGCGGAGCGCGAGCTCGCAGGAACGGGCGGCGGCCCGCGGGTCGTCGGCGATCAGCGCGGCCGCCCGGTCCCGCGCCTGCACCAGCAGCTCCGCCGGCGAGGGCACCCCAGCGTCGGCCCGCCGCTGGTCGGGTACGGCGGCGGCGCGGGTCCCGGTGCGCGCGGGCCGCGGCGCGGGCAGCCGTTCGCCCCAGGCCCCGGTGAGCAGGGCCCGCAGCACGGGCCGGGCGGCGGCCGCGGCGACGGTCCACTCGGCGACGGCGACCAGGCGGCGGGCGGGCGGCGCCGGGTCGGCGAGGGCGGCCTCGACGCCCCGCAGATAGAGGTCGGCCTCGCGGCGCACGAGGGCGCGGGCGAGTCCTTCCTTGCTGCCGAACTCGTTGTAGAGGGTCTGCCGGGAGACTCGCGCCGCGGCGGCGACGTCGACCATCCGCACGGCGGACCAGGGCAGCGCGGCGAGGGCCGCGAGGGCCGCGTCGAGCAGGGCCTCGCGTGCGGTGGGCGCCTTCGGGGCCTTCGGCACCCCGGGCGTCCTGTGTGTCTTCGGGACAGTCGGCATCGTCGCCTCCCGGCCGGGTCGGTTCTGCGCTCAGCGTTGACGCGCGGCCACGCACTGTCAAGGGTCGGCGCGGGCCGACGCGTCTTCGGGGGATAGAGTTTCGACCATGGCCGATTACCACGACGATCTGCGTCTCGCCCATGTCCTCGCGGATGCCGCGGACGCGGCCACGATGGACCGGTTCCAGGCACTCGACCTGAAGGTCGAGACGAAGCCCGACATGACCCCGGTGAGCGAGGCCGACAAGGCCGCGGAGGAGCTGATCCGCGGGCAGCTGCAGCGCGCCAGGCCCCGGGACGCGATCCTCGGCGAGGAGTACGGCGTGGAGGGCACGGGCCCGCGCCGCTGGGTGATCGACCCCATCGACGGCACCAAGAACTATGTGCGAGGGGTGCCCGTGTGGGCGACCCTGATCGCGCTGATGGAGGCCGGCGAGACCGGTTTCCAGCCGGTGGTGGGCGTGGTGTCGGCGCCCGCGCTCGGCCGCCGCTGGTGGGCGGCGAAGGGACTCGGCGCGTACACGGGCCGCAGCCTGGCGTCGGCGACCCGGATCGGGGTGTCCAAGGTCGGCCGCCTGGAGGACGCCTCGTTCGCCTACTCCAGCCTCAGCGGCTGGGAGGAGCGCGGCCGGCTCGACGGCTTCCTCGACCTCACGCGCGCGTGCTGGCGGACCCGGGCGTACGGCGACTTCTGGCCGTACATGATGGTCGCCGAGGGCTCGGTGGACATCTGTGCGGAGCCGGAGCTGTCGCTGTGGGACATGGCCGCCACGGCGATCGTGGTGCAGGAGGCCGGCGGCACCTTCACGGGTCTCGACGGCCGGCACGGCCCGCACAGCGGGAACGCGGCCGCGTCGAACGGTCTGCTCCACGGCGAACTGCTCGCCTACCTCAACCAGCAGCCCTCCACCGGGGAGTGACCGCCCCTCAGTGATCCCCGGCGCGCTTCGCGCGCCCTCTTGTCGACCCCCCGCCCCGGTGCCACTCTGAGAATCCCCCCTTTGTGAACTTGTGAAAGAGTTCTCGAAGTCACCGATTCGGAGGTGGTTCCCTCCATGCTCGTCCGTGACGCCATGAGCACCGTGATCCTCACCATCGGCCCCGCCCACACCCTCCGCCAGGCGGCGCGACTGATGTCGGCGCGCCGCGTCGGCGCGGCCGTCGTCCAGGACGGCGACTCCGGCGGTTTCGGCATCCTCACCGAGCGCGACGTCCTCAACGCGATCGGATCGGACCGGAATCCCGACCTCGAGACCGCCGACGCCCACACCACCAGGGACGTCGTCTTCGCCGCCCCGAGCTGGACCCTGGAGGAGGCCGCGGACGCGATGACCCGGGGCGGCTTCCGCCACCTGGTCGTCCTCGACGACCACGGGCCGGTCGGCATCGTGTCCGTGCGCGACATCATCCGCTGCTGGCTCCCGGCGCACAGCGCCGCGGCCGCCTGACGCTCACGAACGGCAGAGGGCCGGACTCCCGTACGGATACGGGAAGTCCGGCCCTCTTCTCCCTACGGCAGGCGGCCGTCAGCCACGCAGGGCCTGGACCGCGGCGTCGAGCCGCTTGCCGAAGTCTTCGTCCGCGTTGCGGAAGTTGCCGATCGCGCGCTCGGCGATGTCGTCGCGCGACACCTTGGCGATGAAGCCGGCCAGGTTCCCGATCAGCCGGTCCTTCTCGTCCTCGGACATCAGGCGGTAGAGGTCGCCCGCCTGCGTGAAGTCGTCGTCCTCGGCGTGCAGGGCGGCGGCGTGGTCGCCGGTGACGCCGGAGACGGGGATCGGCTGCCAGAGCGGTCGGCCGGTCTCCCGCGGGCCGCCGAAGCTGTTCGGCTCGTAGTTCTTCGCGCCGCCGTGCCGGCCGTCGTAGAGGAGGCCGTCGCGGGAGTTCGTACGGGCCTCGGTGGCGTGCGGGCGGTTCACCGGCAGGTGGTCGGCGTTGATGCCGACGCGGTAGCGGTGGGCGTCGCCGTAGGCGAAGAGGCGGCCCTGGAGCATCTTGTCCGGGGACGGGCCGATGCCGGGCACGAAGTGGGCCGGGCTGAAGATCGACTGCTCGACCTCGGCGAAGATGTTCCGCGGGTTGCGATTGAGCTCCAGCCTGCCGATCTCGATCGGCGGGTAGTCCGCGTGCGGCCACACCTTGGTGAGGTCGAACGGGTTGAAGCGGTACGTGGCGGCGTCGGCGGCCGGCATGATCTGGACCTGCACGGTCCAGCTCGGGAACTCGCCGCGCTCGATCGCCTCGCGCAGATCACGCTGGTGCGAGTCCGGGTCCTGGCCGGCCAGCCGGTCGGCCTCCGCCTGGGTGAGGTTCCTGATGCCCTGGTCGGTCTTGAAGTGGTACTTGACCCAGAAGACCTCGCCGGCCTCGTTGTTCCACTGGTAGGTGTGCGAGCCGTAGCCGTTCATGTGGCGGTACGAGGCGGGGATGCCGCGGTCGCCGAACAGCCAGGTCACCTGGTGGGTGGACTCCGGGCTCAGCCCCCAGAAGTCCCAGACGTTGTCCGCCTCCTGCGAGCCGGTGTACGGGTCGCGCTTCTGGGTGTGGATGAAGTCGGGGAACTTGATGGCGTCCCGGATGAAGAAGACGGGGGTGTTGTTGCCGACGAGGTCGTAGTTGCCCTCTTCGGTGTAGAACTTCAGCGCCCAGCCGCGCGGGTCGCGCACGGCGTCGGCCGCGCCCAGGCTGCCCGCGACGGTGGAGAAGCGCAGGAAGGTCTCGGTCCGCTTGCCGACCTCGGAGAGGAAGGCGGCCCTGGTGTACGCGGTGACGTCGGCGGTCACCGTGAAGGTGCCGTAGGCCCCGGCGCCACGGGCGTGCACCACGCGCTCCGGGATGCGCTCGCGGTTGAAGTGGGCCAGCTTCTCCAGGAGGAGCTGGTCCTGGACGAGGACCGGCCCGCCGACGCCCGCCGTCTCGCTGTTCTGGTTGTCCGCGACCGGCGCGCCGGCCTCGGTGGTGAGCGGTCCCTGCGTCACGTGCGCCTCCTGCTGCATGGGTTCTGCCGCAAGCCTGTCCTGCCTGCCCGGCCTGTGCCGTACTCGATCCTACATTGGACAATGTCCAAGTCAAGCAGTCATCCAAAGTCACACCGGTTCGGGATTCCCCGCCCGGCTGTTAGGCTGACCCCCATGAGTGACCTGTTGGAACGACTGCGCGGCCGTGGCTGGCGGATGACCGCGCAGCGACGCGTCGTGGCCGAAGTGCTCGACGGGGATCATGTGCACCTGACCGCCGACGAGGTCCACGCCCGCGCCGTGGAGCGCCTGCCCGAGATCTCCCGCGCCACCGTCTACAACACGCTGGGCGAGATGGTGACGCTCGGCGAGGTCATGGAGGTCGCGACGGACGGCCGCGCCAAGCGGTACGACCCGAACGCGCACCGCCCGCACCAGCACCTGGTCTGCGCCCGCTGCGGCGCGATCCGCGACGTCCACCCGGCGGGCAACCCGCTGGCCGACCTCCCCGACTCGGAGCGCTTCGGCTTCACGATCTCGGACGTCGAGGTCACCTACCGGGGCGTCTGCCCGAACTGCGCGACCTCCGCCTGAGGACGCCCGCTTCCACGAGAAGGCCCCCGCCGTGACGGCGGGGGCCTTCTCCATGCGTACGCGCCTACGGCGCAGGCGGGAACGACGAAGGCCCGGATCCGTTTCCGGATCCGGGCCTTCGTGCTACTGAGTAGCGGGGACAGGATTTGAACCTGCGACCTCTGGGTTATGAGCCCAGCGAGCTACCGAGCTGCTCCACCCCGCGTCGGTGAACCCAACCTTACGGGACCGTTCGGACCAGAGCAAATCGATAAGTCGAGTGAACCGTGTGAGCCGCGTTACGCCGTGACCACGTCACGCCGTGAGTTCCTGGTGCAGCGCCTCGCTCAGCCGCGCCGCCCGCTCCGCCACCTCCGCCGGGCCGAGCTCGACCGCGCGGGCGCACCAGCGGCGCCCCTCGGTCAGCTCCCCCCGGCGCGCCGCGAGCAGGGCGAGCCGGAGCGCGGCCCGGCCGTGACCGGCGTGGGCGGCACGCGTCCACCACAGGGCCGCCTCCCGCTCGCCGCCCTCACGGGCCAACAGCAGCCCCAGGTTGAAGGCCCCGTTGCGAGATCCCGCCTCGGCCGCCTCCCGGTACCAACGGGCGGCCTCCGCCACGTCACCGCGGGCGGCGGCGAGCATGCCCACCCGGACCTGGGCCCGGCGGTGACCCTGCTCGGCGGCACGCTCGTACCACTCCTCGCACTCGCTCTTCTCCTCGCGCGGGGCACCGAGGGCCGGCGGACCGGGCGCCGGGCGGCGCGCGTCCAGGACCGTGGCCAGTCGGAAGGCCGCCTCGGCGCTGCCGCCGCCCGCCGCACACCGCAGATGGCGCTCGGCGGCCTGCTCGTCGCCGTCGCGGAGGCAGGCGATGCCGACCTGGAGGGCGGCCTCGGTGTGCCCGGCGGCGGCCGCCCGCTCGTACCAGACCAGGGCGGTGCGGTCGTCGTCCCGGCCGGCGTGCAGGATGCCGAGGTTGAAGGCGGCGTCGACGCTGCCGGCCTCGGCGGCCTTGGAGAACCACGGCTCCGCGCCGTTGGCGTCGCCGGCCTGGAGCAGCAGGACGGCCAGCGCGTTGGCGGCCTCCCGGTGCCCGGCGTAGGCGGCGCGGCGGTACCACTGCTCGGCCTGCGCGGTCCGCTCCTGGGCGGCGCACAGCAGCCCGAGGTTGTAGGCGCCGTTCACGTCACCCGCGTCCATGGCGGCCCGGTACCAGCGCTCGGCGGTCTGCTGCTCGCCCCGGGCTGCGTGCAGGGCGCCGAGCGCGTTGGCGGCGTTGCCGTCGCCGTCCTGGGCGGCCCGCAGCCACCACACGGCTGCGCTCTCCTCGTCACCGGCGTCGCGCAGCAGGAAGCCCAGCGCGCAGGCGGCCTTGGCCTCGCCGTCCTTGGCGGAGGACAGGTACCAGCGACCGGCCTCCTTGAGGGCGCCACGCTTCTCCAGGATCGCGCCGAGGTGCAGGGCGGCCCGCCGGTGGCCGCGCGCGGCGGCCTGCCGGAACCACTGCTCGGCCTCGGCCAGGGAGTCCTGGTGCGCCGCCGGCGCCTCCCCGCCCGCGCCGGTCTCGGCCTGCGTGCCGCCGGTGGCGTCGGGCGCGGCCGAGGTGCGCAGGCCGGTGCCCGTGTCGTACGCGTGCGGGCCACGGGTGGGCGCGGTCGCCCGCCGCTCCAGGGCGAGGGCGAGCCGGTAGGCGGCCTCGCGGTGGCCCTGCTCGGCGGCGGCCCGCAGCCAGCGCTCGGCACCGACGTCGCTGCGGTGCTCCAGGAGGTCGGCGAGGGCGTACGCGCCGAGGGCGTGCCCCTGCTCCGCGGACTGGCGCAGCCAGTACTCGGCGGCCGGCTCGTCGCCCCGCTCGCGGTGGTGGCGGCCGAGGGCGTGCGCGGCCGGCGCGGAACCGGCGACGGCGGCGATGCGCCACCAGCCGGCGGCCTCGTCGGGGTAGCCCCGCTGGTGCAGCAGGACCCCGAGGTTGTTGGCGGCGGCGCGGTCGCCCTGGGCGGTGGCCCCGCGCAGATACGGCTCGGCGCCGTCCAGGTCGCCTCGGCGCAGCAGCAGGGCGCCCAGGGCGCTCATCGCCGCGGCGTCCCCGTGCTCGGCGGCTCGCCGGTGGCGGGCCTCGGTCTCGGCTTCGGTCTCGGTCTCGGCGGTGGTGGTGTCGACGGCCGCGGCGACGGCGGCTCCCGCGGCCTCGATGATCTCGTCTGCGGCGTTTCCGGCATGCCGCTGCACAAACCGCCCTGTCTCCAACAGAGTTGCCCTGTCCCCCATAAATACCATCGTCGCACCACCTGCAACCCGCGTACACCTGGTATACCGCAGCCAGTGAGGTCACTTCAGCGTTTTGTCGACATGCCCACAGAGAGACAAGTCAAACACGTCTCGCGCCAACTCGCCGTCTCCGCACCGCCCTTCGGGACATGACGAGGGCCCGGATCCTGATGGATCCGGGCCCTCGTCTTCAGTAGCGGGGACAGGATTTGAACCTGCGACCTCTGGGTTATGAGCCCAGCGAGCTACCGAGCTGCTCCACCCCGCGTCGTGTGTTCACACGCTATCACGACGCGGAGCAGCACTTTTACCGTCAGCGGCTCCCCGGGCTCGCGCTCGGGGTCGGGGTGGGCGTCGGGGTCGGCGCCGGCTTGGCGCCGCCCGTGGGGGTCTGGAGCTTCGCTCCCGCCTCCGCCGCCCGCTGGAGGGCGTCCTGCAGGGCCTCCTGCGCCTTGCCGTACGCCGCCCAGTCGCCCTTCTGCAGTGCCGCCTCGCCCTCGTCGTACGCCTTCTGGGCGTCAGCGATGGCCTGCTTCAGCGCGGCGTCGTTGGTCACCGGCGCCGGGGGCTTGGTGGTGCCCGGCGGCTGGGTGGCCGGCGGGGCGGTGCCCTCGACCCCGAACACCGCGTTCAAGGCCCCGGTGAGGGTGTCCTCGAACACCGTGGTGTCCTTGGTCGTGTCCCCCTCCGGCTGGTCCGCGTCCACGTACGACACCGCGACCTTCTTGAGCAGCGGGTAGTGCGCGTTGCGGCCCTGGGCGTACACCGGCTCGACGTACAGGAAGCCGCCGTCCAGCGGCACCGTGAGCAGGTTGCCGTACTGGATGTCGGAGTCGGCACCCTTCATGTCGCGCACGAACTGGGCGACCGAGGGAAGGCTGTTGAGCTTGTTCTGCACCTGCTCGGGGCCCGGCACGTCCTCCCCGACCCGCAGCAGCCTTATCCGGCCGTAGTCCTTGCTGGTGGCATCGGCGTCCACCGCCATGAAGCCGCCCAGGTTGGGCCGCCCGTTCGGCGTGAACGTCGTCGTCAGCGAGAACTTCTGCGCCTGGTCACCGGGCATCTTGATGCTCAGGTAGTACGGCGGGACCGCGTTGCCGTCCTTGTTGGTCGGGTCGTCCGGCACCTGCCAGGCGTCCGAGCCGCTGTAGAACTGCGCCGGGTCCTGTACGTGGTAGCGGGTGAGCAGCTCGCGCTGGACCTTGAACATGTCCTGCGGGTAGCGCAGGTGCTGCATGAGCTCCGGGTCGATCTGCTCACGGTCCTTGACCGTTCCCGGGAAGGCCTTCATCCACGTCTTGAGGACCGGGTCCTGCTTGTCCCACTGGTAGAGGTTCACCGTGCCGTCGTACGCGTCGACGGTGGCCTTCACCGAGTTGCGGATGTAGTTGACCTGGTTCTGCGGGGCGACGACCGCGCGCTGCTGGTTGCCGACCGTCAGCGCGTCCGCCGTGGTCTCGCCGAGCGTCGTGCGCGAGGCGTACGGGTAGCCGTTGGTGGTGGTGTACGCGTCGACGATCCACTGGATCCGGCCGTCGACGACCGCCGGGTAGGCGTCGCCGTCGATGGTCAGCCAGGGCGCGACCGCCTCGACCCGCTCCTTGGGGGTGCGGTTGTAGAGGATCCGCGAGCCGTCGCCGATGGCCCCCGAGTAGAGGATCTGCGGCTCGCTGAACGCGACCGCGTACGCCGCCCGGTTGAAGGCGTTGGAGAGGTTGACCCCGCTCCTGCCCTCGTAGCTGGTGGTCTTCTCGCCGTTCTCCTCGTAGTCGAGCTCCTTCTGGGGCCCGCCCACGATCGAGTACTGGTCGGTCTTCTCGCCGTAGTAGATCCGCTGCTCGTACGGGCCGAGCTGGCCCGTGGTCGGCAGCCCCTGCTCGGTGAAGATCGGCGAGCCGTTGGCGTCCGTCTGCGTGCCCGTGGCCATGATCGCGCCGTAGCCGTGGGTGTAGGTGAAGTGGTCGTTGATCCAGTTCCGCTTCGGGATGCCGCGGATGTTCAGCTCACGCAGACCGACCACGGTGTCCTTGCCCTGGTAGCGGTCCACGTCGAGGGTCAGCGGGAACTGGTAGTACTTCCGCTTCTGCTCCAGCTGCTGGAAGGTCGGCGACACGATGTTCGGGTCGATCAGCCGGTAGCTGGCCGCCGTGTCGGCGTCGCCCCGCAGCCGGTCCTTGTCCTTGACCGTCGACTTGCCCGAGTACTCCTCCGGCTTGGTGGTGTCGATGGCGTAGGCCTTGCGGGTCGCGTCGATGTTCTTCTTGATGTACGGCGCTTCCTTGGCCTGCTCGTTCGGCTGGACCTGGAACTTCTGCACGATGGCCGGGTAGAGGCCGCCGATGAGGATCGCCGACAGCACCATCAGGCCGAAGCCGATCACCGGCAGCTGCCAGGTGCGCCGCCACAGCGTCGCGAAGAACAGCACCGCGCAGATCACGGCGATGCAGAACAGGATCGTCTTCGCCGGCAGATAGGCGTTGGCGTCCACGTACCGCAGGCCGGTCCAGTTGCCGGTCGCCTTGAAGTCGCTGGACTTCACGGCCAGGCCGTAGCGGTCGAGCCAGTACGCCACGGCCTTCAGCGACACGAAGACGCCGAGCAGCACCGACAGATGGCCGGTGGCGGCGGCGGTGGCGCGGGCGCCCGGGCTGGTGATCCGCAGACCGCCGTACAGGTAGTGCGTGAGCGCGGCGGCGATCAGCGACAGGACCGCGGCCGCGAAGCCGAAGGCCAGCAGGAAGCGGTACCAGGGCAGGTCGAACGCGTAGAACGCCACGTCCAGCTGGAACTGCGGGTCCTTCTCGCCGAACGGCACCCCGTTCACCCACATCAGCCAGGTCCGCCACTGACCGGAGGCGGAGGCACCGGCGATCAGGCCGATCAGGGCCGTGACGGCGAGCAGCACCCACTTCTTGAAGGGCGCGATCCCCATCCGGTACCGGTCGAGGCTCTGCTGTTCCATCGACATCGCGCTCAGCGGCGGCCTCAGCCGGTACGCCAGCCAGATGTTCAGGCCGACGGCCAGCGCCATGAGCAGACCGAAGACGAGGAAAAGACCGATCTTGGTCCACAGGGTGGTGGTGAAGACGGACTGGTACTGGACCGAGCGGTACCAGAGCCAGTCCGTCCAGAACCCGGCGAACATCACGAACGCCATGGCGAGGACGGCGAGGACGCCCAGCGTCATCAGCAGCGTACGGGCGCGCCGGGACGGCCGGCCGACTCTGATCCTTGGCCCGGAAGGACCTGTGCCGCCTCCGCGGTCCGGCATCTGGAAAGCCAACGTGCGCCCCTCGAGGTTGATGCGTCGAATGCGTCGATAAGCAGGCTCCGCGATCGTAGAGCCCACTGATGCAACTTACTGAGGCTTTACCTAGTTCCCGTGTTCCGGGGTGGAGGAGGCAGGATATTGCCCATGTCCAACGTTTCCCCCTCCGGTCCCCCGATGGCCGCGAGTCCCCTCACCCGAGCCGTGCTCGAGATCGACGAGTACGCGTCCGGCCTCGGCTGGGACCGGCCGGCCCGGCTCTTCGCCCTGGTCGACACCGCCCGGCTGCGCGCCCAGGAGCCCTCGCTCGCCTCGCAGCTCGGTCTCGGCGCGGATGCCGCCACCGCCTACACCCCGATCGAGCAGGAGGAGCTGCCGGCCGGCAAGCCCCTCGACGAGTTCCTCGGCACCATCGCCTGGCCCGACGCGGTGGCCGGCTGCGCGCTCACGGTCGAGCGGCTGATGCTGCCGCCGTCGGCCGAGGCCGCCGTGCCGAAGGACCTGGACGAGGCCGGACTGGCCAAGTGGGTGGCCCGCCACCCGGAGCGCCAGGAGGTCCGGATGACCGTCGCGGTGCTGCGGGACGGGGCGCGGGAGGCCGCGATCCGGCTGCGCGAGAAGGACTCGCCGAGCGAGGTGCTCACCGGTCCCGACCTGGTGCCGGGCCTGGCGGACGCGCTGGCGGCGACCTTCGCGTCCTAGCCGCCGGCCGCTGGTCTCAGCTGGAGCAGCTGGGCAGGGACGCCGTGTCGCCCTTGCGCAGCTTCTCCAGCGACTTCGTCGCGTCGTCGATCGTGTTCACCTTGATCAGGGTGAGTCCGGCGGGCGTGTCGGCGGCGGCCGCGGCGCAGTTGTCGGCCGGGGTGAGGAAGTACTCGGCACCCGCCTTGCGCGCGCCGACCAGCTTCATCTCGATGCCGCCGATCGGGCCCACCTTGCCCTTGTCGTCGATGGTGCCGGTGCCGGCGACGAACCGGCCGTCGGTGAGCGAGCCCGGGGTCAGCTTGTCGAGGATGCCGAGCGCGAACATCAGCCCCGCGCTGGGGCCGCCGACATCGGCGAGCTTGATGTCGATGGTGAACGGGAAGACATGGTCGGTGCCGGCCTGGATGCCGACGATGGCCCGGTCGCCCTCCTGGGACCTGGCGGTCCTCAGGACCACCTTCTCGGTCGTGGTGGCGTCCTTGTGGACCTTCTCCGCGGCGGCGGCCTCCTTGGCCGGGACGATGGTGAAGGTGACGTCCTGGCCTGGCTTGTGCCTGGTGACCAGCTTGGCCACGTCGCCCGGCGCCTTGACGGCCACGCCGTCCACGGCGCGGATGACGTCGCCGGCGTGCAGCCGGCCCTCGGCGGGGGTGCCCTTGACGACGGTGGCGACGACGACCCGGGTGGTCACCGGGATGTCGAGCTCCCGGAGGGCGGCGACCTTGGCGCTCTCCTGCGACTGGGAGAACTCCTCGGCGTTCTCCTGGGTGGACTGCTCCTCGGTCTTGCCGTCCGGGTAGAGCGTGTCGTGCGGCACCACGACGCTGTCGTGGGCCAGCCAGCCGTAGACGGCCTCGACGGCGTTCATCTTGTAGTCCGCGCTGGTGACGCGGACGGTCGTCATGTTGAGGTGCCCCGAGGTCGGGTACGTCTGACGTCCCGAGATCTGCAGGACCGGCTCTCCGCGCGCCTCACCGAGGGTGTTCACCGTGGGGCCGGGGCTCATCTCCGCGTACGGCACCGGAATGAGGACGCCGACACAGAGCAGCGTGATCAGGACCAGGGTGGAGGCGAGCATCGTCGCAGTGCGGCGTGGCATGGAACGACAGTACGGGACCGGTCTGTGAGTGCACCCCTGGGGCGGTCCGTACGGGGATCAGGGGATCAGCCGGTGGTCGTCGCCGGGGACGCGTCGCGCTCGGGCAGCGCCGAAGCGGAAGCGGAAGCGACGGCCGGGGAGGGGGCCGGGGCGGCGGACGCGGAGTGGGCGGGGGTGGCGTGGGACCGCTCCATGGCGTCCCGGAACCGCGCGTATCCCGCGAGCTCGGCGACGTCGCCTGTCGTCTTGTCCCTCGAGGCCCAGCTTCCCCATATCGCCGCGCCGACGACGGCGAAAAGCGGAATCAGCAACCAGGCGAGCGCAGCCATCCCGACCTCCCATCCCCAATGGTCACCAGTGAGTCGATCAGCAGATTATTCATCCGCGGGATCAACGCTCACGCGTGGGGGGCGGTTACGCAAATCGGGCCGTTCGACCACGGGCAGTCGGCGTGGCGCCTTGCCACCGGTCGGTGACTCTCAGCAGGCCCCGACCCACTCCTCGGTGCCGTCCGAGAACGTCTGGTGCTTCCAGATCGGGACCTCGTGCTTGAGGTCGTCGATCAGCTGGCGGCAGGCCTGGAAGGCCTCGCCGCGGTGGGGGCAGGAGACGGCGACGACCACGGCGATGTCACCCACATGGAGGTCACCCACTCGGTGGACGGCGGCCAGGGCGCGGACCGGGTGGTTCGCGACGACCTTCTCCGCGACCCGGCGCATCTCCGCCTCGGCGGTGGGGTGGCACGAGTAGCCGAGGGCGTCGACGTCGGCGCCGCCGTCGTGGTTGCGCACCGTGCCCACGAACAGGGTCGTGCCGCCCGCGGCGTCGTCACCGACCGCACGGAAGACCTCGTCGACGGACAGCGGGGTGTCACGGATCGCGAGGAGCTTGATCGGGTCGTCCGCGGCCCGCTCGCCGGGGTGGTCATGCGTGTCTGCCATGACTCCATCGTGCCGTACGCCGCCGACGAGACGGAATGGCGTTTTCGACCGGCAAGAGCGGACCCTCCGTAGGAGGGTCCTACAGACCGCGCCGCTTCCGCATCTGCCGGACGAGGGCCGCCGTGCCGAGCAGCGCCACCGTGGCACCGGCCGCGCCCGCCGCCGTCGCGTCCTTGCGGCCGAGCCGGCGGCCCGCGACGGTGTGCCGGCCCTCCACCTCCTCCAGGAGCGCGGCGAGCACCTCCTCGTTGGTCCACCGGGGCCGCCAGCCGGCGTCGTGCAGCCGTCCGACGCTGACCACCCAGGGGTGCATGGTGTAGGCGAGATCGCCCGCCGGGGAGGGGGTCAGGCCGATCCGGTGCAGCCGGGCCGCGGCGCCGAGGGCCACCGCGGAGGGCAGCTCCATGCGCCGGATGCCGGACAGCTCCTCCACCTCCTCCTGTTCGAGCCAGCCCTCGCAGCCGACCGCGAACTCGCCGTCGACCTTCTCCAGGGCCGCGTACTCCAGGGCGCTGACCAGGTCGTCGACATGGCAGAACTGCCAGGTGGGGCGGGATCCGGCGACGACGAGCAGCCGGGGCGACTCGAAGTAGCGGGTCAGCGCGGTGTCCGTGCCGCCCACCAGGACGGCCGGGCGGACCACCGTCACGTTGAGCCCGGGGTGGGCACGGGGCGCGCGGCGGGCGAGGCGCTCGATCTCCAGGAGGTCGCCCACGCCGGTGGCCTCGGCGGTGGCGCGCAGCTCGGCGTCCTCGGAGAGCGGGATGTCGTTGTCGGGCAGCGCGCCGTAGACCATGGCGGAGGTGCACAGGACCACCCGGTGCACCCCGGCCGCGGCGGCGGCGGTGAGCACGGTCTGGGTGCCGCGGACGTTGTAGGCCGAGCGGGCGGCGGGGTCGGTCTCCAGGTCGAGGTCGACGGCGAGGTGCACGACGACGTCCGCGCCGCGCAGCTTCTCGGCGATGGCCGGGTCGCGCACGTCGAGGATGTGCCAGCGCGCCTCGGGCACCTCGCCGCGGCGCTCGTCGATCGCGACGACCTGCCTGACCTCCTCGGACGCGGCCAGGCGCCGGGTCAGCAGGTCGCCGACGCCGGACGCGGCACCGGTGACCGCGACGACGGGGCCGCGCGCGGCGGACCGGGTGGAGGGGTTTCGCGCTGCGCGAACCTGAGGATCTGGGGAACTCACCGGGCGTCTCCAGCGGTTGTCTTCAGTACGTACCCGAATGACGCGTACGTACCAGGTGGCGTCCATCCTGCCCCAGGCCACGGCCCGGCGGAGCACCGAGCCCGGATCCGGTGCGGATGTCTACGCTGGTGGTGTGGAGTCGGGGAGGCGAGCCGAGCCGAGAGCCCGCCGTCGGCAGGAAGCCGGCGGCCTGACGAGCCGAGGAAACCTGTGAGTGACACCCCATTCGGATTCGGCCTTCCGCCGGAGGAGCCGGAGCACGGCGACGAGGGCAAGAAGAAGGACCCCGCCGGAGGTGGCCAGGGGTCCGGTGGCCAGGGCGGCGGCAATCCGTTCGGCTTCGGCTTCCCGGGCATGGGCATGAGCATGGGCGGGCCGGGCGGCGCGGACAATCCGTTCGCCGCGATGTTCGGTTCGATGAACCCGCAGGACCTGGGCGCGGCCTTCCAGCAGCTCGGCCAGATGCTCAGCTACGAGGGCGGGCCGGTCAACTGGGAGATGGCCAAGCAGATCGCCCGCCAGGTCGTCGCCCAGGGCACGCCCGACGGCGCCAAGGACGAGAGCGTCGGCCCGGCCGAGAAGGCCGCGGTCGAGGAGGCGGTGCGTCTCGCCGACCTGTGGCTCGACCAGGTCACCTCGCTGCCCTCGGGCGCGGGCACGGCCGTGGCGTGGAGCCGCGCCGAGTGGGTCGAGGCGACCCTGCCGGCCTGGCAGCAGCTGGTCGACCCGGTCGCCGAGCGGGTCGGCGCGGCGATGGGTGACGTGCTGCCGGAGGAGATGCAGGCGATGGCCGGCCCGCTGATCGGCATGATGCGCTCCATGGGCGGCGCCATGTTCGGCCAGCAGATCGGTCAGGCCGTGGGCGTGCTCGCGGGCGAGGTCGTCGGCTCGACCGACGTCGGCCTGCCGCTCGGCCCGGCCGGCAAGGCGGCGCTGCTGCCGCTGAACGTGGCGGCCTTCGGGAAGGACCTGGGTGTCCCGTCGGACGAGGTCCGGCTGTATCTGGCCCTGCGCGAGGCCGCCCACCAGCGGCTGTTCGCGCACGTGCCGTGGTTGCGCTCGCACCTGTTCGGTGCGGTCGAGGGCTATGCCCGCGGGATCAAGGTCGACACCTCCAAGCTGGAGGAGGCCGTGGGTCAGCTGGACCCGAGCCACCCCGAGCAGCTGCAGGAGGCGCTCCAGCAGGGCATGTTCCAGCCGGAGGACACCCCGGAGCAGAAGGCGGCCCTGGCCCGTCTGGAGACGGCGCTCGCGCTCGTCGAGGGCTGGGTGGACGCGGTGGTGCACGAGGCCGCGAAGTCCCGGCTCACCTCGGCGGACGCGCTGCGCGAGACGCTGCGCCGGCGCCGGGCGACGGGCGGCCCCGCGGAGCAGACCTTCGCCACGCTGATCGGTCTGCAGCTGCGTCCGCGCCGGCTGCGGGACGCCGCGCGGCTGTGGGCCTCGCTCACGGACGCGCGCGGGGTCGACGGCCGCGACGGCCTGTGGGAGCACCCGGACATGCTGCCGACCGCGACGGACCTGGACGACCCGGACGGCTTCGTCCACCGCGAGCACCTGGACTTCTCCGAGCTCGACAAGATGCTGGGCGAGGCGGCGGAGGGCCGCTCCGAGGGCGACGGCGACGGCGACGAGGGCAAGGACGACACCCAGAAGTGAGCCTGTACGACGACGCGGTCCTGGTGCTCAAGGGGTACGAGGACCAGCCGGAGCTCCGTGATGTCTATCTGGAGCACCTGGCCGCCCATCCGGACGGCATGTACAAGCCCTGCGAGGCCGGTCACCTCACCAGCAGCGCGCTGGTGATCGACCCCTCGCGGGGGCAGGTGCTGCTGACCCTGCACAAGAAGCTGGGCATGTGGCTCCAGATGGGCGGGCACTGCGAGCCAGGCGACACGAGCCTGGAGGCGGCGGCGCTGCGCGAGGCCCGGGAGGAGTCGGGGATCGCGACGGGTCTGACGCTGCTGCCGGGCGGACCGGTGCGGCTCGACCGGCATCCGATCCCGGCGCCGTGCCACTGGCACCTGGACGTGCAGTACGCGGCGCTCGCGCCGGCCGGGGCGGCGGCGGAGATCAGCGACGAGTCGCTGGACCTTCGCTGGTTGGGTTACGACGAGGTGGCGGGCGTGGCGGACACGTCGGTGGTCCGGCTCCTGGAGGGGACGCTGGCCCGGCTGGGCTGAGCACACCGTGCGTAAGGGGCGGCCTCCCTGGGAGGCCGCCCCTTACGCGTGTGCCGTGAGCCTGTGCCGTGTGCCCGGACGGTGTGCCCGGGCCGTGTGCCCGGGCCGTGTCGCGGCGGTCAGTTCCAGGCGTTGTTCTGGTTCTGGGCGCGCGAGCCGTGCTGGCCGGCGCCGAACTGGGCGGCGAGGCCCTGCCCGACGGCGGCGTTCTGCGGCGGCATGACCTCGCTCGGCTGGACCAGGGCGAAGCCCTGGCCGAGGAAGCTGAGCTCCCAGCCCTCGCCGGTGTTGCCGCGGCGGCGCATCACGCTGCTGTTGACCGTCTGGGCCTGCATCTGCACCCGCAGCCCGGTGGACCAGGCGACGATGGCGTCCGCGTCGACGCTGACGTACTTCTCCGGGGTGACCGCCATCATCAGCGGCTGGCCCGAGGTCATCAGGGCGACCCTGCCGCGGCCGGAGATGTTCAGCTGGTACTTGCCGGTGCCGGAGATGCCGTACTGGCTGTCCACGGCGATGACTTCGGTGTGCAGCGTCGAGTCGAGCGCCAGGACGTAGGAGCTGTCGACGGTCAGGCCCTCCTGCTCGACGTCCACGACGTGGATGTACTGGGCGAGGTTGGCGAAGTAGACCGTGCCCTGCCCGGAGCAGCGCATCAGGTCGAGGCCCTCACCGGTGCGGGCTCGGGCCCGGCGCTGGCTCGGCGTCTGGTACTCGCCGTCGAAGTCGACGAGGCCCTGGTAGGCGACCATCGCGCCCTTGCGGGCCAGGATGTCGTCCGAGCCGCCCAGGGTGACCCGCAGCAGCTGCGGGTTCTGGACGACGTAGCGCTCCTGGCTCTGCTGTTCCGCGTGGTTGAAAAGCGGGCTCTGCATGGTGTGTTCTCGCTCCCCCTCAGCCCCGGACCCGCAGGCGGTCGGTGCTGTCCTCGCTCGGCTGTACGACGACGATGCCCTGGCCCGAGAAGGCCATCTGGAAGGCCTCGCCGCTGCCCCGCCCGATGAGGGAGGAGGCCTTGAAGCTGCGCTTGCCCTTGACCTTCAGATTCGGCGACCAGGCGACGAGCGCGTCCGGGTCGACGTACGTCTCGTCCTCGCCCCGGCCGCAGTCGACGACGATCGGCGTGCCGCGCGAGGTGAGGGCGACCCATCCGGTGCCCGCGATCTCGACGTTGAACAGGCCCTGGCCGGCGAACTTGGCGAGGCCCTTGACCCGCTCGACGCCCCACTGGAGGTGGGCGTCGAAGGCGAGCACATTGGTGCCGTTGACGGAGATCGAGTCGTTCTGGAGGTTGATCACGACGACGTCGGCGCCGTAGTCGGCGAGGTAGAGCAGTCCGTCACCGGAGCACTTCATGACCGGCGCGCCCTCGCCGGTGGCCCATGCCTGCGCCACCTGGCGCACGGCGGGCGGGTTGGGCTCGTAGCTGATGAAGCCCTCGTAGGCGACCATCGAGCCGGTGCGCGCGTACAGGTCCTGGCCGGAGGCCATGGCGACCTTCAGCATGGAACGGCCGTGGTTCTCCATCCGTGCCGTGATCGGGGTCGGGGCGTAGCCCGCGAGTTGCTGGTTCATGGTTCCGGGCTCCCTCAGACCTCGTAGGGCTGGACGACAATGAAGTTGCCGGGGGCGCCCCGGAACTGGAGGTTGACGGTCTCCCCGCTGTGGCCGGGGTAGGCGTTGCGGCGCAGCCTGACCTGGCTGGAGAGGATGACCTGGGAGGCGGCCGACCAGGCGACGACGGCGTTGCAGTCGGCGAAGGTGGTCGGCGTGACGGGCAGGACGACCGGGATGCCGTGGGTCTTCACGACGACGGTGCCGGTGCCCTGGAACTGCATGGTGAACAGGGCGCCGCCGGGGATGCCGTGGCCCTCGATGCGCCGGACCTCGTACTGCAGCGACTCGTCGAAGGCGAGCACGTTCTCGGCGGAGACGCAGATGGCGTCGCCCTGCAGCTCGATCGGGTGGAGGTGGGCACCGCCCTCGGCGAGGAAGACCTGGCCGCGGCCGGAGCAGCGCATCAGCTCCATCTCCTGGCCGGTGGCGTTGCCGACGATCCGGCCGGTGAATCCGGCTCCCTTGTGGGCGAACTCGACCTTGCCCTGGTACATGACCATGGAGCCCTGCCGGGCGAGGACGGGCACGCCGCCCATGGCCAGGTCGACCCGCATGAGCTGCTGGTTCTGCGGCGTCCAGCGGGTGCCGGTCGGCGTCTCCTTGTACGGCGCGAGCGCGGCGGCGAGCCCGGCACCGGTGGCCGGCACGCCCTGGGGAACGCCCTGCGGCATGCCGGGCTGCTGCGGGACCTGGCCGAACTGCGGCTGCCCGTACGGGCCCGGGGCCGGCTGGCCGTAGGGCGCGGGGGCTCCGGGCGGCGGGACCTGACCCGGCATCTGCCCGGGGACCTGACCGGGCACCTGGCCGAACTGCGGGGGCTGCGGGGGCTGTCCGTACGGCCCGGGAGCGGGCGCGGCCGGAGCCGGCGCGGGCGCGGGGGCAGGCGCCGGGGGCGCCATGGGGGCGGCCATCGTCGGCGTCGCGTGCACCGGTGCGGGCGCCGGGACCGGGGCCGGGGCCGGGGCGGGCGCCTGGGGCGCGGCGGGCGCGCCGAACGCCGGAGGCGCGGCGGACTGCGGCGGCGGCGCGAAGCCGGGGGCGGCGGCCGGGGCCTGCTGCGCGGCGGGCTGCTCCTCGGCGACCTCGCCGCCGAAGTTCTTCAGCAGCGCTTCCAGGCCGCCGTCGAAGCCCTGGCCGACGGCGGCGAACCGCCACACGTCCTTCAGGTAGAAGTCGCCCAGCATCACCGCGCGCTCGGTGGAGAACTCCGCACCGGTGAAGGCGTATCGGGCGACCTCCTCGCCGCCCGCGACGATCCGGATCCAGCCCGGGCCGACCTGAGACATCTGCCCGGCGCCGTCGATCGTCGCCGTGAACGACAGCTTGTGGATGTGCGCGGGGACGCGGTCGAGGGTGACCCGGAAGGACTCGGTGTCGCCGGACTGCGCGCCGAGCAGCTGGATGGACTCCTCCGGCGACTTGGGCTGGTTGAAGAAGACGAAGTAGCGGTCGTCGGAGAGCCGCTCGTTCGCGTCCAGGCCGAAGCAGCTGATGTCGAAGGTCAGCCCGGGCCCCGCGATCTGCACGCCCACGTACAGATCGGTTCCCGCCGTGAGATCACTGATCTTGGCCTTGTGGCCGCGTTGGAATTCCCTGGCCATATGTGACGACCGTCCCCCATCCCGAATTACGAATGCGTCGCGCCAGGCTAACGGCTGCTCGTGACATTGGGGCAAGCCCGTACGCGTTCGGTACAGAACCGCAGCAGGACGGCGTCACTCTCCGCGTGCGTCCGGCAGTTGCGGCAGCCGGGCGGCGGCGACCACGCCCTCCAGGTAGCCGCGGGCCCGCTCGGTGCGCGGATAGGCCTCCAGGAGCCGCCAGAACCGCGGTCCGTGGCCGGGCACGAGGAGATGGGCGAGCTCGTGGCACAGGACGTAGTCGACGACGTACTCGGGCATGCCCTGGAGCCGGTGGGAGAGCCGGATGCTGCCCTCGGACGGTGTGCAGGAACCCCAGCGGGTGTTCTGGTTGGTGACCCAGCGGACCGAGGTGGGGCGGGCCCGGCCGCCGAAGTACTGCTCCGACAGGCGTTCCGCGCGCTCGGTCAGCTCCCGGTCGCCGAGGACGCTCTTGCTCTCCTGGGCGGCGAGCTTGTCCAGCATGACGGTGACCCAGCGCTGCTCCTCGGCCTCTGACATCCGGGCCGGGATCAGCACGATCGTCCGGTCGCCCTCGCGGTAGGCGGAGACCGTCCGGCTCCGGCGGGAGCTCCTGCGGACCTCGACCGCACTCGTCCCCGAGCCGCGGGGCGGTCTGCTTGTCACGCTGCGCTGTGGGTCGGCCGGCACGGCCCCGACGTTACCCGCTGTCAGCGCGGGAAGTCCCGCACCATTCGAATGATTAATCCCTCGCCCTGTGGACAACTTTCCGCGCCACTCGCACCACCCAGGCAATCTGAGCTGCGGAAGGACGAGCGAAAGATCGTTTACGGGGTGGGGTCATGCATCCGATGGTGAAACCGGCGTTGCGGCGTGCCTGGCGGAATCTGCAGTACGTGCAGTTCGGGGTGACGCCGGCGCACGCGGTGGTCCTGGGGCCGGTCGACACGACCACCGGCAGTCTGATCGGTCTGCTCGACGGGACGCGCGGCATGGAGCTGCTGCGGGCGGAGGCGCGGGCCCTCGGCCTCGCGGACGGCCGTCTCGAGGCCCTGATCGGCCGGCTCGCCGACGCCGGACTGATCGCCGACGCGTCGGTGCGGCCGCCCGCCGGACCACCGGGCGGGCCGCGGGACCGCGCGGACGCGGAGCTCGACCCGGTGCGCGCGGACCTCGCCTCGCTGTCCGTCGTCCACCGGGCACCGGACGGGGCGCCGCGGGCCCTGGCCGCGCGGCGGGCCCTGCGGGTCCAGGTGCGCGGGGCGGGAAGGGTGGGCGCGGCGGTGGCGGCGCTGCTGTCGGCGGCTGGCGTCGGGCGGGTGGAGGTCCTGGACTCCGGCACCGTCGCCCCCTGGGAGGTCTCGCCCGCCGGGCTGCCGGCCGAGGCGGTCGGGGAGCGCCGGGCGGTCGCGGCCCGGCGGCTCGTGCGGCGGGCGGCTCCGGGCGGGCGGCCGACCGGCGAGGGCCGTGCCGCACCGGGTGACGGCGGCGGCGAGCCGGGGCTGTCCCTCATCGTGGTGACCCCGCGGGACGGCCTCGGAGCCTATGTGCCCGATCCGCTGCCGGCCGAGAGCTGGCTCGCCACCGGGACGCCCCATCTGTACGCGGGCGTGCTCGAAGCCACCGGCGTGGTGGGCCCGCTGGTGCTGCCGGGCGGGACCGCGTGCGCGGGGTGCATGCAGCGGGAGCGGACCGACCGGGAGCCGGTCTGGCCGCGCCTGCCGGCCCAGTGGCGCTCCGGCGCTCCCCATCCGCTGCCGGCCTGCGACGTGGGGCTCGCGACGGCGGTCGCGGGGCTCGCCGCCGCGCACGCCCTGGCGTTCCTGGACGGGGACCTGCCGTCGAGCGTGGGCGCCCGCTGGGAGGTGTCGCTGCCGCTGCTCGAGTGGCGCTCGGCGCCGGTGCGGGCCCACCCGGCGTGTCCGTGCGGGGCGCGCCGCGGCACGGAAGGGGAGCGTGTCTCCGCGTCCCGGAGTGCGCACGACACAATGGCGGGGTAACGACACCGCGTGGCACGGCAGTCTGGGACCTGGAGGGCACATGTCTGATCTTCCCCGGAAGGCGGTCACACGGACCGCCAAACTGGCCGCGTTGCCGCTCGGCTTCGCCGGGCGGGCCACCTGGGGCCTGGGAAAGCGCATCGGCGGGAAGTCGGCGGAGATCGTCGCTCGGGAGCTCCAGCAGCGCACGGCGGAGCAGTTGTTCCGTGTGCTCGGCGAGTTGAAGGGCGGGGCGATGAAGTTCGGGCAGGCCATGTCCGTCTTCGAGTCGGCGCTGCCCGAGGAGGTGGCCGGGCCCTACCGGGCGGCGCTCACCAAGCTGCAGGACGCCGCTCCGCCGATGCCGACGGGGACCGTGCACGCGGTGCTCGAGGAGCGGCTCGGCGAGGGGTGGCGGGAGCTGTTCCTGGAGTTCGAGGACAAGCCGGCCGCGGCCGCCTCGATCGGGCAGGTCCACCGGGCGGTGTGGCACGACGGCCGCGAGGTCGCGGTGAAGGTGCAGTATCCGGGGGCGGGGGACGCCCTGCTGTCGGATCTGGCGCAGCTGAGCCGGTTCGCCCGGCTGCTCGGACCGCTGATCCCGGGCATGGACATCAAACCGCTGATCAAAGAGCTGCGGGACCGGGTCGCGGAGGAGCTGGACTACGGCCTGGAGGCGTCGGCCCAGCGGGCGCACGCGGAGGAGTTCGCGGACGACCCGGACGTGGTGGTGCCGGCGGTGGTGCACCAGTCGGACCAGGTGCTGGTGACGGAGTGGATGGACGGCGTCCCGCTGTCGGAGGTGATCGCGGACGGCACGCAGGAGCAGCGGGACCGGGCCGGGCAGCTGCTCGCCCGCTTCCTGTTCTCCGGGCCCGCGCGCACCGGTCTGCTGCACGCCGATCCGCATCCGGGAAACTTCCGGCTGCTGCCCGGGCCCGAGGGCGAGGACGGCGACCCGGCGGGCTCCTGGCGGCTCGGCGTGCTGGACTTCGGCACCGTGGACCGGCTGCCGGGCGGCCTTCCCGAGACGATCGGCACCTGTCTGCGCATGACGCTGGCCGGGCGGGCGGAGCGGGTCTACGAGCTGTTGTGCGCGGAGGGCTTCGTGAAGGAGTCCGTCGCGCTCGACCCGGACGAGGTCCTGGAGTACCTGCTGCCGATCATCGAGCCGGCCGAGGTGGAAGCGTTCGGCTTCACCCGCGGCTGGCTGCGCGCCCAGGCCGCCCGGCTCGCCGATCTCCGCTCCCCCGCACACCAGTTGGGCAAGCAGCTCAATCTGCCGCCCTCGTATCTGCTGATACACCGTGTGACGTTGAGCACGATCGGGGTGCTGTGTCAGCTGGGCGCGACGGTGCGGCTGCGGGACGAGCTGGAGGAGTGGCTGCCCGGCTTCGTGGAGGCGGACACGGACTGAGCGGGCCTGAGAGGGTCTGAGCGCTGAGCGGGCCGCTCACCACCAGGACGAGTCGAGGCGGCCCTCGATGGCCCTGATGTTGGCGCGGGCGCAGTCCTCGCAGAAGTACTGGCGGGTGCCGTTCTCCACCGAGCAGGTCCAGGTCACGGGCAGTTCCGGTGCGGTCCTGCCGCAGCGGGCGCACACGTAGAGGGGCTCGGGGGCGGTGGCGTCGTTCACCTTGGTGACGATAACCCGGCGAGCGCCCGCGCGGCGGGCAACGCACCGCGGGGGCCGGTCCGTTCGGACCGGCCCCCGCGGCTGGGAGTCTGCCTGGCTCAGTGCATGACGGCCATGGCGAGCGCGCGGCGGGCGCGCATCGACACGCGCTCGGCGCGCCGCTGCATCCGCCGGGCGGCG
This sequence comes from Streptomyces sp. NPDC012769, assembly GCF_042901205.1. Lineage (NCBI taxonomy): Bacteria > Bacillati > Actinomycetota > Actinomycetes > Kitasatosporales > Streptomycetaceae > Streptomyces > Streptomyces sp. NPDC012769. The sequence continues at coordinate 257,857 of NZ_JBIBCP010000004.1, read as the reverse complement.
ACCAGGCGCACGGCCTGGCGTTCCGCGTCGGCTTCCCGCAGGCGGTCGTGCATATGAGCACGGGCCAGGGCTTCTGGGATGAGTTGCATCTCACGGGTCCTGTTCTGGCGCGAGCGGTTCGCGCCGCTGATCGAAACGTCTGGGGTCGCGGAGCCGGAGGGCTCGTGGGCGGACGTGGTCATCGGGGCCTGCTTCTGGGGATCGTGCGTGAGGGGGCGGTCAATGGTTCCGGTGCGCGTGAGGTTGGGGGTCGCCCCCCAGGTGATGGCGGTCATGCCGCGATCGGGTTCTTGCGCGGGCGGCCACGGGGCCGCTTGCGGGCCACGACCACGCCCTGGACGAAGAGCTCTCCACCCCAGACGCCCCAGGGCTCGCGGCGCTCTTTGGCGCCGGCGAGGCAGGCCGCCATGAGCGGGCAGGTCCGGCAGAGCGACTTGGCGTACTCGACGTCGGCCGGGGACTCGGCGAAGAAGACCTCGGGGTCGTACGAGCGGCAGGGGACGGGCACACCGAGGTTCTCGATGGCGTCGTCGAGCGCGGTGAGCGCGGTGAGGGGGGTCAAGGCGGAGTCCTCCGTGAGGCCGGGCGGGGGGATCGTTTCGGAAGGCGGTACGGACGGGGCGTGCGCTTCGAGTTGCACGGGTTTTCTTCCTCGTCTGGTCGTTCCGGCCTGTTGGCCGGGGTTTCGGGTGGTACCGGTTCTGCTGGTCCCGAGGCCCCCTCGCTCCGTCAGCCCCGTTCGGGGACAAACAGAAGGGCCGCGGATCCCTGATGGGGTTCCGCGGCCCTGAAGGCGCCGGCCTGATCGTCGATCAGGCTGGATCACTCCAGGGTTCGAGCCCACGGAAGGCCCACATCGTGTGGTGCTGCGTCGTCTGCTGCTCAATACCGGCACCGGTCGCCGCAAAGCCATAGGCCGGGGCCTGGGCCTTGCCCACCACTCCTGCTTCCAGTGCCTTGGTCGGTCGCTCATTGCGCTCCGGGCGATCCATCAGGAGACCGGGCATGCCGAGAACGGGCAGGCCAGCGCCGGACAGACCACTGCCAAGAAGCGTGGAGGACGCGAAGGCGGAGAGGCCGAGCGTGCAGGCGGAGACGACCGAGCGATCGGTCATTTTGGCGGTGCTGGTCTGGATGTTCTTGACGGTGCTGATCACTGGAATCGCCTCCTCTCGGCGTCTCGGAGGGCTCGGGGTGAGCCGGACCCTCATCTTCTATTGGACAAGTACAGCACGAAGACAGGGCTTCGAAGAAGCCGCTGTTTCCGTGGTTAAGAACCTATGGGGCTTGACGGGGCGGGCGCAAACTATTTTTCCCACGAGTTTTCGTCACGCCTCGTCGTCGCTTCCTCCGGGCACCTCACCTGCGCAGATGGCGAGAACATCGGCGCCGAAGCGGTCCAGCTTACGGGCGCCGACCCCCGAGATCGCGGCGAGCTCCCCGTCGGATCCGGGCACGCGCTCGGCGATCGCCATGAGCGTCTTGTCGGTGAACACGCAATAAGCGGGCTGGCCGAGCTCCCGCGCCTGCTCCGAGCGCCACTCCCGGAGCCGCTCGTACAGGCCCTCGTCCATGTCGGAGGGGCAGCCCTCGCAGCGCATCAGCTTCATCTCGCCGGCCTCGGTGAGCGTGGCGCCGCAGACCCGGCACTGCACCGGTCCGCGCCGCTTGCGCCGCCCGGAGCCGCTGCCCCGCTCGATGCCTCCGCCGCCGCCCGCGCCCGCCGCGCCGAGGGAGCCCGAGCCGGGCCGCAGCCCCTTGAGGAAGCGGGTGGGGCGGCGGGAGGCGCGGCCGCCCGGGGAACGGGACAGCGCCCAGGACAGGCTGAGGTGCACCCGGGCCCGGGTCACGCCCACGTACAGCAGGCGGCGCTCCTCCTCGACCTGCTCGTCGGTCTTGGCGTAGGTGATCGGCATCATGCCCTCGGTGAGGCCGACCAGGAAGACGGCGTCCCACTCCAGGCCCTTGGCGGCGTGCAGCGAGGCGAGCGTGACGCCCTGGACGGTGGGGGCGTGCTGGGCGGCGGCCCGCTCGTCGAGCTCGGTCACCAGGTCGGCGAGGGTGGCCCCCGGCCTGGCCCGGGCGAAGTCCTCGGCGAGCCGGACGAGCGCGGCCAGCGACTCCCAGCGGTCCCGGACGGCGCCGGAGCCGGCCGGCGGCTCGGTGGTCCAGCCCTTGGTGGAGAGCACGGCCCGCACCTGGGAGGGCAGGTCCTCGGCGTCGTCGAGCAGCGCGTCGTTCCCCCCGGCGCGGGCGGCGCCGCGCAGCGCCACGCCCGCCTCGCGGACCTCCTGGCGCTCGAAGAAGCGCTCGGCGCCGCGCAGCTGGTAGGGCACGCCGGCGTCGGCGAGGGCCTGCTCGTAGACCTCCGACTGGGCGTTGACCCGGTAGAGCACGGCGATCTCGCCGGCCGGGACGCCGGCGCCGATCAGGTCGCGGACGCGGCGGGCAGTGCCCTCGGCCTCGGCGGGCTCGTCCGCGTACTCCGTGTAGACGGGCTCGGGGCCGGGGTCGCGCTGGGAGATCAGCTCGAGACGGTGCTCGGCGGCCCGGCCGCGGGCCTGGCTGAGCAGCCCGTTGGCCAGGTGGACGACCTGGGGGGTGGAGCGGTAGTCACGGACCAGCTTGACCACGGTGGCGTTGGGGTGACGGACCCGGAAGTTCAGCAGGTGGTCGGGGGTGGCGCCGGTGAACGAGTAGATCGTCTGGCTGGCGTCACCGACCACGCACAGGCTGTCGCGGTCACCGAGCCACAGGTCGAGCAGCCGCTGCTGGAGCGGGGAGACGTCCTGGTACTCGTCGACCACGAAGTGCTGGTACTGCCGACGGATCTGGTCGGCGATGTCGTGGCGGTCCTGGAGGATGCCGACGGTGAGCAGCAGCACGTCCTCGAAGTCGATCACGTCGCGGTCGCGCTTGAGCTGCTCGTACATCGCGTAGATCTGGCTGATCTCGGCGGGGTCGCGGGGGGCGTCGCGGACCGACTTGGCGACGGCGGCCGGATAGTCGGCGGGGACGGTCTGGGTGACCTTGGCCCACTCGATCTCGCTCGTGACGTCCCGCAGCTCGTTCCGGTCGAGCCGGATCCGGCAGCGGGCCGCGGCCTCGGCGACCAGCTGGATCTTCCGCTCCAGGAGCCGGGGCAGCTCGCCACCGACTGCTTTCGGCCAGAAGTACTGGAGCTGGCGGAGGGCGGCGGAGTGGAACGTGCGGGCCTGGACGCCGCCCGCGCCGAGCTGGCGCAGCCGGCCGCGCATCTCTCCTGCGGCGCGGTTGGTGAACGTGACGGCCAGCACACTGGCGGGCGCGAGTATGCCCGCCCGCACCCCGTAGGCGATGCGGTGGGTGAGCGCGCGGGTCTTGCCCGTACCGGCTCCGGCGAGGACGCACACCGGGCCGTGCAGGGCCAGCGCGACCTCGCGCTGCTCCGGGTCGAGCCCGTCGAGCACCGCGTCGGCCGACTCGGGGACCTGCGGGAAAAGAGGGGAGTGCGTTGCTGCTGTCACCCCGCCATGCTGCCAGGTCCGAGGGGGTCGGTGCGGCGGGTTGTCCACAGGCGGGTGGCGCCGGTCATACGAACACGGTTCCGGGAATGGGTGGCCGAAGGCGTACGTTCTTCCTCATCGCATCCACCCGCGAACTTGAGGAGCGCCTGGCCATGCAGGGCACTGTGACGATGTACAGCACCACGTGGTGCGGCTACTGCCGCCGGCTGAAGAGCCAGCTGGACCGTGAGGGCATCGCGTACACGGAGATCAACATCGAGCAGGACCCGGAGTCGGCGACCTTCGTCGAGCAGGCCAACGGCGGCAACCAGACCGTCCCGACCGTCCGCATCGTCCCGACGGCCGGCGGCGACGAGGTCGTCATGACCAACCCGAGCCTGGCCCAGGTCAAGCAGGCCCTCGCCGCCTGACGCGCCCTTCGCGGGCGCCCTTCGCGACCCGCTCCGAGACCCCGGTCGGCCCACGGCCCGGCCGGGGTCCGGCGTTGCGGGACCCGCCGGGTCGATCATGGGGGCATGTCGATCGTCGCCACCGTGGCCGTACTGGCCGTCGCCGCACTGCACGCATACATCCTGGTCCTGGAGATGTTCCTGTGGACCGCCCCGCGCACCCGGGCCGCCTTCGGCACGACCGCCGAGTTCGCCGCCGAGACGAAGGTGCTCGCCGCGAACCAGGGTCTCTACAACGGCTTCCTCGCCGCCGGTCTGGTCTGGGGCGCCGTGGCGGACGAGCCGGTCGCCTTCGCGGCGCGGGTCTTCTTCCTCGTCTGCGTGGCCGTGGCGGGCGTCTACGGGGCGGCCACCGCGAGTCGTCGCATCCTCTTCGTCCAGACCGTCCCGGCGGTGATCGCGCTCGCGCTGGTGATCGCCGCCCACTGAGCCCGCCGGCCGCCGATGGCCGAAAACAGATCGTCCCGGTGCCGGGCACCGGGACGATCTCGCATTCCGCTTACGGTCCGGACCCATCCCGGACCCGAGCGCGCCGCGCCGGGTCGGGAACCCGTCGCCCGCCTACCGACTCAGGCCAGGTCGCCCGGCTTCGGGAGCGGCTTGCCGTACCAGAGCTCGACCAGACGGGAGGCGATCGAGATCCCGTACGGGGGCAGGACCTCGCCCGACTCGAAGCCGGCGGCCAGGTCCTCGCGCGAGAACCAGCGGGCCTCGTGGATCTCCTCGCCGTCCACGTTGATCTCCGCCGAGGTCGCCCGGGCGAAGAAGCCCAGCATCAGGCTGGACGGGAACGGCCACGGCTGGCTGGCGATGTACTCCACCTCGCCGATCGTGACGCCCGCCTCCTCGAAGACCTCCCGCACCACCGCCTGCTCGATGGACTCGCCCGGCTCCACGAAGCCCGCGAGGGTGGAGAAACGGCCCTCGGGCCAGTGCACCTGGCGGCCCAGGAGCGCCCGGTCCTGGTCGTCGGTGACCAGCATGATCACGGCGGGGTCGGTGCGCGGGTAGTGCTCGGCGCCGCAGGCCTGGCAGCGGCGGACGTGCCCGGCCGCCGCGACCACCGTGCGCTCGCCGCAGCGCGAGCAGAAGCGGTGCAGCCGCTGCCAGTTCTCCAGCGCGACCGCGTGCACCATCAGACCGGTGTCCCGCGGCGACAGCAGCATGCCCGCCTCGCGCAGGCCGGCCGGCCGCGCGGACTGGTCCATGCGGCCCGGCAGGCTGTCCTTCTGGAGCGCGAAGTAGGACACGCCGTCGGCGTCCGTGCCCAGGAAATAGCGGTGGGTCTCGGTGACCGGGGCCTCGAACGCCGGCGTCATGACCAGCTCGGTCCGGCCGTCGGGCGTGTCGTCGATCAGCACCTGGCCGCCCGAGACCACGAAGACCCGGGTCGTCGGGTGGCTCCAGGCGGCGGCGAGCCACGCCTCGTCGAGGCGGTGGTGGGCGGCGCGGTCGATCCCGCTCGGGGCGGTGAGCGAGATCGGGCGGTCCGCGGACGCGTTGTTCAGGGTGCTCACAGGTGCTTCCAACTCCCCCGGATCGGTGTGTGGGTCAGGGCCTGCCGCCGGATCATGGCCGGCCGGGCCCCGGGCGCTCGGCGTCGTGAAGGGCGGTCGGCAGGTCGCCCCACAGATGAGCGGTCGTCTCGACGCCCTTCATGAGGAGATCGAGCTCGATCTTCTCGTTCGGGGCGTGCCAGCCGTCGGACGGAACCGAGATGCCCAGGAAGAGCACCGGCGCGCCCAGGACGTCCTGCAGGTCGGCGGCCGGTCCCGAACCGCCCTCGCGGGTGTAGCGGACCTTGGCGCCGTCGAAGGCCCGGCTCATCGCGCCGGCCACCGCCTTCAGGGCCGGGTGGTCGAGCGGGGTGAGGCAGGGCCGGGTCGGGGCGCCGAACACGATCTCGTACCGGATGCCGGCGGGGACCAGGCCGGCCAGCCAGTCGCGGACGGCGGTCTCGATCCGGTCAGGGTCCTGCCCGGCGACGAGCCGGAAGGAGAGCTTCAGGTGGGCGGAGGCGGGGACGATGGTCTTGCCGCCGGGGCCCTGGTAGCCGCCGCCGATGCCGTTGACCTCGGCCGTGGGGCGGGCCCAGACCCGCTCCAGGGTGGAGTAGCCCCGCTCGCCGAGGGTGCCGTGGGACCTGGCGGTGGCCAGCCAGGCGTCCTCGTCGAAGGGCAGCTCGGCGACGAGCGCCCGCTCGGTGGCGGAGAGCTCGGTGACGCCCTCGTAGAAGCCGGGGATCGCGACCCGCTCGTCGGCGTCGTGGAGCGCGGCGACGATCCGGCCGGCGACGGTGGCCGGGTTCGGCACCGCGCCGCCGAAGGAACCGGAGTGGATGTCCTGGTCCGGCCCGAACAGGTCGATCTCGCAGTCCGCGACCCCGCGCATGCCGGTGCACACGGTCGGGGTGGTCTCGGACCACATGCCGGTGTCGGACACGATCACCACATCGGTCGCGAGCCGGGCGGCCTGCTTCTCCACCAGGGCGCGGAAGTGCGTCGAGCCCGACTCCTCCTCGCCCTCCACCAGCAGCTTCAGGTGGACGGCGGGCGCGGTGCGGCCCGTGGCGGCGAGATGCGCGCGGACCCCGAGGGTGTGGAAGAAGACCTGGCCCTTGTCGTCGGCCGCGCCCCGCGCGTACATCCGGCCGTCGACGACCACCGGCTCGAACGGATCCGTGTGCCAGCCGTCCTCGCGGGCCGCGGGCTGCACGTCGTGGTGACCGTAGACGAGCACGGTCGGCGCGTCGGGGTCGTCCGACGGCCACTCGGCGAAAACCGCCGGCGCCCCGTCGGTCTCCCAGACCTCGGCGGTCGGGAAACCGGTCTCCTTCAGCGCGGCGACCAGCCACGCGGCGCTGCGCCGCACGTCCCCGGCCCGCTCCGGCTGCCCCGACACGGACGGGATCCGCAGCCACTCGGCGAGGTCGTCGAGAAAGGCGGACCGGTGCCGCTCGATGTACGCGCGTACGGTCTCGGTCTCGGTGCCTGCGGGGTGGACGGCGCTGTCCGGGGTCTCGCTCATGCCACCGAGCCTATCCGGCGCCCGAACCCGCTCCGCCGTCGGCCGGTGCCCCGAGCAGCAGGGCCTCGAGCCCGGCCCGGCCGGGCAGCCGCGAGGGCCGTACGACCTCCCCCGTCCGCACGTACACGAAGGCCGCGGCGACCTCCTCCGGGTCGAGTCCGTGCTGCTCGGCCCAGGCGAGGCGGTAGATCGCGAGCTGGAGCGGATCGGCGTTGCGCAGGTGGCTGGTCTTCCAGTCGACGATCTCGTACGCGCCGGTGTCCGGGTCCCGGTAGACGGCGTCGATCCGGCCCCGGACCACCCGGCCCGCGAGGGAGAGGTGGACGGGGACCTCGACCTTGTACGGGGTGCGGCGGGCGTAGGGCGTGCGGTCGAAGGCCTCCTTGAGCACGTCCAGGTCCCGCTCGTCCAGGATCTCCGGCTCGCCCGCGAACTCCTCGCCGCCGGGCAGCTCGTCCGGACCGAGCATGGGCAGCGGCAGCTCCTCGAACCGGGACTCCACCCAGGCGTGGAAACGCGTGCCGCGCCGGGCGGCCGGCTGCGGCGGCTTCGGCATGGGCCGGGCCAGCTCCTTGGCGAAACCGTCGGGGTCGGCGGCGAGCCGCAGCACCTGGGAGGCCGACAGATAGGCGGGCAGGACGACGTCCCGCGTGGTCGCCCGCGAGCGGTGGAGCTCGGCGGTGAGGGCGGTGAGATCGCGGTCCCAGGAGGCGATGGTGCGGGCGTCCTCCGGCGTGAGAGCCAGCCGGGCCTCCGTCCGGGGGGCGGGCACGTGGGGCTCTTCGGGGGCCGGGACGTGCGGGTCCGGCTCGTCCCGGTCCTCGTCGTACGAAGGCTCTTCCAGGTCCTCCGGGAGCCAGAGGTCGTCGGGGTCCGGGTCCCGGTGGCCGTGTGCGGGGGCGGCCTCAGCGCCCTGCGGGGTGACGGCCGCCCACAGGCGGGTCAGCACCGCGTCCGCCGCCTCCCGGCGTCGTGCGAGCGACTCCTTGTCCAGGGGCAGCGGCCAGGCCTGGTCCGCGAGTTCGGCCGTGAGCAGGGGGTTCTGCGCGCCCTCCTCCGGCGGGTCCGCCCAGGCCTCGATCTCGCCGTGGCCGGCCGCGCAGTGGTCGTACAGCGCGGCCAGGAAGTCCGAGGGGCCGCGCGGCTTCTTCTGGGCGGGGCCCCACCAGTGGGCGGAGCCGAGCAGCAGGGAGCGGGGGCGGGTGAAGGTCACATAGCCGAGGCGGAGCTCCTCGGTGTGCTGGTGGTCGCGCAGGTCCTCCTTGAAGGCCTTCAGGGAGGCGGCGTCCCAGGCGTCCAGCCGCGGCAGCGTGGCCGCGTCGCCGCGCAGGGCGTGCGGGAGGACCTGGGGCTGGGCGGGCCAGGACTCGCGGGCACGGGTCGACGGGAACTGACCGGTGACCAGGCCGGGCACCGCGACCACGTCCCACTCCAGGCCCTTGGACTTGTGGGCGGTCATCACCTTGACCGTGTTCTCGCCACCAAGCAGCGCGTTGTCCAGGCCCTTCTCGTACTGCGCGGCGGTGCGCAGGAAGCCGAGGAAGGCGAGAAGGGTGGCCTCGCCGTCGAGGGAGGCGAAGCCGGCGGCGATGTCCAGGAAGTTGCCGAGGGTCTCGCGGCGGCGGGCGGCCAGGGCGTGCGGGGAGGCGGAGAGCTCGACCTCGAGGCCGGTGGCGGCGAGCACCCGGTGCAGCACGTCCATCAGCGGGTCGGCGAGCGAGGACCGCAGGGCGCGCAGCTCGGTGGCGAGGCGGGCGAAGCGGACCCGCGCCTCGGCGGAGAACGGCAGCCCGTCGTCCTCGCCGCCGCCGGAGTCGAGGAAGGTGTCGAGCGCGTCGGCGAGGGAGATCACCTCGGCCGGGTCGACGCCCTCGACGGCGGCGGCGAGCCGCTGGTCGGCGTCGGCGGCCTCATCGCCGGGCCGGTGCACGAGGAGCCGGGCGCGGCGGCCGAGGAGGGCCAGGTCGCGCGGGCCGATCCGCCAGCGGGGGCCGGTGAGGAGTCGTACGAGGGAGGCGTTGGCGCCCGGGTCCTGGAGGACCTCGCAGACGGCGACCAGGTCGGCGATCTCGGGCAGGTGGAGCAGGCCGGAGAGTCCGACGACCTCGACGGGGACGTCGCGGGCGACCAGGGCGGCCTGGATGGCGGGGAAGTCGGTGGCGGTACGGCACAGGACGGCGATCTCGCCGGGCGCGGTGCCGGTGCGGACGAGGTGGGCGAGGGAGTCGGCGAGCCAGTCGATCTCCTCGGCGTGGGTGGGGAGGAGGGCGATGCGGACGCTGCCGTCGCGCTCCGCGCCGGGCGCGGGCCGCAGCGCCTCCACACCGGCGTGCATCGCGCGCAGCGGGGCGGCGAGGCCGTTGGCGAGGTCGAGGAGGCGGCCGCCGCTGCGCCGGTTCTCGGAGAGGGCGTGGCGCGTGGCCGGGGTGCCGTCGCCGTACGGGAAGTGCTCGGGGAAGTCGTCGAGGTTGGCGACGGAGGCGCCGCGCCAGCCGTAGATGGCCTGGCAGGGGTCGCCGACGGCGGTCACGGCGTGCCCGGTGCCCTGCCCGAAGAGACCGGCGAGGAGCAGCCGCTGGGCGACGGAGGTGTCCTGGTACTCGTCGAGGAGGACGACCCGGAACTCGTCGCGGAGGATCGCGCCGACCTCGGGGCGGGTGGTGGCGAGCTCGGCGGACAGCGCGATCTGGTCGCCGAAGTCGAGGAGGTCGCGGGAGCGCTTGGCGGCCCGGTAGCGGACGACGAGGTCGAGGAGCTCGCGGCGTGCGGCGGCGGCCTCGGGGAGTTTGCGCAGGTCGGCGTTGGTGAGCTTGGCGGTGGCCAGTTCGTCGAGCAGCTCGGAGTCGTGACGGAGGAGGCGCTCGGGCCGCACGAGGTGTTCGCTGAGCTCGGCGTCGAGGGCGAGGAGGTCGCCGACGAGGGTGGGGAAGGAGCGGGTGAGCGCGGGATACGGGCCGGGGGCCTCGCGCAGGACGCGGGCGGCGAGCTGGTAGCGGGTGGCGTCGGCGAGGAGCCGGGAGGTGGGCTCCAGGCCGATGCGCAGGCCGTGGTCGGTGAGCAGCTGCCCCGCGAAGGCGTGGTAGGTGGAGATGCGGGGCTCGCCGGGCGGATCGTCGGGGTCGAGGACGTCGGGGTCCGTCACGCCGGCGCGGACGAGGGCGGTGCGGACGCGCTCGGCGAGCTCGCCGGCGGCCTTGTTGGTGAAGGTCAGGCCGAGGACCTGCTCGGGGGCGACCTGGCCCGTGCCGACCAGCCAGACCACCCGGGCGGCCATCACCGTCGTCTTGCCGGAGCCGGCTCCGGCCACGATGACCTGCGGGGCGGGCGGCGCGATGATGCAGGCCGTCTGCTCCGGGGTGAACGGGATGCCGAGCAGCTCCTTGAGCTGCTCGGGGTCGGTGATGCGTGCGGTCACCCCAAAGAGGCTAACGGGGCGGACTGACAACCCCGCCCGCCGGCGGCCGCCGGGGCCGTCCTCAGGCCGGTGTGCCGCGGTCCAGCTTGGTGAGGTCGACGGTCTCGCCGGCGGGCGGGACGGCGACCTTCACGGGCTTGTCGTACTCGGAGAGCGTCACCGAGCCGGGCTCGTCGCCGCCCGTCTTCACGACCTTGAGGATGTAGGGCTTGCCCCGCTGGGACACGGACACGGTGGTGGTCTCGGGGGTGTCCCGCGGCTCGGTCGGGTCACCGGGGTCGCGGGGTTCGGCGGTGTCCCCGGGCTCGGTGGTGTCCGCGTCCGTCTTCTTCTTGACGAGGGTGGCGACGGGGGTGTCGTCGACCTCGGCGTCGGGGCCGCGGGTCAGACCGGTGCGCCGCTCCTTGTCCTTGCCCAGGTCGTCGAGGAGCGCCTTGAGGTCGCACACGTCGCTCAGGTCCTCGGCGCCGGGCTGCCCCTGGGGGATCTTCAGCCAGCGGCCCTTGAGCAGTTCGATCGTGGCGTCGATCTGTGCCTCAGGCATCCGCTGGGCGCTCATGGAGGCGCGCCAGAAGGCCTCGTCGCCCTTCATGTACGTCACCCTGCCGGTCTGGCGGATCTCGGCGGCACCGCCCTTCAGCTTGATGGCACCGGTGCACTCGTTCTTGTCGTTGAGGGAGAAGTCGACGTCCAGCGGCTGGTCGCTGGAGACGACCCGGCCGGCCATCCGCAGCGAGGTCGCGGACTGGGTGGCGGTGACGGCCTTGTCGGCGATCTGGTCGGCGGTTTGGCCCTTGAAGGGGTCGGGCGAGGGGCTGGGTGCCCGCACGGTCACCGGCGGGGACTGGGCCACGGCGGCCGGGGCGGCGCCCAGGACGAGGGCGGTCGCGACGGCGGTGACGGTGCTGGTGGCGCGGAGCCTGCTGGTGTGGGACGTCATGCGAGCCTCCTCGCGACTTTCCCCGAGACACCCGGTCCTCCCAGGGTGCCGGAGCGGGCGCGCGGCCGCGACTTCGCCGCGGGGAGGCCCGCGGGCGGTGTCATTCCACGATGTGGCGGCCCTCCGGGCGGGCGCTGCACGAGGCGCGGAAGGCGCAGGTGGTGCAGTGCTGGCCGGTGCTCGGGGTGAAGCGCTCGTCGAGGACGCGGCCGGCGGCGGTGGCGAGGAGGTCGCCGACCCACTCGCCGTCCAGCGGCTGCTGGGCCTGCACCTTCGGGAGCGCGTCGCCGCCCTCCTTCTTGGGGGCGGCCTGGCGGAGGTGGACCAGTTCGGCGCCGCCCGGTTCGGGGGTGCGGCCGCCGAAGACCTCGTCGACGGCGCCCTCGCGGACGGCGAGCTGGTAGACGGCGAGCTGCGGGTGGTGGGCGACCTCGTCCTTCGTCGGCGCGGACTTGCCGGTCTTGAAGTCGACGACGTAGGCGCGGCCCTGTTCGTCGGCCTCGACGCGGTCCATGGAGCCGCGGATGCGGACCTCGTACGGGCCGGCGCCGAGGGTCACGTCGAAGTCGTGCTCGGTGGCGGCGGGGGTGCGGCCGCCGCGGTCCATGACGTGCCAGTGCAGGAAGCGCTCCAGGGCGACCCGGGCGTTCTCCTTCTCCTGGGCGGACTTCCAGGGCGCGTCGAAGGCGAGGGCGTCCCATACGGAGTCGAGGCGGGCCATGAGGACGTCGAGGTCGGCGGGGGTGCGGCCGGAGGCGACCTCGTCGGCGAGGACGTGGACGACGTTGCCGAAGCCCTGGGCGGCGGTGGCGGGGGCGTCGGCCTTGACCTCCCGGCCCAGGAACCACTGCAGGGCGCAGGTGTTCGCGAGCTGGTCGAGGGCGGAGCCGGACAGGGCGACCGGGTGGTCGCGGTCGCGCAGCGGCACGGCGCTGCGGGTCGGCTCGGCGAGGCCCCACCAGCGGTCGGGGTGGGCGGCGGGGACGAGCGGGTTGCCGTCCTCGTCGCCGAGGGCGGCGAGCCGGGCGAGGCGTTCGGCGGCGGCGGCGCGCAGCGCGGGCGAGGCGTCGGGGTCGACGGTGGTGGCGCGCAGTTCGGCGACGAGGGCGGCGACGGCGAGGGGGCGGCGCGGGCGGCCGGTGACCTCTTTGGGCTCGACGCCGAGTTCGGTGAGGAAGCGGGAGGGCTGGTCGCCGTCCTCGGCGGGGGCCTTGACGGCGGTGACGACCAGCCGATCGCGGGCGCGGGTGGCGGCGACGTAGAAGAGGCGGCGCTCCTCGGCGAGGAGGGCGCCGGGGGTGAGGGGTTCGGCGAGGCCGTCGCGACCGATGCGGTCCGCCTCCAGAAGGGATCCGCGGCGGCGCAGGTCGGGCCAGAGGCCCTCCTGGACGCCGGCGACGACGACGAGGCTCCACTCCAGGCCCTTGGAACGGTGGGCGGTCATGAGGCGGACGGCGTCGGGGCGGGTGTGCCGGCGGGTGAGGGTGTCGGCGGCGATGTCCTGGGCGTCGAGCTCTTCGAGGAAGTTGAGCGCGCCGCGGCCGCCGACCCGGTCCTCGGCGCGGGCGGCGGTCTCGAAGAGGGCGCAGACGGCGTCGAGGTCCCGGTCGGCGTTGCGGCCTGCGGGGCCGCCGCGGAGGGAGGCGCGTTCGAGCCGGGTGGGCCAGGGCGTGCCGTTCCAGAGCAGCCAGAGCGCCTCTTCGGCGGTGCCGCCCGCGGCGAGCCTGTTCCGCGCGGCGCGCAGCAGCTCCCCGAGCCGCTTCGCCCCGCGCGCGTACGTCTGGTCGTGCGCGACCAGCCGTTCCGGCTCGGCGAGCGCCCGCGCGAGCAACACGTCCGACGGCGCCGGCACCGCGTTCCCCCCGGCCCGCTCCTCGTCCCTGAGCGCCCGCCCGAGCCGCCGCAGATCGGCCGGATCCATTCCGGCGAGCGGCGACGCGAGCAGCGCGACGGCGGTCTCGGTGTCGAGCCATGCGCCGGAGCCGGCGGGGGGCGAGGTGGGGTTTTCGGCATCGGGCGCGGTGGGGGCGGGGTTTTCGGCATCGGCCACGGTGGGGGCCGGGACCTCGGCGTCGGCCGACGTACGCGCCGGGCCCACGGCACCGGGAGCGGTGCGAGCGGGGTTTTCGGCATCGGCCGCCGTAAGGGCCGGAGCCTCGGCATCGGACGCCGTAAGGGCCGGAGCCTCGGCATCGGACGCCGTACGCGCCGGGTCCACGGCACCGGCCGATGTACGGGCCGGGGACTCGGCGGCCCCGGGTGTCGCACCGGCCGGGGACTCGCCCACCGGACCACCGGCCGGCACGCCGGAATCCGCCGCCGCGCCGAGCGGCTCGTCGGCCGGGCCCTCCGAGCCCTGGCCCGGCCCCGCAGGGAACGACTCGTCTCCGACAGCCGGGCCACCCGTGGCCGCCGCGGACCCGGGCCCGCCCGCCGCCGCATCGGCGCCACCGGCACCGGGACCGGTCGGGTCGGCCATGGCCGCCGCGGACTCCGACGGCCCGTCTGCCGCCGCACCGGCGCCGGCACCGGCACCGGCACCGGCACCGGCACCGGCCTCGCCCCTCGCCGCCTCCTGGCCCGGCCCCGCGCCGCGGGCCACCGCGCGCAGGGCCAGGAGCAGAGGGGCGACGGCGGGTTCGTGGCGGAGGGGGGTGTCGGCGGCGTCGGTTTCGACGGGGACGCCGGCGGAGGTGAGGGCGCGGCGGAGGGCGGGGAGCGGGGCGGCGGCGCGCGTGAGGACGGCCATGTCGTGCCAGGGGACGCCGTCCTCCAGGTGGGCGCGGCGCAGGAGGTCGGCGATGTTGTCGGTCTCGGTGGAGGGGGTGGGGTACGTGTAGACCTCCGCCCGGCCCCCGTCCCGTACCGGTGCGAGCTCGCGGTGGGCGCGGGCCTTGTCGGCGGGCAGGCGGGGCAGCGGCATGCGCTGGGCCAGCAGCCGGGTCGCGGCCAGCAGGGTCGCGCCGGAGCGGCGGGAGGTGCCGAGGACGCGGACGGAGCCGCCGAAGGTGGCGGGGAAGTCGAGGATGCCGTTCACGTCCGCGCCCCGGAAGGCGTAGATCGACTGGTCGGGGTCGCCGAAGGCGACGACCGTCGGGGCGGCGGCGGTCAGCCCGCGCAGCAGCCGGACCTGCGCCGGGTCGGTGTCCTGGTACTCGTCGACGAAGACCGCGTCGTAGGCGGGCAGCGCGCCGGGCGCGGCGGACTCGGTGAGCAGGACGGCCCGGTGGACCAGCTCGGTGTAGTCGAGGACGCCCTGGAGGTCCATGACGTCGAGGTACTCGGCGAGGAAGCCGGCCGCGGCCCCCCAGTCGGGGCGGCCCACGCGGCGGGCGAAGTCGCACAGGGCGCGCGGGTCGAGGCCGAGTTCGCGGGAGCGGGCGATGACGGCGCGGACCTCGTCGGCGAAGCCCCGGGTGGTGAGGCAGGCCCGCAGTTCGTCGGGCCAGCGGATCTTCCCCAGGCCCGCCTTCTCCAGGTCGATGTGGCCGGCGAGCAGTTCCCGGACGGCCAGGTCCTGCTCGGGGCCGGAGAGCAACCGCAGCGGTTCGGCGAACAGGTCGGCGTCCTGGTGGGCGCGGACAAGCGCGTAGCAGTACGAGTGGAAGGTGGTGGCCTGCGGGGGCCGGCGCCCGCCGAGCCGGGCCGCCATCCGGTCGCGGAGTTCCACGGCGGCCTTGCGGCTGAAGGTGAGGACGAGGATCCGCTCGGGGTCGGCGCCCGCCTCCATGCGGGCGGCGACCGCCTCGACCAGCGTCGTCGTCTTCCCCGTGCCGGGCCCGGCGAGAACCAGCAGCGGTCCCCCGGCGTGCTCAACCACCGCCCGCTGCCCTGCGTCAAGCACAGGGGGCCGCACCGGCGCCGGTACGGCCCGCACCAGCCGGTACGCGCCGGGTCCCCGCGTACGAAGGGTGGAGGAGGAAGTCACGTGGGTCGCCGGTCCTGCTGGTGGGTCTGTGGAGGAGCGCTCGGATGAGAAGCGCGAGCCTCGACGTTACGCGATCCCTGCCGGGTTTCTCACGCGTCCGTGCCGTCCCACCGGGCCCTGCGCATGTCCACCTTCACCGGGCCCCCCTTGGGCTCCCGCAGCGGAGTGCCCTCCGCCCGGTAGTGACCGAGCGCACGTGGCTCGTGTCCCGGCAGCAGCGCGCCGTCCGCCCGCACCACGCGCCACCAGGGCACGGAGCTCCCGTACAGCGCCATGGCCCGGCCGACCTGGCGGGGGCCTCCCTCGCCGAGCCACTCGGCGACGTCCCCGTAGGTCATCACCCGGCCGGGCGGGATCTCCTCGGCGACCTGAAGCACCCGTTCCGCATACTCGGGCAGCTCGGGCAGTTCCTGCATCTGCTCGCGCATCCGCTCCTGCTTCTCCATTCGGCTCATCCTGCCTCACCCCACCGACAAGCCCCTGATGCCTCCGTGAGGCCCTCCTTCGTGCCACCATCGTCCGGGCGGTGACTGGTGATACGAGATCAAGAACACGCAGCGACGACGACCACGCACGCAGTGCACGCAGAGACGGACATGGTGATGGGGCACGACATCCCGCCTCCGGGGGAGGCCGATCCCGGCCTGCCCGAGCGCGTTTCCGGCGACGAACCGCTGCTCGCCGCCCGTGTGCACCGACCGTCCGACCTGATGCGGCTGCTCGTCGGCGTCCTCGCCATCGCCCTCGTCGTCGCCATCGCCGCCTTCGCCCACGGCACGACCTCCGGTCTCGAGCAGGACATCAACAAGGGCGCCGGCGGCGCACCCGACGTCTTCGTCAAGATCGCCGGTCTGGTGTCCTCGATCGCAGTGCTGCTCGTCCCGGTGGCCTTCGCCATCGAGCGGCTGGTGAAACGTGACGGACTGCGGATCGCCGACGGCGTCCTCGCGGCCGTCCTCGCGCACGGCGTCACCCTCGCCACCGATCTGTGGGTGGCCAGGGCCGCTCCGGGCACCATCCAGGACGCGCTGACCCAGCCGCAGGCGGGGGGCGGGCTGACCGACCCCGTGCACAACTACCTGGCGCCGGTCATCGCGTACATGACGGCCGTCGGCATGGCCCGCAGGCCGCGCTGGCGGGTGGTGCTGTGGGTGGTGCTGCTGCTCGACGCGTTCACCATGCTGGTAGCCGGCTACACCACCGCCTTCTCGATCATCCTGACCGTGCTGATCGGCTGGACCGTGGCGTACGGGACGCTGTACGCGGTCGGCTCCCCCAACGTCCGGCCCACCGGGCAGACCCTGCTCGCCGGCCTGCGCCGGGTCGGCTTCCGGCCGGTGACGGCGCTGCGCGCCGAGGGCGTCCCCGACTCGGCGGACAGCGGGGACCGGGGCCGGCGGTACATCGTCACCCTGGAGGACGGGCCGCCGCTCGACGTGACGGTCGTCGACCGCGAGCAACAGGCGCACGGCTTCTTCTACCGCGCCTGGCGGCGCATCACCCTGCGGACGATCACCACCCGCCGCTCCATCGTGTCGCTGCGCCAGGCCCTGGAGCAGGAGGCGCTGCTGGCGTACGCGGCGATCGCGGCGGGCGCGAACGCGCCGAAGCTGATCGCCACCTCCGAGCTCGGCCCGGACGCGGTGATGCTGGTCTACGAGCACCTGGGCGGACGGACCCTGGACTCGCTGGACGACAAGGAGATCACCGACGACCTGGTGCGCAGCGCCTGGCGGCAGGTGAAGGCGCTGCAGTCGCGCCGGATCGCGCACCGGAGGCTCGCGGGAGACGCGATCCTGGTGGATCGTTCCGGCAAGGTGATCCTGACGGATCTGCGGGGCGGCGAGATCGCCGCCGGCGATCTGGTGCTGCGGATGGACATCGCGCAGCTGCTCACCACGCTCGGTCTGCGGGTGGGCGCCGAGCGGGCGGTGGCGGCGGCCGTGGAGGTGCTCGGCCCGGACGCGATCGCCGACTGTCTGCCGCTGTTGCAGCCGATCGCGCTGAGCCGGTCGACCCGCGCGGAGCTGCGCCGGCTCGCCCGGGAGCGCTCGAAGCGGGAGCGCGAGCTGGTCCTCGCCGCCTCCGAGGCGGCCAAGCAGGCCCGGGCGGAGGCACGGGCCGAGGCCGGTCTGAAGGCGGATCCGAAGTCGGACCGCAAGGTCGCACGGGCGGAGAAGCAGGCCGCGAAGCGGGCGCTCGACGAGGCCCTGGACGAGGCCCGCGAGGAGGACCTGCTGGCGCAGATCCGCCAGCAGGTGCTGCTGATCCGGCCGCAGGCGCCGGTGGAGCCGGTCCGGCTGGAGCGGATCAAGCCGCGCACGCTGGTCAGCCTGATCGCGGGCGCCGTCGCCGCGTACTTCCTGCTCTCGCAGATCGCCCGTACCCCGCTGTCGACGATCAGCGAGGCCGACTGGCGGTGGGTGGCGGCGGCCGTGCTGTTCTCGGCGCTCAGCTATCTGGCGGCGGCGATGAGCCTGCTCGGTTTCGTGCCGGAGCGGGTCGGGTTCTGGCGGACGGTGGTGGCGCAGGTCGCCGGGTCCTTCGTGAAGATCGTCGCCCCGGCCGCGGTGGGCGGTGTCGCCCTGAACACCCGCTTCCTGCAGCGCGCGGGCGTACGCCCGGGACTCGCGGTCGCCAGTGTCGGCGCCTCGCAGCTGTTCGGGCTCGGGGCGCACATCCTGCTGCTGCTGTCGTTCGGCTATCTGACGGGGACGGAGCGGTCGCAGTCGTTCACACCGTCGAGGACGGTGATCGCCGGTCTGCTGACGGTCGCGGTGCTGGTGCTCGTCGTGACGGCGATCCCCTTCATGCGGAAGTTCGTGTCGACCCGGCTGCGCTCACTGTTCGCGGGCGTGGTGCCGCGCATGCTGGACGTGCTCCAGCGGCCCGTGAAGCTGATCACCGGCATCGGGGGCATGCTGCTGCTGACCGGCGCGTTCGTGCTGTGCCTTGACGCCTCGATCCGCGCCTTCGGGCACGGCGAGGCGACGATCAGCTTCGCGAGCGTGGCGGTGGTCTTCCTCGCGGGCAACGCGCTCGGCTCGGCGGCCCCGACCCCCGGCGGCATCGGCGCGGTCGAGGGCGCGCTCACCTTCGGCCTGGTCACGGTCGGCCACCTCCCGCTGGAGGTCGCCACCCCGGCCGTGCTCCTCTACCGCCTGCTGACGCTGTGGCTGCCGGTACTGCCGGGCTGGCTCTGCTTCAACTGGCTGACCCGGCGGGAAGCGCTCTAGCCGGGCGGCAGCCGTTCCGGCGGGCGGAAGGCGTCACCTCGGGCGGAGCCGCTCCGACGGGCGGAAGGCGCTCCAGCAGTCGGAAGCCGCTCCGACGGGCGGAAGGCGGCGCGGCCGGGGCCACCCGCATGGACCACCGCCCGCGCGGGGGGTCGGCGGGCGGCCGACGATGGGGGCATGCCGATCTCCGTCGCCAAGCGTGCCGTCCTGTCCACCGCGACCGCCGCCCTGCTGCTGACCGCCGGCTGTTCCGACGACGGGGGCAAGGGAGCGGCTCCCGAGACCAGCGGGCCGACCGGTCTTGACGGGCTCGCCGCGCAGAAGCTCACGTGGTCGCCGTGCCGGCCGCCGTCCGCGGCGGAGGGCGGCGGGCCCGCCCCGTCGCCGCTGCCGGGCGGGGCCCCGTGGGAGTGCAGCTTCCTGACCGCGCCGCTCGACTACGCGAGGCCCGACGGGGACACCGTCGACCTGGCCCTCATCCGGGCGAAGGCCCGCGACCGGAGCCGGCGGATCGGCTCCCTCGTGTTCAACTTCGGCGGGCCCGGCGCCTCCGGCGTCAACGGCCTGCCCGGCTTCGCCGAGAAGTTCGAGACGCTCCGCTCCCGCTATGACCTGGTCTCCTTCGACCCGCGCGGGGTCGGCCGCAGCGCGCCCGTCGAGTGCGCCACCGACAAGGAGCTCGACGCCTACTACGCGCTGGACTTCACGCCCGACGACGCGGCCGAGGAACGGACGCTGTCGGACGCCCAGAAGAAGTACGCCGACGGCTGCGAGAAGGACTCCGGGGAGCGGCTCCCGCACGTCGGCACGGAGAACGCCGCCCGCGACATGGACCTGATGCGCCGGGTCCTCGGCGACGACAAGCTCCACTACTTCGGCATCTCGTACGGCACCGAACTCGGCGGCGTCTACGCCCACCTCTTCCCGTCGAAGGTGGGCCGGGCCGTGTTCGACGCCGTCGTCGACCCGGGGGCCGGCGTGGAGGCGGGTGCCCTCGGCCAGGCGAGGGGCTTCCAACTGGCGCTGGACAACTTCGCGAAGGACTGCGTGGACCGCGGTGATCAGTGCCCGCTGCCCGGCTCCTCCGTCGCCGAGATCGAGAAGTTCGTCACCGATCTGCTCGCCTCCCTCGACAAGAAGCCGATCGAGGGCATCGGCGACCGGAGGCTCACCCAGACCCAGGCGACGAACGGCATCGCGCAGGCCCTGTACTCCAAGGAGTTCTGGCCCTATCTGGAGCAGGGCCTCGACGAGGCCGACGGCGGCAACGGCGCGCTGCTGCTCGCCCTCTCGGACTCCATGAACGGCCGCAACCAGGACGGCGTCTACAGCAACATCCAGTCCGCCAACGCCGCCATCAACTGCGTGGACTTCAAGGAGCGCTACACCCTCGGCCAGGCCAAGGAACGGCTGCCGAGGTTCCGCGAGGCCTCCCCCGTCTTCGGCGACTTCATGGGCTGGGCCCTCGCCGGCTGCTCCTCGTGGCCGGTGCCCGGCGCCTGGGACCACCCGGACGTCTCGGCCGCCGGCTCCGCCCCGATCCTGGTCGTCGGCACGACGGGCGACCCGGCCACCCCGTACGAGGGCGCCCGTGCGATGGTGAACGCCCTCGGGAAGGGCGTCGGCGTGGAGCTCACCTACCGGGGCGAGGGGCACGGCGCCTACAACAGCGGCAACCGGTGCGTGAAGGCGGCGACCGACGCGTACCTCCTGGACGGCAAGGTGCCCAAGAGCGGGACCGTCTGCCGGTAGACGGCGGACGGCCGACGGCGGGCAACAGAGCGGCGGGCGGTGGGCAGCCCTGGTAGCCGGCACCGGCGCCTACGATGGCCGTCCGGAACGGATCACTGGGAGGGCGCCATGGCGAGCGGCAGCGGGTTCATACGCAAGGGGGCGGGGCTCGCCCTCGCGGGACTGTTCGCGGCGGGCTGTACGAGCTCCGGCGGCACCCCGCCCGCGGCGACCGGCGACACCACACCGCCCGCGCCCCCGTCCGCGTCCGCTTCCTCGGCCCCCGCGGGCTCGGCCCTGCCCGCCTCCCTGACCGGCCAGCGCCCCGACTGGAAGCACTGCCCCGCGCCCGAGGGCGGGCAGCGGCCCGGCACCGACTGGCGCTGCGCGACCGTCACCGTCCCCCTCGACTACGCGAAGCCGGGCGGCGCGACCATCCCGGTCGCCCTCGTCCGCAAGGAGGCGACCGACCGCGAGCGGCGCATCGGCTCGCTGCTCTTCAACTTCGGCGGGCCCGGCGCCTCGGGCGTCGAGATCCTGCCGCGCGCCGCGCGGGAGTACGCGAAGCTGGGCGAGCGCTACGACCTGGTCTCCTTCGACCCGCGCGGCGTGGGCGGCAGCGCGGGCGTGGTGTGCCGCGACGACGCCGAGCAGGACGCCGCCGAGAAGGCGGTCGACCTGACCCCGGACACGCCCGCCGAGGAAGCCGCCTTCCTGAAGGACAACGCCGACTTCGCGGCCGGCTGCGCCCGCCGCTCCGGCACCGTCCTGCCGCACACCAGGACCACCGACACGGCCCGCGACCTGGACCTGATCCGGCAGATCCTCGGCGACAAGAGGCTGCACTACTTCGGCATGTCGTACGGCACGGAGCTCGGCGCCGCCTACGCCCATCTCTTCCCCGCGGGCGTGGGCCGGCTCGTCCTCGACGCGGTCGTCGACCCCACCGCCGACACCGCGGGGCACGCCCGCAACCAGACGATCGGCTTCCAGCGGGCCCTCGACAACTATCTGAGGTCGACCGGCCAGACCCCGAAGGCGGGGACCGAGCGGATCAGCCGGCTGCTGCGGAAGCTGGACCGGGAGCCGCTGCGGGTCGGCGAACGGCGGCTCACCGAGGGCCTGGCGACCACCGGGATCGCGGTGACGCTGTACGGGCAGGCCAACTGGCCGCTGCTGACCCAGGCCCTGGAGGAGGCCGAGCGGGGTGACGGCACCCGGCTGCTCCAGCTCGCCGACTGGTACAACGACCGGGACGAGAGCGGCCACTACGCGACGCAGTCGCACTCCCAGCGGGCGATCTCCTGCGCGGACTCGGCCGAGCGGCCCACCCCCGCCCAGGCGCGGGCGCTGCTGCCGGAGTTCCGCCGCCTCTCCCCCGTCTTCGGCGCCTATCTGGCCTGGGACACCGCCGGCTGGTGCGCGAAGTGGCCGGTGAAGGGCGAGACGACGGACGTCGACGCGAGCGCGCCCGGCGCCGCCCCGATCCTGGTCGTCGGCACGACGGGCGACCCGGCCACCCCGTACGAGGGCGCCGAGAGGATGGCGAAGGAGCTGGGCGACGGCGTCGGGGTGCTGGTCACCAACAAGGGCGAGGGGCACGGCGCGTACGGCGCGTCGGCGTGCGCCACGAAGACGATCGACGCGTACTTCCTGGACGGCGAGGTCCCCGCGTACGGCACGACCTGCTCGTAGACGGGCCGTGGGGCGTCGTGGGAGGAGCGCTCGCTCGTGGGAAACACGGAAGGGCCCGGACCTCGTGCGAGGTCCGGGCCCTTCACGCCACGACTAGTAGATCGGCTTCTCCGGCTCGATCTGGTTGACCCAGCCGATCACGCCGCCGCCGACGTGCACCGCGTCCGCGAAGCCCGCGGACTTGAGCACGGCGAGGACTTCCGCACTGCGGACACCCGTCTTGCAGTGCAGGACGATCCGCTTGTCCTGGGGGAGGTCCTGGAGGGCGTTGCCCATCAGGAACTCGTTCTTCGGGATCAGACGGGCGCCCGGGATCGAGACGATCTCGTACTCGTTCTGCTCGCGGACGTCGATGATGTCGATGGCCTCGCCGTCGTCGATCCACTCCTTGAGCTGCTTCGGAGTGATCGTGGAGCCGAGCGCCGCCTCCTGGGCCTCCTCGGACACGACGCCGCAGAAGGCCTCGTAGTCGATGAGCTCGGTGACGGTCGGGTTCTCGCCGCAGACCGCGCAGTCGGGGTCCTTGCGGACCTTGACCTGGCGGTACTGCATCTCCAGGGCGTCGTAGATCATCAGACGGCCGACCAGCGGCTCGCCGACGCCCGCGAGGACCTTGATGGCCTCGGTGACCTGGATGGAGCCGATGGACGCGCACAGCACGCCCAGGACGCCGCCCTCGGCGCAGGAGGGAACCATGCCCGGCGGCGGGGGCTCCGGGTAGAGGCAGCGGTAGCAGGGGCCGTACTCGGACCAGAAGACCGAGGCCTGGCCGTCGAAGCGGTAGATGGAGCCCCACACGTACGGCTTGTTCAGCAGCACGCAGGCGTCGTTGACCAGGTAGCGGGTCGCGAAGTTGTCCGTGCCGTCGACGATCAGGTCGTACTGGCTGAAGATGTCCATCACGTTCTCGGCCTCGAGCCGCTCTTCGTGGAGGATCACGTTCACGTACGGGTTGATGCCGAGCACGCTGTCGCGCGCCGACTCGGCCTTGGAGCGGCCGATGTCGGCCTGGCTGTGGATGATCTGGCGCTGCAGGTTCGACTCGTCGACCTCGTCGAACTCCACGATGCCGAGCGTGCCCACGCCGGCGGCGGCCAGGTACATCAGCGCAGGGGAGCCCAGGCCGCCGGCGCCGACACACAGCACCTTGGCGTTCTTCAGACGCTTCTGCCCGTCCATCCCGACGTCCGGGATGATCAGGTGGCGGGAGTACCTGCGGACCTCGTCTACGGTGAGCTCGGCAGCCGGCTCGACCAGGGGTGGCAGCGACACGGAGACCTCATCAATACAGCTGGTCGGGATGTCATGAAGACGGTTGTTCTTCCCGTAACACTGCCACGCCCCTTCTCATTCCGAGACACCCCGTCCGATACGCGAGACAATTTCGTCCCAGTAGCCGGGCAGCGTGTGGAATTGGTCGCTTTGTCCCGGCCGGCCTCGGCGGTCGGTCATGAAGACCGTGCCCGCCCCCTGCCAGCGGGCGATCCGCAGGGCCTCCTCCAGGTGCGTGCGGGGCACCCCGTGGACGAGGTGGGCGAACTTCCCCGCCGGGTAGTCGGCCGTCCACTCCGCCACCTGTGACCAGCGGTAGTCGGTCCAGGAGCCGGAGAAGGTGACCAGCTGGTCGGCGGTCTCGGCGTAGCCCGGGTACGGGTGGGTGCCGTGCCCCAGGACGAGGTGGACCTCGCCCTCCCGGAGCGCCTCCAGGGTGGCGGCGATCCGCCGCACCCCGGGCAGGTCGGCCCGGTCCGCGGGACAGCGGTCGAGGTAGTAGCCGTCCGCCTTGTACCAGTCCAGGAAGCGCTGGGCGTCCGAGACGAGCTCGCCGAACGGCCGCGAGCCGTGCCTCAGGTCGAGGTGGCCGAGCACCCTGACACCGGCGTTGCGGAGCCGGCCCGCCGCCTCCAGGCAGTGCGGGTCGGGCCGGTCGCCCGGCCCGTCGGCCACGTTGAGGACGACCCAGTGCACGGGCGTCCCGGGTCGGGTGAGTTCGGCCCATTCGACGGGGGCGAGGAGGGGGTGGGCGTACCCCGGCACGCCGAGCCCCGTCTCGGTGACCGTCCCCGCGGTGGTCAGATGCGGCATGCCGCCTCCATCCAGATGTCGGCCAGGGACTCCTCCAGGTTGATCCGGGGCCGCCAGCCGAGCCGGTCGCGGGCGGTGCGGACGTCGGCCTGCTGCCAGGGCCCGCAGCCGTCCGGGTACGGGTAGGGGGCGGCGGCCAGTTGCTCGGCGATGGTGGCCTCGGAGCGCGGGGCACCGATCATCGGGCGCGGCGGCGGCCCGTCGAGCTCGTGGAGCTGCCCGGCGTAGCCGGCGACACGGGCCAGGACGGCGGCGGCGTCGCGGAGCTTCACGGCCCGGCCGGTGCCGATGTTGACCACGCCCTGGGCGGCGGACAGCGAGGCGGCGTGCACGGCCCTGGCCACGTCCCGGACGTCCACGAAGTCCCGCTGCACGCCGAGGCCGCTGAGCTTCAGCTCTCCGTCACCGGCCTGCATGGCCCGGCGCATGGCCTCGGCGAGCCGGCCGAGCGGGGAGCCGGCCGGGGTGCCGGGGCCGACCGGCGAGAAGACCCGCAGCACGACCGCGTCCAGGCCGGAGCCGAGGACGAGCTCGGTCGCGGCGAGCTTGGACACGCCGTACGGGCCGCCGGGGCGGGGCACCGAGTCCTCCGCGGTGGAGGAGCCGGGCTGGCTGGGCCCGTACTCGGAGGCGCAGCCGACCTGGACCAGGCGGGCGCCGCAGCCGCTGCGGCGCAGGGCCTCGCAGACGGTGGCGACGGCGACGGTGTTGTGCCGGGTCAGGTCGCGGGCGCCGCCGCGGGTGGCTCCGGCGCAGTTGACGACGACTCCGGGATGGACGGCGTCGAGGAACCGGGTCAGCGCGCCGGGGCTGCCGGTGGCGAGGTCGAACCGGACGTCGGCGTCGTCGCCGCGGCCGAGGGCGGTGAGGTGCACCGCCGGGTCGGCGAGGAGTCGGTCGGCGACGAAGCGGCCGATGAATCCGTTGGCTCCGAGCAGCAGCACCCTCATCGTGCGGCCCCTTCGTGCCGACCGGCCGTGGCGTGGGGTTGGGGTGTCATGTCTCTTTCGTCTCCTTGGCAGGGATCACGGGGTGGGCGTGCCCGCGGCGTCGGCTCCGCGGGTGCGCCGGGGCGGGTCATGCGTGGGGGGTCATGGGTGGGTCCTCATACGTGGGGGCGGGTGCCGGCGTGGGCCGAGGCGCGGGAGAGCGCCCCGGTGGCGTGGACGAGCAGGGCGAGGGCCGCGCCGCCGCAGACCAGGGTGGGGACGGCCGCCGGTCCCGCCAGGTCGACGAGCGCGCGGACCGGTGTGGCGAGGGCGTCGCAGCCCGGCAGGCGTGCGGCGAGCACCGCGGCGAGGACGAGGGCCTCGCCGGCGCAGGCGGCGGCGAGGACGCCGAAGGCGGCTTCGGGGAGGCCGTGGGCGGCGAGCAGTCGGGCGATCAGGAGGAGACCGCCGAGGGCGAGGGCGCCCGGGTGGAAGCCGGTGAGGGCGAGGAGCCCGGCGAGCGCGGCCAGGTGGAGGGCGACCGCGCCGAGGAGCAGCGGGCGGGTGCCCGCCGCGAAGTCGTCCAGGCCGCGGCTGGCGGCGAGCCTGCGGCGGGCACCGGAGGTGAAGAGGTGGGCGCACCAGGCGGCGGGGGCGACGGAGAGGGCCAGTGCGAGCAGCGGTCCGGTGGCGAAGGCCCAGCGGCCCTCGGCGGGACCGTCCAGGACGGTGACGAGGACGGGCCCCGTGTCCGGTCCGCCGGTGAGCAGCTGGTCGAGGAGTCCGTCGCCGGCCGCCGCGTAGGCCAGGAGCCAGAGGGTGCTCAGGGGGGCGGCGGCCGTGCCGCGGACAGTGGTGCGCAGCGGGCCGCGGCGGACCGCGAGGAGGAGCGCGGCGACCAGGCCGAGGACCGCGAGGGCACCCGCGGCGAGACGGAGCGTCCCCGTGGTGAGGGCGAGTCCGGCGGTGGCGAGAACGGCGACGGCGCCGGGGGCGCAGGCGGCGAGCGCCCAGGCCGCGCGCCGGGTGTCTGCCGCCGGCTCGGGGCCGGTCGGGGTGGGTGTCGTCGCGCCGCGGGGCACCCGGGCGTAGAGCTCCTCGGCGAGGGAGAAGACATCGCGGTGGCGGAAGCGGGCGGCGGTGCGGTCGGTCACCCCGTGGGCTTCGAGGCCGGCGGCGATCTCCAGCGGGTCGACCGCCCGCTCGCACAGGTCGCGGTGGCGGTGCATGAGGGCCTTGACGGGGTCGGCGGGGCCGCGCCGGGTCCGGGCGGTGAGCACGGCGGGCGCGGGGGCGGGGCCGTCGGCCGGGTGGGCGGGCCCGTCGGCCGGGCGCGGCTGCGGGGACGCGGGGGCGGCGGCCGGACGGTGGGGTGCGGAGGCCGCCTGCCGAATCGCTTCGGCAGGGGCGGCGGGGCCGTCGGACGTGACGGCACCGGCCGGCGCCAGGGCCGGGGTCCTGAGCAGGGCCTCGGAGCGCGAGTCCCAGGGGCCGGGGCTGGTGGGGGCGGCGGGGCCGCGCATGGGTGTGCCTCCTTCAGGCATCGGCGTCTCCCGCGCCGGCCGCCGCGGTGACCGGCTGGACCGCCCAGCTGCCGGGCACGTGCGCCTCGGCCGGGTGGGCGAAGAGCACACCGCCGGTGACGCGGCGGCGGACCGGGGAGTGGGAGAGAAGTTCGAGGTAGATGCCGCGGAACGCGGCGAGGTTCTGTTCCACGGTGAAGAGCTCCAGGGCGCGGGCCCGGGCCGCGGCGCCGAGGCGGTGCCGGCGCCCGGGATCGCGCAGGAGGGCGAGGCAGGCGTCCGCGAGCGCCTTGGGGTTGCGCGGGGGCACGACGAGTCCGGTGCCGCCGATGACCTCGACGACGGCGCCGACGTCCGTGGAGACGGTGGCCCGGGCGCAGAACATCGCCTCGACGAGGCCGACGGGGAAGCCTTCGACGACGCTGGAGAGGACGACGACGGCGCTGGCGGCGTAGGCCTCCTCCAGGGTGGGGGCCTCGGGTCCGCCCAACTCCTCGAAGGAGACGGGGTTCTCGCCGACGGCGTGCCGGCCCGCCGCCTCGTCCGGGAAGAGCTGTTCGGCGAGGCCGCGGCAGTGCGCCAGATAGGCGGCGGCGCCCGGTTCGCGGACCGGCGCGGCGATGATCCTCAGCCGGGCGTCGGGCTGTTGGCGCCGCACCTCGGCGAAGGCGTGCAGCAGGGCGACGAGGTCCTTGGCGGGCTCGACCCGGCCGATCCAGGCGAGGGTCGTCGGGTCGCCGCTCTCCTCGTCCTCGCCGACCTCGGCGAACCGTTCGGCGTCCATGCCGGGATAGACCGTGCGGAGCCGGGACCGGTCGGCGCCGCACTTCTCCTGCCAGCGGCGGGCGTGGGCGTTTCCGGGGGTGAGGAGGGCGGCCTGGCGGTAGACCTCACCGGCGAGCCGTCCGTGGAAGGCGGCGAGCAGGGCTCGTACGGGGGTGGCGAGGGGGGCGCCGGTGGCGGCGAGGTAGTGGGCGCGGAGCTGGACGCCGTACTCGGTGACGAGCAGCGGGGTGCCGAAGAAGCGTTTGGCCAGCAGGCCCGGGAGGGCGGCCGCGCCGGCGGAGGCCGCGTGGCAGAGGTCTGCCAGAGCGAGACCGCCGGCTCCGTCACCGCCCGGGCCGTCCGGGTCGTCCTCCTCGCCGTACCAGTCGAGGGAGAGCGGGCGCAGGGCGCGCTCCAGCTGGTCGGTGAAGGCGAGCTGGTCGGGGACGGTGACGGCGGCGACCGCGCGCCGGGCGCCGGGGGCGCGGCAGGCGGACTCCAGGACGCGGACGGCGGACTCGGAGCGGAGGGCGGCGGGCAGTCCGCCGTGGTCGCGGGCGAGTTCGGCCAGTCCGTAGAGACCGGCGGCGAACCGCTCGGCGGCCTCGTCGCCGGCCGTGGACGCGGCGCCGGGTTCGGCGCAGACGCCGTCGACGAGGTCCTTGAACGCGGCCTCGAAGCGGCGCCGTTCGCGCCGGCCGTGTCCACGCCCGTGGCCGGGTCGGTGACCGCGTCCGAGGCCGCGTCCCCGGCCGTGTCCGTCGTGCTCGTCGGACCCGAGGAGGGCGGTGCGCACGCTGCGCACGTTGGGCGGGAGCGGCAGCCGGCCGCCGGCTTCCTGGCGGGCGTCACGACCGAGGGCGTAGAGGTCGAACTCGTGCGGGGCGAGCCCGCGGACGAGCCGGTCGCACCAGAGCCCGGACTCACCCGTGGCGTACGGGTAGCCACCCTCCGTGAGCAGTCCGATCCGCATGAGCACACCCCCGTTCTCCCGTGACGGCGGTCACCGTTCGGTCCGGTGACCCGCAGCGGGAAGAACGTAAGCGGATATGACGGTGGTGGGGGGGGGGGGGGGGGGGGGGGGCCCCCCCCCCCGGGGGGGGGGGGCCCGGCAAAAAAACAACGGGGGTAACGGCGCCCAACCGACCAACCCGGCCCGGATATAGAAAAAGGAGCGGG
>NZ_JBIBCP010000004.1:61085-229439 GCF_042901205.1 Streptomyces sp. NPDC012769 | reverse complement strand
GCCCCCCCCCCGCGCGGGCGGCGGGGGGCCGCCCGGGTGGTGCCCGCTGCCCCCCCCCCCCGGGGGGCGGGGGGGGCGGGGGGGGGGCCCCCCCGCCCCCCCCCCCCCCCCACCACCGGAAGGGGTGAATGCACGTAACTTTCCCACCGTGGTCGCGTTCCGTCGCGCTAAGAGACGACGCGGTCACTTTGAGTCAGGCCGTGGCGGGGGGTGACATCGGGTCCCGGCACCCGGCGGAGCGTCAGCTTCCGGGGTGCACCCACGGGTTGGGGCGGCACTTCACGCCGTCGATGTCGAGCGACTTCGTCTGCTGCTGCATGACGGGGGCGAGCGCGCCCGGCGTGCGGCAGGTCACGTGACTGTGCCCCAGCCGGTGTCCGACCTCGTGGTTGATGAGCATCTGGCGGTACGCCAGCATCGCCCGCGGCCCGAAGGTCTCGGAGCCCTGCGCCCAGCGGAACGCGTTGATCATCACGCGCTGGGTGGAGGCGGAGTCGCAGGACACGTTGTCGATCGTCGTGTCCAGGCCGGACTTGGCACACCACTCGCCGGTGGTCCCGGGGCTGGCCAGGGTGATGACGAACTCCGGCTCCCCGGAGGAGATCCGCTCGAAGGTCATCGCACCGTTACCGGCCCAGCTGCGCCGGTCGTTGAGGGTCTTCTGCACCGCCTGCGCGAACAGCCCCCCGTCGAGTCCGAGCCCCTGCTCCACGTCGACCCGGTAGCGGACCTTGCGGCCCGCGCCCGGCGCCTTGTCGAAACCGGGCACCGCGTCGAACCGGCCGGATCCCCTCAGCCCGGGGTCGACCGGGAACTGGCGGGCCATCAGCTGCTCGTACGAGGGCGGCGCGGCGGGCACCGGTTTCGCCGGGGTGACCCGGTCGTCGGAACGCGACGCGGGGCTCTCGGCGCCGACCCGGTCGGCCGGCCCGTCGGCCGCCTGGGGCCGGGGCCCGCCGCCGGTCTCGCCCTCGGCGACCTGTCCGGCGACGACGACGGCGAGGACGGTGGTGATCGCCGCGGCGGCGATCCCGGTCAGAGTACGACCGGCCCCGGAGGGCTTGGCGGGCTTCCGCTCGTCGGGCGGCCCGTCGGGCGAGCGCTCACCGGTCTCGTCGACCGCCTCGGCCGGCGCCGGCGCGCGGCGCGGCCCGGGAATGTAGGGGGCGGCGGGCGGCGGGGGCGCACCCTCGTCATGGACCGGATGTCCGCCGCGTACGGAGGCTCCGGCGGCGGTGGGGTCGTACGGCCCCTGGTAGCGGGGCGTGCCGTGCGTCGGCGTGTCACGGAGCGGCGCGGCGGGCGCCTGCGGGCCGCGGTTCCGGCTCGCGTAGGACGGTGTGCCGTGGGCAGGGGTCCCGTGAGACGGGGTCTCGTAGGCCGGGGTGCCGTGCGGCGGAGTCCCGTAGGCGGGGGTCCCCTGGGCCGGAGTCCCGTAGGACGGCGTCCCCTGATCCGGGGCGCGGTGGCGGGGCGTGCCGTGGGCCGGGGTGCCATAGGTCGGTGTGCCGTGGGCCGGGGTCCCGTACGGCGGGTTGCCGTAGACCGGCGTGCCGTGCGCCGGGGTCCCGTAGGCCGGGGTGCCGTGCGCCGGCGTGCCCTGCGGCGGGGCGTCGTGCCCGCCGCCCGGGGTGGTGGGGCCCTGGGGGTCGTACGGGCGCGGGGGCTGCGGTGTCCTCGGGGGCTGCTGCCCCTCGGCCCGCCTGCGTCGCCCCGTCCCCTGGCCCGGCCCGACGGCCTCCCGCTGCCCGGTGTCGGCCACCGGGGCGGCGGGGCCCTTGCGACTATGTCGTCCCACGGTCCGGTTCAGCTCCCGCCCTCGGTCGCCGCCGCGTGCGCGGCATCGGCGATCAGCTCCCGTGCCGCGGCGGCGACGGTCTCCGGATACTCCATCATCGCCACGTGCCCGGCGTCCGGGAGCGTCAGAAGGCGCGAGCCGCGGAACGCGGCGGCCGCCCTGCGCGCCATCCGGAACGACACCAGCTGGTCGCGCACGCCGTAGACGAGCAGCGTCGGCGCGAGCACCCGCTCCGCCTGCCGCCACAGACCGTGCTGGCCGCCGAGCGTGTACGCGTCGACGATGCCGCGCGAGGAGCGGGTCATCACGTCCCAGAAGTACGGCAGCTCCAGCCGCCGCTCCATCTCCTCGACGGCGTGCCGGAAGCCCTCGTCGGTGACCCGGCCGGGGTCCCCGTAACAGAGCGCCATGACCCCGCGGACCCGCTGCTCGGGCGTCCAGTCCTTGGTGAGCCGCGCGAAGAGGGGCGCGATGCCGGGCAGCGCGAGCAGCGCGGTCGGCCACGCGGCGCGCTGGGCGCGCAGCTCCGGCAGGGCCGGGGAGACCAGGGTGAGGGTGCGGACCAGGTCGGGCCGCACGGCGGCGACCCGGGTCGCGACCGCGCCGCCCAGCGAGTTGCCGAACAGGTGCACCGGGCCGCGGCCGGCCGCGTCGAGCAGCCGGATGACCGCGCGGGCGTGTCCCGTGACGGAATAGTTGCCGTCGTCCGGCGGCGGCGAGTCGCCGAAGCCGGGCAGGTCGACCGCCTCGCCGTCGACGACATCGGCGAGCAGCGGCATCAGGCTCGACCAGTTCTGCGAGGAGCCGCCGAGCCCGTGCACGTACAGCGCGGGCGGGAGTCCCGGCCGGTCGCCGGGACGGCACCGCACGTTCAGGGTGAGCCCGGGCAGCGCGACGGAACGCAGCCGCTCGCCGTCGGCGACGCGCACGGTGCGGGACCGGGTCGCGGGCGGCGCGGTGGCGGTCCGGGTTTCCGGCAGCTCGGTCGAGGACATGGCAGCGATATTACGAGACGATCACGCCCGGGCGCGTGTGGGTGGCGTCACAGGATCGGGTGCGCCGCGGCGGGGGAACTCCTACGCTCGGAGGTGAGGGTCCTCGGACAGGACCCGCGGACCCCGCTCGCCGGAAGGAAACGCATGACCGCCGACCCGACCGAGCCGGACACATTCGCCGAGGAAGAGGACGACCAGGTGCTCGACGAGGAGATCCCCGAGGCCGACGCGGCCGAGCAGCACACCGAGGTGCAGCAGCGCGAGGACGAGCCGCTCAGCCGGCTCCCGCACGAGTCGGCGAACGACGCGGACGCGGTGGAACAGGCACGGGTGGTCGCACTCGACGAGGACGACTACCGCTGACGCGAGTGTGCCGCGAGGCCCACCCGGGTGCCGGGGCCCCTCGAGGGCCACCCGGAGGTTCGTTCGAAGGGCTGGGGGAGAAACCGGGAAAGAACCAGGGGAAGAGGCGAGGCAAGGCCACGGAAAGGGCTACCGCCGAGTAGGCCTCCCGGCCCTTGTCGTCCTGTCCGCTTGCATGACCATCTTGTTGCCCGTCGCCTCTCGCCCCGGGCGTCCGGTCCGTGAAATTCTGCGGTCGCACCGCGCACAGCCGGGTTACCCAAAAGTACGATGGCGGCGCGACGCCAATGCGCGCATGGATCGATCTTTGGGAGGCGGCGTGAGCGCCATCGAGCAGACAGAGGCAGCACGCCCTCGGGGCACGCGCCTGCCGCGCCGTGCCCGACGCAACCAGCTCCTCGGCGCCGCCCAGGAGGTGTTCGTCGCCCAGGGCTATCACTCGGCCGCCATGGATGACATCGCCGAGCGGGCCGGGGTCAGCAAGCCGGTTCTCTACCAGCACTTCCCGGGGAAGCTCGAGCTCTACCTCGCCCTGCTCGACCAGCACTGCGAGGCCCTGCTCCAGTCGGTGCGCACCGCCCTGGCGTCCACCACCGACAACAAGCTCCGGGTCGCGGCGACCATGGACGCCTACTTCGCGTACGTGGAGGACGAGGGCGGCGCCTTCCGCCTGGTCTTCGAGTCCGACCTGACCAACGAGCCGGCCGTGCGCGAGCGCGTGGACCGGGTCTCGCTGCAGTGCGCGGAGGCGATCTCCGACGTGATCGCCGAGGACACCGGCCTGTCGAAGGACGAGTCGATGCTCCTCGCGGTGGCGCTCGGCGGCGTCTCCCAGGTCGTCGCCCGCTACTGGCTGTCCAGCGAGTCCCCGGTGCCCCGCGACAAGGCGGTGGCCCTGCTGACCTCGCTCGCCTGGCGCGGCATCGCCGGCTTCCCGCTGCACCCGACGGACGGGCAGCTCAGCGCCGAGGGCCACTGACCCGCCGCTCTTGACTCGCCCCCGCTGTTCGCTCTTGGCGTTCCGTGAGCGCGCCGTGTCCGTCCCCTCACCGGGCTAATGTGTGCCAGTAAGGCGCGGGACCCACGCGCACAGCTGACCGTTCGGAGGGACATAGCCGTGGAGGTCAAGATCGGCGTGCAGCACGCACCCCGGGAGATCGTGCTGGAGAGCGGGCAGTCCGCCGAGGAGGTGGAGCGCGCCGTGTCCGACGCGCTGGCCGGCAAGGCGCAGCTGCTCAGCCTGTCGGACGAGAAGGGCCGCAAGGTCCTCGTGCCGGCCGACAAGATCGCGTACATCGAGATCGGTGAGCCGGCGGTGCGCCGGGTGGGCTTCGGCGCGCTCTGAGCGGCATCCGCAGACGGTGAAGGCCCGGTGGACTCGGTCCACCGGGCCTTCGCCGTGTCTCGCCGCCCGTGACGGCGTTCCCCTCGTCCGTCCAGGTCGTCTGCGCACGTCAGGGGGTATGGGGAGGATTGTCATCACGAGTGACCGGGTAGGACGGGTGTGACCGAACTGCCCGCCCCGCACCGCACGCGAGGTGATCGCCCGTGTTCCTGGAAGCCCTCGGTTCCGCTCTGCTCGGTTTCGCCCTGGCCTGGGCAGCCGTGCACCGGCTCTCCGGCCGCCTCCCCGCACGAGGGCGGGTCCTGGTCACGGGCTCGCTCGGCGCGGTCTTCGGCGCCCTCGTGACCCATGGAGCCCTGGGACCCGGGCACTTCCTCGCCACCCTGACCGGCGCGGTGGCGGTGGCGGCCGTGCTGCTGTCGCTGCTGCTCCGTCCGGCCTCGCGCCGACTGCGCCGATCAGCGGCGGTGTGACACCGCCCGGTCCAGCCAGGTCTGCCCGGACCGCCCGGACCGCGCGGAGTCGTTACGCGGCGAGGCCGAGCGCGGCCATCCGCTTGGTGTGCGCCTCGGTGATACGGGAGAACATCCGGCCGACCTCGGCGAGGTCGAAGCCCGCGGCCATCCCGTCCACGCCGCCGACCAGCATCGTCGACAGCGCGTCGCGCTCGGCGACCACGCGCTGCGCCTGCGACAGCGCCTCACCCATCAGCCGGCGGGCCCACAGCGCGAGGCGACCGCCCACCCGCGGGTCGGCGTCGATCGCCGCGCGGACCTTCTCGACGGCGAAGTTGCCGTGGCCGGTGTCGTCGAGGACGGAGAGCACCAGCGCGCGGGTGTCGGCGTCGAGCCGGACCGCGACCTCGCGGTAGAAGTCACTGGCGATCGAGTCGCCCACGTACGCCTTGACCAGGCCCTCCAGCCAGTCGGACGGCGCGGTCTGGCGGTGGAAGTCGTCCAGCGCCCTGGCGAACGGCTCCATCGCGGTCGTCGGCTCGGCGTCCACGGCCGCGAGCCGGTCGCGCAGCCGCTCGAAGTGGTGGAACTCGGCGGAGGCCATCTTCGCCAGCTCCGCCTTGTCCGCGAGAGTCGGCGCCAGCTTGGCGTCCTCAGCGAGCCGCTCGAAGGCCGCGAGCTCGCCGTAGGCCAGCGCGCCGAGCAGGTCGATCACGGCGGCGCGGTACTGCGGCACGGCGGAGGCCGTGGCCCAGTCCTGGGCGGCGATACCGGTGGGTGTGGCGTTGTCAGGCGTCTCCATGAAGCGCACAATAGCCCGCTCGGCGGACCGCCCCGGGTGCCGGTCGGCCACTGTGACGGTGGCCTCGTCGCGAATTCTCCCGACACACATGCACGATTCCGGGGTACAGTGGTAATGCGCCTGCTGAGTATGCGGACATGCTTTCGCACGTTCGGACGTACTCCGTGGGCCGACTCATGAATGAGGATGCCCGGTCGGTGGCCCGATCGGCTCCGGCCCGACAGCCCTTACGGCGGCCCGCCGAAGGGTCCCTCAGCGGCACGACGCTCGAGCGGCGGCAGTGGTCCCGCGCCACCCGGTGGAGATCTTTCCCGATCCCGTCGGAGGTTCCCGGCACGGTGAGACCCCCTTCGTTCGCCTCGCGGCCGCGTCTCACAGAAGAGGCAGCACCCTGACTACGTTCCGAGACCTCGGGATTCTTCCCGAGACGGCCGAGGCCCTGGAAGCCGTCGGCATCGTTTCCCCCTTTCCCATCCAGGAGATGACGCTTCCGGTCGCCCTTTCCGGCACCGACATCATCGGCCAGGCGAAGACCGGCACGGGCAAGACCCTCGGTTTCGGCCTCCCCCTCCTGGAGCGCGTCACCGTCCCGGCGGACGTCGAGGCCGGCCGGGCGCAGCCCGAGAAGCTGACCGACGCCCCGCAGGCGCTCGTCGTCGTCCCCACCCGCGAGCTGTGCCAGCAGGTCACCAACGACCTCCTGACCGCCGGCAAGGTGCGCAACGTGCGCGTCCTCGCCATCTACGGCGGCCGCGCCTACGAGCCGCAGGTCGAGGCCCTGAAGAAGGGCGTCGACATCGTCGTCGGCACCCCCGGCCGCCTGCTCGACCTGGCCGGCCAGCGCAAGCTCGACCTCTCCCACGTCAAGGCCCTGGTCCTGGACGAGGCGGACGAGATGCTCGACCTCGGCTTCCTGCCCGACGTCGAGAAGATCATGGGCATGCTCCCGGCGAAGCGCCAGAGCATGCTGTTCTCGGCGACCATGCCGGGCGCCGTCATCGGCCTGGCCCGTCGCTACATGTCGCAGCCGACGCACATCCGCGCCACCTCGCCGGACGGCGAGGGCGCGACCGTCGCGAACATCACGCAGCGCGTCTACCGCGCGCACTCCATGGACAAGCCGGAGATGGTCTCCCGCATCCTGCAGGCCCGTGGCCGCGGTCTCGCGATGATCTTCTGCCGTACGAAGCGCACGGCGGCCGACATCGCCGAGCAGCTGGAGCGCCGCGGCTTCGCCTCCGGCGCGGTCCACGGCGACCTCGGCCAGGGCGCCCGCGAGCAGGCGCTGCGCGCCTTCCGCAACGGCAAGGTCGACGTGCTCGTCTGCACCGACGTCGCCGCGCGCGGCATCGACGTCGAGGGCGTCACCCACGTCATCAACTACCAGTCCCCCGAGGACGAGAAGACCTATCTGCACCGCATCGGCCGCACCGGCCGCGCGGGCGCGAGCGGTACGGCGATCACGCTGGTCGACTGGGACGACATCCCGCGCTGGCAGCTGATCAACAAGGCGCTCGACCTGGACTTCAACGACCCGGTCGAGACGTACTCCAGCTCGCCGCACCTCTACAGCGAGCTCGACATCCCCGAGGGCACCAAGGGCATCCTGCCGCGCGCCGAGCGGACCCGTGCGGGTCTGGGCGCGGAGGAGCTCGAGGACCTGGGCGAGCCGGGCGGCCGCCGCGGCCGTGGCCCGCGACAGGAGAAGCAGGAGAAGACCGAGGAGCGCCCGGCGCGCACCCGCGCCCCGCGCCAGCGTCGCCGCACCCGTGGCGGCGAGACCCTCACGGACGCCGTCGAGCAGACCACCGCGCCGGCCCCGGCCGCCGGCCCGGACTCCGACGAGGGTTCCGCGTCCCCGCGCCGCCCGCGCCGCCGCCGTACCCGCGGCAGCGGTACGGGTCAGGGCATCCCGGTGGCGGGCGCGCAGCCGACCGCCGTCGAGCCCGCGGCCGACGCGCCGGCCCCCGAGCAGGAGACCGAGACCGGCACGCGGCGCACCCGCACGCGTACCCGTACCGGTTCCGGTTCCGGTTCCGGCGAAGCCCGCGCGGCCGAGACCCCGGCGGTCGAGGCTTCGGCCGTCGAGACCCCGGCCGTCGAGACCCCGGCCGTCGAGGCTCCGGCCGCCGAGGTCGCCCCCTCGGACGAGCCGCGTGCCCGGCGTACGCGGAAGCGGACCACCGCCGTCGCCGAGTCCCCGGCCCAGCCGGCCGAGGCTCCGGCCCCGGCCCCGGCCGCCGAGACGTCCGCCCGGCCGACCGAGGCTCCGGCCCCGGCCGCCGCGGAGGGCGCACCGCGCCGTCGCCGTGGCCGCGGACCGCGCTCGGAGGCGGCCGAGGCCGTGGTGTCGGGCTCCGGCTCCGGCTCCGTCGCCGTCGCCGCGCCGGTCGAGACGCCGGCCCCGCGCCGCCGTCGGGTGCGTACGCGTCCGGTCGAGGACACCGTGACCTTCCAGACGGTCGAGACGGCCGCCGCCGCGCTGGCCGCCACCAAGCTGCCGGTCCAGGCCGTCGAGGAGCCGAAGGCGGTCCCCGCGGCGACCGTCGCCGCCGTGCCCGCACAGGCCGCCGAGGCGGTCGTGCCGGCCGCCGCGGCATCCCGTCAGCGTCGCCGCGTCACGCGTCCGGCCACCACGGCGACCGCTCCCGCGCCCGCCGAGGCTCCGCAGGAGCCGGAGGCCCCGGCCGCGCCGGCCGCCCCGGTCGAGGAGCCGAAGCCGGTCCGTCGCCGGGCCACCCGTCGGGCGTCGAGCCCGGTCACGTCGACCCCGGCCGCCGAGGCCGTGGTGATCGTCGAGGCCGCGACGCCGGCCGCCGCGCCCGTCGAGGCCGAGGAGCCGAAGAAGGCCGCCCCGCGCAAGCGGGTCGCCAAGAAGGCCGTCGCCGAACCGGTCGCCGAGGCGACCACCGAGGCCGCGCCCAAGGCGCCGCGCAAGCGGACCGTCAAGAAGGCCGTCGCCGAGCCTGCCGCCGACACGGCGCAGGTGCCGGTCGAGGCCGAGGAGCCGAAGAAGGCGGCCCCGCGCAAGCGGACCGTCAAGAAGGCCGTCGCCGAACCGGTCGCCGAGGCGACCACCGAGGCCGCGCCCAAGGCGCCGCGCAAGCGCGCCGCCAAGAAGGCGGTCGTGGCCGAGGCACCGGACGCGTCGGAGCCGAAGACGACGACCCGTCGCCGTACGACGAAGAAGGCCGTCGCGGAGACGGCCCCCGAGGCCGCCCCGAAGGCGCCGCGCAAGCGGGCCGCCAAGAAGGCCGTCGCCCAGCCGGAGGCCCCGGCCGAGGCGTAAGCCTCGAACGTCACCGCGGCCCGGCCCCTCTCCTGAGGGGCCGGGCCGCGGCGCGTACGCCTCCGATGCCGGCGCCACCAGAGGCAGCCGTACGCGCGCACTCGACGCAGTGCCGCACCGCCGTCGGACCGCACCGGCTCACACGCCAGGCCCCGGCCCGGCCCACCACACCCGCGCGCCGTACCTCGCGCACCCGACGCAGTGCCGCGCCACCGTCGGACCACACCGGCTCACACGCCGAGCCCCGCACCCGGCCCACCACACCCGCGCGCCGCACCCCGCCGCACCGACGCAGAGCCGCGCCGCCGTCGGACCACACGCCGAGCCCCGCACCCGGCCCACCACACCCCCCGCGCCGCGCCGACGGAATGTCATGCCGAGCGCGCCGCCTGCCCCCCGAGGAATCCGGAGCCCCGGGCAGGCAGTCCGGCAGCGCGCCCACCCCGGCGACCGTCCCGCCACACCCGCGCCCGCCTCCGCCCGGCGTGCGCTTCCAGGCGCCCCGCCCGGTGGGGGTGGATCCGGTTACAGTCCCTGTATGAGCAAGCCCCGGTCCCTGGCGTTGCCGCCGCGTACCCGTGCCTATCGGCTCGTGACCGCGCGGGGCGGGTTCGCCGTGCTCGACGCGGACGCGGTGGGGGCGGCGCGCGGGACCGTGCTGTTGTTGCCGGGGTACACGGGCAGCAAGGAGGACTTCCTCGCGCTGCTCGGGCCGCTCGGCGAGGCGGGGTACCGGGCGGTCGCGGTCGACGGGCGGGGGCAGCACGAGACGCCGGGGCCGCGCGGCCGGGCCGCGTACCGGCGCAGGGCGCTCGCGCTCGACGTGGTGGCGCAGGCGGCGGCGCTCGGTGACGGGCCGGTGCACCTGCTGGGCCACTCGTTCGGCGGTCTGGTCGCCCGGGCGGCGGCGGAGCTCGCGCCGGGCGCCTTCGCCTCGCTGACGCTGCTGTCCTCCGGCCCGGGGCGGGTCGCCCGCCCGCAGCGGGTGCGGGTGCGGGCGCTGCGGGGCGCCCTGGCGCTGCTGCCGAAGGAGCGGGTGTGGCGGGCGACCCGCTGGCTGGACAGCCGCGGCGAGGAGCCGGGGGTGACGGACCCGCCGGAGATCGTGACGTTCCTGCGCCGCCGGTGGATGACCACCCGGATCGCCCAGCTGTCGGGTGCGGGACGGCTGTTGCTGGGCGATCCGGACGGCACGGCGGCGCTCGCGTCGCTCCGGCTGCCGCTGCACATCGCGTACGGCGACGAGGAGATGGTCTGGCCGACGGCGGCCCTCGCGGCGGCGGCCGCCCTCACCGGCGCGCACCACACGGTGGTGGCGGGCGCCGGTCACTCCCCCAACGTGTCCCACCCGGAGGAGCTGGCCGCCCGGCTCACCGCGTTCTGGGACCTGGCGGCCCAGGTCACTCCGTCCCAGGTCAGTACTGCGTCTTCAGGTGCTGCCAGAAGCCGTCCCGCAGCGCCCGGCGCAGCGGGGCGTGGCCTCGCAGGGACCGGCTGAGGAGCCGTTCCGCCTCGACGAGCAGGTCCTGGTCGACGGACCCCGGCAGATAGGGCGCGCCGGGCAGGAGGTCGGCGAGCCGGTCGCGCCCGCGTTCGGCGAGCCAGGTGGCGGCGATCTGCGCGCCGATGAAGCGGACCTCGTCGCGCGAGGGCGGCGGCTCGCCCTCGTTCTCGTACAGCGTGACGGGTTTGCGCGTCACGTACGGGCGGCAGAAGTCGAGGTCGAAGACGCGCCGGCTGTCGACCTCCCAGAGCAGGGGCTCGGCCTGGTTGCTGCCCTCGGCGGCCTCGATGCCCCACAGGTGGACGCGGGCGCCGTAGCCCTGGGCGGCCTCGACGGCCGAGACGAGGTCCTCGTCGCCGCCGACGAGGGCGGCGTCGCTGATGGCGCGGTGCCGGGCGAGGGACTCCAGGTCGGTGCGGATGAGGGAGTCGACGCCCTTCTGCTGGTTGTTGGCGTTGAGGTTGCCGAGGCGGACCTTGACGTCGGGCAGGTCGGCCACGGCCTGCTGTTCGGCGGTGTGGATACGGCGCCGGGCTCCGTCGTACCAGTAGACGCGCAGCAGCCTGCTGTCGGCGAAGATCGTGCGGGCGGTGTCGATGAAGGCGTCGATGAGGCCCTCGGCGTCGAGGTCGAAGTTGCGCCGGTCCTCGGTGCCCGCGACCAGCAATCCGGCGGAAGCATAGACGTAACCGGCGTCGACGAAGATGGCGTGGGTAGAAGGGGTCTTGGCCACCTCGGCCAGCATCCGCTGCAGGAGCTCGTTGGTGCGCTCCAGACGAGCCAGGATCTCCCCCTGCCCGTCGTTCCCTACCGGCTCTACCGGCGAGTAGTTAGTCATCCAAAAAATTTCCTTAGCGTAGGGAATGTTTGCAGGATGCATCTCGTTGGACCCATACGTAACGCAGTTCTCCACCAGGAGGATCAACTCAGACGAAGGGAGAAGCCCATGCGCTTCGAAATCCTGCGACTCGACGACATCGACGGTACGCCCGTCGACCGGACCGTCGTGGACGCCGCCTCCGTCAACGGGATCGTGCAGCAGGCCGCATCGATCGGTCAGCGCATCTGGATCCGTCCGGCCGACACCACGGCCTCGTAACGCTCAGACGCACCGCGCCCCCGCATGGACTCCGCTCAGCGGAATCCGTACGGGGGCGCAGTGGTGCCTCCGGGCCCGGCCCTCAGGAGCCCTGGATCACCTGGGTCACGCCGTTGATGATCTGCTGCACGGCGATCGCGGAGAGCATCATGCCGGCCAGGCGCGTCACCAGGACGACACCGCCGTCCTTGATGACCCGGATGATCACCAGCGAGTAGCGCATGGTCAGCCACAGCACCACGTGCATCGCGGCGATGGCGGTCCACACGGACACCTGCGAGGCGACGCTGTCGGCGTGCTGCACGGCGAGGATGACGGACACGATGGCGCCGGGGCCGGCGAGCAGCGGCATGCCCAGCGGGACGAGGGCGACGTTGACGTCCTTGGTCTGCTTCGGCTCGTCGGTCTTGCCGGTGAGCAGGTCGAGCGCGATGAGCAGCAGGAGCAGACCGCCCGCGATCATCAGGGCGGGCACCGAGACGTGCAGATACGCGAGGATCTGCTGGCCCAGGATGCCGAAGACGGTGATCACGCCGAAGGCGACGGCGACGGCCTGCCAGGCCATGCGGCGCTGCACCTTGGCGGCACGGCCGGACGTGAGGGCCAGGAAGATCGGGGTGATCCCGGGGGGATCCATGATCACGAAGAGGGTCAGGAACAGCGAGCCGAAGACGGCGACGTCGAACACGGTGAAGGGCCTTGCGGGAAAGGGGCGTACAAGAACATCCGGAACTGGGGATTCCGGGAGGAGGGCAGGGCGGGGCCCGGCACAGGGAGAAGGTGCGCCGATCACGCGCGGGCCGGTCACCCGAGGGCGGGCGACCGGACGGACGGAGCGGCGGTGAGCCGGCGGAACCGGCGGCGAACCGGACGGACCGGCGCCTGGCTAGGCGCGTCCGCCGGCGCCCGGCACCGGGAAGGCGCCCGTGGCACGGCGGGTGATCTCGCCGTAGATCTCGGGGTCGGTGGTGAAGTCGCCGAGCTCGCAGGTCTTGCGGCTGCCGTGGTAGTCGCTGGAGCCGGTGGTCAGCAGCCCCAGCTCCTTCGCCAGGCCGCGCAGCCGCGCCCGGGTCGGCTCGTCGTGGTCCATGTGGTCCACCTCGATGCCGTCGAGACCGGCCTCGGCCAGCTCGGCTATCGCGGACTCCGGCACGCACTCGCCGCGCTTGACGGCCAGCGGGTGGGCGAAGACGGTGACCCCGCCGGCGGCCTTGACCAGGCGGATCGCGTCCACCGGGTCCAGCTCGTGCTTCTCCACGTAGGCGCGACCGCCGTCGGCGAGCCACTCGGCCGTGAAGGCGCCGGAGACGTCCGGCACGACGCCGAGCTCGACGAGGGCCTCCGCGACGTGCGGGCGGCCCACGGAGCCGTCGCCGGCGATCCGGGCGACCTGCTCCCAGGTGACGGGCACGCCCAGCTCCTGGAGCTTGCCGACCATCGCGCGCGCCCGGGGCACCCGGTCGTCCCTGACCAGCTCGCGCTCGGCGATCAGGGCGGGCTCCTCGGGGTCGAAGAGGTACGCCAGCATGTGCAGGCTCACGCCGTCCAGGCGGCAGGACAGCTCGGCCCCGGTGACCAGGGTGAGGCCCTCGGGCAGGGCGGCGACCGCCTCCGCGTGCCCGCGCGTGGTGTCGTGGTCGGTCAGCGCGACCACGTCGAGCCCGGCGGCGGCAGCCTTGCGCACCAGCTCGGCCGGGGTGTCCGTACCGTCGGAGGCCGTGGAGTGGGTGTGCAGATCGATGCGCACGACGCGGACTCCAGGGTTCGGGGCGGACGGTGGGGACGCTCCAGCATAACGGGCGAATCGAACACGCTCGTACGGTCTCGGCGAACCGGTCGCCCCTTACCATCCCTTATGTCAGGAGCCTCGGCGTCAGCGCCCCGCAGGGCAGCAGTTCGACCTCCGCGCCCGCGTCCCGCAGGTCGGTCAGGACCAGCTCGTCGTACATCAGCAGACCGGACTGCTCGGGCCAGACGATCGCCCACAGCCACAGCCCGCGGGCCTCGCCCGCGAAGACCGCGCGGTCCTGCGGGGCGCCGTTGACGTGCCAGAGCGGGGTCGGCCGGCCGGCGGCGAGCACCTTGACCTGCGGCGGCTTGTCGATCGACATGCCGGGTCCGGGATCGGGTCCGTCGATGCCCGCGTACCGGGCGCCGAGGCCGACGCCGAGCTCCTCGGCGACGAGCAGCAGTTCTCCGATGCCGCCGAGCGGACCGGGTCCCGAGCAGGCGACGGCGGTCGCGCGACCGCCGCTGCGGTCGTCACCGGCGTACGCAACCCCGGTGAAGAGCCATCCGACGGGTAGGGGCCACGGCATCCACACCGGCACGTGGGCCCGGTGCACCACGACACCGAGGGCCTCGACGCTGGGCGGGATCACGGGCTGCAGCGGGTGCACCGAGCCATGCACGTCGCACTGCCACGAGTCGGCAAAGAGACCGGGCGCCCTGACCCGGCCACCGCACTTCGGGCAACTGGGTTCGCCCCTCATAGGGCTCAACGGTCCTACCACCGGAGCCCCGCGTCAAGGACGATCACCGATGATCACCCGTCCGGCCGGAGCCGTTCACCCTCGGTCCGCCGCCGGTCTCGAACAGCGAGGCGCCCGGGTCCGGCCCCGGGGCGGGCGGGGCCCCGACGCCCGGCTCGGCCCGATGGGCCCGGTCCCGGGGCCGGACCCGGTCAGTCCAGCGTCACGGACCGGCGCAGCGGGTCGCGCAGGTCGGTCCCGTTCGCCAGCCAGCGCTCCTCCAGGGCCTGCGCGCCGTGCACCCGCTTCCACGCGGCCTCGTTCGACGTCATCGGCAGCAGCGGCAGGAAGCGCACCGGGTCCATCGTCCCGCCCGCCGCCCGACCACCACCCCTCACGGAGTCGCTTCGCGACATCGCCTCATTCAGATCCAGGTCCTCGACCAGGCCGCCGGACTCGGCGACGAGCACCGAGCTGAACGGGGCGCCGGGCCACAGCGGCTCACCCACGTCGAGCGAGGCGCCGGGAGCCACGACCACGCCCTCCACCTGAGGGGTGGCGGCGAGCACCGCGAGCGGCCGCAGCACCTTGTCGGTGTCGGCGAGCCCGGCCCGTACGGAGAGCACCAGCTCGGCGCGCGGTCCCTTCACCGGGTCGGCGAGCACGGCGGTGGGGTCGGCCATCGGCTGCGCGGACATGCCGAGGGTCGCGTAGCGCACGAGACCGGCGTCGGTGTCGACGAAGCGGAGCACCTCGATGCGGTCGGTGCCGAG
Organism: Streptomyces sp. NPDC012769; assembly: GCF_042901205.1. Lineage (NCBI taxonomy): Bacteria > Bacillati > Actinomycetota > Actinomycetes > Kitasatosporales > Streptomycetaceae > Streptomyces > Streptomyces sp. NPDC012769. The sequence continues at coordinate 214,545 of NZ_JBIBCP010000004.1, read as the reverse complement.
GAAGGTGACCGCGGCCCGTGCGTCCGGCTCGCCGAAGGCCGTACGGAGCCGGGCCTCGACCAGCGCAAGAATTTCTCCCATGCGGCGAGCATAAAGCGCGTATGGAACGGGCAAAGGAAGGGATTGACCCTCAGTCGGCTGATAGTCTTGGCCACTGGTCGGGATTCCCGACTGCTCGTCACACGTCATCCCTCACGAGGGACCGGCCGGAGGAGGTGGGACTGCGATGGATCGAAGTCGATCGGGCAGTACCAGCCGCTCTTCCGCCGCACCGCACCCGAGCCCGGTGCGTTCCTCCCTCCGGTGATCCAGGACCTGGCAGCTTTTTAAGCCCTCTCCTCTCCGGCATCGCGCACGACGGAAGAGCACACCTCTTTTTGCCTGTCTGTAGCGAACGCCGTCACCGCGATCCTCCGGTGCCGCCCGCTTTGTGGACGTCGTGGCCCCACGTCCCCATTCCGGGCTGTGCCACGCTCGCCGACGGCCTCTCCGTGAAGGAGCAGCACGCCATGTCGATGATCCGCGACCTCCGCGCCGCCGTCCGCCCCTCCCTGCGGCACCCCCTGCGCAAGACCGGAGTCGGCGCCGGCTCCTCGCCGTACGCCAACTACGACGCCACCCGCGACCCCACGGCCGCCACCGCGGTCGTGGACTGCGCCGTCTACCGCGACGGGCGCCGCGTCGACGACCGGGCGTGCCTCACGCCGCGCGGCGCGATGCGCCAGGTGCGCGAGAGCGGGGGCTTCGCGTGGATCGGCCTGCACGAGCCGACCGAGGCCGAATTCGCCGGTATCGCGGCGGAGTTCGGGCTGCACCCGCTCGCCGTCGAGGACGCCGTCCACGCCCACCAGCGGCCGAAGCTGGAGCGGTACGACGACACCCTCTTCACCGTCTTCAAGACGATCCACTACGTCGAGCACACCGAACTCACCGCCACCAGCGAGGTCGTGGAGACCGGCGAGGTGATGGTCTTCACCGGCCCCGACTTCGTCATCACCGTCCGGCACGGCGGCCAGGGCTCGTTGCGCAACCTCCGCCACCGCCTCCAGGGCGAGCCGGAGCTCCTCGCCAAAGGCCCCTCCGCGGTCCTGCACGCCATCGCCGACCATGTCGTCGACGGCTACATCGCGGTCGCCGACGCCGTCGAACTCGACATCGACCAGATCGAGATCGACGTCTTCTCGCCGCCCGCGAAGGGCTCCACGCGCGGCGCCGACACCGGCCGGATCTACCAGCTCAAGCGCGAGGTCCTGGAGTTCAAGCGGGCGGTCACCCCGCTGCTGCGCCCGATGCAGCTGCTGAGCGAGCGGCCGATGCGGCTGGTCGACCCCGACATCCAGAAGTACTTCCGTGACGTCGCTGACCACCTCGCCCGCGTCCAGGAGCAGGTCGTCGGCTTCGACGAGCTGCTCAACTCGATCCTCCAGGCCAATCTGGCGCAGGCGACCGTCGCGCAGAACGAGGACATGCGCAAGATCACCTCGTGGGCGGCGATCGTCGCCGTCCCGACGGCGGTCTGCGGTGTGTACGGCATGAACTTCGACCACATGCCGGAGCTGCACTGGAAGTACGGCTATCCGATGGTGCTCGGCGGCATCGCCGTCATCTGCTTCGCCATCCACCGCACCCTCAAGCGCAACGGCTGGCTGTAGCGCCGACGGCTGTCGATAGGCTTCGGCCATGACCGATCAGTCGCTCGGGCCCGCCCTCGTCGAGGAGGCCACCAAGAAGTCCGGCCTCATCTGGGTACGGGGCCAGGCTCCGGCCGCCCGGGCGCTGTGGCACGTCTGGCACGACGGCGCCGCGCATGTCGTCGGCGACGGCCCGGGCGAGCAACCGCTGCCGGGCCTGGTGGACGGCGGTACCGCCGAGATCACCGTCCGCAGCAAGGACAAGGGCGGCCGGATCGTCGCCTGGACGGCCGCCGTGCGCGAGGTGCCACCCGGCACCGAGGAGTGGGACGCGGCGGTCGCCGAGCTGAAGGGCAAGCGGCTCAACGCCTCCGACGGCGAGGCGATGCCCGGGCGCTGGGCCCGCGAGTGCCGGGTGGTGCGCCTGGACCCGCGCTCGTCGACCACCGACCTGCCGGACGGTTCGCTGGCCGCGGCACCGCTGCCCTCCCCGGGCATCACCCGCCGCCCGATGCCGGCCGGCCTGCCGAAGCTGCTCCTGAAGAAGCGCCGCAAGCGCTAGGGAGCGTCCCGCTGCCTTCGTACGGGCTGCCTACGTACGGGGCAGCTGCTTGCCGTAGTCCAGGGTCTGGCCCTTCGACGGCTCGGCCAGCGGGAAGTCCTTGTCCCACTCGGACAGGATCACCACACCGGCGCCGCCGCCGCGGGCGAAGCGCAGCGGGAACGGGGTGCCCTGGAGGGAGACGTCGAGGGAGCCGCCCTCGCCGTCCTCGCCGCCCTTGACGTTGACCGTGCGGATCCCGCCGATCTTGTCGTAGTCGCCCTTCACGACGTCACCGTGCAGCCCGATCAGCCCGTCGAGCAGCAGGTCCATGTCGGTGAAGCCGCGCAGCTGCTTGTACGCGGGGTCGTCCTGAGGCACCTTCACGTACTTGTCGTCGAGCTTGTCGGCGGCCTCGGAGCCGGCGTCCCCCGACTCGGCGGGCGTGTTCGTCGACGTGTCCTCGTGCTCCCAGAAGGCCGCGTCGGCCTTCAGATAGAGCGCTTCGCCGACCCGCAGCAGCTCGAAGGTGCTGTTCTTCGTGGTCACCGAGCCCAGGGCGCCGTCCTGCTTGAGCCGCATGTTCAGCTTGTACGTGCCGCCCTTGCTGACCAGCGTGCCGGAAAGCCGTACCGCCTTCGCCGCGTCCGCCGCCGACTGGGCCTTCTGCTCGATGGCCGTCGCGTCGAGCCGCCCGACGCCGTTGGTCCCCTCGTCCGGGTCGGCCGCGCAGGCGGTCAGCGCCGACAGGAGACCGGCGCTCAGGGCCAGCGGCAGGACGGCCCCGCGCATGCGCGAGGACGGACGGAGAACGGTCACCTGGGCGCCTCTCGGGTCGATGGGGGGACGGGCCGGTGAAAGCCGGGTGCCGGTGGGGACGGCAGACCGCAGCGTACCCGGGCCGGAAGACGGCCTGGCAGGCAGCCGGACGGGCGCTCTGCCGAAGCGCCGGGCACCGGCACGGGCTAGCCTGAACCCGCAAGCGGGACGACGGCCCGACATCGACCCGAATCGTGCGGCACCGAGGAGGCGCGTGGCATGGCGGCAGGCGCCCCCCGGATCTTCGTGTCCCACCTCGCCGGCGTCCCCGTCTTCGACCCCGTCGGCGACCAGGTCGGCCGCGTCCGGGACCTGGTGGCCATGCTGCGGGTGGGCCGCCGGCCGCCGCGGCTGCTCGGCATGGTCGTCGAGGTGCTGTCGCGCCGCCGTGTCTTCGTCCCGATGACCCGGATCACCGGCGTCGAGTCCGGGCAGGTCATCACCACCGGCGTGGTCAACATGCGCCGCTTCGAGCAGCGGCCGACCGAGCGGCTGGTGCTGGGCGAGCTGCTCGACCGGCGGGTGCGGCTGGTGGAGCCCGACGGGCGGGAGGGCGAGGAGGTCACCGTCCTCGACGTGGCCATCCAGCAGCTGCCCGCCCGCCGCGACTGGGAGATCGACAAGGTCTTCGTGCGGCGCGGCAAGGGCGGCGCGCTGCGCCGCAAGGGCGAGACGCTGACCGTGGAGTGGTCGGCCGTCACCGGCTTCTCCCTGGAGGAGCACGGGCAGGGCGCCGAGAACCTGGTCGCCACCTTCGAGAAGCTGCGCCCCGCCGACCTGGCCAATGTGCTGCACCACCTCTCCCCCAAGCGGCGGGCCGAGGTCGCCGCCGCCCTTGACGACGACCGGCTCGCCGACGTCCTGGAGGAGCTGCCGGAGGACGACCAGATCGAGATCCTGGGCAAGCTGAAGGAGGAGCGGGCCGCCGACGTCCTGGAGGCGATGGACCCGGACGACGCGGCCGACCTGCTCTCCGAGCTGCCGGAGGAGGACAAGGAGCGGCTGCTGACGCTGATGCAGCCGGAGGAGGCGGCCGACGTGCGCCGGCTCATGGCGTACGAGGAGCGGACCGCGGGCGGTCTGATGACGACGGAGCCGATCGTGCTGCGCCCGGACGCCACGGTCGCCGACGCGCTCGCCCGGGTGCGCCAGCGGGACCTCTCCCCCGCGCTCGCCGCGCAGGTGTACGTGTGCCGGCCGCCGGACGAGACGCCGACGGGCAAGTACCTGGGCACGGTGCACTTCCAGCGGCTGCTGCGGGACCCGCCGTTCACGCTGGTCGGCGCGCTCGTGGACAGCGATCTGCCGCCGCTGGGCCCCGACACCCCGCTGCCGGCCGTCACCAGCTACTTCGCCGCGTACAACCTGGTGGCGGCGCCGGTGGTGGACGAGAGCGGTTCGCTGCTGGGGGTGGTGACGGTGGACGACGTGCTCGACCACCTGCTGCCGGACGACTGGCGCGAGACGGAGTTCCACGAGGAGGGGGTGGCCGGTGGCTGAGCGCACGCAGGAACGGGACCGCGAGCGGGACCGGGAGCGGGACCGGACGCTGCCGCGGATCCGGCTCGACCAGCCCCGGATCCGGCGTCCCCGGCTGCTTCCGGAGTACGACCCCGAGGCCTTCGGGCGGCTGTCGGAGCGGATCGCCCGCTTCCTGGGGACGGGGCGCTTCCTGGTCTGGATGACCCTGACGATCGTCGTCTGGGTGCTGTGGAACGTCTTCGCCCCGCCGTCGCTGAAGTTCGACGAGTACCCGTTCATCTTCCTGACGCTCGCGCTGTCCCTCCAGGCCTCGTACGCGGCGCCGCTGATCCTGCTGGCGCAGAACCGGCAGGACGACCGGGACCGGGTGAACCTGGAGCAGGACCGCAAGCAGAACGAGCGGTCGATCGCCGACACCGAGTACCTGACCCGGGAGATCGCGGCGCTGCGGATGGGCCTGGGCGAGGTGGCGACGCGCGACTGGATGCGGTCGGAGCTCCAGGACATGTTGAAGGAGCTGGAATCCCGGGACGGCGGGCGCCGCGATCTATTCCCGCCGGACGGCGATCGGCACAGTGACGTACCCGACCGTTGACAGGGCTTTCCGGCGCCGGTGGTCGGCGCCGTACCATCGTCCGTATGGCTACGGAAGACGCGGTGCTCGAAGCACTGGCGACGGTGAACGACCCCGAGATCAACAGACCGATCACCGAGCTCGGCATGGTGAAGTCGGTGGAGATCGGTGACGACGGCAAGGTCGCCGTCACGGTCTACCTCACCGTCTCCGGCTGTCCGATGCGCGACACGATCACCCAGCGCGTGACGGAGGCGGTCTCGCGCGTCGAGGGCGTCACCGGCGTCGACGTCACGCTCGACGTGATGAGCGACGAGCAGCGCAAGGAGCTGGCGGCGGCGCTGCGCGGCACCACGGCCGAGCGGGAGGTGCCCTTCGCCAAGCCGGGCTCGCTGACCCGTGTCTACGCGGTCGCCTCCGGCAAGGGCGGTGTCGGCAAGTCCTCGGTGACGGTGAACCTGGCGGCGGCGATGGCCGCGGACGGTCTGAAGGTCGGTGTCGTGGACGCCGACATCTACGGCCACAGCGTGCCGCGCATGCTGGGCGTGGACGGCCGTCCGACCCAGGTCGAGAACATGATCATGCCGCCGTCGGCGAACGGCGTGAAGGTCATCTCGATCGGCATGTTCACCCCGGGCAACGCGCCGGTGGTGTGGCGCGGCCCGATGCTGCACCGCGCGCTCCAGCAGTTCCTCGCCGATGTGTACTGGGGCGACCTGGACGTCCTCCTGCTCGACCTGCCGCCGGGCACCGGTGACATCGCGATCTCGGTCGCGCAGCTGGTGCCGAACGCGGAGATCCTGGTCGTCACCACCCCGCAGCAGGCGGCGGCCGAGGTCGCCGAGCGGGCCGGTTCGATCGCCGTGCAGACCCACCAGAAGATCGTCGGCGTCGTGGAGAACATGTCGGGCATGCCGTGCCCGCACTGCGACGAGATCGTCGACGTGTTCGGCACGGGCGGCGGCCAGCGGGTCGCCGACGGTCTGACGAAGACGACCGGCGCGAGCGTCCCGGTGCTCGGCGCCATCCCGATCGACGTCCGTCTGCGCGAGGGCGGCGACGAGGGCAAGCCCGTCGTCCTGACCGACCCCGACTCCCCGGCCGGTGCGGCCCTGCGGGCCATCGCCGGCAAGCTGGGCGGCCGCCAGCGCGGCCTGTCGGGCATGAGCCTGGGCATCACGCCGCGGAACAAGTTCTGAGCAGGGTCTGAGCAGGTCCGAGCGGGTCTGAGCGGGTCCGACAGAAGGGGCACCCCGTCCGGGGTGCCCCTTCCCCGTGCCGCCGTCAGGCGTAGACGCTGAGGTCCTTCACCTGGGCGAAGCCGAGCCCGTACGCGCTCATCCCCCGCCCGTACGCGCCGATGTGCACGCCCGGCGCCGACCCGGCCAGCACCCAGCCGAACTCGGACTCGCGGTAGTGGAACGGCATCGGCGCGCCGTCCACCGGCAGGGAGAGCGTGGACCAGGCGGGGCCTTCGAGGTCGTCGGCCAGTTCGAAGGCCGTCTCCGTCTGCTGGTCCAGCCAGTTGTCGCGCAGGGTGTGGTCGAGCTGCGCGGGCCAGGTGTGGGCGAGCAGCCCGGAGCCGGCCAGCCAGGCCGCGGAGGAGACCGTGGTGGCCTCCAGGACGCCCGTGCCGTCGCCGGTGCGGCGTACGGGGTTGGCGGCGACGGTCACCACGACGGCGAAGCGCTCCTTCTCCGCGCCGCCGGCCTCGGACTTTATCGACGGCTCGTCCCCGTGGCCCATCGAGCCGTACTGGACGGTGCCGTCCGCCGCCGTGCCGATCTGCATCAGCCGGCGCGGCCCGGTGAACGCCTCGTCGAGCCCGTACCAGGCGAAGGGTGCGCGTAGAAAGCCGTCGGCTTCCACCCGACTCGTCGTCTTCATCTCGGCCGCCTCCTCGTTGCGTCAACAGAGGGAGGATAGCCACCGATACGCGATGGAGCGGTGACAGGCCGTCGTCAGGTGGCGTCGGAGTCGTACGGCGGGCGCTCGGGAGTGTCCGGCTTGTCCTGCTTCTTCAGCAGGTCGGGGCTGCCGTTGACGGCCGTCGGAACGGACGGCGCCGGGGAGGACTCGCGTCCGTGGACGGAGTCGGCGACGTCGTTCATCTCCTTCTTGAGGTCGAAGGAGGAGCGGAGCTCCTTCAGTTCCCTCAGGTCCTCGTTCTCCGCGAGCTGCTTGCGGAGGAAGGTCTTGGGGTTGAGGTCCTCGAACTCGAAGTCCTTGAACTCGGGGCCGAGCTCGCTGCGGATGTCCTGCTTGGCGCTGTCCGAGAACTCGCGGACCTTGCGGACGAAGCGGGAGACGTCCTGGATCACCTTCGGCAGCTTCTCGGGACCGAAGATGAGCACGGCGAGGACCACGAGCGTCACCAGCTCGAGCGCGCCTATGTCGCTGAACACCCTGTAGCTCCTTCACGCCGTTCCCGGGCCCGGTCCACGGTACCCGCCGAAACTGTCCGGCGGGTACCACGCGGTGTCCTCCACATGGCGGCTAGGTACCCGAGGAGGAACCGAGGGTCAACGTCTTGGTCTGCTCCTTGCCGCCGCGGGTCAGGGTCAGTTCGAGGCGGTCGCCGGGGCGGTGGGCGCGGATCTTGACGATCAGTTCCTCGCCGCTGTGGACGCGCTGGCCGTCGACCTTGGTGATGATGTCGCCGGGCCGGACGCCGGCCTTGTCGGCGGGGCCGCCGGGCGTGACGGACGCGGCGCCGCCCTTGCCCTTGTCGCCGACCCTGGCGCCGTCGCCGGTGTACTGCATGTCGAGGCTCACCCCGATGACGGGGTGGGTGGCCTTGCCGGTGTTGATGAGCTCCTCGGCGACGCGCTTGCCCTGGTTGATGGGTATGGCGAAGCCGAGGCCGATGGAGCCGGACTGGGCTCCGCTCTCGCCGCCGGAGCCGTTTCCGGCGGCCCGGATGGCGCTGTTGATGCCGATGACGTGGCCCTGGGCGTCGACCAGCGGGCCGCCGGAGTTGCCGGGGTTGATCGGGGCGTCGGTCTGCAGGGCGTCGACGTAGCTGATGTCGCTGCCGTCGCCCTTCTCGCCGCCGGCGGTGATCGGCCGTTCCTTGGCGCTGATGATGCCGGAGGTGACGGTGTTGGACAGGTCGAAGGGGGCGCCGATGGCGACGACGGGGTCGCCGACGCGGACGCCGTCGGAGTCGCCGAGCGGCAGCGGCTTGAGGCCGGAGACGCCCGAGACCTGGATCACGGCCAGGTCGTAGCCGGTGTCGCGGCCTATGAGCTTGGCGCGGACCGAGTCGCCGTTGCTGAAGGTGACGGAGATCTCGCCGGAGGAGGCGGCGGCGTCCACCACGTGGTTGTTGGTGAGGATGTGGCCCCGGGTGTCGAGCACGAAGCCGGTGCCGGTGCCGGAGGAGCCGCTGCCGCTGACGTGGATGGTGACGACGGACGGCAGGGCGCGGGCGGCGATCCCGGCGACGCTGTCGGGGGCGCGGCCGGAGTTCGCGGGGCCGGCCTGGGGCAGCTCGACGGTGGTGATGCCGCCGTGCCGTTCGACGTACGCGCCGACGCCTCCGCCGATCACGCCGGTGACGAGGGCGAACGCGAGCGCCCCGACGAGCGCGAGGCCGCGCCGCGGCTTCTTGGGCGCCGGGCCCTCGGTCGGTGAGTGGTGGACGCCCCACGGGTCGTAGACCGGCGCCCCGGGCGGCGGGGCCGCCGCCTGGGCGGCGACGGGGGCCGGGACGGGCGGGACGGGGGGTCCCGGCGGCACGGGCCGCTGGACCGGGGGCGCGGGCGCCCACGGCCCCGGCTCGCCGTAGGGCGGCGTCCGGTACGGGTCGGGCGTGTGCAGGGGCTGCGGTGCCGCCTGCGGGGGTACGGGCGCGGCCGCCGCCTGGTCCTGCTCGGGGCCCGCTTCCGGCACCGGCTGGGGCTGCGGCTGCGGCACCGACTGCGGCTGGGGTTCCGGCGCGGGCACCTCGGCGGGCGCCGGCACGTCACCCTCGGCCGACACCCCGGTCGGCGCCTCGGCGGGCTCCGGAGCGGGCGAAGGAGCCGCCGGTGCCGAGGCCGGGGCCGGGGCGGCGAGCGTGAAGTCGCTGTCCCCGGCCTGGTCGGCGGGTGCGCCGGGCGGCGTGGTGGGTGTGGACGACGGCCGGCTCCACCAGGTCGGCTTCCCGTTCTTCATGCTCTCCCCGCAACAGATGACCCTGTCCGCGCCGCTCGCATCGTCGACGGCGCGCCCCTCACCCTGGATTCAACCAGGTCGCCGCTCAGCGAGGGGAGGGGCTGGGGGCCGGGGCGGGGGTCGGGGACGGGCCCGGTTGGTAGGAGAGCCGGAGGGCCGGGCTCATCGGGCGTACGAACGGGGACAGTTCGAGCCGGGCCGGAACGACCGTCGGGGGCGCGGCCTCCGGCGCCGGCTCGCGGCGCGAGCCGGACGCGAAGGTGGCCGGGGCCCGCAGCGGCGTGACGTTGCTTCCGGTGCCCTGACCGCTTCGCGAGGTGTCGAGGGAGAGGGTGCCGCTCAGTGCGATCGCGGCGAAGGAGACCGCGCTGGCCGCCGCGAAGGCGAAGCGCCGCCCTCGCCAGGGCGAGCGGTCGCCGACCTCGTGGATGCGGAATCCGGCGTCCGGGGTGACGGGCGACGCCGTGGCGAAGCCGTCGGCGGACACTCCGCCCCGGCGCAGGAGGTCGTCGAAGGGTCCCCCCTGGTCATGCGGTCCCCCCGGCAGCCCCTGGAGGCGTGCCAACAGCCCCTCCGACGGCGGAGGGGGCGCGCTGGACGCGAAGACGCTCTTCAGGGTGCGCTGGGCGTCCGCCTCGGCCTTGCAGCGGGAGCAGGTGGCGAGGTGGGCGAGGACCCGTTCACGGGCGTCATGACCGAGCTCGCCGTCGACGAGCGCGGCCAACCGGTCCCCAAGGTGCTGTTCCGCGAGGCCCTGCTCCCCGGGGTGCGCTGACGGACTGGTGCCACTCACGCCGTTCCGCCCTCCCAGCCGACGGCGGCCAGCGCTCGCTCCGCGCGCGCCTCGGGCGAGCGGTGCTTGAGCGCCTTGCGCAGGTGGGAGCGGCCGCGGTGGATGCGGCTGCGGACGGTGCCGAGCTTCACGCCCAGGGTCGCGGCGATCTCCTCGTAGGAGAGGCCCTCGATGTCGCAGAGGACGACCGCGGCGCGGAACTCGGGCGCGAGGGTGTCCAGGGCCTGCTGCACGTCGGCGTCGAAGTGCGTGTCGTTGAAGGCCTGCTGCGGGGACGGCTCGCGGCTGGGCAGCCGCTCGGCGGCGTCGTCGGCGAGCGCGTCGAAGCGGATGCGCTGCTTGCGGCGGACCATGTCCAGGAACAGGTTCGTGGTGATGCGGTGCAGCCAGCCCTCGAACGTGCCCGGTGTGTAGGACGACAGCGAGCGGAAGACGCGGACGAAGACCTCCTGGGTGAGGTCCTCGGCGTCGTGCTGGTTGCCGGTGAGGCGGTAGGCGAGGCGGTAGACCCGGCCGCTGTGGGTGCTGACGATCTCCTCCCAGCTGGGCGGAGTCCACGCCTGCGATTCCGCATCCGATGCGAAGGTCGCGGTGGTGGGTGCGGAGTCGGCGGTGCGGGAACGGTCAGCGGTGTCGGTCACGGATTTCGGCTCACCTGCCGACCGGAGAAGGCGCCGCAGCGCTCCTCGCCTAGCCACAGGCGCAGCCGCACCTCCCCTGTCGGCTCTGGTGGTGTCCAGTGGAGCCCCTACCATAGCCACCTCGCCCGTTAGCTCCGGATAAGAATCTTTACGCGAATTTGGGGCCGGCTCGGACCGGCGCTCCGCCTCGCTTCCTGTCCCTATGAACGCGCGGTCCCATCTGCGGGTTCCCGTGCGCAGCGGATACAGTCGACGCCTGCGTCAACTACGGCGTCCACGACGGGAACAGGAGAGGGCCATTACCGCCAACCGGCAGACGAGCTTGGCGTTCGCCGACGCCTTTGTCGCCGAGGACGAAGCGCTGCGCTGGGCCCGTGACCGGGCGCGCGAGGCGGGAGTGCCCTCGGTGTCACCGGGCACCGGCGCGGCCCTGCGTCTGCTGGCCGCGACGGCGGACGCCAAGGCGGTGGCCGAGATCGGTACGGGCACGGGCGTGTCGGGGATCTATCTGCTGCTCGGGATGCGTCCGGACGGGGTGCTGACCACCGTGGACATGGAGCCGGAGCGGCAGGCGCACGCCAAGGCGGCCTTCCGCGCGGCGGGTTTCGCGGGCAACCGGGCGCGGTTCATCCCGGGTCGGGCACTCGACGTGCTGCCCCGGCTGGCGGACGGCGGCTACGACCTCGTCCTCTGCGACGGCGACCGGCTGGAGCTCCTGGACTACCTCGCTGAATCGTTGCGCCTGCTGCGACCGGGCGGTCTGGTCTGCTTCGAGGGCGTCTTCGCGGACGGTCGCACGGTGGACTCGTCGGCCCAGCCGGCCGAGGTGCAGCGGATACGCGAGCTGCTGCGGACGGTGCGGGAGAGCCGGGAGCTGCTCCCGACGCTGCTGCCGGTGGGCGACGGCCTGCTGTGCGCGGTGCGCAGGGGCGCCTGAACCGCGACCGAGAACGCCCCCCTGGTACGCCGCTGCCCCGGTGCGGTGGCTACCGTACCGGGGCAGAAGCGGAAAAACGCGACTAGGAAGTGTCAGCCGACGACCTGCTTCAGGGCGTCACCGAGCGCCTCGGCCTCGTCCGGGGTCAGCTCGACGACGAGCCGGCCGCCGCCTTCGAGCGGAACGCGCATGACGATGCCCCGCCCCTCCTTGGTCACCTCGAGCGGGCCGTCACCCGTCCGCGGCTTCATGGCCGCCATGCTCGTTCCCCTTCCTGAAACCAGCTCATCGTCAGCATCGAACACGATTGCTTCACGGTCATTATCCCGCATCACAGGACCCGATGACCAACATCAGGTGGCATCGCTTCCGCAACGCGCTTTCACAAAGCCACACATTTCGCCGATCCGCCTGCGATACTTCGCCGCCGCTCCCCCGTCGACGGGTGATGATTCTTTGACGCAGCTCACATGTGCGGGACCGGTGATCTCCGCCATGCTGAGCAGCGTCAGACGACCGAAGACGCGAAGGGACCACGCGATGGCCGACACGGTGCTGTACGAGGTGAGCGACGGACTCGCCACCATCACGCTCAACCGCCCGGAGGCCATGAACGCGATGAACGTGGCGGCGAAGGTCGCCCTGCGCGACGCCGCCGAGGCGGCCGCCGCCGACCCCGCCGTACGGGCGGTGCTGCTCACCGCGGCCGGCGACCGCGCCTTCTGTGTGGGCCAGGACCTGAAGGAGCACGTCGGGCTGCTGCTCCAGGACCAGGAGTCCGGCACGAACAGCACCATGAACACGGTCCGCGACCACTACAACCCGATCGTCCGCGCGCTGGCCGGGATGGCCAAGCCGGTCGTCGCGGCGGTGAACGGGGTCGCCGCCGGGGCCGGCTTCGGCTTCGCGCTCGCGGCCGACTACCGGGTGGTGGCGGACACCGCCTCCTTCAACACCTCCTTCGCCGGCGTGGCCCTCACCGCCGACTCCGGCATGTCCTGGACCCTGCCCCGCCTGATCGGCCGGAGCCGGGCCGCCGACCTGCTGCTCTTCCCCCGCTCGATCAGCGCCCAGGAGGCGTACGAGCTGGGCATCGTGAACCGGCTGGTCCCGGCGGACGCGCTCGCCGAGGAGGCCGCGAAGGTGGCCCGCAAGCTGGCCGGGGGCCCGACCGTCGCCTACGCGGCCCTGAAGGAGTCCCTCGCGTACGGCGCGGACCACTCGCTCGCCGAGGCCCTGGAGAAGGAGGACGAGCTCCAGACGAAGGCCGGCGCGTCGGAGGACCACACGATCGCCGTGCGGGCCTTCATCGCCAAGGAGAAGCCGCAGTACCTCGGCCGTTAGCGGCTCACGGGCCCGAGGCGGGCGGCGGGGCCGGGGGCGGGGGTCAGCGCCCGGCGCCCCGGGCGACGCAGCCGGCCACGTGGTCGTCGACCAGACCGCAGGCCTGCATCAGCGCGTACGCCGTCGTCGGGCCGATGAAGCGCAGGCCGCGCTTCTTGAGGGCCTTGGACAGGGCCGTCGACTCGTCCGTGACGGCCGGGACCTCGCCGGTCGCGGCCGGGGCCGGGCGGGTCGCCGGATCCGGCGCGTACGACCAGATCAGCGCGTCGAGCTCGCCCGGGGCCCACTCGGCGAGCACCTTGGCGTTGGCGAGAGTGGCGTCGATCTTGGCCCGGTTGCGGATGATCCCCTCGTCGGCGAGGAGCCGCTCGCGGTCGGCGTCGGTGAACCGGGCCACCTCGGCGATCCGGAAGCCCGCGAACGCCTTGCGGAAGCCCTCGCGGCGGCGCAGGATCGTGATCCACGACAGGCCGGACTGGAAGGCCTCCAGGCACAGCCGCTCGAACAGCGCGTCGTCGCCGTGGACCGGGCGGCCCCACTCCTCGTCGTGGTACGCCACGTAGTCCTCGGTGGACAGGCCCCACGGGCAGCGCGGCAGGCCGTCCGGCCCCGCGATCGCCGTGCCGTCGCTCATGCGCCGTCCTCCTCGTCACGCGGCCTGCCGCCCGCGAGGGCCGCCTCCAGGTCCGCGATACGGGCGTCCCGCTCGGCGAGCTCGGCGCCCAGCCGGCCGAGGACGTCGTCCACGTCCGCCATCCGGTAGCCCCGGGCGGCGACCGGGAGCCGCAGCGCCTCGACATCGGCCTGGCCGACCGGGCGGGTCGCGGGCAGCGGGTCCACCAGTTGCTCGGGCGCCACCTCGGGCAGCACCTCGCTGTCGCCGCCGCCGACCACCGCCAGGGTGACCGCCGCGACGACCACGACCATCGTGATCAGCAGAAACCAGAACACGTGCGTGCCTCTCCCGGTCCTCGGAAAACGTCCCGTGCCGATCGTGCCATGCGCCACCGACAGTTAGGGTCGCAGACGAGGCAGGCGACCGGCCGCCAGGGAGGACATAAGGGATGCTGCGCTTGGGACGGCGTGAATTCGGGCCCCACGAGCCGGTGATCATGGCGATCGTGAACCGGACCCCGGACTCCTTCTACGACCAGGGGGCGACCTTCCGCGACGAGCCGGCGCTCGCCCGGGTCGAGCAGGCCGTCGCCGAGGGCGCGGCGATCATCGACATCGGCGGGGTGAAGGCCGGTCCCGGCGAGGAGGTCACCGCCGAGGAGGAGGCGCGCCGCACGGTCGGCTTCGTGGCCGAGGTCCGTCGCCGCCACCCGGACGTGGTGATCAGCGTGGACACCTGGCGGGCGGACGTCGGCGAGGCGGTGTGCGAGGCGGGCGCGGACCTCCTCAACGACGCGTGGGGCGGGGTCGACCCGCGGCTCGCGGAGGTCGCCGCGAAGTACGGCGCGGGGCTCGTGTGCACCCACGCGGGCGGTGTGGAGCCGCGGACCCGGCCGCACCGGACCGTGTACGAGGACGTGATGGCCGACATCCTGCGGGTGACGGTGGGTCTCGCGGAGCGGGCGGTCGCGCTCGGCGTCCGGCGTGACGGGATCATGATCGACCCGGGGCACGACTTCGGGAAGAACACCCGGCACAGCCTGGAGGCGACCCGCCGGCTCGGCGAGATGACGGAGACCGGCTGGCCGGTGCTGGTGTCGCTGTCCAACAAGGACTTCGTCGGCGAGACGCTGGACCGGCCGGTGAAGGAGCGGGTCCTCGGGACGCTGGCGACGACGGCGGTCTCCGCGTGGCTCGGCGCCCAGGTGTACCGAGTCCACGAGGTGGCCGAGACGAGGCAGGTGCTCGACATGGTGGCCTCCATCGCGGGCCACCGCCCGCCCGCCGTGGCACGGCGCGGACTCGCGTAGGCCCGGAGCGGGCCAGGAGAAACCCGGGAGCGGACCGGGAGCGGGGGCGCCGAGCGGCGGCGCCCCCGCCCGCCTGCGGCCTAGCGGCCGACCTCCTTGGTCACCAGGGTGACCGCCTCGTCCACGTCGTCCGTCACGTGGAAGAGCAGCAGGTCGTGCTCGGACGCCTTGCCGCCCCCGACGACCGAGTCGCGCAGCCAGTCGACGAGGCCCTTCCAGTACTCCGTACCGAACAGGACGATCGGGAAGCGGGTGACCTTGCGGGTCTGGACCAGGGTCAGCGCCTCGAAGAGCTCGTCAAGGGTGCCGAGGCCGCCCGGCAGGACGACGAAGCCCTGCGCGTACTTCACGAACATCGTCTTGCGGACGAAGAAGTAGCGGAAGTTCACGCCGATGTCGACGTGCGGGTTGAGGCCCTGCTCGAAGGGCAGCTCGATGCCGAGCCCCACCGAGATGCCCTTGGCCTCCCTGGCGCCCTTGTTGGCCGCCTCCATGGCGCCCGGGCCGCCGCCCGTGATCACCGCGAAGCCGGCCTCCACCAGCGCGCGGCCGATGCGGACGCCCGCCTCGTACTCGGGCGAGTCCGGCTTGGTGCGCGCCGAGCCGAAGACGCTGATCGCGCTCGGCAGTTCGGCGAGGGCGCCGAAGCCCTCGACGAACTCGGACTGGATGCGCATGACCCGCCAGGGGTCGGTGTGCACCCACTCCGAGTCGCCCTCGGTGTCGAGCAGACGCTGGTCCGTGGTGCCGGGCTGGATCTGTTCACGGCGCCTGAGCACCGGTCCCAGTCGCTGCTCCTCCGGCTTCCTCGGCTCCTCGGGTACACCCATGGCCCGCTCCTTTCACCGTTCCACTGATCTTCCGGTCCGGTCAGGGTAGGTCTACAGAGGTGACGAAAAGCGAAATTACGGGAATCAGGCGGTCAGCCAGTCGCGGAGGCGTGCCTCGCAGTGGTGGATGCGCTCGACGTGCACGTGCTCGTCCCGCTTGTGCGCGTAGAGCGGGTCGCCCGGGCCGTAGTTGACGGCCGGGACGCCGAGCGCGCTGAAGCGGGCGACGTCGGTCCAGCCGAACTTGGGGTGGGCGCTGCCGCCGACCGCCTTCATGAAGGCCGCGGCGGCGGGGTGGGAGAGGCCGGGCAGCGCGCCGCCGCTCTCGTCGTCGATCACGAACTCGGCGACGCCGCAGTCCGCGAACACCTCCCGCACATGGGCGACGGCCTGCTCCGGGGAGAGGTCGGGGGCGTAGCGGTAGTTGACCGTGACCACGCACTCGTCGGGGATGACGTTGGTGGCGACGCCGCCCTCGATGCCGACCGCGTTGAGACCCTCGTGGTACTCCAGGCCGTCGATGACGGGCTTGCGCGGCTCGTAGGCGGCGAGGCGGGCGAGGATCGGGGCGGCGGAGTGGATGGCGTTGGAGCCCATCCAGGAGCGCGCGGAGTGGGCCCGCTCGCCCTCGGTGCGCAGCTTGACCCGCAGGGTGCCCTGGCAGCCGCCCTCGACCTGGCCGTCGGAGGGTTCGAGGAGGACGGCGAAGTCGCCCGCGAGCCAGTCCGGGTGCGCTTCGGCGATCTTGCCGAGGCCGTTGAGGTGGGCGGCGACCTCCTCGTTGTCGTAGAAGACGAAGGTGAGGTCGCGGTTGGGCTCGGGCACGGTGGCCGCGATCCGCAGCTGGACGGCGACGCCCGACTTCATGTCGGAGGTGCCGCAGCCCCACAGGATGCCGTCCTCGTCGAGCCGGGAGGGCACGTTGTCGGCGATGGGGACGGTGTCGATGTGTCCGGCGAGGACGACCCGCTCGTCGCGGCCGAGGTGCGTGCGGGCGACGACGTTGTTGCCGTGGCGGTCGACGGTGAGGTGCGGCAGGGCCCGCAGGGCCCGCTCGATCGCGTCGGCGAGCGGCTTCTCGGTTCCGCTGACGGAGGGGATGTCGATCAGGGCGGCGGTCAGCGCGGCGCCGTCGAGCGAGAGGTCCAGGGAGGCGTTCAGCGGGGCACTGAGAGGAGCGGTGTCAGCCATGTGCCGACCCTAACGCGGCCTCCAGTACGGTGGGGCGCGTGTCCGAGCCCAGCCGTCTTCCCCGTCCCGCCCGCCGTGGCCGCCCCGCCCGGCTCGTGGCGGCGTTCGCCGTGCTCCTCGGTCTGGTCGCCTATGTGGCGGTGCACTACGTCACGGGCAGCAAGGGTGCGCCCCGGTGCAGCGTCGGAAGCGGGGCGAACCGGTACGAGTTCACCCCCGAGCAGGCGTCGAACGCGGCCACCATCGCGGCCGTCGGCACCAGCCGGGGCCTGCCGGAGCGCGCGGTGACCATCGCGCTCGCCACGGCGCTCCAGGAGTCGGCGCTGCGCAACATCGGGCACGGCGACCGGGACTCGCTCGGCCTGTTCCAGCAGCGGCCCTCGCAGGGCTGGGGGACGCCCGAGCAGATCCTCGACCCCGTGTACTCCTCGGAGAAGTTCTACGAGGGCCTGGAGAAGGTTCCGGGGTATTCGCGGCTGCCGCTGACGGTGGCGGCGCAGAAGGTGCAGCGCAGCGGTTTCCCGCAGGCGTACGCGAAGCACGAGCCGGACGCGACGCTGCTCTCGGCGGCACTGACCGGCCGGTCGGCGGCCTCCCTGATCTGCACGGCGGACGTCCAGGAGGGCCGGCCGGGCGATCCGGCGCGGGTGCGCGGGGAGCTGGTGCGGGCCTTCGGCGAGGAGACGACACCGAAGCAGGCCCCGAAGGGCGCCGGCGCGGCCGGCGCGAACGCGGCCCCGGCAGCGGCGGTGGAGCTCTCCGTACCGGTGCGCGACGCCCGCGGCTCACGGGAGCGGCGCGGCTGGGAGCTTGCCCAGTGGGCGGTGGCGCGGGCGGACGAACTGCGCATCGCCGAGGTGGCGTACGGAGACCGGGTGTGGGTCGCGGACGACGCCTCGGGCGAATGGGAGCCGGCGGGCGCGCGGGGCACGGACGGCACGGCGGTACGGATCCGGCTGGCGCGCTAGGGGATACCCCCGGCCTGCCCAGGTGTGTCCGAACGGCGGGTGCGCAGCCGTACGGGCTGTCACCCGGACGTGTCATGCGGCCGGTGTGGCGCGAAGCTCTCCGGTGACCTTCCCAGCGGACTGACATGTCACGGCAATGCCCTTGCGTCGCAAGGGAAGTGACGGTTCGGCAACCACCGCCGCATTGACGCGTTCGTCCGCTTTCCTCCCCGCCCGACAATACGACGCATTACCCAGTCTTTACCTTCGGCGTCCGCAACCTCCCCCGCCCCGGGGCCGGTTGTCACGGCGTAATCGTCCTCTCCGTCGAAGGAGCACCATGTCCCTCCCCCTGACCCGTCGGATCGCCCGTGCCGCCCTGCTCGTCGCGGCCGGAGCAGCCCCCGTGGTCGGTGCGGCCGGCTCCGCGAGCGCGCTGGACCACTCCCTCGCCCCGACCGGCGGCCTGCCCGGTCTGAGCGCCCTGGACACCACCGCGGCGGACTCGACCCTCGAGACCGCGACCGGCGTCGTGGGCGAGACCGGTGGCAAGGCCGCCCCGGCCGCCCAGCAGCTCGCGAGCGACCCCGCCGGCGCGGCCGACACGCTCGGCAAGACCGCGGGCGCGGCCACCGAGTCCGCCGAGGCCCCGGCCGCGGACGCCCTGGGTGGCCTCCCCAACACCGGCGCCCTGCCCGGCGCCGGCCTGATGGGCGGCCTGCCGATCGGCGGCTGACCCGCCGCCGCGAACAGCCGAGGGCCCGGGGAGCACCGCCCCCCGGGCCCTCGGCCTGTCCGTGTATCCAGGATGCTGGATCCAGGATGCTGGATCCAGGATGTTGGATCCAACATCCAACATCAGCCCAGGCGCTTGACGGCCGCCTCGACCCGCTCGTCGGTCGCCGTGAACGCCACCCTCACGAACCGCTCGCCGGCCTCGCCGTAGAAGTCGCCGGGCGCCACCAGGACGCCCTTCTCCGCCAGGTAGGCCACGGTGTCCCAGCACGGCTCGTCCCGGGTGGCCCACAGGTAGAGGCTGGCCTCGCTGTGCTCGATCCGGAAGCCGTGCGCCTCCAGGGCCCCGCGCAGGGCGGCCCGGCGGGCCGCGTAGCGGGCCCGCTGCTCGGCCACGTGCGTGTCGTCGCCGAGCGCCGCGACCGTGGCGGCCTGCACCGGGGCGGCCGTCATCATGCCGCCGTGCTTGCGGATCTGCAGCAGCTCGCCCAGGACGGACGCGTCGCCCGCGATGAACGCCGCCCGGTAGCCCGCCAGGTTGGAGCGCTTGGACAGGGAGTGGACGGCGACGATCCCCTCGTACGAGCGGCCGCAGACGTCCGGGTGCAGCACGGAGACCGGGTCGGCCTCCCAGCCCAGCTCCAGGTAGCACTCGTCCGAGAACACCAGGACGCCGTGCTCGCGCGCCCAGGCCACGATCCGCCGCAGCTCGTCCTTGCCGAGGACCCGGCCGGTCGGGTTGGACGGCGAGTTCAGCCACAGCAGCTTCAGCCCCGCCGGGTCGAGCCGGGTCGGGTCGTCGTAGACGACGGGCTCCGCGCCGCACAGCCGCGCGCCGACCTCGTAGGTCGGGTAGGCGAGCCGCGGGTAGGCGACCTTGTCGCCGGGCCCCAGGCCGAGCTGCGTCGGCAGCCAGGCGACCAGCTCCTTGGAGCCGACCACCGGCAGCACGTTCTCGTGGGCGAAGCCGGTGGCGCCGAGGCGCCGCTCGCACCAGCCGGTGAGCGCGTCCCGCAGCTCCTTCGTGCCCCACACCGTCGGATACCCCGGCGAGTTCGCCGCCGCGACCAGGGCGTCCTGGATCAGCACCGGGACCGGGTCCACGGGCGTGCCCACGGACAGGTCGACGATCCCGTCCGGATGGGCCGTCGCCGTCTTCTTGTACGGCTCCAGCTTGTCCCAGGGGAAGACGGGCAGGCGCGAAGAGACTGCGCTCACGGGTTGGCTCACTTCCTCGTACGTACGGAAAACGCGTCGGTCCCGTACAGCGGCGAGGCCGTACGGGACCGAGGGCGAATGATCAGCCGTTCTGCGGCGGCAGGGCGGCGATGAAGGGGTGGTCGCGCTCGATCAGGCCGAGCTTGGAGGCACCACCGGGCGAGCCGAGCTCGTCGAAGAACTCGACGTTCGCCTTGTAGTAGTCCTTCCACTCCTCCGGAGTGTCGTCCTCGTAGAAGATCGCCTCGACCGGGCAGACCGGCTCACAGGCCCCACAGTCGACGCATTCGTCCGGGTGGATGTACAAGGACCGCTGGCCCTCGTAGATGCAGTCGACGGGGCACTCCTCGATGCACGCCTTGTCCTTGACGTCGACACAAGGCTGCGCGATGACGTAGGTCACGCTGTCGTTCCTCCTCGGTAGGGCTGGTCTGCGCGGGAGCGCGGTGTCGTCGATGCCCGCCCCTAGTATCTCCGTTCTTGGGGACGATCCGAACAGGAGGGGCTCAGAAGCTGTGGAATTCACCGGTGGAGGACGCCTCGAGGTCCGTATCAGCGCTGTTGACGTGGGAAAACGTGTCTCAGTTCGGTACGTGACGGACTCGGGGGCGGCGGGCGGGAGATTCACCGACGCGGTCGGGGTTCTCACATCATGGGACGCGGGTGTGCTGCTGATCACACGCAGGACCGGTGAGGTCGTCCGCATCGCGGAATCGGCGCTCGCGGCCGGCAAGGTCGTCCCCGCCGCACCGGCCCGCCGGCGCGGTCCCGCCGCCACTTTTCCCGAGCTCGCCCGGGTCGCCGCGCGCGCCTGGCAGCCGCTGGAGAGCGAGGCGCTCGGGGAGTGGACGCTCCGGGCGGCCGCCGGATTCACCCGGCGGGCCAACTCGGTGCTGCCGCTCGGTGATCCCGGCCTCCCGCTGGACGCCGCCCTGGCGCGCGTACGGGACTGGTACGCGGCCCGTGAGCTGCCCGCGTACGTCCAGGCGGCGACGGGCGCCGAGGGCGCCCAGGAGCTGCTGTGCGCCGATCTGGAGCGGCGCGGCTGGGTCCGGGAGCTCTCGGCCGAGCTGCGGATCGCGTCGCTCGCGCCGATCGGGGACACGGACGCCGATGTCGACGCCGTCCGGCTCGCCCGCTCCGTCGACGAGAACTGGCTGCGCCGCTACCAGCGCTTCGGCGAACCCGGACCGCACGTCACGAAGGTCCTCGGCAGCGGCCCGAGTGTGTGGTTCGCTTCCGTACCGGGCACGGAAGACATACCGGCGGCGATCGGACGCTGTGTGGTCGACGGCCGCTGGGCCGGCTTCATGGCCGTGGAGGTCGACCCGGGGCGGCGGCGCGGCGGCCTGGCGACGGCCGTCATGACCGCGCTCGCCCGCCGGGCCCTGGACGAGGGCGCCTCGGCCGCCTGGCTCCAGGTGGAGTCGGACAACGACGGCGCCCGGGCGCTGTACGACGGGATGGGCTTCACCGTGCACCACCACTACCACCACTACCGCTGGACGGACGCGTGACCGACGGAGGCGACGTGACCGACTGGCGGCGGGAGTTCGCGGAGGAGGCCAGGTCCGAGCGGCCCGACCTCGCGCGGCTCTGCCTGCTCGTCGGCGCGGTGGCCGATCCGTCGGTGACCCAGGCGGACCTGGACGCCGCCGAGATCGAACTGGACCGGCTCGCCGGGCTGCTTCCCTACCGGACGGGGCGCGGCGCCGACGCGTGGGTCGAGGCGCTCTCCGAGCTCCTCGGCCGGCGCGAGGGCTTCCTGGGCGTGCCCGCCGACTACCAGCGTCTGGAGTCCTCGCTGCTGCACGAGGTGCTGCGGCGCCGGCGCGGCCTGCCGATCCTGCTGTCCGTGGTGTGGATGGAGGTCGCCCGCCGGGCCGGTGCCCCGGTCTACGGCCTCGGCCTGCCGGGCCATTTCGTCGTCGGCTTCGGCGACCCCGAGGACCTCCGGCTGACCGACCCCTTCGCCGGGGGCCGGGCGATGACGGCCGCCGACGCGGAGCTGCTCGTCGCGGGCGCCACCGGCGAGGCCCTCGACCCCTCGATGCTGCGTCCCGCCACACCGGCGGCGATCGTGCTGCGGATCCTCAACAACATCCGCGCCTGGGCGTCCGCCCGCCCCGAGCGCTCCGACGTCGCCCTGTGGGCCGTGGAGCTCTCCCTGCTGCTGCCCTCCCACCCGGCCCGCCTCCGCTACGAACGCGCGGAGCTGCTCGTCCAGCGCGGCGACTTCCTCACGGGGGCGGCGGAGATGGAGGCGTACGCGACGGTGATGGACGCGGTGGAGCCGAGCGCGGCGGAGACCATCCGCCGGAAGGCGAAGGCGGCCCGGGCGCTGCTGAACTGAGGCCGCCCGCTGTCCGACGAGCCGAGCCGAGGCGAGAAGGGGGCGAGGGCGGGGGGCGGGGCGAGGACGGGGCGGCCGGATACGAACCGGCGTCCTCGCGGTTTTGGAGACCGCGCGCGTCGACCTCTGCGCTACGACCCCGCCCTCAGGGGGAAGCGTAGGAGGTGTCCTGCCGATCAGGCGTGTACACCTTCCGGGGCGGACGTGATCCACGCCACTGTGTGAACCGAACGGCACACACAGCGAAAGGCGCACGATGAACACCCCTCACGGCCCCGGCAGCTTCGTCGCCCACACCGGCACCGACGTCTACGGTCCGGGCAAGGTCATCGGCGTGGACGGCGTCCACCGCCGGGTGCGGTTCGTGCGCTTCGTGGCCACGGTGCGCGCGCGGGACCTGCGGGCCGCGTCGCCGGCCGAGACCCGTGAGGTCCAGGAGTGGCTGCGCGCGAAGAAGCGGCGGTACGGCGGCGAGTGGTGACATGACGCGGATGCGCGAGGAGCCCCGCCCGGTCGTCCCGGGCGGGGCTCCTCGTTCGCTCGGCGCGCGGCGTCGTTGCAGGCCGTGCACGGCCGTTGGCGGGCCGCGGAGGGGCCGTCAGCCCTCGCCGCTCAGGTCGATCGTCCTGGTGCGCTCGGCCTTCGTCTTTCCGCGCAGGGCGTCGCGCATCACGAAGGCCACGTCGTCGGCGGAGACCTCGTGCTTGCTGCCGTCACCCTTGGTGATCATGACGCCGTCGAAGACGCCGTCGAGGAGCTCCTCGATCGCCTTCTTGTCGTAGACCTCGACCAGTCGGCCGTCGACGGCCTTCATGGAGAGGATCTTCGGCAGGGAGCGCGCGGGGCCGAAGTCGATCTTCTTCGAGCCGGCCTTGATGGTGATGATGCCGGACATGGCGGGCTTGGCGAACTCCTCCATCGCCCGGTCGAGCTCGGCCTTGGTGATGGTCGGCTCGCGGGTGACGACCGGGAGTTCCACCGTCTTCGACCGGCCGGTCTCGACCTGGGCGCGGTAGGCGTCCTTGACCGAGATCATCGAGCGCTGGACGTCCAGGCCCTTGCCCGGCTTGCCCTCGACCGCGGTGACCTTGCCCGGGGAGAAGACGATGGTGCCCTCGGTGACCGAACCGGAGGTGCCGGCCAGGTCGGTGAGGGCGACGGCCAGCTTCTCCTCGTCGACCGGGAAGACCGGCTGGGCGACGCGCTCGCCGCCGAAGAGGGAGCCGATGACGGAGACGGGGTTGTAGTCGCTTCCGGCGGCGGCGCGCACGGTCTCCTGGGCGTCCAGGGCGAGGCCCGCCTTGTCGGGGGCCAGTTCGGTCTTCTTCCCGCCGACGCTGAGCTGGAGCGGGGCGACGGCGCGCTTGCCCAGGGCCGACTCCAACCTGGTGACGGCCTCCTCCTTCGTACCGCCGCCGATGTCGACGCCGAGGACCGTGGTGCCCTTGGGGACGTCGGAGTGGTTGAGGAGGAGTCCGGCGCCGTAGGCCACACCGGCGATGCCGA
This sequence comes from Streptomyces sp. NPDC012769, assembly GCF_042901205.1. Taxonomy (NCBI): domain Bacteria; kingdom Bacillati; phylum Actinomycetota; class Actinomycetes; order Kitasatosporales; family Streptomycetaceae; genus Streptomyces; species Streptomyces sp. NPDC012769. Next base: position 190,920 of record NZ_JBIBCP010000004.1, on the reverse strand, counting down.
TCACGCCGACACAGGCGAGGACCAGCTTGGAACGCTTCTTCGCGGGCCTGGCCGTGGACGCCGGAGCGGGCCTCGGGGCGGGGGCCGGAGTCGCGGCCGCGGCCGGGCCGGCGTCCTGGTCACGGTCGGGGATACGGGGGGTCGGGTCCGGGCCGGAGGGCGGGACGACGGGCATCCCGCTGGTGAGCGTGGAGCCCGAGACGTGACCGCCGCCGATCGGGCCCGGCACCGGGGCCGGGGGCTGCGGGGTGAGGATCGCGGTGTCGTCGGACATGCGGGGCGGCACCGAGCCCCGGGGCGCGGCGCCCCGCGGGTGGTCGGGGCCGACGACCGGGCTGGTGCCGGTCATGGGGCCGGTGGTCGGCCCGGCGGGGGCTCCGGCGATGTCGACGACGGGCGTGCCGGCGGCCGGGGTGTGGCCCGGACCGGCGTCGTAGAGCGGGTTCGCGGGGCCGGCGGGGCCGTCGTAGCGGGGGACGCCGCCGGCGGGCGTGTGGCCGGAGCCGGTGGTCAGCGGGGTGACGACCGGCATGCTCTGGGTGGTGGAGGCCGAGGGGACGCCGTCGGCGGCGGAGCCCGCGAAGCCGGTGGCCGGAGCCGGGGCCGACGGGACGGGTCCCGTTCCCGGGACGGGCGCGGCCGGGGTCGGGGCCGGGCCTCCGGTGGGCGCGGGCGCCGGGGCGGGGGTGGGCTTCGCCGGCGCGGACGGCTTGCGCGGGGCGAACCAGTCGCTGGTCGGCTTGTCGTCCGCCTGGGCCGGCTCGGCGGGGGCCGGGGGCTCGGGCTCGGGCGCGGGGGCGGGCGCCGGGGCGGGCCGCGTCGGAGCGACGGCGGCCTGCGGCGCGACGGCCGGTCCCTGGCCCTGCCTCTGACCCTGCGCCTGGCCCTGCTGCCGGCCCTGGCCCTGCGCCTGGCTCTGTGCCTCGGCTCCGGCCTGGGTGTCGCCGACCGGCTTGCGGACGACCACGGGCGGGATCGGCCGCGAACCCGGGATGTTGATCCGGATACGGGTGGTCAGCGTGGTCTCGGTCTTGGGCTCCTCCGGCGGTGCGGAGGCGGCCGCCGCCTCGGGGGCGGTCTCCTGGCCTCCGCGGAGGCCGTACGGCGGAGTGCCCGAGGGGTACGCCGCCCCGCCGCGCGGCTGGGCGCCGGAGGACGAACTGTCAGTCTCTCGACCAGTTTCACGACTCAAAGCAGGATCTCCCGGTTGGCTCCGCCGCCCGCTCTTGCTGATGCTTGTGGTGATCCGGGCGGTCGGCGGCGCGCACCACCATACTGGCCGCCGCCGATCCGCACCCGACCCGGCGTGGATCCGCCAGGGGCATTCCGGCCGAAGTCAAGACAGGACGGCGTCAAGTCGCCCTGTTCACGGGGTCGGTCGGGGCAGCCGGGTCATCGTGGCGCACATCACAGCGACGGCCATGCCGCCGAGGAGGTAGACCATCTCGCCGAGGCCGCCGCCGAACAGGCCGTCGCCTTCGGGGCGTCCGAGACTGAGCAGCACGATCGCGGCGAGCCAGCCGCCGCCCGCCGCCCCGACGCCGAGCTGGGTGCCGGTGGCGCGCAGCCCGCCGTAGAAGAGGCCGGCGGAGGCGAGCAGGGCCAGGAACAAGCCCGCGGGCAGCCAGGCGGCTTGGACCAGCGAGCCGGCGGCGCCGACGACGGCCCCGAGGACGAGGAGCACGCCGTACCAGACGTAGCGGACGGCGGGGGCGGGCAGCGCGTCGGCGTGCTTGTGCGCGGTCACTCGGCGACTCCGGCGAAGAGGTCGGTCTCGCGTTCGCCCGCGGGTGCGCCGGGCGTGCCCTGGACGAGCTCGTAGTACTCGGTGGTGAAGAGGGGCTGGCCCAGGTTGTTGGACAGGGCGAAGAAGGGGCCGTCGACGGCGACCTGGGTGACGTGGGCGCGCATGGCGGCGGCCTTGCGGGCCGCGTACGAGGACCGATCGCCCTCCACGCCGGTGGCGCCGCCCTCGCCGGTGATCTCGGCGGTGATGAGCGAGTCGTCGACGACACCGGGGACGTCGTCGATCCGCGCGTCCGCGGGGAAGACCGAGCCCTCGGCGCGCAGCCGGGCGAAGCCGGCCTCGGCGACGGAGCGCGGGACCCGGTTCCAGTAGATCTTGGCGATGGTGTGGGCGGGGCCGAGGTCGGGCCGGTGGGCGGGGTCGGCGGCGAGCTCGGCGGCGCGCATGGCGACCCGGTGGGCCTGGATGTGGTCGGGGTGGCCGTAGCCGCCGTCGGGGTCGTAGGTGACGAGCACCTGGGGACGGGTCTCGCGGATCACGGCGACGAGGTGGGACGCGGCGGTGTCGACGTCGGTGTTCCAGAAGGCGCCTTCGCGCCGGTTCTGTTCGACGCCCATCATCCCGGAGTCGCGGAAGCGGCCGGGGCCGCCGAGGAAGCGGTGGTCGGTGACGCCCAGTTCCTTCATCGCGGCGGCGAGTTCGCCGACGCGGTGGTCGCCGAGCCGGTCCTCGCGATCCGGTGCGAGGTGGGCGAGCTCGGGCGGGATGACCTCGCCCTCCTCGCCCAGGGTGCAGGTCACCAGGGTCACGAGGGCGCCCTCGGCCGCGTACCGGGCCATGGTGACGCCGTTGTTGATCGACTCGTCGTCCGGGTGCGCGTGCACGAGGAGCAGACGACGGGCTGGGAGATCCGTCATGGCCCCACCCTACGAGGCGGGGCCGCCGACGGACGGGCAGGTCAGAACTTGAGGCCACCGATCATGCTCGCCACGTTGGTGGTGAGCGTGCTGATGGACGGGGCGATGGACGAGCTCGCCAGGTAGAACCCCAGGAGCGCGCAGACCGCCGCGTGCCCGGCCTTGAGTCCGGATTTCCGGATCAACAGGAAGACGACGATCGCCAGCAGCACAACCACCGAAATCGAGAGTGCCACGGCGGTTCACCTCCACACTTTTCGGTCGGACTTCTTCGGTCGGACGTTCGGTTGGCATGTGCCTGGTGGATGCCTACCCACCTAGCGCTACGGATCATAACTATCCGTGCCATCGCATCGATCGGTGTACGGGGGCATGAGGGGGCGCACGGACGCTAGTTTCGGTCACATGACTTCGCCAGGAGACGAATCGGTGTCCTTCCCCCGCCAGTACGCGCGGACGCAGCGCTTCACGCTCGGCGCGCCCCGCGGGTTCGCGGTCTCGCCGGACGGCGGTCGCGTGGTGTTCCTCCGCTCCGGATCGGGGCCCGGTGCCGGAACCGACCGTTCCCACCGGCTCTGGGTGCTCGACCTCGACACGGGGGCGGAACGGCTCGCGGCCGATCCGGAGGTGCTCCTCGCGGGCGCGGCCGAGGAGTTGTCGGCCGAGGAGAAGGCGCGTCGGGAGCGGGCGCGGGAGGGCTCGGGCGGGATCGTGGGCTACGCGGTGGACGGGGCCGTGGAGTTGGCGGCGTTCGCGCTGTCCGGGCGGCTCTTCACGGCGGAACTGCGGGCGGGTACGGCGCGCGAGCTGCCGGTGCCGGGCCCCGTGGTGGACCCGCGTCCGTCGCCGGACGGGCGGCTCGTCGCGTACGTGGCGGGCGGGGCGCTGCGAGTGACCGGGGCGGACGGCACGGGCGACCGGGCGCTGGCCGGGCCGGGCGCGGACGTGGCTCCGGGGGCGGCGGAAGAAGCGGAAGCGGAGGGACCGGAAGCGGCGGGGGTCACGTACGGGCTCGCGGAGTTCATCGCCTCGGAGGAGATGAACCGGGGGCGCGGCTTCTGGTGGAGTCCCGACTCGGACCGGCTGCTCGTCGCGCGGGTGGACGAGCAGCCGGTGCGGCGCTGGTGGATCGCGGATCCGGCGCATCCGGACCGGGAGCCGCAGGCGGTGGCGTACCCGGCCGCGGGGACGGCCAACGCGGACGTGCGCCTCTTCGTCGTGGATCTGGCCGGAAACCGCACCGAGGTGGTGTGGGATCGGGAGGCCTTCCCCTATCTGGCCCGGGTGCACTGGTCGGCCGACGGGCCGCCGCTGCTCCTCGTCCAGGCGCGCGACCAGCGGTCGCAGGCGTATCTGACGGTCGATCCGGACTCGGGGGCGACGCGGACGGTGCGCCGGGAGGAGGATCCGGTGTGGCTGGAACTCTTCACGGGCGTGCCGGCGTGGACGGCGGACGGGCGGCTCGTGCGCGTCGAGGACCAGCCGGGCGAGGGCGGCGCGCGGGTCCTCGCGGTCGGGGACCGGGTGTTGACGGACGCCCGGCTGCATGTGCGGGCGGTGCTGGACGTCGGCGCGGAAGATGTCCTGATCTCGGCGTCGGCCGGTGAGACGGCCGAGGCGCGTGAGACCGGCGAGATCCATGTGTACCGGGTGCGCCTGGACGGCGACGGGCGGAGCGCGGAGCGGATCTCGGAGGGCGCCGGGGTGCACGGGGCGGTGCGCTCCGGTGCGGTGACGGTCCTGTCCTCGGCCCGGCCGGACGTGCCGGGGAGCGTGACGCGGGTGCTGCGCGACGGGAAGCGGGTCGCCGAGGTCGCCTCGTACGCGCGGACTCCCGGACTCTCCGCCGGGGCGCACCTCACCGAGGCGGGCGAGCGCCGGATCCCGTGCGCGGTGCTGCTTCCGTCGGGCTGGACGGAGGCGGACGGGCCGCTGCCGGTGCTGATGGATCCGTACGGCGGTCCGCACGGCCAGCGGGTGACCGCCGCGCACAACCCGCATCTGACGTCACGGTGGTTCGCCGAGCAGGGTTTCGCGGTGATCGTCGCCGACGGGCGGGGCATGCCCGGCCGCTCCCCCGCCTGGGAGAAGGCGATCGACCGTGACCTCACCCTGTCCCTCGACGACCAGGTCGACGCGCTGCGGGCGCTGGCCGGGCGTTTCCCGCTGGACCTCGGGCGGGTGGCGATCCGGGGCTGGTCGTTCGGCGGCTATCTCGCCGCGCTGGCGGCGCTGCGCCGGCCCGACGTCTTCCACGCCGCCGTGGTGGGCGCCCCGGTGACGGACTGGCGGCTGTACGACACCCACTACACCGAGCGCTATCTGGGCCGCCCGGACGAGGAGCCGGAGGTCTACGCGGCGAACTCGCTGCTGACCGACGACGGCCTGACCGATCCCCGGCTGCCGGCCCGGCCGATGATGATCGTGCACGGCCTGGCCGACGACAACGTGGTGATGGCGCACACCCTGCGGCTGTCCTCCGCGCTGCTCGCGGCGGGCCGCCCGCACGAGGTCCTGCCGCTGTCCGGCGTCACCCACATGACCCCACAGGAGCAGGTGGCGGAGAACCTGCTGCTGCTCCAGGTCGACTTCCTGCGGCGGTCGCTGGGCCTGGCGCGGCCGGCCGACTAGCGGGCACCCCCAGGTCACCAGCCGGGCGGTGGCTGGGTCGGCGGGGCCGGGGGGAGCGCGGCAGGGGGGCGGTAGGGGACGCGGCGCGGGTGGCCGGAGCGGGCGAGCAGGACGAGGACGGCGAGGCCGGCGAGGAGGGAGAAGAAGCAGCCGAGGTCGTACGCCACGGAGTAGAGCCCCTGCTCGGCGGTGTAGGTGTGCCGGTTCGGACGCAGCACGGCCGCGGCTCCGCCCGCTCCGACGCCCGCCAGCAGCAGCCCGGCGACCAGGCCGAGGGGGCGGGTGGGGCGGGCGCGGGCGAAGGCGCTCACGGCGGCGGCGAGGAGCAGCAGGACGAGGACGGTGTTCAGCCACGCCGGGGGGACGGCGAGGGCGGGGAGCATCAGGCCGCGGCCGCCGGTGAAGCGGCTGACGGTGTAGTCGGCCGGGAGCAGTGTGGCCCAGCGGAGCTCCCAGCCGGCCCACAGCAGGGCGGCGGTCGCGCACAGGACTCCGGCGGCGACGGCCGGGCCGGTGCGGGGGCGTCCGGGTGCTTCCGCGATGCCGGCCCCGGTGCCGGTGCCCGGGGCGGCCCCGACGCGGGTGTCGGGGCCGTCGTCGCGGCGGCCCGCGGCGGCGGTGACGACGAGTCCGGCGGCGAGGGCGAGGGTGAGGAGGGTGGTGAGGAGCACCTCGACGCCGGAGGTCCACAGTCCGTGCAGGCGCAGCGCGAGGGTGGTGAGGCCGGTGACGGCGAACGCCGAGGCGGCGAGCGGGGAGCGCACGGCGGCGACCGCGGTGGCGGCGTAGACGAGGATCAGGAGCGCGTCGACCAGGGTGGTCGCGGTGCTCCGGGCGCTCCGGAAGCGGTGGTCGCCGGCCCAGTACCAGAGCAGTTCGGTGGTCGGACCGAAGGCGGCGAGGTCGCGCAGCAGCCAGACGACGATGACGAGGGCGAGCGCGGCGCACAGGGCGGCGCCGGTGAGACGTGCCGTTCGTGTCACAGTCACGGGGCCGATACTCACGGTCGCCTTCGGCCGAAACAAGCGGTTCCGCATATGCGCGGTGCTTGTGCGTCAAGTCGGGGCGGGGGGCGGCCGGCCGGGGCGGCATGGTGCGCTCCGGCCGGCCTACGGCACCCGCACGGCCGTACGCTGCCGAGCGTCCCGTTCTCGTATATCGGATCCAATTCGGTGAAGTTGCCTGGGCGTTAAGGGATATTGGATCCTGGATCCGATCCGCCCGCCGGCCCGCTCCCGGGCCCGTCCGCCGGTCCGCCCACCGGCCCGCCCCCCGGCATCGGCCCCGGCGCAGGCCCGGGCGGCTCCCCGGGCCGTTCCTCCGGTGGCACCACCTGCTTCTCCTCCGCGAAGTGGCACGCGGAGTCGTGCTTCGCCGGGGAGTCGGTGAGCCGGAAGACGGCCGGGACGGCGAGCAGCGGGACCTCAAGGGCGCAGCGTTCCCGCGCCTTCCAGCAGCGGGTGCGGAAGCGGCACCCGGAGGGGATGTTCGCCGGTGAGGGCACGTCGCCGGTCAGGATGATCCGCTCGCGGTGCTCGCGCGCCTCGGGATCCGGCACCGGGACGGCGGACAGCAGCGCCTGGGTGTAGGGGTGGGTCGGGTGGTCGTAGATCTCGGCGTCGGTGCCGATCTCCACGATCCGGCCGAGGTACATGACGCCGACCCGGTCGGAGATGTGCCGGACGATCGACAGGTCGTGCGCGATGAAGACGTACGACAGGCTGAACTCGTCCTGGAGCCGTTCGAGCAGGTTCACCACCTGTGCCTGCACGGAGACGTCGAGGGCGGAGACCGGCTCGTCCGCGACGATGATCTCGGGCCGCAGCGCCAGCCCTCGCGCGATGCCGATCCGCTGCCGCTGACCGCCGGAGAACTGGTGCGGATAGCGGTTGATGTACTCCGGGTTGAGGCCGACGACGTCGAGCAGCTCCTGCACCTTGCGCCGCCGGTCGCCCTTCGGGGCCACCTCGGGATGGATCTCGTACGGCTCGCCGATGATGTCGCCGACGGTCATGCGCGGGTTCAGCGAGGTGTACGGGTCCTGGAACACCATCTGGATGTTGCGGCGCACGGCCTTCAGCGCGCGGGGCGACAGCCTGGTGAGGTCCTCGCCCTTGTACAGGATGGCGCCGGCGGTCGGCTTCTCCAGGTTGACCAGCATCTTCGCCACGGTCGACTTGCCGCAGCCGGACTCGCCCACGATGCCGAGGGTCTCGCCGGCGGCCAGGTCGAAGTCGACGCCGTCGACCGCCTTGACCGCACCGACCTGCTTCTTGAAGAGGACGCCCTGGGTCAGCGGATAGTGCTTGACCAGGTCGCGGACCTGGAGAATCGCCTCAGCCATGGAGGCACTCCTTCCAGAAGTGGCAGGCGCTGGAACGCGGTACGGGCGATTCGGTGACGTCGTACAGCGGCGGCACGTCGGTGCGGCACACGTCCTGGGCGAGCGGGCAGCGCGGGTTGAAGGCGCAGCCGGGCGGGATGTTCAGCAGGTTGGGCGGCAGGCCCTTGATCGCGTAGAGCTCGTGGCCCTTCTGGTCCAGGCGGGGGATCGAGTCCAGCAGGCCGCGGGTGTACGGGTGGGCGGGGGCCTTGTAGATCTCGTGGACGGGGGCGTGCTCGACGATCCGGCCGGCGTACATGACGGCGATCTTGTCGGCGACGTCGGCCACCACGCCGAGGTCGTGGGTGATGAGGATGAGGCCCATGTTGAGCTCGCGCTGGAGCTCGGCGAGCAGTTCCATGACCTGGGCCTGGACGGTGACGTCGAGGGCGGTGGTGGGCTCGTCGGCGATGATCAGCTCGGGTTCGAGGGCGAGCGCCATCGCGATCATGATGCGCTGGCGCATGCCGCCGGAGAACTGGTGCGGGTACTGCCCGACGCGCTCCTTGGCGGCGGGGATGCGGACCCGGTCCATCAGCTCGACGGCCTTGGTCCTGGCGTCCTTGCGGGACATTCCGCGGTGGACCTGGAACATCTCGCCGAGCTGGTCGCCGACGCTGAGGACGGGGTTGAGGGAGGACAGCGCGTCCTGGAAGATCATCGCCATCTTGGCGCCGCGGATCTTGCGCCGCTCCTCCTCCTTCAGGGTCAGCAGGTCCTGCCCCTGGAAGCGGATCTCGCCGCCGGTGATCTTTCCCGGGGGCATGTCGAGGATGCCCATGACGGCCTGGGCGGTGACGGACTTGCCGGAGCCGGACTCGCCGAGCACGGCGAGGGTCTCCCCCGCGTCGACGGAGTAGTTGACGCCGTTGACCGCCTTGGCCACCCCGTCGCGGGTGTGGAACTCCACGTGCAGGTCGCGGACTTCGAGCAGCATGGCCCTACCTCAGCTTGGGGTCGAGGGCGTCGCGCACCGCGTCGCCGAGCATGATGAAGGCGAGCACCGTGACGGCGAGCGCGCCGGCCGGCCAGAGCAGCATGTGCGGGGCGTTGCGGATGTACTGCGAGGCCGAGGAGATGTCGATGCCCCAGGAGACGGTCGGCGGCTTCAGGCCGACGCCGAGGTACGACAGGGTCGCCTCCAGGGCGATGTAGGTGCCGAGCGCGATGGTCGCGACGACGATCACGGGGGCGATCGCGTTGGGGGTGATGTGGCGCAGCAGCATCCGGGAGTTGGAGGCGCCGAGGGCGCGGGCCGCCTGGACGTAGTCGTTCTGTTTGGCGGTGATGACGGAGCCGCGGGCGATGCGGGAGATCTGCGGCCAGCCGAGCAGCACCATGAAGCCGATGACGGGCCAGACGGTGGAGCTGGTCACCACGGACAGCAGCACCAGGCCGCCGAGGACGACGGGGATGGCGAAGAAGATGTCGGTGACGCGGGAGAGGAAGCCGTCCCAGGCGCCGCCGAAGAAGCCGGCGAGGCCGCCGAGCACGCTGCCGAGGACCGCGACGCCGAGGGTGGCGCAGACGCCGACGGTGACGGACGTGCGGGCGCCGTAGACGGTGCGGGTGTAGACGTCGCAGCCCTGGCCGTTGAAGCCGAAGGGGTGGCCGGGCTGGGAGCCTTCCTGGGCCTTGGACAGGTCACAGTCGAGCGGGTCCCCGGAGGCGATCAGGGAGGGCCAGATCGAGATGACGACCAGGAAGAGGATGACGAGGGCGGAGACGATGAAGACCGGGTTGCGGCGCAGGTCGTGCCAGGCGTCGGACCACAGGGAGCGGGGCTTCTTGTCGGCGCCGGTTCCCTCGGGGCCGCCCGGCGTCTTCTCCAGGGTTTCCCCCTCGTCCATGGCGAGGTCCACGGCCCCGCCCGCGCCGGTGGCGGCGATGGCGGCCCCCTTCTCGTGGTAGGGGTCGTGCTGCTGCTCAGGCATAGCGAATCCTCGGGTCGAGTACGGCGTACAGGAGGTCGACCAGCAGGTTGGCCACGAGGAACACCAGGACGAGGACGGTCACGAAGCCGACGACGGTCTGGGTGTTCTGGCGGACGATGCCCTGGTAGAGCTGGTAGCCCACGCCGTGGATGTTGAAGATCCGTTCGGTGACGATGGCGCCGCCCATCAGCGCGCCGACGTCGGCGCCGATGAAGGTCACCACGGGGATGAGGCTGTTGCGCAGCAGGTGCCGGGTGATCACCCGGCGGCGCGGCAGGCCCTTGGCGACGGCGGTGCGGACGTAGTCGGCGCGCTTGTTCTCGGCGATCGAGGTCCGGGTGAGCCGGGTGACGTACGCGAGGGAGACCGAGGCGAGGACGAGGCCGGGGACGATGAGCTCGTCGAACGCGGCCTCGGGCGACACGGCGGGTTTGATCCAGCCCCACTTCACGCCGAGGAGCAGCTGGATGAGCAGACCGGTGACGAAGGTGGGGACGGAGAGGACGACCAGGGTCAGCAGGAGGACCGAGGTGTCGACGGGGCGGCCGCGGCGCAGACCGGTGATGACGCCGAGGGTGATGCCGATGACGATCTCGAAGAGGATGGCGACCACGGTGAGCCGGATGGTGACCGGGAAGGCGGTGCCCATCAGTTCGGTGACGGGCTGGCCGTTGAAGGCGGTGCCGAAGTCCCCGGTGAACAGGTTGCCCATGTAGGTCAGGTATTGCTGCCAGACGGGCTTGTCGAGGCCGAACTCCTTCCGCAGCTGTTCGGCGGTGGCCGGGTCGCAGGCCCGGTCGCCGCACAGGCCGGCGATGGGGTCGCCCATCACGTTCACCATCAGGAAGATCAGCAGCGTGGCGCCGATGAACACCGGGATCATCTGCAGCAGACGCCGGATCACATAACGACCCATGGGGTGCTCCGGGGGTGGGGTGCGGGGATGGCGTACGGCCCGGCGCGGGAGGGTCGCCGGGCCGTACGCAGCTGACCTGCGGTCAACCGGTCAGCTGACCTTGATCTGGTCGTAGACGGGCACGCTGAACGGGTTCAGCGTGACGTTGGAGACGCGCTCCGAGTAGCCCGCGCTGCCGTTCTGGTACCAGAGCGGGATGGCGCCCATGTCGTCGCGGAGGACCTCCTCCGCCTTCCGGAAGAGGTCGACGGCCTTCGTCGTGTCGGTCTCGGCGTTGGCCTGGTCGATCAGCTTGTCGAACTCCGGGTCGGTGTACTTGCCGTCGTTGGACGAGGCGTTGGTGTAGTACAGCGGCTGGAGGAAGTTCTGGATGAGCGGGTAGTCCATCTGCCAGCCGGCGCGGAACGGGCCCGTCATCTTCGACTGGGTGATCTGGTTGCGGAAGTCGGCGAAGGTGCCGATGGGGTTGCCGACGCAGGCCCTGTTGTTGCCCAGCGCGTTGTTGATGGAGTTGCAGACGGCGTCCACCCACTCCTTGTGGGAGCCGGTGTCGGCGTTGTACGAGATCCTCACCGTGCCGCCGGGGATGCCGCCGCCCTCGGCGACGAGCCGCTTGGCCTCGGCCGCGTTGTAGGTGCAGGCGTCGCCGCAGAGGGTCTTGCTGTAGCCGCCCTCCTCGCCGAGCACGGGCGAGGTCCAGTCGGTGGCGGGGGTGCGGGTGTTCTGGAAGATCGTCTCGGTGATCTGCTTCCGGTTGATCGCCATGGACAGGCCCTTGCGGAGCTTCTCCTGGCCCGGCTTGTTCCAGGCCGGGTCGTAGAAGGGGAAGGCCAGGGTCTGGATGATGCCCGCGGGCTGGTTGATGTACCGGTCGCCGAGGTCCGCCTGGACGTTCTTGAGCTGGGAGGCCGGCACGTCGTCGACGAGGTCGAGGTTGCCGGCGGTCAGGTCGGTGTAGGCGGTGTTGTTGTCGGTGTAGACCTTGAGGGTGACGCCGCCGTTCTGCGCCTTGTCGGTGCCGGGGTAGGCGTCCCAGCGCCGGAGGACCATCTGGGAGCCCTTGGCGTACGAGTCGATGGTGTACGGACCGTTGCCGATCGGCTTGGCGAGCCAGGCCTCGCGGTCGTCGAAGAAGGCCTTGGGCAGGGGCGCGAACGCCGCGTAACCGAGGGTTTCCGGCCAGGTGGAGAACTTCTGCGTGAGCTTGACCGTGAAGGTCCGCGCGTCGACGACCTTGAGGCCGGACATGGTGGCGGCCTTGGCCTCGCCCTTCTCGGGGTGGACCTGGTCGTAGCCCTCGATCTGCCCGAAGAAGGGGGCGTTGCGCTGGTTGTTCCTGATGTGGGCGCCGTAGTTCCAGGCGTCGACGAAGGACTTCGCGGTGACCTTCTCGCCGTTGGAGAAGGTCCAGCCGTCCTTGACGGTGATGCGGAAGTTCGTCGAGTCGGTGGTCTCGATCTTCTCGGCGAGCACGTCCTTGGCCTCGCCGGTCTTCGGGTCGTACTGCTTCAGCCCGCGGAAGATCATGGACAGCACCTTGCCGCCCTGCACCTCGTTGGTGTTCGCCGGTTCCAGCGGGTTCTGCGGATCGCCCCACGAGGAGGTCACGACGCCGTCCGCGCCCCCGCCGCCGCTGTCGCCGCCCCCGCCGCAGGCGGTCGCCGCGAGGGCGACGGCGGTGGCCAGAGCGGCCCACTTGGCGTGCGTGGCTCCGCGCATGGAATGCCTCCCGAAGGTCCTGATCGTGACTTAGGGCCCAATATCACCCGTCATGGAGGGGAGTGCACTTTTACGGCGTCCGGATGAACGCGCAGGGCCCCGGCACCCACACGGGGTGCCGGGGCCCTGCGAGGCCGGGCGGGTCAGACGGGGAGCACCGTCTTCTCCTCGGCGAAGTGGCACGCGGAGTCGTGCGCGGCCGGGGTGTCCTTGCCCTTGAAGCGCTCCGGGACGGCGAGCACCGGGACCTCGGTGGCGCACTTGTCCTGCGCCTTCCAGCAGCGGGTGCGGAAGCGGCAGCCCGACGGCGGGTTGGCCGGCGAGGGCACGTCACCGGTGAGGATGATCCGCTCGCGGTGCGCGCGGGCCTCCGGGTCCGGCACCGGCACCGCGGAGAGCAGCGCCTGGGTGTACGGGTGGGTCGGGTGCTCGTAGATCTGGGTGTCCGTGCCGATCTCGGCCATCTTGCCCAGGTACATGACGCCCACGCGGTCCGAGATGTGCCGGACGATCGACAGGTCGTGCGCGATGAAGATGTAGGAGAGGTTGAACTCGTCCTGGAGCTTCTCCATCAGGTTGATGACCTGGGCCTGGACGGAGACGTCCAGGGCCGAGACCGGCTCGTCGCAGATGATGATCTCCGGGTTGAGCGCGAGGCCGCGGGCGATGCCGATGCGCTGGCGCTGACCGCCGGAGAACTGGTGCGGGTAGCGGTTGATGTACTCGGGGTTCAGACCGACGACGTCGAGCAGCTCCTGCACCTTGCGGCGCCGGTCGCCCTTCGGGGCCACCTCGGGGTGGATGTCGAAGGGCTCGCCGATGATGTCGCCAACCGTCATGCGCGGGTTCAGCGACGTGTACGGGTCCTGGAACACCATCTGGATGTTGCGGCGCACGGCCTTCAGCGCGCGGCCGGACAGCCGGGTGATGTCCTGGCCCTTGTAGAAGACCTCGCCCGCGGTGGCCTTCTCCAGGTTCATCAGGAGCTTGGCGACGGTGGACTTGCCACAGCCGGACTCGCCCACGATGCCGAGGGTCTCGCCCTGGAAGAGGTCGAAGGAGACCCCGTCCACGGCCTTGACCGCGCCGACGTTCTTCTTGAACAGGATGCCCTGGGTGAGCGGGAAGTGCTTCTGCAGGTTGCGGACCTGCAGGATCGGCTCACCGCGCTCGACCGGAGCCTCGATGGCGGCTACGGCCTCCGCCTCGGACACGCCCCCGGCCTCGTTCGTCTTGCTCAGCTCAGCCATGGATCGTCTCCTTCCAGAAGTGGCAGGCGCTCTTGCGGCCCGGCAGCTCGGCCCCGTCCTGCTCGGTGACCGGCGCGAGCGCCGGGATCTCCGTACGGCAGAGGTCGGTCGCCTTGGGGCAGCGCGGGTTGAAGGCGCAGCCGGTGGGCACGCGAAGCAGGTTGGGCGGCAGGCCCTTGATCGCGTAGAGCTCCTGGCCCTTCTGGTCCAGGCGCGGGATCGAGTCCAGCAGACCGCGGGTGTACGGGTGGGCCGGGCGCTTGTACAGCTCGTGCACCGGCGCCTGCTCCACGATGCGGCCGGCGTACATGACCGCGATCTTGTCCGCGACGTCGGCGACGACGCCGAGGTCGTGGGTGATCAGGATCAGACCCATGTTGTACTCGCGCTGGAGCTCCGCGAGGAGGTCCATGACCTGGGCCTGGACGGTCACGTCGAGCGCCGTGGTGGGCTCGTCCGCGATGATCAGGTCCGGCTCCAGGGCGAGCGCCATGGCGATCATGATGCGCTGGCGCATACCGCCGGAGAACTGGTGCGGGTAGTCGGAGACCCGGGCCTTGGCGGCGGGGATCTTCACCCGGTCCATCAGCTCGATGGCCTTGGCCTTGGCGTCCTTCTTGGACATGCCGTGGTGCACCCGGAACATCTCGCCGAGCTGGTAGCCGACGGTGAGGACCGGGTTGAGGGAGGACAGCGCGTCCTGGAAGATCATCGCGATCTTGCGGCCGCGGATCTGCCGGCGCTCCTCGTTGGACATCTTCAGCATGTCCTGGCCGCGGAAGAAGATCTCGCCCTGCGGGATCTTGCCCGGCGGCATGTCGAGGATGCCCATGATGGCCTGGGCGGTGACGGACTTGCCGGAGCCGGACTCGCCGAGGACGGCGAGGGTCTCACCGGCGTCGACCGAGTAGTTGACGCCGTTGACCGCCTTGGCCACACCGTCGCGGGTGTGGAACTCGACGTGCAGGTCGCGCACTTCGAGCAGCGGACCGGTGTGGTCGTCGCCGTCGCGCGGCGCGGGGACGGCCGCGGTCTTGTCAAGGATGCTCATCTTTTACGCCCTCCTCAGCGCAGCTTCGGGTCGAGGGCGTTACGGACTGCTTCGCCGAGCATGATGAACGCCAGAACGGTGATGCTCAGCATGATCGAGGGCCAGAGCAGGACGTGCGGGGCCACTCGGATCTGGTCGACGGCGGTGGAGACGTCGACGCCCCAGGAGACGGTCGGGGCGGCGAGGCCCAGACCCAGGTAGGACAGCGTGGCCTCGGCGGAGATGTAGCCGCCGAGCGCGATGGTCGCGACCACGATCACGGGGGCCATGGCGTTCGGCAGGATGTGCCGGAAGAGGATCCGGGTGGTGCCGGCGCCGAGCGCCTTCGCCGCGTGCACGTAGTCCGCCTGCTTGACGGTGATCACGGCACCGCGCATGACGCGGGCCATCTGCGTCCAGCCGAGGAAGGCGAGGGCGAAGACGACGACCCAGACGGTGCGCTCGGTGAAGGACTGCAGGACCACCATGGCGCCGAGCAGGAACGGGATGCCGAAGAAGATGTCGGTGATCCGGGAGAGGATCGTGTCCCAGAGGCCGCCGAAGTAACCGGCGAGCATGCCCATCAGACCGCCGACGACGGTGACGATGGCGGTGACGCAGATGCCGACGATGATCGAGGCACGCGTGCCGTAGATCAGTCGGGCGTACACCGAGCGGCCCTGCTGGTCGTAGCCGAACCAGCCCTCGGAACCGATGCTGGCCAGCTCCGGCTTGCCGAGGAAGTGGTTCGTCAGGTCGCCCACCGTGGGCGAGGCGCTGGTGAACAGGCTCGGGAAGGCGGAGATCAGCAGCAGGAAGGCGATCAGCACCGACGAGACGAGGAAGTACGGGTTGCGGCGCAGGTCCGCCCAGGCGTCACCCCAGAGGCTGCGCGCCTTGTCCGGCTTCCCCGTCGCGGCGGAGGCGTCCACCGAGGGGGTGGTGACGGCCTCGTCGACGGGGGTGGCGGTCTTGGTCACGTCAGGCATACCGGATCCTCGGGTCCAGGACCGCGTACAGCAGGTCGATGAGCAGGCTGGTGACGAGGTAGACGAGCACCAGAACGGTCACGAGGCCGACGAGGGTGGTGCCCTCGCGTCGCGTGATCGACTCGGCGATGAGGCCGCCGACGCCCTTCACGTTGAAGATGCGCTCGGTGACGATGGCGCCGCCCATGAGGGCGCCGATGTCGGTGCCGAGGAAGGTGACGACCGGGATCATCGAGTTCCGCATGAGGTGGACGCCGATGACGCGGCGCTTCGGCAGACCCTTGGCGATGGCCGTGCGCATGTAGTCGGCGCGCAGGTTCTCCGCCATGGACGTACGGGTCAGTCGGGCCACGTACGCGAGGGAGAGGCCACCGAGCACGATCGCCGGGGCGATCATCTCCGACCACAGCTGCTCGTTGCTGACGTTCGGCTGGATCCAGCCCAGGTTGAACGCGAAGACCATCTTGATGAGGAAGCCGAGCACGAAGACCGGGATCGAGATGATCAGCAGGGTGAAGATCAGGATGGCGTTGTCGGCCAGGCGACCGGCGCGGAGGCCGGCGATGACGCCGAGACCGATGCCGAAGATGAGCTCGAACGCGAAGGCCAGGGTGGCCAGCTGGAGCGTCACCGGGAACGCCTCGCCGAGCACCTCGGTGACCGGGCGGTCGTTGCGGATCTGGGTACCGAAGTCGAAATGAAGGATGATGCCCTTCATGTAGTTCCAGTACTGCTCGTAGAGCGGCAGGTCCAGACCGAGCTTGTGTCTGATGGCCTCGATGGTCGCCGGGCTCGCGCCCTTGTCGCCGAACAGACCCGCCACGGGGTCGCCGGGCAGGCTGTAGACCATGAGGAAGATCAGCAGGGTTGTCCCGAAGAACACCGGGATCATCTGGAGCAGTCGTCGTGCGACATAGCGCCCCATCATGCCTCCGTTGAGATGTGACGGCCGCAGCCGACGGGCCCTCCCCCGACAGCGTGCCCAGGTGCGGGCACGCTGATGTCGTGGAAGGGCCCCCCAGCCACTGCGTAAGGCGCCGAGACGGGGCTGACGATCCGTCAGCCCCGCGATCGGCGAGCGGACTACGCTTGGGTGATTACTTCTTGACCTCGACGCCGGTCAGGATCGGGTCGCCGTCCTGGCCGTACGCCACGCCGGAGACCTTCTCCGAGTAGCCCGCGTTGACCTTGTAGTACCAGAGCGGGATCGACGGCATGTAGTTGACCAGGTCCTTCTCGATGGCCTGGTACGCCTTGACCGACTCGTCGAGCGTCTTGGCCGAGTCGGCGGCCGCGATCTTGGCGTCCAGCTCCTTGTTGGAGAAGTCGCCCTGGTTGCCGCCCGCACCCGTACGGAACAGGTCCGAGATGAAGTTGGCGTTCACCGGGTAGTCGAGCACCCAGCCGGAGCGGTACAGGGACTTGACCTGCTTCGTCTTACGAGCGGTCAGGTCGGCCTGGAAGTCCGGCTTGCCGTCACCGACACACTGGACGCCGGTGGACTGCTGGATGGAGTTGCAGACAGCCTCCACCCACTCCTTGTGGCCACCGTCGGCGTTGTACTGGATGGAGATCTTGCCGCCGGGGACGCCGCCGCCGGCCTTGATGAGCTCCTTGGCCTTGGCCGGGTCGAACTTGGTGACCTCGACCGCGTTCGGCTGGTAGCCGAGAACGCCCTTGGCGACCCAGCCGGTCGCGGGCTCACGCGTGCCGTTCAGCACCGTCTTGGTGATGGTGGCGCGGTCGATGCCCATGGACAGACCCTGGATGACGCGCGGGTCGATCTGCTTCGGCTTCTTCCACTGGTCGGCGTAGAAGGCGACGGCGACGGTCTGGATCGCGGAGTACGCCTGGTCCACGGCGCGGTCGCCGAGGTCCTGACGGTAGACCGGGAGGTCCTTCGGCGCGATCTGACGCAGCACGTCGACGTTGCCCGACTTCAGGTCCTCGTACGCGGCCTCGAGGGTGGTGTAGTTCTTGAAGACCACACCGCCGTTCTTCGCCTTGTTCGGGCCCTTGTACGCGTCGTAACGCGTGATCTCGATCTTCTTCTTGTGGTCCCAGCTCTTGAACTTGTAGGGACCGTTGCCGACCGGCTTCTGGCCCGCGGCGACCGGGTCCTTGAAGAAGGACTCGGGGAGCGGGGCGAAGACGATGTAGGCCAGCTTGTGCGCGAAGTACGGCACGGCGGAGTTGAGCTCGATCGTGAACGTGTTGTCGTCGACGATCTTCAGGCCCTCGAGCTTGTCGGAGGTCGGCTTGGCGCCCTCCGCCTCGGGGTGCACCTTGTCGAAGCCCTTGACGTCCGCGAACCAGGACGCGAGGCCCTGCGCGTTCTTGACGTTGGCGTTCCAGTTCCACGCATCCACGAAGGACTTGGACGTCACCGGGGTGCCGTCGTGGAAGGTCCAGCCCGGCTTGAGCTTGACGGTCCACGTCTTCGAGTCGGTCGTGGTGACCGACTCGGCGTTGATCATCTCCAGCGAGCCGTCGGCCTTGTAGTCGACCAGGGTCGAGAACAGACCGGCCATGACCGCGGAGCCGTTCGACTCCATCGTGTCACCGGTGAGCAGGGGCTTCTCAGGCTCGCCCAGCTCGACGGAGAAGATTCCGTTCGGGTCGACGGCGCCGGCGCCAGCCTTGCCCTCGTCGCTCTTACCCCCGCCACAGGCGGTCGCTGCCAGGGCGACGACGATCGCGCCCGCTACCCACTTGGCGCTCTTGGCACCGCGCATGGGTTCCTCCTCATGAGTCCACTTGTCACTACAAGAAGGGCACTCCGAGTTCTGCCGACACCCCTGACGGCGCTGCACTCAAGTGCCCCGAGTGTGCTCGTGAGTCGGCACTCCCCACAGTGCGTGACCCATTGACCCGAGCTCAATGGAGCCAACTATTAAGTACGTCCGGGCTGTAAACCACACTTAAGCGGTCTCGTTTTGACAACATCGCCAAGGGCGGGAAGACCGAAATCCGGACAAAGCGAGCAGAGACAGACACCGACGAAACGGACCGTTAACACACGTTCCGGAGAGCGACGACCGATATCCGGACGCCTGGCCGGGTAAATATGGTTGACGCGAGTTGACGAATCGTTGAAGAAGGGTCCGGCCCCCCGCACGGTGTGCGGGGGGCCGGACCCTGAATGTGAGCTTCCGCTCAGCCGACGTCGGCGGGCTTACGCGCCGGCTCAGCCGTTCTTCGCGCGGGAGGCCGCGCGGGCACGCTCACGGGCGTCCAGGTTCACCTTGCGGATGCGCACGGCCTCCGGGGTGACCTCGACGCACTCGTCGTCGCGGCAGAACTCCAGGGACTGCTCCAGGGAGAGCTTCCGCGGCGGGACGATCGCCTCGAAGGAGTCGGCCGACGAGGAACGCATGTTCGTCAGCTTCTTCTCCTTGGTGATGTTCACGTCCATGTCGTCGGAGCGCGAGTTCTCACCGACGATCATGCCCTCGTACACCTCGGTGCCCGGCTCCACGAAGAGGACGCCGCGCTCCTGGAGGTTGGTCATCGCGAAGGCGGTGACCGAGCCGGCGCGGTCGGCGACCAGCGAACCGTTGTTACGGGTCTGCAGCGGGCCGAACCACGGCTCGTGGCCCTCGTGGATGGAGTGCGCGATGCCGGTGCCGCGGGTCTGGGTCAGGAACTCCGTACGGAAGCCGATGAGGCCGCGCGACGGGACGACGAACTCCATGCGGACCCAGCCGGAGCCGTGGTTCGACATGTTGTCCATGCGGCCCTTGCGGACGCCCATGAGCTGGGTGACGGCGCCCATGTGCTCCTCGGGCACGTCGATCGTCATGCGCTCGACCGGCTCGTGGACCTTGCCGTCCACGTCCTTGGTGACGACCTGCGGCTTGCCGATGGTGAGCTCGAAGCCCTCGCGGCGCATCTGCTCGACCAGGATCGCCAGTGCCAGCTCGCCGCGGCCCTGGACCTCCCAGGCGTCGGGGCGCTCGGTCTCGAGGACGCGGAGCGAGACGTTACCGATCAGCTCGCGGTCCAGACGGTCCTTCACCTGACGGGCCGTGACCTTGCGGTCCTTGACCGCGGCCTTGGCGTCGGCGCCCTTGCCGGTGCCGCCACGGCCGACCAGCGGGGAGGTGTTCGTACCGATCACCATCGAGATGGCCGGCTCGTCGACCGTGATGAGCGGCAGCGCGACCGGGTTCTCCGGGTCGGCCAGGGTCTCGCCGATCATGATGTCGGGGATGCCGGCGACGGCGCAGATGTCACCGGGGCCGGCCACCTCGGCCGGCTTGCGGGTGAGCGCCTCGGTCATCATCAGCTCGGTGATGCGGACGTTCTGGATCGAGCCGTCACGCTTGATCCACGCGACCGTCTGGCCCTTGCGCAGCTCGCCCTGCTCGACGCGGAGCAGCGCGATGCGGCCGAGGAAGTTGTCGGCGTCGAGGTTGGTGACGTGGGCCTGGAGCGGCGCGTCCTCCTCGTACGTCGGGGCCGGGACGTGCTCGAGGATCGTGGAGAAGAAGGGCTCCAGGTTGGTGGAGTCCGCCGGGACCGTGCCGTCCTCCGGCTTGGTCAGCGAGGCGATGCCGTCACGGCCGCAGGCGTAGACGATCGGGAACTCGATCTGGTCCTCGTCGGCGTCCAGGTCCAGGAACAGGTCGTAGGTCTCGTTGACGACCTCGTCGATCCGGGAGTCCGGGCGGTCCGTCTTGTTGATGCAGAGGATGACGGGCATGCGGGCCTGGAGGGCCTTGCGCAGCACGAAGCGGGTCTGGGGCAGCGGGCCCTCGGAGGCGTCCACCAGGAGGACGACGGCGTCGACCATCGACAGACCGCGCTCGACCTCGCCGCCGAAGTCGGCGTGGCCGGGGGTGTCGATGATGTTGATCGTGATCGGGGCCCCGCCGTCCTTGGGGTGGTACTTCACCGCCGTGTTCTTGGCGAGGATCGTGATGCCCTTCTCACGCTCCAGGTCGTTCGAGTCCATCATGCGGTCGTCGAGCTGCTGGTGGGCGGCGAAGGCACCCGCCTGCTTGAGCATGGCATCGACGATGGTCGTCTTGCCGTGGTCGACGTGGGCGACGATGGCTACGTTACGGATGTCGTGGCGCGTGGGCATGGGTGGCTTGCGCTTCTCTCGGTTCGTGGGAATCGGCGTCAGTTCCTCTTACGCCCGCCGGGCGGACGCGCCACGGCTATGTCCTATGGTACGGGGCTGCCGTGCAAGGGGCTTCCCCGGAGGGATCCGAGAGGGTCTACTGGGAGTTTTCAGGGTGTGGGGAAGATCATGTGAGCTCATGCGGCCGGGTCAAGGGGCCATCGTGATCCTGCCCGCCGGCGGGACCGGCGGGCAAGGAAATTGAGCTGCTTCTGAGCTTGCGACTTGGAGTTTCGGCTACTTTCGGGTATTGGGGCGTTTTCGGCCCGAGGGTTGCCGAGGGATGCGGGCGGTGGCCGCTAGCCCTTGTTGCGCTCGGCGCCCTTCGCCGGCTCCGGCTTCTTGTAGCCGATGTCCTGGTAGCGGGGGGCGGCGAAGCCCCAGGCGCCCGCGTTGACCACGTCCGGCTTGACGGCCACCAGCTGCGGGCGCTGGTAGAGCGGGATGGAGCCGGCCGCGGCCCAGATCCGGGCGTCGGCCTGGCGGACCAGCTCGCGGGCCTCCTCCTCGTCGAGGGTGGCCGCCGCCTGGTCGAAGAGCTGGTCGATGCGGTCGGTGCCGACCCGCGCGTAGTTCTGCTCCACGAGCAGGGAGCCGTCGGAGGCCGGCTCGGGCTTGGCGTAGATCGGCCGGGCGTCGGTCGCCGGGAAGGCGGTCGCGGGCCAGGAGTAGAGGGCGAGGTCGTAGTCGCCGGAGGCGATGTGGTCCTTGAAGAAGCTCTCGTCGGAGACCTTGGTGATCTCGGTGCGGATGCCGACGGCGTCGAGCATCCGGACGATCCGGTCGCCGACCGCCCGCAGCGACTCGGAGCCCGGCCCCGAGGGCAGGACGAAGCGGAGGCTGAGCGCCTTGCCGTCCTTGCCGAGGGCCTGCGCGGCCGCCGCGTCCACGGCCGCCGGGGCGGCCGTGCCGCGCGGGGCGTAGGCACCGGCGACCGGTCTGCTCACCGGCTTGCCCTCCGCCTTGGCGCCGGTGTCCGTGTCGAGGGCCGCGGCCTGGCGGAGCAGGGCGGCGCCCTGGAAGGCGGCGACGGGGGCCGGGGCGAGGATGTTGGTGCCGTTCTCGGGGCCGCCCGCGCCGATCAGCGGGGCGGCGGGGCGTTCGCCGGGCTTGTCGTCGCCGACGATGTAGAGGCCCTCGTCGGAGGCGGCGTCGGCCTCCTGCTTCGCGTTCTTGTCCGCCGAGTCCTTCTTCTCCCCGGCGCTCCCCTCCCCCGCCTTCCGCTCGGCCGCCTTCTCCGCCTTCTTCTCGGCCTCGCTGCCCGCCTTCGTGGCGGCCGCGGGCTTCTTCTTCAGCGCCCCGCCCGGCACCCAGCCCGCGTCGGCGAGGAGCGCCCGTGCCTCCTCGGTGTCCTGGTCACCGAGCGCGTCGCTGCTGTCGGCGTACGCGGGCTGCCCGACGAGCGCCAGGTGGCTGCCCGGGGGCCTGGCCGGCAGTCCGAGCGGTTTGAGCACGGTCTCGGCCAGCTCCTTGCGGTCGATCGCGCGGGCCACCGCCCGGCGCACCCGCTCGTCGGCGAGCGGCCCGGACTCCCCGTTGAGGGAGAGCTGGGTGTAGGCGGGCTCCAGGGACTTGCGGACCACGAAGCCGGCGAGGCCCTTCTGCTCGGCCGCGTACCGGGCGATGGCCCGCTGGTTCTCCTCGCGCGCCGCCCGGACCTCCTCGGCCTTCTCCTCGTCGGAGCCGTATGCGAGGGCCCAGGACTTCAGCGCGGCGGCGGGGGTGATCCCGGCGCCGGGTCCGTGGGTGAGGGCCGGTGCGCCGTTCCGTCCGGCGCGGGCGTCCCGTACCGCGAGGGCGATCCGTTCGGCGGCGGAGCGGTCGATCTCGGCCAGGTCCAGCTTGTCGGCGGCGAGCGCGGCGGCCCGCTCCGTGCGGGGCACGGCGGTGAGGACGAGGGAGTCGAGCTTGGCGGTCTGGCCCCACCAGCGGGGGTTGCGGGCGAGGGTGACGTTGCCGTTCGCGCGGTCGATGGCCTTCAGCAGGAACGGTCCTGCGGTGGACTTGAGGGTGCTGCGCGCACCGTCGTTGAAGGTGTTGGGCGAGCCCATCACCTCCTTGGGGTAGAGCGGGGTGAAAAGGGAGCGCCAGTCGGCGTAGGGCTTGCCGAAGGTGACCCGCACCTCCAGGTCGTTCTTGCCCCGCTCGATCTTCTCGATCCGCTCGTAGCCGGCGTTGCGGGCGGTCCAGTACGCGGTGTCCCGGCCGCTCAGGGCCCGCCACTGGGCGACGAAGTCCGGGGCTCCGATCTCGCGGCCGTCGCTCCAGACCGCCTGCTGGTTGAGCTTGTAGAGGACGACCTGCCGGGGCTCGGTCTCGATGACCTCGGCGGACTCCAGGTAGTCCGGGTTGAGCCGGGGCCGGCCGCGCTCGTCGAGGGTGTGCAGGGCGGGGAGCACGGCTCCGGCGATACGGGCGGTGGCGCCGTCGGCGTCGGCCTGGAAGGCGTTGAGGGTGGTGGGCAGGGCGTCGACGGCCCAGCGCAGGGTCCCTCCGTCGGCGACCTTGTCACGGGCGGCCGGCGCGTTGTCCTGGGCGGCGGCGGGCGGCTCGTCGCCGCTGTCGCCGGAGCTGCATCCGGCGAGCACGGCGAGGGCGAGGCACGCGCTGCCGAGGGTCGCGACGGAGCGGAGCGTGCGGGAGCGGGGGCTCCTGGACCATGTCCTCCCGCGAGGGGCGCCGACCTGGGACATGACTTGTACCCCTTCGTCCAGTTTCATGCCATTTAGAGATGATCACACCTATTGCTCATACACTGAAAAGGACGGAGCGGATCCGGTGTCGGCGACACGACGGCACGGTCGGCAAAGCCCACCCGTGCGGCCCAATCGCCCGTGCCCCGGGGCGCTCCGGACGAGTGGAATCAGGTGCACACGGCTTCACAAGCGGGATGTGACGCGCGACACTCTCAGGCGCGTGTTCGCCACCCCCGCACTCGCGGAAGTGAGGGCAACCATGTCCGTTCAGGACGATCTGGCGGCCGTCAAGCGCCGCCTGCACGACCTCGAGCACACGGTCGAGCAGCTGGAACGCCGCGTCGCGGCGGAGCGGGGCGTGCCCACGGTGCCGGCCACCGGCCGGCCCGACCTCGTGACCATCCCGGACACCCCGTACGACAGCGGGATGTGGACCGATTCCGACGACGAGGGCCTGGGAGCACGCGACCGCCACGCGCCGTAGGCGCCCATCGGCAACCGGCAGAGGAGGCCTCCCGTTGGCCACAGGTACCGAACCCTCGGAACGGTCGACGGGGGTGCGCTCCCCGGGGCGCGCCTCCGTCGCCGCCCGCCATCTGCGCACCGACCGGTGGTGGCTGGCGCCCGCCGCCACCGCCGCCGGACTGCTCGCCTTCGTCGCGTACTCGACCTGGCGGGCCTTCGCCAACGCTCACTACTACGCCGCGCCCTACGTCTCGCCGTTCTACTCGCCCTGCCTCGCCGAGAACTGCGTGCCCATGCGCGGCGGCCCGAACTGGGAGCTCTTCGGCAGCTGGTGGGGCCTCTCCCCCGCCCTGCTGATCCTGATCTTCCCGCTCGGCTTCCGGCTGACCTGCTACTACTACCGCAAGGCCTACTACCGGGGCTTCTGGGCCTCCCCGCCCGCCTGCGCGGTCGCCGAACCCCACCGCGCGTACAGCGGCGAGACCCGCTTCCCGCTGGTCCTGCAGAACATCCACCGGTACTTCTTCTACCTGGCCCTGCCGGTCGCCGGCGTCCTCACGTACGACACCGTGCTGGCCTTCCGGGACGCGTCCTACGCGTGGGGGCACGCCGGGCTCGGGACGCTGGTCTTCCTCCTCAACATCGTGCTCATCTGGGCGTACACCCTGTCCTGCCACTCCTGCCGGCACGTGGTCGGCGGCCGGCTGCGGCACTTCTCTAAGCACCCCGTGCGCTATCGGCTGTGGACCTGGGCGGGACGCCTCAACCGGCGGCACATGCTGCTCGCCTGGGCCTCGCTGATCAGCGTCGCGGTCTGCGACCTGTACGTGTACCTGCTCGCCACCGGCGCCTTCGACGACCCGAGGTTCTTCTGAGATGACCGACACGGAACGGCAGCAGTGGGACGTGATCGTGGTCGGCGCCGGCGGCGCCGGGCTGCGGGCGGCGATCGAGGCGCGCGGCCGGGGCGCCCGTACCGCCGTCATCTGCAAATCCCTCTTCGGCAAGGCGCACACCGTGATGGCCGAGGGCGGCATCGCCGCGGCCATGGCCAACGCCAACCCGCACGACACCTGGCAGACCCACTTCCGCGACACCATGCGCGGCGGGAAGTTCCTCAACCAGTGGCGGATGGCCGAGCTGCACGCCCAGGAGGCGCCCGAGCGGGTGTGGGAGCTGGAGACCTGGGGCGCCCTCTTCGACCGCACCGCCGACGGGCGGATCTCCCAGCGCAACTTCGGCGGCCACGAATACCCGCGGCTCGCGCACGTCGGGGACCGGACCGGCCTGGAGCTGATCCGCACCCTCCAGCAGAAGATCGTCTCCCTCCAGCAGGAGGACTTCCGCGAGACCGGCGACTACGAGAGCGGTCTGAAGGTCTTCCAGGAGTGCACGGTCACCCGCGTCCTGAAGGACGCGTCGGGGCGGGTCGCGGGGGTCTTCTGCTACGAGCGGGAGTCCGGGCGCTTCTTCGTCCTCCAGGCGCCGGCGGTGGTCCTCGCGACCGGCGGCATCGGCAAGTCCTTCAAGGTGACCTCCAACTCGTGGGAGTACACCGGCGACGGTCACGCGCTCGCCCTGCTCGCGGGCGCGCCGCTGGTCAACATGGAGTTCGTGCAGTTCCATCCGACCGGGATGGTCTGGCCGCCGTCCGTGAAGGGCATCCTCGTCACCGAGTCGGTGCGCGGCGACGGCGGGGTGCTGCGCAACTCCGAGGGCAAGCGGTTCATGTTCGACTACGTGCCCGACGTCTTCAAGGAGAAGTACGCGCAGACGGAGGAGGAGGGCGACCGCTGGTACGAGGACCCGGACCACAACCGCCGTCCGCCCGAGCTGCTGCCGCGCGACGAGGTGGCCCGGGCCATCAACGCGGAGGTCAAGGCGGGCCGCGGCTCCCCGCACGGCGGGGTCTTCCTCGACGTGTCGACCCGGATGCCGGCGGAGGTGATCCGGCGCCGGCTGCCGTCGATGTACCACCAGTTCAAGGAGCTGGCGGACGTCGACATCACGGCCGAGGCCATGGAGGTCGGGCCGACCTGCCACTACGTGATGGGCGGGGTCGCCGTCGACTCGGAGAGCGCGGCCACGGTCGGCGTTCCCGGGCTCTTCGCGGCCGGTGAGGTCGCCGGCGGCATGCACGGCTCCAACCGGCTCGGCGGCAACTCCCTGTCCGACCTGCTGGTCTTCGGGCGCCGGGCCGGGCTGTACGCCGCCGCGTACGCGGCGGAGGCGGGCCGGGTCGAGGTCGGCGAGGAGGCGGTGGCCGAGGCGCGGGCGGAGGCGCTGGCCCCGTTCGACGGCGAGGCCTTCGGGGCGGCCGCCGAGAATCCGTACACGCTCCACCAGGAGCTCCAGCAGACGATGAACGACCTGGTCGGGATCATCCGGCGGGAGAGCGAGATGGCCGAGGCCCTGGAGCGGATCGCGCGGCTGCGCGAGCGGGCGCGGTGGCTCGCCGTCGAGGGCCACCGGCAGTTCAACCCCGGCTGGCACCTGGCCCTGGACCTGCGCAACATGCTGCTGGTCGGCGAGTGCGTGGCCCGGGCGGCCCTGGAGCGGACGGAGAGCCGCGGCGGGCACACCCGGGAGGACCGGCCCTCGATGGACCGCGCCTGGCGGCCGGTGAACCTGCTGTGCCGGGCGGCCGACGGGGACGGGGGCGAGGGCGGCGTGCGGCTGGAGCGGGTGCGCACCGAGCCGATCCGCGCCGATCTGCTCGCCCTCTTCGAGAAGGAGGAGCTGGCGAAGTACCTGTCGGAGGACGAGCTGGACGCGGCGGAAGCGGGGCTGGAGTCATGAGTACGTACGACGCTCGGTTCCGCATCTGGCGGGGCGACGCCGACGGCGGCGAACTGGCCGACTACACCGTCGAGGTGAACGACGGCGAGGTCGTCCTCGACATCGTCCACCGCCTCCAGGCCACCCAGGCGCCGGACCTGGCCGTGCGCTGGAACTGCAAGGCCGGCAAGTGCGGCTCCTGCTCGGCCGAGATCAACGGCCGGCCCCGGCTGCTGTGCATGACCCGGATGTCGGTCTTCGACCCGGACGAGACGGTCACCGTGACACCCATGCGGGCCTTCCCCGTGGTCCGCGACCTGGTGACGGACGTGTCCTTCAACTACGCGAAGGCGAGGGAGATCCCCGCCTTCGTGCCGCCCGCCGGACTGGCGCCGGGCGAGTACCGGATGCGGCAGGAGGACGTCGACCGCTCGCAGGAGTTTCGCAAGTGCATCGAGTGCTTCCTGTGCCAGAACACCTGCCATGTGGTCCGTGACCACGAGGAGAACAAGGAGGTCTTCGCCGGGCCGCGCTTCCTCATGCGGATCGCCGAGCTCGACATGCACCCGCTGGACGCCGCCGAGGACGTGGGCCTCGACCGCCGCCGCACCGCCCAGGACGACCACGGCCTCGGCTACTGCAACATCACCAAGTGCTGCACCGAGGTCTGCCCGGAGGACATCCACATCACCGACAACGCCCTGATCCCGATGAAGGAGCGGGTCGTGGACCGGAAGTACGACCCGGTGGTGTGGCTGGGCAACCGGATCCGAAGGCGGAGGTCGTAGCCCGCGGCGGGCGGCGGTCCCAGGCCGGGGGCGGGGGCGGTCCCGCTCAGTGCCAGCCCGCCCGGTAGGCCGCCCAGTCCCGCTCCTCGGCCGCGAAGTCGACGTACAGCGCGAGTCCGAAACGCTCCCGGCCGGGGTCGGTGCGCCCGAGCCCCAGCCGGGCGCCCCGGACGGCGGCGGCCACGGTCTCGGCGTTCTCGTGGTGTCCGAGGTCGTCCTCGTGGAAGAACGGCAGCCCCATGAGGAGGTCCGTGCTCTCGGGGGTCACCTCCAGGGCGAGGCTGGTCTGCTGGGCGACATAGCCGCCGTACATGCCCTCCAGCGGCATCCAGGTGTCGTACGACATGACGGCGATCTGGTCGACACGGCGGGCGACCTGTCCGAAGAACTCCTGCGACCACCACTTCTCGCTGCCGCCCGAGAGCACCCCGAGGGCCTGGTGCGCGGCCGGCAGCGGGTCTATCTGGTGCGCGGCGACGGAGAGCGGCGCCTTGCGGGCCCGGGTGAGCTCGCCGAGGTCGTCGAGCAGCGACAGATAGTGGCGGTCGTCGGAGTGCAGCGGCTCCAGGTCGAAGTGGACCCCTTCGAAGCCGGCGTCGAGGATCTGCCGGGCCGAGGCCACCACCGCGGCCCGCGAGCCGGCGTCCTCCAGGCGCAGCCCGTCGGGGCCCTCGGTGGCGAGGATGTCGCCCAGCCAGGCGTGCACCCGTATGCCCGGCATGGTGCGGTGGACGCCGTCGACGAGCCAGCGCGCCCGGGGATAGCGCTCGGCGGGCAGGGTGCCGTCGTGCTCCAGGGGCCCGGCGTGGACGTACAGGTCGCGGATGCCCGTGCCCTTGATCCTCGCGGCGAAGGCGGTGAGGTCGGCGTCCTTCTTCCGGCCGTCGACCCAGGCGTGACCGAGCCAGATGGCGTCCTTGCCACGGGTCTTGGTGCCCTCGCGCAGCTCACCCGTGTAGTTGAGGCGCAGCGCCGTGCCCGCGGCCAGCACCGGGACCACGAGCAGGAGGACAAGCCCGAGGACGACCCAGCGTCCCCGCCGCCACATGCTCTTCCACCGTGCCTTCACCCGGGCCCCCCGAGGGTCGTCGTGTCACTGGAGCCACCGTAGCGGCGGCTACCGACAGTGACGCGAGCCTGTGGAGAACGGTTTCCGCGGTCGTCGCGGACTTCGCGCGGCCCTGTCGCCCGGCCGGGCGCGCGGCCGGGCGGGCGGGCGGCCGGGCGGGCGGGCGGCCGGGAGGGGCGGCCCGGTGGGCGCGCGGGCGGGCGGCCCGGTGGGCTCAGCCCGGTCGCGCGGGGACAATCCGGGACATAACCTCGCTTCCGTGACGCGAAGAGCCACCCGGGTCCTGCTCTCGGCGCTGGTGGCGGCGTGGTGGCTGGTCGTGCCCGCCGCCCACGGCGCCCATGCCGACGACCCCGTCGACCTGTCCCGGGAGGGGCAGATCACCGACCGGGTGGGAGCCCTCGGCGACCGGCGGGCCGCCGTGGCGCAGGCCCTCGACCGGCTCTACGACGCCGGGCGCGTGCAGCTCTTCGTCGTCTACGTACGGGACTTCTCCGGCCGCGGCGCGCAGAGCTGGGCCGACGCCACCGCCGAGCGGAACGGCCTCGGCCGCGACGACCTGCTGCTCGCCGTCGCCACCCACGACCGGCTCTACGGCTACTCCGCCGACCCCGACTCCCGCTTCACCCAGGGCCGGCTCGACGACGTGGCACGGACCGCGATCGAACCGGCGCTGCGGCAGAACGACTGGGCGGGCGCCGCCGTCGGCGCCGCGAACGGCTACACGGCCGTCCTCGCCGGACAGCCCGTCCCCGCCCCCACGATCACCCCCGGCCCCGCCGATCCGGGCGGCGGCGCGTCCGACGGTTCCACCTCCGCCACCGACCTGATCCTGCCCCTGGTCCTGGTCGGCGGCGCCGGGGCGGTGGCGGCGTACGCGTACGGCAAGCGCCGGCGCAGGACCGCCACCCGCACCACACCCGGCGGCGGGAGCGCAGGCCCGGGCGGAGGCCAGGGCTGGGGCGCGCCGAAGGCTCCCGCACAGCCCTCGCTCGACGAGCTGGACGGTCGGGCCCGGAAGGCGCTGGTGGCCACCGACGACGCCGTGCGCACCAGCCAGGAGGAACTGGGCTTCGCGGTCGCGCAGTTCGGCGAGGAGGCGAGCGGGCCCTTCACGGAGGCACTGCGGTACGCGGAGGGCGAGCTCACGGCCGCGTTCCGGCTGCGGCAGCAGCTCGACGACGCGTTCCCCGAGGACGACGCGACCCGCCGCTCGATGCTGGACGAGATCCTGCGGCGCTGCGCGGACGTCAACGCCCGCCTGGACGCGGAGGCCGCGGACTTCGACCGGCTGCGGGCGCTGGAGCGCAACGCCGCGCAGGCCCTGACCACCGTCGAGAACGCGTTCCGCGAGCAGACCGGCCGGGTCGGCACGGCGGAGGCGGCCCTGACGGCGATGCGCGAGCGCTACACCGACTCCGCGGCGGCCCCGGTCTCCGGCGACGTCGAACAGGCCAAGGACCGGCTGGTGTTCGCCACCACCACCATCAACGCGGCCCGGCAGCGGCTCGACGGGGGCGACAACGGCGGCGCGGCCGTGCAGATCCGGGCCGCCGAGGGCGCGGTCGACCAGGCGGCCCGGCTGATCGACGCCGTGGACCGGCGGGCCCAGGAGCTCGCCGAGGCGGTGGGCAGGCTCTCCGGGGCGATCGAGGAGACCGAGGCGGACCTGGCCGACGCCCGCGGGCTGCTCCAGGGCACCGCCGAGGAGGTGCCGACGGCCGATCTGCGGGGCCGGATCGGCCGGGCCGAGTCGGTGCTCGCCGCCGTGCGGGCGGCGGTGGACTCCGGCCGGTACGACCCGATCGACGCGCTGCGCCGGATCGAGGAGGCGGACACGGCGCTCGACGAGGCACTGGAGGGCGCGCGGGAGCGCGAGTCGGGAGCCGGGCGCGCCCGTGCGCTCCTTGATCAGGTGACGCTGACGGCCCGTTCGGCGATCGGCGCGGCCGGTGACTACATCGCCACCCACCGCGGGGCCGTCGGTGCCGAGGCCCGCACCCGCCTGGCCGAGGCCCGGCGCCGCCTGGACCGGGCCGGGCAGCTCGCCGCCGACGACCCGCGGTCGGCGCTCGCCGAGGCGCAGCGGGCGGACGCGCTGGCCCGGCAGGCGCAGGAGCTCGCGGAGCAGGACGTGCGGACGTACGGGAACCCGAACGGCCTTGGCGGTGTAACAGGGGTGGGAGGTGCCGGCGGCGGCGGGCTCGGTGGGGCAGTGCTCGGCGGCATCATCCTCGGCGGACTGTTCGGGGGAGGTCGTGGTGGGGGTTTCGGTGGTCATGGCGGGGGTTTCGGGGGCGGCGGCTTCGGCGGCGGTCCCGGCAGCTTCGGCGGCGGCGGCACGCGCGGCCGGCTGGGCGGCGGCGGTCGTTTCTGACCTCGCCCTTTCACTCGTATCCCGTCTTGTGCGCAAGGAGACCGTCCATGAGCAAGCAGACCGTCCTCGGCCGCGTCGCCCAGCTGGCGAAGGCGAACATCAACGCCCTGCTGGACCAGGCGGAGGATCCGCAGAAGATGCTGGACCAGCTGATCCGCGACTATTCGAGCAACATCTCGGAGGCGGAGGAGGCCGTCGCGGCGACCATCGGCAATCTGCGGCTGATGGAGCAGGACCACCAGGAGGACGTGGCGGCGGCGAGGGAGTGGGGCGAGAAGGCCCTGGCCGCGAGCCGCAAGGCGGACGGGCTGCGGGCCGGCGGGCAGACGGCGGAGGCGGACCGCTTCGACAACCTGGCGAAGATCGCGCTGGGCCGCCAGCTCCAGTCGGAGAAGGAGGCGAGGACGGCCGAGCCGACGATCGCCGCGCAGACCGAGGTGGTGAACAAGCTCAAGAGCGGCCTGGACCAGATGAAGGCCAAGCTGGGCGAGCTCCGGGCGAAGCGCGACGAGCTGGTCGCGCGGGCGAAGTCGGCGCAGGCGCAGAACACGATGATGGACGCGGTGAAGGGCATCGACGTCCTGGACCCGACGAGCGAGCTGAGCCGCTTCGAGGACAAGGTCCGACGGGAGGAGGCGAGGGCGATGGGCAAGCAGGAGCTCGCCGCCTCCTCGCTGGACAGCCAGTTCGAGCAGCTGGACGCCCTCGGCGACGAGGCGGAGATCGCGGCCCGGCTCGCCGCGCTCAAGGCCGCCTGACCGACGTGCCCCTTCCGGCCGGCGCGGCTCGCCCGGCCGGTGCGGTGCGACGGGCCGGGGCGCTGCGGGCCGGTTGGTCAGAACATGCTGAGCAGCTGGTCGACGGTGGGTTCGGCGAGGCCGTCGCCGTCCGGCAGGGGCAGTTCGAACCAGACGGTCTTGCCGCGCGGGGTGCGGCGCGAGCCCCAGGCGGCGCTGAGCAGTCCGACCAGCTGCAGTCCACGGCCGCCCTCGTCGGTGTCCTTGGCGCGGCGGCGCCGGGGCTGGACGAGCCCGGCGTCCCACACCTCGCAGACCAGGGTGCGGTCGCGCAGCAGCCGCAGCCGGATCTCCCCCTCGCCGTAACGAAGGGCGTTGGTGACCAGCTCGCTGACCAGCAGTTCGACGGTGTCCACCAGGGGCTCCAGCTCCCAGGCGGTGAGCTGGGCGCGGGCCAGTTCGCGGGCGCGGCCGACCGAGCGGGGTTCCCTGGGGAGCCGCCAGTCGCCCACGGCCTCGCTGGGCAGGCCCTGGATCCTGGCCATGAGCAGGGCGATGTCGTCCTCGCCGTGGCGGGTGTCCAGGGTGGTCAGGACGTGGTCGCAGACGTCCTCGAGCGGGCGGCCGGGGTTGGCGAGGGCGCTGCGGAAGGCGCTCAGTCCCTCGTCGAGCGGATGGTCGCGGGACTCGACGAGCCCGTCGGTGTAGAGGGCGAGCAGCGCGCCCTCGGGCAGCTCGACCTCGACCTCCTCGAAGGGCTCGCCCCCGACGCCCAGCGGCATCCCGGGGGGTACGTCGAGGAGCAGGGCCTCCTCGCCGGGTTCGAGGAGCACCGGCGGGAGGTGGCCCGCGTTGGCGAAGGTGCAGCGCCGGGTGACGGGGTCGTAGACGGCGTAGACGCAGGTGGCGAGGTAGACCTCGGACAGTTCGGGGCCGCGGGCCTTGTGCGCGCGGGCGGACTGCTGGGCTCCGGCCGGGGCGCCGAGGCCGCGGGCGATCTCGTCGAGATGGGAGAGGACCTCGGCGGGTTCGAGGTCGAGCTGGGCGAGGGTGCGCACGGCGGTGCGCAGTTCGCCCATGGCGACGGCGGCGCGCAGGCCGCGGCCCATGACGTCGCCGATGACCAGGGCGGTCCGGTGGCCGGGCAGTTCGATGACGTCGAACCAGTCGCCGCCGACCTCGGAGCCGACCGTGCCGGGCAGATAGCGGCAGGCGATGTCGAGTCCGGCGGCCTCGGGGTCGCCGGGCGGCAACAGGCTGCGCTGGAGGATGAGGGCCCGCTCGTGTTCGCGCCGGTAGAGGCGGGCGTTGTCGATGCAGACGGCGGCGCGGGCGGCGAGTTCGCCGGCGAGGGCGCGATCGCGTTCGCCGAAGGGTTCACTGCCCTTGACCCGGGAGAACTGGACGAGTCCGACGACGGTGTCGTGGGCGACCATCGGGACCACGAGCGTGGACTGGACGAGGCTGCCGTCCGGGCCGGGCACGGTGCGCAGACGCCCGGTGCGCAGGGCTCCGGCGCAGGGCGAGTTGAACGGGTAGCGGTGGACGGAGCCGACCTGGACGGGACCGGTGTCGCAACACAGGTCGGCGGTCGGCCCGGTGTGCCGGCTGTGCCCGGTGTGCTCGGAGTGCTCGGAGTGCTCGGTGGCCCCGACGGCCGGGCCGGTCCTCGCGGGCCCGCCGTCCCCGGCCTTCGCGTCATCGCCGGTCTTGGCGTCGGCCCCGGTCTTGGCGTCGTCTCCGGCGACGCGTGGCTTTCCGACGCGTACGGGGGTGTCGGCGACGGCGCTGGCGACGGCGACCCTGCGCAGTTCGGCGCTGCCCGCCCCGTAACCGACGTCGTGGGAGCTGCCCCAGCGTCCGGGCGGGGCCTCGTCTCCGGTGAGCAGCCCCTGGTAGAGGTCGACGGCGGCGAGGTCGCAGAAGCCGGGGACGGCGACGTCGAGGAGTTCGCGGGCGGTGGCCTCCAGGTCGAGGGAGTTCCCTATGCGGGCCCCGGCCTGGTTGAGGAGGGCGAGGTTGCGGCGGGCGCTGGCGGCCTCGCGGGCGGCGTTGTGCCGGCGGGTGACGTCGATGCCGAGGCCGGCGACCCCGATCGGGCGGCCGGAGCCGCTGTGGACGCGGTAGAGGTTGACCGACCAGTGGCGCCGGTCGCTGGAGCCGGGAGCGGCGCCGACGATCTGGAGGTCGGCCACGGACTCGCCGGTCTCCAGGACCTTCTTCAGCGCGACGGTCATCCGGTCGGCCTCGGGCCGGGTGAGGTAGTCGTGGACGGTCCGCCCGCGGTGGTCGTCGGCGGAGCCGCCGAAGACGGTGGCGAAGCGGCGGTTGGCCCGCTTGACGGTCAGGTCGGTGCCGAAGAGGAGAAAGCCGAAGGGGGATTGGCCGAAAATGGCCTGCGAGGCGGCGAGGTCGGTCTCGATGCGGCGCAGGGCCCGCACGTCGACCACGATGCACAGCGCAGCCCGTTCCCCGGCCTGCGTCTCGCTCGGCATCACATAGAGCTCGGC
Organism: Streptomyces sp. NPDC012769; assembly: GCF_042901205.1. NCBI lineage: Bacteria > Bacillati > Actinomycetota > Actinomycetes > Kitasatosporales > Streptomycetaceae > Streptomyces > Streptomyces sp. NPDC012769. The sequence goes on along the minus strand of NZ_JBIBCP010000004.1, from coordinate 156,856 downwards.
GATGCCGTGGGCGCGGTCCTCGCCCGGCATCCGGAAGGGGACGAGCCCCGTCCACTCCTTGCCGTCGAGGATCTCCCTGACCCGGTGGTGTCCACGTTCGCGCAGGTCGGCGGGCATGAAGGCCTCGACCGGATCCTTGCCCCTGGCCTCTTCGGCGGTGACTCCGAAGAGTTCGACGGCACGCTTGCTCCACTGATCGACGAGCCCGTCGGGGCCTATCGAGAAGGAGGCGACCCGGATGTAGTCATAGATGGATCCGGGCGGGCTGCTCTGCCACACGACCCCGCTCGCCGTCTCAGGTATCTCGCTCACGCGACCGTCCCCTCCAGCTCACCGCACCGGACCGGCCATGACGGCAGTATTCAGCACCATGGCCCCCGTCGGCACGACGTTCACGATCACAGGGTGGTCTCGTTCGTTTCCGGCCGAGGCCCGCTGATCGTCGTCCCACTCTCTTTACTCACCAGGCAAGGCCAGCTCGAACCACACGGTTTTCCCGGTCCGTCCCGCGCGGGTGCCCCAGCGCCGGGCGGAACCGGCGACGAGCTGGAGTCCGCGGCCCCCCTCGTCGTCGGGCCCGGCGGGGCGCTCGGTGGGCCCGTCGGGAAGCGGATCCGAGACTTCCACGAGCAGCGCGGGGCCGCGTCCGGGGCTGGTCCCGTCCGCCCGGAGGCGGACCAGGCGGACGCCGATGGGCCCGGAGGCATAGCGCAGGGAGTTGGTGACCAGCTCGCTGACCAGCAGGACCGTCACGTCCCCGACCACCGCGTCGAGCTGCCAGGACCTCAGGGCGTCCCGCACCGCGTGGCGGGCCGTGCGCACGGCGTCGGCCTCCGCGGGAAAGTGCCACTCGGCGCGGTCGCCTTGGGTGTCGATCACGGGGCCCACGTCCTATTTCGGGGGGTTAGTCAGGACATACCCGATATTCGGAGTGGGATATCGCGCCGGGCGCGGCAGTCGGCGCACGGTGGCACGAACGGCGTAGGGCTCAGCGACGCACGCCGTCCGCCGGAGTGGCGGGACCTCCGGAGGGAGCGGAACCGCCAGGGCCGGCGGATGTGGTGGGGGTGCCGGACGGGGCGGAGCCACCGGCGCCGCCGGGCGTTGCGGGGGTGCCGGGGGCGGCCGGCAGGAGGCGGCCGGCCTCGGCGACGGCGGGGCGGTCCTGGTCGAGCCAGTCGACGGAGTCCAGCTCGTGACGGGCCAGCCAGCGCAGCTCGTCGTGGTCCTCCAGCGGCCGGGGCTCGCCGGAGCGCAGCCGGGCGGCCCACACCCGCAGGACGTAACCGGGCTTGAGCGGCCATTCGCCGGGGATGCGCTCGCCGACCTCGGCCTCGATGCCCAGCTCCTCGCGCAGCTCCCGGACCAGCGCCTCCTCGGAGCTCTCGCCCGGCTCCAGCTTGCCGCCGGGCAGCTCCCATCGGCCCGCGAGCTCGGCGGGCGCGCTGCGCCGGGCGGCGAGGAGCCGCCCGTGGTGGTAGAGGGCCCCGGCGACGACCACGACGGGGTCGGCACTGCGATCGGTCATGCCCGGGAGCCTAACCCCGCTCCCGGGCGCCAGGGGTCAGAGCGCGGGCTGACCGATGCGCTCCACCGAGTAGAGCTGCTTGTGTCCGCGGGCGTCGAGGCTGTCGGCGATCTTCTGGGCTTCGTCCTGAGTCGCGTACCGGCCGACGCGGTAGCGGTTGCCGTTGTCGTCCTGGCGTATGACCAGCCAGGGAAGGACGGGACCGCTGTCGCTCATCGGACTTCTCCCTCCGCCGACCCGGCTGTGTCTAACGATCTCGTGGAAACCGCAATCCGCATATGCCTGAGCTTACGCCTGACCTTTACACAGCGGATACGGGTTTTCACAAAGAGATATGTATCTGGCCGGTAACCGGCGGAGAGCGGCCGGAGAGCGGACGACGGGGGCCGCCATCGGGACGGTGGGCACCGGCATGAGGACGGGCCCGGCCGCCGCCGGGCCCCGCGAGCCGGGAGAAGGGCATGACAAACCGTCACTCGACGGCGCCCGTCGCCCCGCGAAGCCGACCGGCGCCGCAGGCCGGTGATGGTCCGGCCCCGCACCGCACGCCGGCGACCCCCGCCGCCCCGCGCGAGCCACCCCGCACTCCCGGCGCCCCCGGAACCCGCGTCGGCGGGCCCGCGTCAGCGCACCGGCAGGTGGTAGGAGATCTTGTAGCGGTCGGCCGGGATCACGACGTCGGCGGTCTCGACCGCGCGCCCCGACGCGTAGTACGTGCGCTCGATGACCATCACCACATGGCCGGGCACGCCGCCGAGGGTCAGCAGCTCCTCGGCGAGGCCGGGACGGGCGCCGACCTCCTCGACCACGTTGTCCACGACCACGTCGATCGCCGCCATCCGCTCGACGACACCACAGCCGCCCAGCGGGCCCTCCTCGGGCAGCATCACCGGGGTCCGGCCAGTGACGGACAGGGGCTCCCAGGAGGTGGAGAGCATCATCGCCTCGCCCGCGTCCCGGTACACGTACCGGGTGCGCATCACCCGCTCCCCCGGTTCGACGCCGAGACGCGCGGCGACCTCGACGCTCGCCGGCTCCTGCTCGCTGTTCGACTCCCAGGTGCCGCGCGCGCCCTCCTCCGCCTGCTCCTGCCGGAAGGGATTGGCGCCCGAGACGGGCCGGTAGCCGGAGCGGGCGATCCGGCGCGGCACGGGACGCTCGCGCACATAGGTCCCGGAGCCGGAGCGGCCCTCGACCAGGCCCTCGGCCATCAGCACCTTGCGGGCCTCCAGTGCGACGGTGTCCGAGACCCCGTACTCCTCGCGGATCCGCGCCTGCGAGGGGAGCCGGGTGTGCGGAGGAAGCGAGCCGTTGGCGATCTTCTCCCGAAGGTCGCTCGCCACGCGCAGATAGGCCGGCTGCTCACCGAACGTCACTGGACACTCCCCTCAGCTTGACTGTCAGCTACAGCCTGACAACCGAGGGTGTACAGCCGCAAGCATGGGCCAAGGTTTCACTCGAAGTGATGATTTGCCTTTACGTAGCCACCCCTCGCAGATATAGCCACCGAACTGCCGTCGGAATCCTTGACGTTAATGGTCCAGACCAATACGTTCCTGTCCGCACAGCTCCTTTCCGGCACGCACCCGCACAGGAACGAGCCCCATGCGTCGCAGAACCCTTTCCCGGCTGTCCGTCGCCGTCGTCTCCCTCGGTCTCCTCGCCGGCCTCGCGCCCTCCGCGGGTGCCCATGAGGCGCCCGCCGAGCCCGCGTACAAGCGCGTCGGCTACTTCACCCAATGGGGCGTCTACGGACGGAACTTCCAGGTCAAGGACCTGGACACCAGCGGCACCGCGGCCAGGCTGAGCCACGTCAACTACGCCTTCGGCAACGTCGGCGCCGACGGCAAGTGCTTCACCGGCAACGTCCCCGGCGAGGCCGACGCCTGGGCCGACTACGTCCGCCCGCTCGACGCGGCCGGCTCCGTCGACGGTGTCGCCGACACCCCGGACCAGCCGCTGGCCGGCAACTTCAACCAGCTGCGCGAGCTCAAGGCCAAGCACCCGGGCCTCAAGGTGATGATCTCGCTGGGCGGTTGGAGCTGGTCCACCCACTTCTCGGACGCGGCCCGCACCCCCGCCTCCCGCGAGGCCCTGGTCGCCTCCTGCATCGACCTCTACATCAAGGGCAACCTGCCCGTCGACGGCACCCGCGGCGGCGCTGGAACCGCCGCCGGCCTCTTCGACGGCATCGACCTCGACTGGGAGTGGCCCGGCTCCGCGGGCGACGCCGACACCGTCTTCCGCCCCGAGGACAAGCAGAACTTCACCGCGCTCGTACGGGAGTTCCGCACCCAGCTCGACGCCCACGCGCGGTCGCAGAAGCAGCGGAAGCGCTACGAGCTCACGGCGTTCGTGCCGACCGCGCCCGCCAAGATCGACGCCGGCTTCGAGGTCCGGAAGATCATGCGTGACCTCGACTTCGTCAACCTCCAGGGCTACGACTTCCACGGCAGCTGGGAGTCCACCACCGCCCAGCAGTCCGCGCTCTTCGCGCCCCGCGGCGACTTCAGCGTCGACCAGACCGTGAACGACTGGCTGCGACGCGGCGCACCGGCCCGCAAGCTGGTGGTCGGCATGCCCTTCTACGGCCAGGGCTGGACGGGCGTCACGGGCGGCGGCGACGGCCTCGGGCAGCCGGCCACCGGCCCGGCCCCGGCGACCTGGGCGAACGGCTACGAGGACTACAAGGCCCTGAAGAAGCTCGCGGACTCGGGCACGTACACCCTGCACCGCGACTGGAGGAACGGCCACGCCTGGCTGTTCGACGGTACGACCCTGTGGACGTACGACGACCCGTGGGTGCTGCGTGCCAAGTCGGCGTACGTACGGGCCAAGGGCCTCGGCGGGGCGATGTTCTGGTCGCTCGACGGGGACACCCCGGACGGCGAGCTGATCACGGCGGTGGACGGCGTCCTCGGCGGCCGCCGCTGACCGGTCCGGGCCGGACCCCATGACCGCGGGCCGACCCGCCGGCGGCGGTCCGTCCGGGGCGGCGGTCGGTCACGGGCCGCCGCCCCGGCTCCGCGGCCTTCGGCCCGCAGCCGACGGGGCCGGATCCCTTCCCCGGGATCCGGCCCCGCTCGACGTTCGGGAGCAGCGGAGGGTCAGGCCTTCTGGCTGCCGCTCCCGCCACCGGTGCTTCCACCGCCGGTGCTGCCGCCGCTGCCGGTGCCCCCACCGCCGGTGCTTCCACCGCCGGTGCTTCCGCTCCCGCCGGGCCCCTCCAGGGTGTCGGTCAGCCCGAGCGCCGAGCGCGACTTCGTCTCGGAGTCCGTCGGGAGCGCGTCGTAGGCGTCCTCGTAGACCTCCCAGAACGCGTCCGCGTCCTTCGCCGTGGCGAGCGCGTGCCACTTCGGCGCGGCCGCCCGCAGGTCCTTCGCCAGGTCGCCGACCGGCTTCGCGGAGGCGGCGGGCCAGGTGTGTCCGCGCAGCCCTTCGCTCGTCCCGGTGACGGCGCGGTGCACCTCGCGGGCCCACGCCTTGTTGGCGGCCAGGTCCTCGTCCGCGTCCTTGTCGGGCTCCTCGTAGACGGCGTCGTCGAGGGAGTTCATCTGCTTCAGGAAGTGCAGCTGGTCGGCGTCGAGCGTGCTCGCGTCGCTGCGGAGGGAGCGGGTGAAGGGCGCTTCCTCGGTGGCGAACGCGCAGGTCACCGTCCGGTCACCGGTCCGCCAGCTCTCCCGGCTCGGCAGGTAGTAGTAGGTCAGCGCGTCCTCCGGGACGGCCCAGGTGTCCAGCGCGTACGCGTTGTTGATCTCCTGGCAGCGGTCCTCGGCGACGCGGTCGATCGCGTCCTCCCCCGGCCACTTCGTGAACCCGGAGATCTTGAACTCGCCGCTCACCTCGCCCTCGTGCGGCGTGGTGCAGGGCACCGTCTCCACGTCGGTGGCGTATGCCTCCAGGTCGCCGTCGAGGCGGAAGCAGTCGCCCTTGCGCAGGGAGAACGGCGACTGGGCCTTGGCGGCCTCGTCCATGCCCTTCTCGAAGTCGCGCCAGGCGTCGCCGAACCCGCCGCTCACGAAGCCCAGGGCCATCACCAGGCAGGCGAGGGAGGAGAGCACGATGCCGGAGATCGCCATGCCCTTGCCCTTCTGCTGCTTCTTCCTGATCTGCGGCAGGGCGATGAGGCCGAAGACCAGACCGAGGGGCGGCAGGCAGCAGACGATGCCGGAGACGAGGGACGCGACGGCCAGTCCGTTGGTACTCTGCCGCGGCGCCCCGTACGGACCGGGGCCACCGGGACCGTAGGGACCGTACGGACCGGGCGGCGGCGAGGTGTACGGGCCGGGAGCCGCGTACGGGCCGGGGGGCGTGTACGGACCCTGAGACGCGTACGGACCCGCGTGCGGGCCGGGCACGGGCCCGCCCTGACCCGGCGGCTGCGGGGGCTGCTGCGGGGCCGGGGAATCCTGAGGCGGCTGGAACGGGTCCACGAGTACGGTGCTCCTGTTGGGGCGGGAAGTCCGGGAAAGCGGACGATCAGAAAATCGGAGAGTCGAACGGGCGCGCGCATCGTACGTGGTCCGTGGGCGGGGGCGATATGCGGGGCTCGACGGTACGGGCGGTCAACCGCCTCACGGCACGGTGGGCCGGAGCCCTCCCGGCGGACCGGGACACGGTCCTGTCGGCGAGCGGCGTCTGGCCCCTGCTCGCCTTCCTGGCGGACGGTGCCGCGGGCCCGGCCAGGACCGAACTGGAGGACGCGCTCGGCATGCCGGCCGACCGGGCGGCGGTCGCGGCCCGCGAGCTGCTCGCCGGTCTGTCCCGGATCCCCGGCGTCGGCTCGGCCGTCGGCCTGTGGACCCGGCCGCGTGTGCGGCCGCGGGACGCGTGGGCCGGCGGTCTGCCGGAGGCCACCCTCGGCCGCCTCGGCGCGGACGACGCCGAGAGCAAGCGGCTCCTGGACGCGTGGGCGGCGGAGCGCACGGGCGGCCTGATCCCGGCGATGCCGGTGCGGGTCACGGAGGAGACGGACCTGGTCCTGGCCACCGCGCAGGCGGTGCGGACGAGCTGGCTCCGGCCGTTCCGCGAGGGTGACATGTGCCCCGAGGACGGGCCGTGGGCCGGGCGGGAGCTCGCCGCGCTGCACCGCACGACCGGTCTGCTCGACCGGGTCGGGGTGGCGGAGACGGACGCGGGCCCGCTCACGGTGCTGCGGGTGCTGGGCAGCACCGGGGTCGACGTCCACCTGCTGCTCGGCCCGGAGGAGGCGGAGTGCGGCGCCGTGCTGAAGGCCGGGGTGGACGTCCTGGCCGGCACCTTCCGTACCGTCCCGGGCGATCTGCTGCCGCTGGGCGAGCCGGGCCCTGGACTGTACGTCCGCCAGGTGCGCAGCACCTCCCGCGAGCCGTACCTCGCGGTGACGACCTCGCCGTTCTCGCTGACGGCCGAGCACGATCTCACCGCGCTGCACGAGCTGTTCGGCCTCACCACCGCGCGGGACGACACCCGCGGCCACTTCCCGGGCATCTGTGACGTCCCGCCGCTGGCCGTCCGGCAGGCCCGTCAGGCGGCGATGGCCCGCTTCGGCGCGAAGGGCTTCGAGGCGGCCTCGGTGACGGCTGTCGGCCTGCCCGGCGGGGCCGCGCCGGCGACCACGTACAGGGTCCGCCGCATCGACCTCGACATCGACCGGCCCTTCGGTTTCCTGACCGTGCACCGCACGTCGCGCCTGGTCCTCGCGGCGGGCTGGGTGGCCGAGCCCGTGCCGTACGTCTTCGAGGAGCAGGATTGAGTGAGGGGCGGCCGCCGGATCGGCGACCGCCCCTCACTCACTCACGTACGGATACGGGTGTCAGCACCCGGATGTCAGCACCCGGATGTCAGAACTGCAGCGCCCAGGAGTCGATCTTCCCGGTGTCGTAGTTCGCGTTGTCCGTGACCCGGAGCTTCCACGTGCCGTTCGCGACCTCGGAGGAGGCGTTGACGGTGTACGTGGTGTTGATGTTGTCCGCGCTGCCGCCGGTGCCGAAGCCCTTCAGCGTGTACGCGGTGCCGTCGGGGGCGATCAGCTGGACCTGGAGGTCACCGATGTAGGTGTGGACGATGTTCACCGGCACCTGGAGGGCGGAGGGGGCGTTGCCCGAGACGCCGCTGACGGTGACGGGGGACTCGACGGTCGCGTTGTCGTTGATCGCGTAGTCCGCGGCGTTCTCGAAGCGCGGGCCGGGCGGGGTGGTCGTACCGCCGCCGACGTAGAGCAGGCGGTTCGGGGAGCCGGTGCCCGGGCTGGTGACCACGTTCGGGGTGGCGGCGTTGACGAGGGCCGTGGAGACCGCCGACGGGGTGGCCGTCGGGTTGTCCGCCAGGTAGAGGGCGGCGGCGCCGGCCACGTGCGGGGTCGCCATCGACGTGCCGGAGATGGTGTTGGTGGCGGTGTCGTTGGTGTTCCAGGCCGACTTGATGGAGGAGCCCGGAGCGAAGATGTCCAGGATGCTGCCGTAGTTGGAGAAGCTGGAGCGGGCGTCCGTGCTGGTCGTGGAGCCGACCGTGATGGCCTCTCCGACGCGCGCCGGCGAGTAGTTCGAGGCGTTGGAGCTGTCGTTGCCCGCGGCGACCGCGTAGGTGATGCCGGCGGCGATCGACCGGCGCACGGCGTCGTCGAGGACGGTGTCCACGCCGCCGCCGAGGCTCATGTTGGCGACGGCCGGCTTCACGGCGTTGCGCGTCACCCAGTCGATGCCCGCGACGACCTGCTCGGTCGTGCCGGAGCCGGAGTTGTCGAGGACGCGGACGCCGACGATCTTCGCCTTCTTGGCGACGCCGTGCGCCGTGCCGGCGACGGTGCCGGCGACGTGCGTGCCGTGGCCGTGGCCGTCCTGGGCGGTGTTGTCGTTGTCGATCGCGTCGTAGCCGTTGGCCGCGCGGCCGCCGAAGTCGCTGTGGGAGATGCGGACGCCGGTGTCGATGATGTACGCCGTGACGCCCTGGCCCGCGCTGTCCGGGTAGGTGTAGCTCTGGTTGAGCGGGAGGGCCTTCTGGTCGATCCGGTCGAGGCCCCACGACGGCGGGGAGGGCTGGGTGCCGTCGATCGTGAAGACGCGGTTCTGGCTGACGGACTCGACGGCCGGGTCGGCGGCGAGCTTCTTGGCCTGCGCCTCGGAGAGCTCGACGGAGTAGCCGTTGAGCGCCGCGGTGTACGTCCGCTTGATCTTGGCGCCGAACTTCGTCGCGACGGCCCGTCCCTGCGCGGTCTCCGCCTGGGCGGCGGACTCGCGGAGGGTGACGATGTAGCTGTTGGGGACGGTCCCCTCCGCGCCGGCGTTCAGGATGACGCCTTCGGCGGTGGTCCCGGCGGCGGTGGCCGGGAAGGCGGAGAGGGAGCCGAGCGCGAGGGCTGCGACGGCTATGGCGCCGGCGGCGGCGAGTCTGCGCCGCGAATCACGCATCACGGACATGTGAGGGGTCCTCCTCATTGGTGGTGCGCTGCTGTGGGGGTTGGTTGAGCGATGAAGCAGTTAGCAGGGACATGACAAGACGGCGTGGCTCCACACCGCTCGCCAAGTCCGGGTGCCGAGCGAAAGATTGACGGATCCATAGGAATCACACAAGGGTTCTGCCGGTCCCGTAACGCCGCCGCCACACGGCTGACATGCTGGCGATCATGACCGACTACGTGTGCCCCCAGTGCCGTACGCAGGCCCCCGACACCGCGCTCACCTGGTGTTGTCCCCGCTGCCGGGGTCCGTGGGATCTCGCCCATGTCGCTGCGCCGGTGCCACTCGCGTCACTTCCGTCACGCGTGAATTCATTGTGGCGTTACGCGGAAGCACTACCGCTCGCCACCGGAACCGCCGTAGCGGCGGGGGCGGCAGGGGTCGCCAGGGTCGCAGGGGCGCCTCCGGTGTCCCTCGGCGAGGGCCGCACGCCTCTGGTCGCCCTCACCGACATGGTTTCGGCCAAACTCGACTTCCTCATGCCCACGTTGTCCTTCAAGGACCGGGGCGCCGTCATGCTCGCCGAACTCGCGCGCCGCCTGGAGCCGCGCTCCGTGATCGCCGACAGCAGCGGCAACGCGGGCACGGCCGTCGCCGCGTACTGCGCCCGCGCCGGGCTCGACTGCGCCGTCTACGTCCCCGAGGCGACCTCCCCGAAGAAGCTGGAGCAGATCCGGGCCCACGGCGCCCGTACGGTCGTCGTCCCCGGCGACCGCGAGGCCACGGCGCGGGCGGCGCGCGCGGCCGCCGACGAGCCCGGGGTCTTCTACGCCTCGCACGTGTACAACCCGCACTTCCTCCACGGCACGAAGACCTATGTGTACGAGATCTGGGAGGAGCTCGGCGGCCGGCTGCCCGACACCCTCGTGCTGCCGGTCGGCAACGGAACGCTGCTGCTCGGCGCGGCCCTCGCCGTCGAGGAGCTGTACGGCCACGGGCTCGTCGACCGCCGCCCCGCCCTCGTCGCCGTCCAGGCCGAGGCCGTCTCCCCGCTCGCCGCCGCCTTCCACGCCGGCGCGGACGGCCTTTCGGCCCCGACCGCCGCCCGCCCCACCCTCGCCGAGGGCATCGCGATCCCGAACCCGCCCCGCGCGGCACAGATCCTGCGGGCCGTACGGGCCTCCGGCGGGACCTTCCTCACCGTGCCGGAGGACCGGATCCGCGCCGCCCAGCTGGACCTGGCACGGCGCGGCCTGTACGTGGAGCCGACGGCGGTCGCCTGCTGGGCCGCCGTACGCGAGGCCCCCGCGCGTCCCGGCACGACGGTCCTGCCGCTGTGCGGGGCGGGCGCGAAGACGGGGCTCGCGGGCCCGGCGGATCCGTCGGAACCGTCGGCCGCCTAGGCACCGGGCGCGGGGCCCGGGGCCGGGCCCGCGCGGTTGCGGGCGGGCGCGGGTCACACCGCCCGGTCGTACGGCGCCGCCGACTCCGCGGCCTGGGCACCCCCTACGCACCCTCTTCGTACCGGTACTCCGGCACCCGAATCTCCAGCCACACCGCGCACACGCATCCCGCCGACAGCAGCGTCACGACGACGGCGAGGGCGAGCAGCGCCGGTGACCGCCGGCGGAGCAGGGCCCAGACGCCGAGGGCGAGGGCGGGTGTGCCGAGCAGCATCACCGGCAGTTCGGCCCACACCAGGCTGAAGTCCCGTCCCTCGCCCTCGAATCCGCCGGTCAGGGCGGGAGTGGCGCCGATCCCCCACACCACGAGCGCGGTGGTGAACCCGCCGAGCACGGCGAGACTGCCGATCACGTCCTTCATGGGGTGGGGGACGCGAGCGGGGGTCGGACGGTTCAGAACTCGTCGGCGCCGTTCCGGAGTTCCGGCGTCCAGTAGCCGGTCCTGGCGGCGGCCTCGGCGACGGCCAGGCCGCCCGCAGGGGCCTTCACGACGATGCTGCCCTCGGCGGGGGCGTCGGCGGCGAAGAGGTTCACGTTGAAGGAGGTGACGACCTTGTTGTCCTCGTGGACACCGCCGAGGGCGATGCGCACGTTGGCGTACGCCGGGGCGCCCGGCTCCAGGACGACGGGCGCGGCGGGCTTGCTCTTGGCGACCGCGGGGACGTCCTTGGCGGTCTGGATCTCGCCGAAGGCGATCAGCGGGTAGCCGTAGAGGCGGCAGGCTCGGCCGGAGGTGTTGGTCGCGGTGAGGACGATGTGCTCGGTGGGCGTCTCGTCCACCTTGGCCGCGGTGACCTTGACGTCCTTGTAGGTGCAGGCCGGCGCCTTCGCCGAGGAGCCGGAGCGGGACGTCGACCCGCCGGAGGCCGCGGAGGCGTCCTTGCCCCCGGTCGAGCCACCGGCCGTCGAGCCGCCGGCCGTGGAACCACCGGCGGCCGAGCCCCCGGCGGCCGACCCACCGGTCGTCGCCCCGCCGGTGCTGCTCTTCTGGGCGCCCTCGGGCGTCACCTGCGTGGTCGTGGTCGCGGCCCCCTCGTCCCGGCTCCCGCCCTCGACACCGCCACAGGCAGTGAGCCCCATCGACAGGACGGCGGCGGCCGCGACGGCCAGGACGGTGTGCTTGCGGTACGTACGCATGGTGGTTCTCCCCCGGTTCAAGGTCGGACGGCCCCGCATTCGGTGCCGCCTACACCTTCCCGCCCACCCCTGCCGTCCCGCTTGCGTACGGCTAACGCTCCGTTGCCGCCCTCCCTCGGCGGCCGCTGTCGCTAGTGTTGCCTCATGACCGCACTGCCCGACTGGATGCGCCCGCCGCGCGCGGAAGGCTGGTTCGCGGAGGACCTGGACCGCCTCCCCGAGGCACCACGCCACACGGAACTGATCGACGGAGCGCTCGTCTTCATGATGTCCCCTCAGCGGTCGTGGCACGGCCGCCTCGTCACCGCTCTCACCGTGGCTCTCATGGACCAGGCCCCCGACGGCGTGGAGGTCGAGCGGGAGATGACCATCCGCCTCGACGCCCGCAACCGTCCGGAACCCGACCTGCTGCTGACCACGGCCCCGTACAAGGCGGACCGTACGTGGTACGCCCCCGAGGACGTCCCCCTCGTCATCGAGGTCGTCTCGCCCGAGTCCGCACACCGCGACCGCACCGTCAAGCTCCGCAAGTACGCCACGGCGGGCATCCCGCACTACTGGTGCATCGAGGACGAGGACGGCGCCCCGGTCGTGCACGTCTACGAGCTCGACCGGCCCACCGGCGCCTACGCCCCCGCCGGCATCTTCCGCGGCTCGCTGAAGCGCCCCGTCCCCTTCGAGATCGCCCTGGACCTCGACAGGCTCACCCCGCCCGCGGCGGACTGAGCCCGGGCGACGGAAAAAGCCGAAGGGCCGGACTCACCGGAGTCCGGCCCTTCGGCTCGCGCCTGCGGGGAGGATCAGACGTTGAAGCGGAACTCCACCACGTCGCCGTCCTGCATGACGTACTCCTTGCCCTCCATGCGGGCCTTGCCCTTGGCGCGGGCCTCGGCGACGGAGCCGGTCTCGACGAGGTCGGCGAAGGAGATGACCTCGGCCTTGATGAAGCCCTTCTGGAAGTCGGTGTGGATCACACCGGCCGCCTCGGGGGCCGTGGCGCCCTTCTTGATGGTCCAGGCGCGGGACTCCTTGGGGCCGGCCGTCAGGTAGGTCTGGAGGCCGAGGGTGTCGAAGCCGACGCGGGCGAGGGTGGCGAGGCCGGGCTCCTCGGCGCCGACGGACTGGAGGAGCTCCATGGCGTCCTCCTCGTCGAGCTCGGCGAGGTCGGCCTCCAGCTTGGCGTTGAGGAAGATCGCCTCGGCCGGGGCGACGAGGGCGCGCTGCTCGTCCTTGAAGGCCTCGTCGGTCAGCTCGTCCTCGTCGACGTTGAAGACGTAGAGGAACGGCTTGGTGGTCAGCAGGTGGAGGTCGTGGAGGAGCTCCGCCTTGTCCGAGCCCTGGACGATGCCCTGCGAGAAGAGGGTGTCGCCCTTCTCGAGGATCGCCTGGGCCGCCTCGACCGCCGCGACCTTCGGGGCCACGTCCTTCTTGATCCGGGACTCCTTCTGGAGGCGCGGGAGGACCTTCTCGATGGTCTGGAGGTCGGCGAGGATCAGCTCGGTGTTGATCGTCTCGATGTCGTCCTTGGGCGAGACCTTGCCGTCGACGTGCACGACGTTCTCGTCCTTGAAGGCGCGGATGACCTGGCAGATCGCGTCCGACTCCCGGATGTTCGCCAGGAACTTGTTGCCCAGGCCCTCGCCCTCGCTGGCGCCGCGCACGATGCCGGCGATGTCGACGAAGTCGACGGTGGCCGGGAGGATCCGCTGCGAGGAGAAGATCTCCGCCAGCTTGGTCAGCCGGGCGTCCGGCACGCCCACGACGCCGACATTGGGCTCGATCGTGGCGAACGGGTAGTTGGCCGCCAGCACGTCGTTCTTGGTCAGGGCGTTGAACAGGGTCGACTTGCCGACATTCGGCAGGCCGACGATTCCGATCGTGAGCGACACGGTGGCGACTTCCCTATAAGGAGTGGATGCGGTGTTCCCCCAGTTTACGGGGGCACCGGACCGGCCCAAGACGGCGCTCTTCGCGCCAAGGTCACCCAAAGGGCGTGTCCCGCACCCGTTTCCCGGCCCCATCCGACCTACGTTGGTGGGGTGGAGCAGCACAGGACACGCAAGCCGCAGCCCCGCCGCCCCGCCGGGGGACGGCCCCAGGCCCCTCTGACGCCGCCCGGCGCGCTGGTCGAGGGCGCCGCGGTCTATCGCGTCGCCGCCCGGCCGCGACCCGGCCGGCCCCGGTTGGAGCGGCCCGCGCCACCGGTGGTCGTGGCGCTGCGCAGGCTGCCCAACCCCCGGCTCACCGGCCTCGGCGCCGGGCTGTTCGCCTCGGCGGTGATGCTGGTGATCGGCTTCCTCGACTGGCTGCTGCTCGACAGCTCACCGCTCGTATTCGGGCTGCTGTTCCTGCCGGTCAGCGCCCTGACCGCACTCTGGGTCAGGACCGCCGACCTCGTCACCGCGCCGATCAGCGTGCCGATCGCCTTCGCGGTCGGCGTCGTCCCCATCTCGGGCGGTTCGGGAGGGGTCGGCGGCCAGTCGATGGCCCTGGTCACGGCGCTGGCCGTGCACGCCGGGTGGCTGTACGGCGGCACCCTCGTGGCCGGTCTGATCGCGAGCGTGCGCAAGGTGCGGGACATGGGCCGCCGCCAGCGGCCCGCCGTACCGGGCTCCCCCGTACGCCCGGTGCGCCGCCCGGCCCCCGAGCGCGGCTAGCGGACGGGCCGGTGCGGGCCGGCCGAGGCCGGTCAGGGCCTGGGCGCGCCCCCTCGGCCCGTCCCACTCCCCCGGCCGGTCTAGCCCGCTCCCCCGGCCGCCCGCGCCGCCATCGCCGCGCCCACGATCCCCGCGTTGTTCTGGAGCTCCGCCGGGACGATCTCGGCCCGGATGCCCTCGATCAGCGGCAGGAACTTGTCCGCCTTGCGGCTGACGCCGCCGCCGATGATGAAGAGCTCGGGGGAGAACAGCATCTCCACGTGCGCCAGGTACTTCTGCAGCCGCTTGGTCGCCCAGTGCTCCCAGGTCAGCTCCTCGTCCTCGCGTGCCTTCGCCGAGGCGCGCTTCTCGGCGTCGTGGCCCTTGAGTTCCAGGTGGCCGAGTTCGGTGTTCGCCAGCAGCCTGCCGCCGGTGAAGACGGCGGAGCCGATGCCGGTGCCGAGGGTCAGCACGATGACGGTGCCCTTGCGGCCCCGGCCGGCGCCGAAGGACATCTCGGCGATGCCGGCCGCGTCGGCGTCGTTCAGCACCGTCACCGGAAGCCCGCCGAGCTGCTCGCCGATCATCCGGCCCGCGTCGACGCCGATCCAGCCCTTGTCCACGTTGGCCGCCGTGCGGATCGTGGAGCCGGTCACCACCCCGGGGAAGGTGACGCCGACCGGCCCTGACCAGCCGAAGTTTCGTACGACCTCGACGACGCAGCCCACGACACCCTCAGGTGTCGCGGGCTGCGGGGTGAGTACCTTGTGTCGCGGTTCGGTCAGGTCGCCGCGGTCGAGGTCCACGGGGGCGCCCTTGATGCCCGATCCGCCGATGTCCACTCCGAAGACGTTCATGGAACCACCGTACGGGTGGACGCCCCTCGCTCCTCGAAGGTCGGGAGAATCACTCCCGGGCGTCGCTCAGCCCTTGAGGAGGTTCTCCGCCTCGGCCCTGAGGTCCTTGTTGCGGAGCTCCTTGGGCAGCGAGAAGGTGAGCGACTCGTCGGCGGTCTTGACCAGCTCCACGTCCACGTAGCCGCGCTCGGACAGCCACTCCAGGACCTCCTGGACCAGCACGTCCGGGACGGAGGCGCCGGAGGAGAGGCCGACGCTGGTGACGCCGTCGAGCCAGGTCTCGTCGATCTCGCTGGCGAAGTCGACCAGGTACGCGGCGGGGGCGCCGGCCTGCTTGGCGACGTCGACCATGCGCTGCGAGTTCGAGGAGTTCTTGGAGCCCACCACGATGACGAGCTCGGCCTGGCCGGCCAGCTCCTTGATGGCCAGCTGGCGGTTCTGCGTGGCGTAGCAGATGTCGTCGGACGGCGGCGAGATGAGCTGCGGGAACTTCTCCTTCAGCGCGTCCACCGTCTCCATCGTCTCGTCGACGGACAGCGTGGTCTGGGAGAGCCAGACGACCCGGGACGGGTCGCGGACCTCGACCTTGGCGACGTCCTCGGGGCCGTCGACGAGCTGGATGTGGTCGGGGGCCTCGCCGGAGGTGCCGATGACCTCCTCGTGGCCCTCGTGGCCGATGAGGAGGATGTCGAAGTCCTCGTTGGCGAACCGGACGGCCTCCTTGTGGACCTTGGTGACCAGGGGGCAGGTCGCGTCGATCGTCTTCAGGCGGCCCTGGCGGGCCTCCTCGTGGACGGTCGGGGCGACGCCGTGCGCGGAGAACATCACGATGTTGCCCGGCGGCACCTCGGTCGCCTGGTCGACGAAGATCGCGCCCTTCCGTTCCAGGGTCTGCACGACGTACTTGTTGTGGACGATCTCGTGCCGGACGTAGATCGGGGCCCCGTACTGCTCCAGGGCCTTCTCCACCGCGATCACGGCGCGGTCCACGCCCGCGCAGTATCCGCGGGGAGCGGCGAGCAGGACACGCTTCGGGCGGTTCGTCGCGGGCGTCGACGCGGGCGTTGCAGTCATGCGTCCCATCGTAAGGCCGGGCCGGTCGGCGTTTTGATCGGCCGATCGAGCGGTGCCGTCACCGAGACTGACGCCATGGCTGAGGAAGCGCAGGTGGCGGAGGCCGAGCACGAGGGGCTCCGGCGAAATCTCGGGTTCCGGGATCTGGTCGTGTACGGGCTGCTGTTCATCGCCCCGATGGCCCCGGTCGGCGTCTTCGGCACGCTGGACGCCAAGTCGCACGGGGCCGTCGCCCTCGTGTACGTGGTGGCGACGGTCGCCATGGCGTTCACCGCCTTCAGTTACGCGCAGATGGTGCGGGTCGCGCCGCGGGCCGGGTCCGTCTTCACGTACGCGCGGACGGCGCTGGGCGAGGGGCCGGGCTTCGTCGCCGGCTGGATGGCGATGCTCGACTACCTCCTCATCCCGGCGGTCGCGTACCTCTTCGCCGGCATCGCGATGGAGGCGCTCGTCCCCGCGGTGGACCGGTGGGTGTGGACGGGGATCGCGGTCGTCGTCACGACCCTGCTCAACCTGTGGGGCGTCCGGGCGGCCGCCCGGGTCGGCTTCGCGGTGCTCGCCATGGAGATCGTGGTGCTGCTGGTCTTCGTGGTGTCCGCGATCGTGGTGCTCGTGCGGGACGGGGCGCGGCGCGACTGGTGGTCGCCGCTCACGGGCGACGCCGGGTTCTCGGCGGCGGCGGTCCTCGGGGCGGTGTCGGTGGCGGTCCTGTCGTATCTGGGCTTCGACGCGATCGCGTCCTTCGCGGAGGAGGTGACGGGGGGCTCCGCCAAGGTGGCGCGGGCGGTGCTGTTCTGTCTGGCGCTCGCGGGGGTGCTGTTCGTGGCGCAGACCTGGCTGGTGGCGCTGCTCGAGCCGGTCTCCTCGGCGGAGCTCGCGGCGAACCCGTCGGCGCAGGGCTCCGCCTTCTACGACGCGGTGGACTCGGCCGTCGGCGACTGGCTGCACGACCTGGTCGCCGTCTCGAAGGCGATCGGCGCGGCCTTCGCGGCTCTGGCCGGCCAGGCGGCGGGCGGACGGCTCCTCTTCGCGATGGGCCGCGACCGGCGTCTCCCGCACGTCCTGGCCCGTACGGACTCGGGCGTGCCCCGGGTGGCGCTGCTGGTGTCGGCGACGGTGACGATGGTCGCCGCGGTGTGGGCGGCCCGCCGTGACGACGGGCTCGACCACCTGGTGTCGGTCGTGGACATCGGCGCCCTGACGGCCTTCGTGCTGCTGCACGCGAGCGTGATCGGCTGGTTCGCGGTACGCCGCATGGCGGGGCCGCCGCGCTGGCTGCCCCATCTGGTGGCCCCGGCGGTCGGCGCGGCCATCCTGGTCGCCGTGATCGTGGAGGCGGCGCCTTCGGCGCAGGTGGTGGGCGTGGTCTGGCTGGGCGTCGGGCTCGTGGTCCTGGCGCTGCAGGGGATGCGGCGGCCGACGCCGTGACGCCGTAGCGGAATCCGTACGCGCATGGCCCGCGCGGCGAGCCGTCCGCGCTTCCGGCGCTCTCCCGTACCTCCCGGCCTCGCCGGGCCCCGCCCCGTCGGCGCGCGGGCCGCGCCCGACGGGCCGTTGTGTCGGACCCGCCCGTTACGCTCGGCGCATGGGTCTGAACACGTCCGCGGAAGCGCCGCTGCCCGTCGGAGAGGTCTCCCGGCTCATCGGGGGGTGGATCGACCGGTTGGGGGCCGTCTGGGTCGAGGGGCAGATCACGCAGCTGTCGCGGCGGCCGGGGGCCGGTGTCGTGTTCCTGACGCTGCGGGATCCCTCGTACGACATCTCGATCAACGTCACGTGCTATCGCCAGGTCTTCGACGCCGTCGCCGACGTCGTCTCGGAGGGTGCCCGGGTGGTGGTGCACGCCAAGCCGGAGTGGTACGCGCCGCGCGGGCAGCTGTCGCTGCGGGCGGCCGAGATAAGGCCCGTCGGTATCGGGGAGCTGCTCGCCCGGCTGGAGCAGCTGAAGCGGACCCTCGCCGCCGAGGGCCTGTTCGCGCTGGACCGCAAGAAGCCGCTGCCGTTCCTGCCGCAGCTGGTCGGCCTGGTCTCGGGCCGGGCCTCGGCCGCCGAGCGGGACGTCCTGGAGAACGCGCGGCGGCGCTGGCCCGCCGTCCGGTTCGAGGTGCGGAACGTGGCGGTGCAGGGCGTGAAGGCCGTGCCGCAGGTGATCCAGGCCGTGAAGGAGCTGGACGCGCACGACGACGTGGACGTGATCGTCGTGGCCCGGGGCGGCGGCAGCGTCGAGGACCTGCTGCCGTTCTCGGACGAGCAGCTGATCCGCGCGGTCGCCGACTGCCGTACGCCGGTGGTGTCGGCGATCGGCCACGAGCCGGACTCGCCGCTGCTCGACCTGGTCGCGGACCTGCGGGCGTCGACGCCCACGGACGCGGCCAAGAAGGTGGTCCCGGACGTGGGCGAGGAGCTGGAGCGGGTGCGGGGGCTGCGGGACCGGGCGCTGCGCTGTGTGCGCGGTCTCCTCGACCGGGAGGAGCGGGGCCTCGCGCACGCGCTGGCCCGGCCGGTGATGGAGCACCCGCAGCGGATGGTGGAGGTCCGCGAGGACGAGCTCGACGCGCTGCTGGCCCGGAGCCGGCGGACCCTGGGGCATCTCCTCGACCGGGCCGACTCGGAGCTGTCGCACACCCGGGCGCGGGTCCGGGCGCTGTCGCCGGCGGCGACGATGGAGCGGGGGTACGCGGTGCTGCAGCGGGCGGACGGCTCGGTGGTGCGGGATCCGGAGGAGGTCGGGGCGGACGAGCGGCTGCGGGCCCGGGTCGCCGCGGGCGAGTTCACGGTGCGCCGCGTGGCCGACCCGGACCCGGACCCGGATCTGGACCCGGATCCGGTCTGATCCGCCCCTCCCCCACCCCCCGCCCGTACGGAAGACGAAGAACGATCATGGAGGACGGCATGGCAGCCGGCACGGAAGAGACCGCTCTCGGTTACGAGCAGGCGCGCGACGAGCTCATCGAGGTCGTCCGGCGTCTGGAGGCGGGCGGGACGACCCTGGAGGAGTCGCTGGCGCTCTGGGAGCGGGGGGAGGAGCTGGCGAAGGTGTGCCGGCACTGGCTGGAGGGGGCGCGGGCGCGGCTGGACGCGTCGCTGGCCGCCGAGCGGGCGGCGGAGGCGGCCGACGAGGCCGAATAGCAGCAGGTCAGACAGGGCAGGCTGTGAACCGGATCACCATCCGGTTAGTTTAGTTGAAACTTCACCTACTGCGGGCGTACTGTCGTGACATCGCTCGATCCCCCCGACGGGCGACCCCCGCAGTTCGGAAGGTACGCAGCATGTCTCTCGCCCTTGACCCCGCCGCCCAGGACCTCCTCTTCCGTGAGGCCCGCACTGCCAACACGTTCACCGACGAGCCGGTGACCGACGAGCAGGTCCAGGCGATCTACGACCTGGTCAAGTACGGCCCGACGGCCTTCAACCAGAGCCCGCTGCGCATCACGCTGGTCCGCTCCCCCGAGGCCCGCGAGCGCCTGGTGGCGCACATGGCCGAGGGCAACCAGGCCAAGACCAAGGCCGCCCCGCTGGTCGCGATCCTCTCCGCGGACAACGAGTTCCACGAGGAGCTGCCGGCCCTGCTCCCGCACTTCCCGCAGGCCAAGGACATGTTCTTCGCCGAGCGCCCGGTCCGCGAGCAGTCCGCGCTGCTGAACGCCGCCCTCCAGGCCGCCTACTTCATCGTCGGCGTCCGCGCCGCCGGTCTGGCCGCCGGCCCGATGACGGGCCTCGACTTCGCCGGCGTCCAGAAGGAGTTCCTGGACGACGACCACACCCCGCTGATGGTGGTCAACATCGGCAAGCCGGGCGAGGACGCCTGGTTCCCCCGCTCCCCGCGCCTGGCCTTCGACGAGGTCATCACCACCGTCTGACGCGTACGGAGAAGGGCCCCGGTGCATCCCGCACCGGGGCCCTTGTCACGTCCGGCGGAGGGGGGACCGCTTCACGCCTTCTTCGCCTGGAGCGCGCCCGCCATCTGCGCGAGCCGCTCGAAGGACGCCGTGCCGGTCACCACGGTCGTCGCCCCGCCCTCGGAGCGCACCAGGGCGTCGTACTTCGGCCCCTCCCAGCGCTGCCACACCTGCCCGGCGACCGTCTGGGTCTTCCCGGAGTTCTTCGCCTGGAGGGTGACCTCGGGGACGTACTTCCGCGGGTCCTCGGTCGACTGGTTCACCGCCACGTACTGGGTGTCCGGGTCCAGGAAGCCCAGCCGCCAGGCGTTGTGGTCCTCGCGCTTGTACGAGACGACCGTCGCCTTCCAGTCCTCGCCGAGGCCCTCCGGGGCCAGCACCGGATACGGCGCCGCCCGCTGGGCCGTCAGCAGCTCGACCCGGTAGTCCTTCGCCTGGACCGGGTTCGCGTTCTCGTCGTGCGGGATGAAGAGATACATCACGCCCGCGGCGACCATGATCACCGCGAGGGACTGGAACATCCCGCGTACCGTCTGCCTGCCTCGCATACCTGCCACGCCCCCATGGTCGCATCATGGGGGTGTGCTCATACGTGGGCCCCTCTGCTCAATATGTCGGGCTGGCGATAGAGTCGCATCACCCTCTTTTCCCGGCCGTCGCCGTACAGAAAGGTGCGCTCCGATGACCGAGCACCACTTGCCGCCCGAGCTGGAGGTCTCCCCCGAGGCCCCCGACCGCAACCTCGCCCTCGAACTGGTCCGCGTCACGGAGGCCGCCGCCATGGCCGCCGGCCGCTGGGTCGGTCGTGGTGACAAGATCGGCGCGGACGGCGCTGCGGTCAACGCCATGCGGACCCTGATCTCCACCGTCTCGATGAACGGCGTCGTCGTCATCGGCGAGGGCGAGAAGGACGAAGCCCCCATGCTGTTCAACGGGGAGCGGGTCGGTGACGGCACCGGCGCGGAGGTCGACATCGCCGTCGACCCGATCGACGGCACCACGCTCAACGCCAAGGGCATGCCGAACGCGATCGCCGTCATGGCCGCCGCCGACCGCGGCGCGATGTTCGACCCGTCCGCGGTCTTCTACATGGACAAGCTGGTCACCGGCCCGGAGGCCGCCGACTTCGTCGACATCAACGCGCCCGTCTCGGTCAACATCCGCCGGGTCGCCAAGGCCAAGGGCATGACGGCCGAGGACGTCACCGTGGTCATCCTGGACCGGCCGCGTCACGAGGGCATCGTCAAGGAGATCCGCGAGACCGGCGCCCGGATCAAGTTTATCTCCGACGGCGACGTGGCCGGCTCCATCATGGCCGCCCGCGAGGGCACCGGCGTCGACCTGCTGATGGGCATCGGCGGCACGCCCGAGGGCATCATCTCGGCCTGCGCCATAAAGTGCCTGGGCGGTGTCATCCAGGGCAAGCTGTGGCCCAAGGACGAGGCCGAGCGCCAGAAGGCCCTCGACGCCGGTCACGACCTGGACCGGGTGCTCACCACCCACGACCTGGTCTCCGGCGACAACGTGTTCTTCGTCGCCACCGGCATCACCGACGGCGAGCTGCTGCGCGGCGTGCGCTACCGCTCCGAGACGGCGACCACCCAGTCCCTGGTCATGCGCTCGAAGTCCGGCACGATCCGCCAGATCGACTCCACGCACCGGCTGGCGAAGCTGCGCGCCTACAGCAAGATCGACTTCGACCGGGCGAAGTAGCCCGCCGCGAAACGAAGAGGGGCGCCCCCATGTGCGGTGGGGGCGCCCCTTCCCGTACGGGCGGCGGGACCCGTCGGCCGTCTTTCGGCCGGCCTCGGCGATCCGCCGGTCAGCCGGCCTTGGCGATCCGCTCGGCACGCTCGGCGGCCGCGGCCTTGCGCAGCTCGACGTCCCGCCGGCGGCGCCGGGCCAGCACGACACGGCGCTCGGCGGCGGTCAGGCCGCCCCAGACTCCGTACGGCTCCGGCTGGAGCAGCGCGTGCTCGCGGCACTCGACCATCACGGGGCAACGGGCGCAGACCCGCTTGGCGGCCTCCTCGCGGGAGAGCCGGGCGGCGGTGGGCTCCTTGGAGGGGGCGAAGAAGAGTCCGGCCTCGTCCCTCCGGCACACCGCCTCCGTGTGCCAGGGACCGGCCTCGTCCTCCCGAGCGGGGATGCGCTGGGGCGGCACGGCGGCGGCGACCCGGAGGGGCTGATGCGGCGTGTGCAGCACGGTCTACTCCTGACGACGGCTTCCGCGGGCGAGCGACGATGCCCCAGCCTTACCCGCTGTGCGCGCGCCTATGCACTCCGCGTGCCGCCGCGGTCCGCAGCGCGGACACCGTGCGGCGAATTCCGGTCACCGGCCGGACCGCAGTTCCCCGGCTGTTCGCAGGTCGCTCGGGGGGCGCTCAGGGTGTCGCCCGTCGGGCCGCTCAGTGGCCGAGATGCTTACGGAACTTGTCCTGAACCCGGTTCTGGAGGTCGGTGACCCACTTCCCGCGCCGGGGCCTGGCCTCCACGTTCCCGAAGATCGCGTAGCCGTTGACGACCACGACCGGGGCCTGCGGGTCGGCGCCCTCCAGGGTCACGACCTCGAAGTTGCCGAAGACGCCGGTGCCGCTGCCGCGCAGGGTGACGTTCTCGGGGACGCGGACCTCGACGTTGCCGAAGATCGAGGTGGCGTTGATGGTGGTGAGGCGCTGGGCGAAGATCGCCTCGGTCAGGTCGATCTCGATGCTGCCGAAGAGCGAGAAGGCGTTGGTCCTGCGGCCCACCCGCCAGCGGCCCTTGCGGGTGGAGGCGGAGAAGACGGCGACCATCGTGTCGGCGGGGCCCTCGGGGTCCTCGGGGCCGTACAGCGGGGCCGGCGCGGGCGACGGGCCGGTCCCGGAGGCGGGCAGGTCCCGCACGATCGGCTCCAGCTCGCCCACCGTCTTGGCGCGGTAGACCGCGTCGATCCGGTCCGAGTGCTCCTCGGGATCGATCCGCCCCTCGGCCAGGGCGTCCCTGAGGATGTCCGCGATCCGGTCCCGGTCGGCGTCCGAGGCCCGCAGCGAGCCCTGCGGATCGGCGACGTCGGGCCGGGGCGCGGGGGCCGGGGCAGGGGCGGGCTCGGCGGGCGCGACCGGCTGCTGGGGCTGCTTCTCGAGGTCCACGGACCCAGCCTAGCGAAACGCGATAGATCGCGACCAGAGGAAGCCCCCGTGTCCTGTGGACAACCCGCCGAACACGCCATTCCGGCGCGGTCCCGGCTCCTAGTGAGCCTTACCTCACAGGAACTGCGCGGCGCCGCCGTTCTACGCTGGACGGCGCGCCGCCAATGGAGGCGGCGCCGCTGTCTGCCGAGTGAGGAATGGCTGCCCCCATGCCAGAGTTTGCGTACTCCGATCTGCTCCCCCTGGGAGAGGACACCACGCCCTACCGCCTGGTGACCTCCGAAGGCGTCTCCACCTTCGAGGCCGACGGCCGTACGTTCCTCAAGGTCGAGCCGGAGGCGCTGCGCAAGCTGGCCGCCGAGGCCATCCACGACATCCAGCACTATCTGCGCCCGGCCCACCTGGCCCAGCTGCGGAGGATCATCGACGACCCCGAGGCGTCGAGCAACGACAAGTTCGTGGCGCTCGACCTCCTCAAGAACGCGAACATCGCCGCCGCCGGCGTGCTGCCCATGTGCCAGGACACCGGCACCGCGATCGTCATGGGCAAGCGCGGCCAGAACGTGCTCACCCAGGGCCGCGACGAGGAGGCCCTGTCGAAGGGCGTCTTCGACGCCTACACCAAGCTCAACCTGCGCTATTCGCAGATGGCCCCGGTGACCATGTGGGAGGAGAAGAACACCGGCTCGAACCTGCCCGCGCAGATCGAGCTGTACGCGACCGACGGCGGCGCCTACAAGTTCCTCTTCATGGCCAAGGGCGGCGGTTCCGCCAACAAGTCCTTCCTCTACCAGGAGACCAAGGCGGTCCTGAACGAGGCCTCCATGATGAAGTTCCTGGAGGAGAAGATCCGTTCGCTCGGCACCGCGGCCTGCCCGCCGTACCACCTGGCGATCGTCGTCGGCGGCACGAGCGCCGAGTTCGCGCTGAAGACCGCCAAGTACGCCTCGGCGCACTACCTGGACGAGCTGCCGACCGAGGGCGACGCCGCCACCGGCCACGGCTTCCGCGACAAGGAGCTGGAGGAGAAGGTCTTCGAGCTGACGCAGAAGATCGGCATCGGCGCGCAGTTCGGCGGCAAGTACTTCTGTCACGACGTGCGCGTGGTCCGCCTGCCGCGCCACGGCGCCTCGCTGCCCGTCGCGATCGCCGTGTCCTGCTCGGCCGACCGCCAGGCCGTCGCGAAGATCACCGCCGAGGGCGTCTTCCTGGAGCAGCTGGAGACCGACCCGGCCCGCTTCCTGCCGGAGACCACCGAGGAACACCTCGACGAGTCGGGCGACGTCGTGAAGATCGACCTCAACCAGCCGATGGACGAGATCCTCGCCGAGCTGACCAAGTACCCGGTGAAGACCCGCCTGTCGCTGACCGGCCCGCTGGTCGTGGCGCGCGACATCGCGCACGCCAAGATCAAGGAGCGCCTGGACGCCAGCGAGGAGATGCCGCAGTACCTGAAGGACCACCCGGTCTACTACGCGGGCCCGGCGAAGACCCCGGAGGGTTACGCCTCCGGCTCCTTCGGCCCGACGACGGCCGGCCGCATGGACAGTTACGTGGAGCAGTTCCAGGCGGCGGGCGGCTCGAAGGTCATGCTGGCCAAGGGCAACCGATCGAAGCAGGTCACGGACGCGTGCGGTGCGCACGGCGGCTTCTACCTGGGTTCGATCGGCGGCCCGGCGGCCCGCCTGGCGCAGGACTGCATCAAGAAGGTCGAGGTCGTCGAGTACGAGGAGCTCGGCATGGAGGCGGTCTGGAAGATCGAGGTCGAGGACTTCCCCGCGTTCATCGTGGTGGACGACAAGGGCAACGACTTCTTCCAGAACCCGGCCCCGGAGCCGACGTTCACGCACATCCCGGTGCGCGGTCCCGGTCTCGGCTGACCCGCGGCTCCCGTAGCGCTCCCGTAGCGCTCCCCGAGCCGGCCCTTCGACGCCCCTCGGTCCTCCGGACCGGGGGGCGTTGTCGGTCTCCGCTCAGAAAGTGGCTACCGACCGGTAGTCCTCTCGTCGCCTACCGGTCAGTATTGGCCGCGAGCATGTCAACCACTGAGCCGGTCGACCACTCGGGAGCCCCCCATGCCCTCCGCCAAAACCACCTCCACCGCCGCCGCCACCCTGGGCCTGACCGCCCTGCTCGTCGTCGTCCCCGCCCCGGCCGCCTCCGCCGCCGACCCGGACACCCACGTCACCTCGACCGCCGCCTTCCACGACATCGACTACGGCACCTGGCGCCGTGACGTGGCGGCCGTGGTCGCCCAGGCCCGCCCGTACATCGAGGAGCGGGCCGAGGACGCCGGCCGCCAGAAGCAGGCGATCGTCCTCGACATCGACAACAGCTCCCTGGAGACGGACTCCACCCCTTCTGGGAGCTGCCGACCCCGGCGATCCCCGAGGTCCGCGAGCTGGTCCGGGACGCCCACGAGCGCGGCGTGGCCGTGTTCTTCGTGACCGCCCGCCCGGGGATCATCCACTCCCTCACCGACTGGAACCTGAAGCAGGCCGGCTACCCGGTCGACGGGCTGTACGTGCGCTCCCTGCCCGACCTGTTCGCCGAGGTCAGCGCGTACAAGACGGAGAAGCGCGCGGAGATCGAGGCCAAGGGCTACACGATCATCGCGAACATCGGCAACAACACCACCGACCTGGTCGGCGGCCACGCCGAGCGCGCCTTCAAGCTGCCGGACTACGGCGGCAAGCTGTCCTGACGCTCGCCCCTCCCCGGCGGCGACCGCCTCAGCGCGTGGTGACGTGGAACTCCAGCCGCTCGTAGTCCCCGTCGGGGCTCGTACGGACGTAGCCGCGCGCTTCCTTGAAGTCGCCGGTGCCGCCGGTGATGGCGACGTCGAAGGAGGCCGGCTGTTCCTCCGACAGGTCGAAGGTGGTCAGCGTCTGGCCGGTGAGCTGTCCGCCCGGACCGCCGCTCAGCACGAAGGTGCCGACGCAGTTCACGTCGATCTGCTGTGCGGAGCCGCGTACCACCGCGCAGGTCACCCCGTCGCGGCCGACCTTCTCGCCGCCCTTGGTGCGGTAGAGGTCCTCGGCGAAGGTGAAGACGTCGCCGACCTTGGGCGGCGCGCCGGTCTCCTCGCCGCCGGCGGCGGGGACCTCCTTGGCGTAGAGGGTGAAGTCGTAGCTCTTGCCGTTGTCGGCGGCGGCGGCCGGGGCGGTGGCGGCGAAGGTGACGGCCGCGATCGTGGCGGCGCCCAGGGCGCCGGCCCTTGTGAAGCTGCGGTTCATGTCCTGCCTCCCGTGGGACGGCGGTCTTCCCCGAGGCCCGCCCACCATTGTCCGGCCGCCGCCCGGGGCCCGCACCCGGTCGTGGATGATGAGCGCATGCCACAGAGAGCACCGATACGTACGACGGCCGCCGCCGCCCTGATGGCGGCCGGGCTGCTGCTGACCGGCTGCGGGACGCCCGCGGCCGACGTCGAGACGCCCGCCGCCGGTCCCGCCAAGGCCTCCGCCCCCGCGAAGGACGCCGCTGCCACCGTGCCGGCGGCCGCGCCCGCCGGCGCGCTGGGCGGAGCCGGGACGGCCTGCGTTCTGCCGGTCACCTTCTCGCTCGCCAAGGGCTGGAAGCCGAAGGCGATCGACGCGCCCGAGGACCCGGAGGTCGCCGAGCTCCTCGAAGGGCTCTACCGGCAGGGTCCGGCCACGGCGGTCTGCGAGGTGGACGCCAAGCCGGCCGGCAACATCGGCTTCCTTCGGGTGTGGACGGCCCCGAAGGGCTCGGCGCGGGGCACGCTGGAGGCCTTCGTCAAGGCGGAGAAGGGCTCCAAGGGAGCCGTCTACCGCGAGGTGAAGGCGGGCGCGCTGCCCGCGGTCGAGGTCACGTACGCGGTCCACAGCGAGGTCATGGAAGAGACGAGCGACAAGCGCGCCCTCGCCGTCACCACCCCGAAGGGTGTGGTCATCGTCCACCTCGGCGGGCTGGACTCCGAGGAGCACAAGGGAATGCTGCCGGCGTACGAGCTGGCGAAGACGTCCCTCAAGGTCTCCTGAGAGGTCTCCCGAAAGGTCTCCTGAGGCAGGACCGTGGCCCCCGTCCCGCACCGGTCGGGGGCCACGGAGTCGCACGGGCGGGACGGTTACGCGGTGAACCGCTGGTTCGCCGAGCCGTCGCAGCCCTGGAGCCGGATCGGTTCCTTCGCCGCGCCCTGGGTGAGGCACAGGCCGGTCGCCGCGGCCGGGCGGAGGGTGGCTCCGTCACGGACGAACTTCTGGTTCGCGGCGCCGTGGCAGTTCCAGAGGACGAGCGCCGTGCCGGCCCGGTAGTTCGCTCCGGGCACGTCCAGGCAGCGGTCCTGGGTGAGTTCGGTGTGGACGGTGCGGCGGGCGGAGTCGTACCACCAGCCCTGGTTCCGGCCGCCGTGGCAGTCCCAGCCGAGGACGGCGGTGCCGTTGGCGGACTCGGACGCGTTCACGTCGAGGCAGTTGCCGGTGGCGGCGTTCCTCAGCGGCTTGTAGGCGTCGTCCCAGGCGAACGGGAACAGCACCGGGCTGCCGGAGGAGTTCACGTCCGCGCAGCTCGCCTCGCGCAGCGAGGAGCCGTAGAGCTGGGTGAGGCAGGACGCGAAGGCGGCGTGACCGCCCTTGTTGGGGTGGAAGGACTGGCGGACGGAGTTCTCGTCCGGGGTGCCGGGCTTGGAGAGGTCGATGTAGAGGCCCCGGGCCCAGGTGTCCTCCATGCAGACCTCGTGGCCGTGGAAGAGCCGCGAGTTGTCGAGGTAGACGGCGCCGGTGCTGGCCGCCGCCCTGCGCATGCCGCGTTCGAAGGCGGGGACGGCGGTGTTGCGGCCCCACTTGGTGTCGGAGTCGTAGCCGAGACCGCCGCAGGCGAGCTTGCCGGGGAAGTCCGGGTTGTCGTGGAAGTCGGGGCCGATCGGGCTCGGGTAGCCCATGACGACGAGCTTGTAGTCGCCGTCGGCGTATCCGGCGTCGCGCATGACGGCCTTGAGGTCGCGCACGGTCTGCTCGACCTTGGGGACGAGGCCGTCGACGCGGGCCTGCCAGCCGGGCGCGTACTTCGGCTCGCAGGCGCCCTGGAGGAGCAGATAGCGCTGGACGCAGTCGGTCATGACGGGGCCGAACTGGAGGTCGTCGTTGGCGCCGGCGACCAGCAGCACCATCTTGATGCGGGTGTTGCGCGCCTTGATGGCCAGGCTGTCGCTCTGGACGAGCTCGTCCGCGTACTGCTTCGAGCCGCCGATCCGGATGTTGCCGGTGTACGCGCCGGAGCAGGACACGTTGAAGGTGAGGTCCGCGGGGATGCCGGTGCGGTGGATGGCGGCGTCGGGCGAGCGGTGACACCAGTTGGTGGGGCCGTTGGTCGGCGGCTCGTAGGTGCCGACGCCCTCGCCGGAGATCTCGCTGTCACCGAGGGAGATGAGACCGGTCCGGCGCTGGGCGAGCGGGCGTTCCTCGGGGCTTCCGTAGATCGCGGTGGCCTCCGCCGCCCGGATCGCCTCCAGCTCGGGCGGCAGCGGTACGGAGGTGGCGGAGGTGATTCCGGCCGTGGCGCTCGTGTCGGCCGCGCCGGCGGGTGCGGCGGCCGTCATGCTGCCGAGGGCCGCCGCGGCAGCGGTGAGAGCCGCGACCGGCCAGCGGAGTCTGTACCTGGTGCGCGTCATTGCGCCTCCTGGAAGTGGGGTTACCCACGGTTTTTACTGGCCGGTAAACGACTTGGGAATACGTCGAACAAGACAAGTGCTCAACTTTTCACGGAGGTTGACGAACATGAGCGACGACAGCAGCACCACCGACGGCTACCGGACCGAGCACGACTCCATGGGTGAGGTCCGGGTCCCCGCCCACGCCAAGTGGCGCGCACAGACCCAGCGGGCGGTGGAGAACTTCCCCGTCTCGGGCCAACGGCTCGAACGGGCCCACATCGAGGCCCTGGCCCGTATCAAGGCCGCCGCCGCCAAGGTCAACGCCGAGCTCGGCGTGATCGACGCGGACCGGGCGGAGGCGATCGTGTCGGCCGCCGAGGAGGTCGCGGAGGGCCGCTGGGACGAGCACTTCCCGGTGGACGTCTTTCAGACCGGCTCCGGCACCTCGTCCAACATGAACACCAACGAGGTGCTGGCCACCCTGGCCGGCGAGCGGCTCCCCGAGGGCCGGGAGGTCCACCCCAACGACCATGTGAACGCCTCCCAGTCGTCCAACGACGTCTTCCCCTCCTCCATCCACATCGCCGCCACCGCCGCCGTCACCCACGACCTGATCCCGGCCCTCGACCGGCTGGCCGCCTCCCTGGAGCGGAAATCAGCCGAATTCGCGACCGTGGTGAAGTCGGGCCGTACGCACCTCATGGACGCCACCCCGGTCACCCTCGGCCAGGAGTTCGGCGGCTACGCGGCGCAGGTCCGGTACGGGATCGAGCGGCTGCGCGCCGCGCTGCCCCGGCTCGCCGAACTCCCCCTGGGCGGCACGGCCGTGGGCACCGGCATCAACACCCCGCCCGGCTTCTCGGCCGCCGTCATCGCCGAGGTCGCCCGCACCACGGGACTGCCCTTCACCGAGGCCCGCGACCACTTCGAGGCCCAGGGCGCCAGGGACGGCCTGGTGGAGACGTCCGGGCAGCTCAGGACCATCGCCGTATCGCTCACGAAGATCGCCAACGATCTGCGCTGGATGGCGAGCGGACCGCGCACCGGACTGGCCGAGATCAATCTGCCCGACCTCCAGCCGGGCTCGTCGATCATGCCGGGCAAGGTGAACCCGGTCATCCCCGAGGCGGTCCTCATGGTCGCCGCCCAGGTGACCGGAAACGACACCACCGTCGCGGTGGCGGGCGCCGCGGGGAACTTCGAGCTCAACGTGATGCTCCCGGTGATGGCCAAGAACCTCCTGGAGTCGGTCCGGCTGCTCGCCAACGCCGCCCGCCTGCTCGCCGACCGCACGGTCGACGGGATCACCGCCAACGCCGAACGGGCCCGCGAGTACGCGGAGTCCTCGCCGTCCGTCGTCACCCCGCTGAACAAGTACATCGGTTACGAGGAGGCCGCCAAGGTCGCCAAGAGGTCGCTGGCCGAGCGGAAGACGATCAGGGAGGTCGTCCTGGAGTCGGGCTACGTGGAGCGCGGTGACCTCACCGCGGAACAGCTCGACGAAGCGCTGGACGTCCTGCGCATGACTCATCCGTGACCTTCGCCGCAGCGGTGCCGGGGACCCACCCCTAAGATCTGCGCATGACAGGATCCGGCCGCCCCGAGCACTGGGCGCCAGGGGATCAGATCCTCTGGCGCTACCGCGACAACGGCACCGGCGACGTGCACATCTGCCGCCCGGTGACCGTGGTCCAGGACACCCCGGAACTCCTCGCGGTCTGGATGGCCCCCGGCACCGAATGCGTCAAACCGGTCCTCGCCGACGGCACTCCCGTGCACGAGGAGCCGCTGGCCACCCGGTACACGGCGGCACGCACCACCGCCCGGTCCCGCTGGTTCGGCACCGGCGTCCTCAAACTGGCCCGGCCCGGCGACCCGTGGTCGGTGTGGCTGTTCTGGGAGCGGGGCTGGCGCTTCCGCAGCTGGTACGTGAACCTGGAGGAGCCCCGCACCCGCTGGTCCGGCGGCATCGACTCCGAGGACCACTTCCTCGACATCTCGGTCTACCCCGACCGCAGCTGGCTGTGGCGGGACGAGGACGAGTTCGCCCAGGCCCAGCGGGCCGGGCTGATGGACGCCGCGCAGGCGGACCGGGTCAGGCGTGCGGGTGACGCGGCCGTCGAGGTGATCCGGGCCTGGGGGACGCCGTTCTCCGACGGCTGGGAGGACTGGCGGCCCGACCCCGCCTGGCCGGTGCCGGAACTGCCCGCCGACTGGGATCGCACCCCGGCGCACACCGCACCATGAGACCCTTGATGCGCCCCCGGGGTGCAAACGTAGGATCGTCCTCCGCAAGCACTCGACCGATCGGACCGCACGTCAGACACTCGGCACGGCGCACGATCTGACCATGAGTCACCCGCCAGTCATACGCTAGTCACCATGATCGCTTCTGAGGGGGAGAGCAGTGCCGGACCTGTGCGCGGCTGCCGAGACCCCCTCCTCCACATCGACCTCGTGCCGGTGGTTTAGGGCCGTCGAAGGCGCGGCATCGGCGAGAAGAGCGCGTGCAACGCACCACCGGCCCGGACGGACGGAATCCCAGGCGTGACGGAGCATCCCACCTCCCACGAAGGCCGCAAGGCGATGGCTGCCCGGCCGCAGGAACGCACTCGCCCCCGTCAGGAGACGGCGGCGGCAGCGGCAGCGCCGGCGGCAGCCGTCGCCGTGCCCGCGCCGGCGCCGGCGCCCGGAGGCGGCAGCGGCGGCGGTCAGAACGGTGCCGACGGGGCCGCCCGACGCGAGGGCGAGCGGCTGCGGTTCGTGGGCGCGGCGACCCGGCGGATCGCGCGGGGCCTCGACCTCGACGAGATCGTCCTCGGTCTGTGCCGGGCGACCGTGCCGACCTTCTCCGACGCGATCCTGGTCTATCTGCGCGACCCGCTGCCGGTGGGCGACGAACGCCCCGCGGAGCCGTTCGTGCTGCGGCTGCGCCGCACCGACCGGCTGCGGTTAACGGACCTGGAGGGCGAGGAGCTGGTCCTCGTCCCGGACCCGGACCCGACGCCGGCCGCGGAGCTGTGCGAGGTCCGCTCGGGCAGCGCCCTCGCCGAGGTGCTGCGCGGGGTGCGGCCGGTGCCCGGCGACTCCGCCGCCGCGCGGGCCGCGCTGCCGGAGCTGCTCGGCCCGGGCCACCCGGTGCCCGGCGGACAGCGGGCGATACTCGCGCCGCTGCGGGGGCGGCGCCGGGTCATCGGCGCGGCCGTGTTCCTGCGCCGGCCGGAGCGGGCCGGCTTCGAGCCCAACGACCTGCTGGTCGCCGCCCAGTTGGCCACCCACACGGCCCTCGGCATCGACAAGGCGGTGCTGTACGGGCGCGAGGCCTACATCGCCGACGAGCTGCAGCGCACGATGCTGCCGGACTCGCTGCCGCAGCCGACCGGTGTGCGGCTCGCCTCACGCTATCTGCCCGCGGCCGAGACGGCCCGGGTCGGCGGCGACTGGTACGACGCGATCCCGCTGCCCGGCAGCCGGGTCGCCCTGGTCGTCGGCGACGTCATGGGCCACTCCATGACCTCGGCGGCGATCATGGGCCAGCTGCGCACCACCGCGCAGACCCTGGCCGGGCTCGACCTGCCGCCGCAGGAGGTGCTGCACCACCTGGACGAGCAGGCGCAGCGGCTCGGCGAGAACCGGATGGCGACGTGCATGTACGCGGTGTACGACCCGGTCTCGCACCGGATCACCATCGCCAACGCGGGTCATCCGCCGCCGATACTGCTGCACCTGGGCGGCCGGGCCGAGGTGCTGCGGGTGCCGCCGGGCGCGCCGATCGGCGTCGGCGGGGTGGACTTCGAGGCGGTGGAGCTGGACGCGCCGGCCGGGGCCACGCTGCTGCTGTACACGGACGGTCTGGTGGAGTCCCGGCTGCGGGACGTGTGGACCGGGATCGAGCAGCTGCGGGAGCGTCTCGCGGCGACGGCCCAGCTGACCGGCCCCGACCACTCGCCCCCGCTGGAGGCGCTGTGCGACGACGTGCTCGACATGCTGGGTCCTGGCGACCGGGACGACGACATCGCGCTGCTCGCGGCCCGCTTCGACGGGATCGCGCCGAGCGACGTGGCGTACTGGTTCCTCGAGCCGGAGGACGCGGCCCCGGGCCGGGCCCGGCGGCTGGCCCGGCGGGCGCTGGCGCGCTGGGACCTGGAGGAGCTGACGGACTCGGTCGAGCTGCTGATCAGCGAGGTCGTGACCAACGCGGTGCGGTACGCGGAGCGTCCGGTGACGCTGCGGCTGTTGCGTACGGACGTGTTGCGCTGCGAGGTCGGCGACGACTCACCGCAGCTGCCCCGGCAGCGGCGGGCGCGGGACACCGACGAGAGCGGGCGCGGTCTGTTCCTGGTGAACCGGCTGGCCCGCCGGTGGGGCGCGACCCGGCTGTCGGGCGGCAAGGTGGTGTGGTTCGAGCTGGCCACGCGCTGAGCTCCGTGACGCCGTGACCCCGTAACCCCGTGACGCCATACGGAGACGGCCGGGCCCCTGGGTGGGGGCCCGGCCGTCGCCGTGTGTGCGGTCGTACGTCGTCGCGGTCGGACGTCGGTCGCGGTCGTACGTCGTCGCGGTCGGACGTCAGTCGCCGGGGCGGCTGTCCGCGCCGCTTTCACCGTCCGGGATGGGCGGGATCGTCGGGTCGATCGTCCTGGTCGGCGTCGGCTCCGGCGGGGTCGTGCCGGTCGGCGTGGGCGGCTCCGGCGGGGTGGTGCCCGTCGAGGTCGGCGGCTGCGGCGGCGTGGTGGTCTCGTCGGTGGCCGTCGCGGTGGGCGTCGGCGAGCCGCTGGTCTGCGTCGGCGTCGGAACGGTGTCGCCGCCGAAGGTGCCGTCGGTCTCCAGGTCGAACGGGGTGTCCGAGCCGCCGCCGAGCGCCCGCTCGGTGTAGGCGCCCCAGATCTGCGCCGGAGTGCGGCCGCCGTTGGCGCGGCCCGGGTTGATGGTGTCGGTGAGGGTCACCTGGTTGCCCTTGGTGTCCTCGCCGAAGAGGCCGACGGCGGTGACCAGTTCGGGGGTGTAGCCGACGAACCAGGCCGAGCGGTTGTTCTCGGAGGTGCCGGTCTTGCCCGCCGCCTGATAGTCACCGGCGGCCCGGAAGCCGGAGCCGGACTGGACGACGCCCTGCATGGCCTTGGTGGTGGTGTCGGCGGCCTCGCGGCTGATGACCCGCTCGCCGATGGACTTCACCGGCTCGGCGGTGCGCTGCTTGTGCGCGGCGGACTTCACCAGGGTCGGGGTGACCTTGACGCCGTGGTTGTCGAGGGTGGCGTAGGCGCCGGCCATGTCCACGGTGGAGGCGCCCATGACGCCGAGCGACATCGCCGGGGTGACGCCGAAGTCGGCGCCGTCCTTCATGCCGAGGGCGAGGGCGGTCTGCTTGGCCTTGGTGGGGGTGACGTCCACGATCATCTGGGCGTAGACCGAGTTGATCGAGCTGTTGGTGGCCTTCTGGACGGTGACCGGGCCGTAGCTGCGGTCGTCCTCGTTCTCCGGGGCGAAGCGGATGTCGCTGCCGACGACCGGGCGCTTGCTGGTGCCGTCGTAGACGGTGCCGAGGCCGATCTTGCGGCCGTCCTGCGTCTCGGCGCCGTTGTCGAGGGCGGAGGCGAGCACGATCGGCTTGAAGGTCGAGGCGGGCTGGTAGTCGCGCCGGGTGGCGTTGTTGGTCCAGTGCTCGGTGGCGCCGACGCCGCCGTACATGGCGACGATCGCGCCGGTCTTCGGGTCGACGGAGGTGGCGCCGGCCTGGACGGTGGCGTCCTTCTCGTCGCCCTTGCGGTCGAGCTTCTCCTCCAGCTGCTCGTCGACCGACTTGACGAGGGCCTTCTGCCGCTTCTCGTCGATGTTGAGGGTGATCGTCCAGCCGCCGGCCTTGAGGTCCTCCTCGCTGACGCCCTGGCGCATCAGCTCCTGGTTGGCGGCCTCGACGATGTAGCCGCTCTGGCCGCTGAGGCCCTTGGGGGCCTTGGGCTTCTGCGGGACGGGGAACTTCTGGCCGGCGCGCTTCGCGGAGTCCAGCCAGCCCTCCTCGACCATGTTGTCGAGGACGTAGTTCCAGCGCTGCTCGACGAGCTTGCGGCCGTCGGGGCTGGCGGAGGTCCAGTCGTACTGGCTGGGGGCCTGGAGCAGGGAGGCGAGGTAGGCGCCCTGGCCGACGGTGAGCCTGGTGGCGTCGACGCCGTAGTAGGCCTGGGCGGCGGCCTGGATGCCGTAGGCGTTGCGACCGTAGTAGCTGGTGTTCATGTAGCCGGCGAGGATCTCCGGCTTGGACATGTTCTGGTCGACCTTGAGCGCGATGACCATTTCCTTGAGCTTGCGCGTGGCCGTCTGGTCCTGGCTCAGGTAGTAGTTCTTGACGTACTGCTGGGTGATCGTCGAGCCGCCCTGCTTGCCCTTGCCCGTGACGGTGTTCCAGGCGGCGCGGAAGGTGCCCTTGATGTCGACGCCGTGGTCCTTGTAGAAGGTCTTGTTCTCGGCGGCGACGAAGGCCCGCTGGACGTCGACGGGGACCTTCTCCAGGCCGACGATCTCACGGTTGATCTTGCCCGTGCGGGCCATGACCTTGCCGTTGGCGTACTTGTAGACGTTGCTCTGGAGCGTGGCGTCCGCGTTGGCCGTGGGCACGGGGACCATCAGGTAGAGCGCGTAGAAGGCGCCCATCGCGAGCAGGCAGCCCACGAAGAGCGTGCCCAGGAGTTTCTTCCAGGTGAAGAGGCGGCGTATGCGGCCGCCCTTCCTCGCCTGGCTCGTGCCCGTTCGGCCCATGTCCTCGTTCGCTCCGCTCGTCGTCGAATCAGCTCAGCAAGCTAACACCGCCCATCGCGACAAAGGGCGACCCATCCGGCTTTTCCGGGCGTGAGAATCAGCACCCACCCCCGACGGAACCGACGCTCCACGGGCCCCGATGGTTGTGTGCTTCCGATCACAGTCCGCCCGTTCGAAGGGTGCAATCAGGCCGCCACCAGGGCTATACACCGCATGTATACACCGCGTGTACAGTGACGGCATGTCCATCGGTCACACCCTCCTCGGACTCCTGGAGTCCGGCCCGCGCCACGGCTACGACCTCAAGCGCGCCTTCGACGAGCGCTTCGGCCACGACCGGCCCCTGCACTACGGGCAGGTCTACTCGACCATGTCCCGGCTCCTGAAGAACGGCCTCGTCGAGGTCGACGGCATCGAGGCCGGCGACGGCCCCGACCGCAAGCGGTACGCGATCACCGAGGCCGGCGTCACCGACGTCGCCCAGTGGCTCGCCACCCCCGAGAAGCCGGAGCCGTACCTCCAGTCCACGCTCTACACCAAGGTCGTCCTCGCACTGCTCACCGGACGCGGCGCCGCCGAGCTGCTCGACGTCCAGCGCGCCGAGCACCTGCGCCTGATGCGCGAGCTCACCCGGCGCAAGCGGGACGGCGACCTGACCGACGAGCTCATCTGCGA
This sequence comes from Streptomyces sp. NPDC012769, assembly GCF_042901205.1. NCBI lineage: Bacteria > Bacillati > Actinomycetota > Actinomycetes > Kitasatosporales > Streptomycetaceae > Streptomyces > Streptomyces sp. NPDC012769. Next base: position 120,716 of record NZ_JBIBCP010000004.1, on the reverse strand, counting down.
CCACGCCCTCTTCCACCTGGAAGCCGACCTGCGCTGGCTCGAGCTGACCGCCGCCCGCCTCGACCGGCTCGCCGAGGAGGTCCGCCGATGACCCCCAGCACACCGCTCCTCGAGGCGACCGGGTTGGACAAGGCGTACGGGCCGACCCCCGCCCTCACCGGAGCCGACTTCTCCCTGCGCGCCGGCGAGGTCGTCGCCGTCATGGGGCCCTCCGGATCCGGGAAGTCCACCCTGCTGCACTGCCTCGCCGGGATCGTCCGCCCCGACGCCGGCACCATCCACTACGACGGCCGCGAGCTCACCGCCCTCGGCGACGGACAGCGCAGCGCCCTGCGCCGCTCCGACTTCGGCTTCGTCTTCCAGTTCGGCCGGCTCGTCCCCGAGCTGACCTGCGCCGAGAACGTCGCCCTGCCCCTCCGCCTGAACGGCGAGCGGCGCCGCAGCGCCGAGTCCCGGGCCCGCGACTGGCTGGCCCGCCTGGAGGTCGAGGACGTCGCCGGCCAGCGCCCCGGCGAGATATCCGGCGGCCAGGGCCAGCGGGTCGCGGTCGCCCGCGCGCTCGTCACCTCACCACGGGTGATCTTCGCCGACGAGCCGACCGGCGCGCTCGACTCCCTCAACGGCGAGCGCGTGATGCGCCTGCTCACCGACGCCTCCCGCGACACCGGCGCGGCCGTCGTCCTGGTCACCCACGAGGCCCGGGTCGCCGCCTACTCCGACCGCGAGATCGTGGTCCGCGACGGCTCCGTACGGGACGCGGAGTGGGCGGCATGAGCGACACGGGCATGAGCGACACGGGCATGAGCGCCGGCGGGACCGGCGCGAGCGGGACCGGCACGAGCGGGACCGGCACGAGCGGGACCGGCACCCGCACCTGGGACACCCACGCCGGTGACACCGGCACCGGTTCCCGCTCCCGAGGACACCGGCCGAGCCCCCGCACCTGGATCCGCGACCTCGCCCTCGGCGCCCGCTTCGCCGTCACCGGCGGCCGCGGCGGCTGGCTGCGCACCGCCCTGACCGCCACCGGCATCGGCCTCGGCGTGGCACTCCTCCTCGCCGCCGCCTCCATGCCGAACATGCTGTTCCAGCGGGAGGTGCGCGAGTCCGCCCGCGCCGTCGACGCGAGCGAGCTGGTCACGCGCCCCGGACCCGACACCTTTCGCTACGCCGACCAGTCCACGGCCTACCGCGGCGACACCGTCACCGGACTCCTGCTGCAGCCCGACGGCCCGCACCCCGCGGTCCCCCCGGGAGCGGCGAAGGTGCCCGCGCCCGGCGAGATGCTCGTCTCCCCCGCCCTCCGCGACCTGCTCGCCTCCCCCGAGGGCGCCCTCCTGCGCGACCGCCTCCCGTACGAGATCATCGGCATCCTCGGCGACGCGGCCCTGATCGGCCCCGCCGAACTCCGTTACGTCGCGGGCACCGACATCCTCGCCGCGTACGGCCACGAGGGCCGCGGCAAGCACTACGGCTGGTCCGTGCCCGAGGAACCCATGAACGCGTTCCTCCTGCTCCTCGTCGTCATCGCCTGCGTCGTCCTGCTCCTGCCCGTCCTGGTCTTCATCGCGACCGCCGTCCGCTTCGGCGGAGAGCAGCGCGACCGGCGGCTCGCCGCGCTCCGCCTGGTCGGCGCCGACACCGCCATGACCCGCCGGATCGCGGCCGGCGAGTCCCTGGCCGGAGCCCTGCTCGGCCTCGCCGCCGGCGCCGGGTTCTTCGCCCTGGCCCGGCAGCTCGCCGGCACCGTGCGGATCTGGGACGTCAACGCCTTCCCCTCCGACGTGTCCCCGGTGCCCTGGCTCGCCGCCCTGATCATCGCCATCGTGCCCGTCGCCGCCGTCGTGGTCAGCGTCGTCGCCCTGCGCGGCGTGGCCATCGAACCGCTCGGCGTGGTCAGGACCGCCACCCCCAGGCCCCGCCGGCTCGCCTGGCGGCTGGTCCTCCTCCTCGCCGGCGCCGCGGTGCTCGTGCCGAGCGTCGGCCAGGTGGAGGCCACCGACACCGAGATCAACATGCCCGGCGTCGCCCTCGGCGCCACCCTCGCCCTCATCGGCCTCACCACCCTGCTGCCCTGGCTGGTGGAGTCCCTGGTCAAACGGCTCCGCGGCGGCCCGGTGGCCTGGCAGCTCGCCACCCGCCGACTCCAGCTCAGCAGCGGCACCGCCGCCCGCGCCGTCAGCGGCATCGTCGTCGCCGCGGCCGGAGCGATCGCCCTGCAGATGCTGTTCCAGGCCATGCAGCACGACTTCACGCACCTCACCACCATGGACACCGCCCGCGCCCAGATGGAGACCAGGGTCGAGGCCAGAAGCGCCGGTGACGCACGCCGGGCCATCGAGAAGCTCTCCCGGACGAGGGGCGTCACCGGAGTCGTCGGCACCATCGAGTCGAACGTGTGGCGCCCCGGCCCGCTGAAGGCGGGCGAGGACTTCGCCCCGATCACCTCGATCGCCGTCGGCGACTGCGCCTCCCTCAAGGAGTTCGCCCACCTGCCGTCCTGCACCGACGGGGACGTGTTCATCGCCCTCGCCCACAGCACGGAGGGACCCGACGACGCATGGGTCGCCAAGACCGCCAGGCCGGGCACGCCGGTCGCCCTGCGCGCCCCGAACACCGACGAGGGCGGACCGGTCCCGACCTGGCGCATCCCGGAGACGGCCCGCACGGTCGACGCGCGCCTCGACCCCATGGGCCGCGTCCGGTTCGGCGTGATGGCCACCCCGAAGGCGATCGACGCCGCCCGTCTCGACTCACCCGAGGCCGGAGCGATGATCCGCATCGACCCGACGGTGCCGGACGCGCACGAGTACGTACGCAACACGGTCGCCGCGCTCGACCCGCTGACCCGGGTGCGGACCCTGCAGGACGTCGAGCGGGACGCCCAGTTCTCCAGCGTCCGCACCGGCATCCTGGTCGGCGCCACCCTCACCATGCTGCTGGTCGCCGCCTCGCTCCTGGTCACCACCCTGGAGCAGCTGCGCGAACGCAAGCGGCTGCTGTCCTCGCTCGTCGCCTTCGGCACCCGCCGCACCACCCTCGGCTGGTCGGTGCTGTGGCAGACCGCCGTACCGATCACCCTGGGCCTCGCCCTGGCGGTGGCCGGCGGGCTCGGCCTCGGCCTCGCCCTGCTGCGGATGATCGGCAGGCAGGTCGAGGACTGGTGGGCCTTCCTGCCGGTCACCGGGGTCGGCGCCGCCCTGATCCTGCTGGTCACCCTGCTCAGCCTGCCGCCGCTGTGGCGGCTGATGCGGGCCGACGGCCTCAGGACGGAATAGCGTCCCCGGCCAGGATCCGCACGGGCAGCCGCCGCATCGCGTCCCGGAGCGAGCCCGCCAGTTCCTCGAACTCGGACTGGCGGGCCGCTCCCGTACGCATCGCGAGCGCGACCCGGCGGGACGGCGCCGGATCCGCGAAATACCCCGTGAACAGCGCCGAGTCACGGGCGGTCTCCACCTTCACCGCGGTGCGCGGCAGCAGCGTCACGCCCAGGCCGCCCGCCACCAGCTGCACCAGCGTCGAGAGCCCCGCCGCGGTCGTGGTGACCGGGGCCCCCTCGGTCCGGCCCGCCTCCCGGCAGATGTCGAGCGCCTGATCGCGCAGACAGTGCCCCTCGTCCAGGAGCAGCAGCTTCAGCTCCCTGAGGGCCTCCCGCGGAATGTCCCCGCGCCCGGCCAGCGGATGCCCCTCGGGCGTCACGAGGACGAAGTCCTCGTCGAACAGTGGCAGTTCGGTCACACCCGGCACCCCGAGCGGCACCGCGAGCAGCAGCAGATCGAGCCGCCCGGCGCTCAGCCCCTCCAGGAGCGACGAGGTCTGCTCCTCGTGCACCTGGAGATCCAGCTCCGGATACCGCGTGTGCACCAGCCGCAGCACGGTCGGCAGCAGATACGGCGCCACCGTCGGGATCACCCCGAGCCGCAGCACCCCCGTGAACGGCGCCTGCGCCGCCTCCGCCTCCTCCATCAGCTCCCCCACCGCCTCCAGCACCGCGTGCGCCCGCACCGCGAGCCGCTCCCCCGCCGGCGAGAGCAGCACCTTCCGCGTCGTACGCTCGAGCAACTGGACACCGAGTGCCTCTTCGAGAGCCGAAACCGCGCCCGAAAGCGCCGGCTGACTCATCCCGATGGCCGCCGCCGCATCACGGAAGTGCAGATGCTCCGCGACCGCCGCGAAGGCTCTGAGCTGGGACAGGCTGGGCTGCTTCACCCGACGCACCGGAATCACTGATAACCACCTTCGATCAACCCGACCGAGTCTAGCTATTTCACTGATCAATGCACTCCGTGCCAGGATGTGATCCGTCCAACCCCTCACGGAAGACCCCAAAAGGGACCCTTCCGACTCTGCAAGGAGAGCGCGTGCTCACTGTCGGTGACCAGTTCCCCACCTACGACCTGACCGCCTGCGTGTCGCTGGAGAGCGGCAAGGAGTTCGAGCAGATCAACCACAAGTCCTACGAGGGCAAGTGGCGCGTGGTGTTCTTCTGGCCGAAGGACTTCACCTTCGTCTGCCCCACCGAGATCGCCGCGTTCGGCAAGCTGAACGACGAGTTCGCGGACCGCGACGCGCAGATCCTCGGTGTCTCCGGCGACTCCGAGTTCGTGCACCACGCCTGGCGCAAGGACCACGCCGACCTGCGTGACCTGCCCTTCCCGATGCTCGCCGACTCGAAGCACGAGCTCATGCGCGACTGCGGCGTCGAGGGCGAGGACGGCTTCGCCCAGCGTGCCGTGTTCGTGATCGACCCGAACAACGAGATCCAGTTCGTCATGGTGACCGCCGGCTCCGTCGGCCGTAACCCCAAGGAGGTCCTGCGGGTTCTGGACGCCCTGCAGACCGACGAGCTGTGCCCGTGCAACTGGAGCAAGGGCGAGGACACCCTTGACCCGGTCGCGCTCCTGGCCGGTGAGTGAGCATGGCGCTCGATGAGCTGAAGGCCGCCATACCGGACTTCGCCAAGGACCTGAAGCTGAACCTCGGTTCGGTCATCGGCAACAGCGAGCTGCCGCAGCAGCAGCTGTGGGGCACGGTGCTCGCCTGCGCCATCGCCTCGCGTTCGCCGAAGGTCCTCAAGGAGCTGGAGCCGGAGGCCCAGGCCAACCTGAAGCCCGAGGCGTACCAGGCCGCCAAGTCGGCTGCCGCGATCATGGCGATGAACAACGTCTTCTACCGGACCCGGCACCTGCTGTCGGACCCGGAGTACGGGACGATGCGCGCCGGTCTGCGGATGAACGTCATCGGCAACCCGGGTGTCGAGAAGGTCGACTTCGAGCTGTGGTCGCTGGCCGTCTCCGCGATCAACGGCTGCGGTCAGTGCCTGGACTCGCACGAGCAGGTCCTGCGCAAGGCCGGTGTCGGCCGCGAGACGATCCAGGAGGCCGTGAAGATCGCGTCGGTCATCCAGGCGGTCGGCGTGACGCTGGACGCCGAGGCGGTTCTCGCCGAGTAGCGGCGTCGTACGAAGTGAAGGGCCCCGGGGTTCGACGGAACCCCGGGGCCCTTCGCCGTCCGGCCGCGCTCAGCTCTTGAGCGCCTTCATCAGCTGCTGCATGTCCTCGACGAGGTAGGTCTGCATGGCCGCGGGGTCGAGCTGGGGCGCCTCGATGGGCCGGTCCTTCTCCTCGTCGTAGTCGTCCGCCTGGAGCACGAGGCGCAGCACCGCCTGCCCGTCGAGGACCTCCAGCGACTGGTCCCCCCACGGGCCCCCGTAGTAGGCGAGCTCCCCGATGCCGCCGACCCGGTCGCCGCCGCCCGCCAGCTGCGGGTCCGCCCTCCGGGCCTCGAACTCGGGGCCGGGGTCGGTCACCCGGTGCAGGGAGTAGCTGACGCGCACGGTGTACGGGACGGGCTTCGACGCCAGGGTGACGCTGCAGTCCCATTCGAAGAGGGCCGGGTGGTCGGCCTTCAGCGGTTCGTCCTGGGCCGGTCCCTTGGGGCCGAACGCCGCGGTCAGTCCCGACAGCTCGGCCGTCTCGCAGGGGTCGCGGTCGGTGCGGTAGCCGCCGAGGTCGGGACGGTCGTCAGGGTCGTACGCCGCGAGGCCGCCGGCCCACAGCGCGGAGGCGGCGACGGCGCCGCCGAGCGCCCACGGCCAGGGGCGGCGGGGGCGGTACGGCTCCGGATCCGACGGCGGGGGCGGGGGCGGAGGCGGGGCCAGGGGGGCGGAGGCGGGGGCGGGGAACGCCGTACCTCCGACGAGTTCCGGTTCGGAGATCACGCGTCACTTCCGGTGTGGCGGTCGGTCGAGCCGGGCGCCGGGGTGGGCGCCACTTCGTGGGCGGTCGCTCCGCGCGGCTCGGGGGCGGCCCGCAGGGCCTGTTCGGTGCTGTACGCGCGGAGGTAGCCGACCGCCGTGTTGGCGACGGCGACCAGCGGGACGGCGACGACGGCGCCGCCGATGCCGGCGGTCAGTCCGCCGGCGGCGACCGCGAGGACCACCGCGAGCGGGTGGACCCGCACGGCCCGGCCGAGGATGAACGGCTGCAGGACGTGGCCTTCGATCTGCTGCACGGCGAGCACCACCACGAGCACCATCAGGGCGGTGAACACGCCGTTGGTGACGAGGGCGACGACGACCGCGAGGGCGCCGGAGACGACGGCGCCGACGAGCGGGATGAAGGCGAAGAGGAAGATGAAGACGGCGAGCGGCACGGCCATCGGCACGTCGAGGAACCACAGGCCGAGGCCGATGAAGACGGCGTCGATGAGGGCGACGAGGACGGTGCCGCGGACGTACGCGGTGAGGGTGCGCCAGGCCCGGGGGCCGGCGCCGGCGACGCCGGGGCGCGCCTGGGCGGGGACCAGCTTGAGTGTCCACTCCCAGACCTTCTTCCCGTCGTGGAGGAGGAAGAGGGTGGAGAACATGGCGAGCAGGATGCCGGTGATCGCCTCGACGATCACGGTCACGCCCTGGAGTCCGGCGGTGGTGATCTGTTCGGCGTTGGCGCCGATGGTGTCGCTGAGGTTCTTGGCGATGTCGTTGATCTGGCGCTCGGTCACGTGGAACGGGCTGTCGAGGAGCCAGCGCTTGAGCTCCTCGATGCCGTCCCTGACCCGGTCGGTGAGGTTGTCGATGTTGTCCATCACCTGCCAGACCACGAACCAGCCGACGAGTCCCATGATCACGAAGCCGGAGACGGCGGTGACGGCGGTGGCGAGGCCGCGCGGCAGGCCCTTGCGGCGCAGGAGCGCCACGGTGGGCTGGAGCAGTGCGGTGATGAGGAGGGCGGCGACGAAGGCGAGGACGACCAGCTGGACGGAGCTGATCACCTTCATCAGCACCCAGACGGTGCCGGCGAGGACGAGCAGGCGCCAGCCGGCCTCGGCGGCGACCCGCATGCCCCAGGGGATCGCGGCCGCCGGGTCGGGGCGGGCGGCGACGGCGGGCGCGTAGGCGGGCGGCGCGGGTACGGAGGCGGGTTCGGGTACGGCGGCGGGGGCCGGTCCCGCGGCGGTGCCGGGGGCGGTCTTCGGCGCGGGGTGCGGCTCCGGTCGCGGCTCGGGGGCGGGGGCGTCGTAGGGCGGGCCCAGGGGTTCGCCGCGTTCGGCGTCGGCCCGGCGTTCGTCAAGGCGTTCGCCCGCGCGGCTGAGGCTCTCGCCCAGCCGGTGCAGCCATCGTGGCAGTCTCGACATGCTCTTCCCTCTTCCCCCTTCGGGTCCCCGAACCTACCCCACGCGCGCGCGAAGCCCCTCACCGAAGGACGGCGAGGGGCTTCGCGGGGTTGAGCGTGGGTCGGCTGGTTGCAGGGGCCGGCCTAGTACCAGTGGTTGGCCTGCCAGAACGACCAGGCGCCGCAGGGGCTGCCGTAGCGGCCGTCCATGTAGCTGAGGCCCCACTTGATCTGGGTGGCGGGGTTGGTCCGCCAGTCGGCGCCGGCCGAGGACATCTTCGAGCCGGGGAGCGCCTGGACCAGACCGTAGGCACCGGAAGAGGGGTTGGTCGCGCGGTAGTTCCAGCCGGACTCGTGGTCCACGATGTTGCTGAAGCACTGGAACTGGTCCGCCGGGATCATCTGGCGGGCCATCGCCTTGACCTCGGAGATGCTGTACGACCCCTGGGCGGCGAAGCTCGAGGCGTCGCGCAGGGAGTCGCGGTTGGCGCGCTCGGCGGCCTCCTTGCGCTCCTGCTCGGCCTTGTCGGCCGCCTTCTTCTTGGCCTCGGCGTCCTTGGCGGCCTGGATGCGGGCGGCTTCCTCGGCGGACTTGCGCGCGAGGGAGTCGGCGGCGGCGGCCTGGACGTCGGCCTGCTCCGTGAGCGAGGAGACCTGTACCTGGGCCTGCTCGCCCGCGGGGATGTCCGCGAGCAGCGTGGTGTCGGCCGCGGTGGCCTCGAAGTTGTCGTCCGAGGGCTGCGCCGCGTTGCCCGAGGCAACACCGACGACGGCGCCGACAGTGGTGACCGCAGTGGCCGAAGCCACCGCGAATCCCCGGACCGAGATCCGGCTCACACGGTTTCCTTCCAGCATCGCCCGCGCAGGTGACCAAGCGGGCGAAATCGTGCCCCTGACACTGGTCTTCGACTGCATGGGTCACTGAAGACACGGGCCCGTGGTGCTGTGGGCGGCATACGGCGACGGCTGTTGAGTTGTGTGGTGCCGCACCCCTGAGGGTGCACGTGTGCCGTATGCGGGGCCTGACGGAAGCAAGACTCTGCCGGACGTCGGCGCCGCGAGGCAATTCCATGGTGCGTGTGAAAGCTCACACCGGGTGGGAGGCAAGGGATTTGGCGTTTACAGCGGACAGCGCGGCGCCGCCCGGCTAAGCTCTCGCGCTTTGCCGGGCGGCGCCAACAGGGCCCGCAAAGGGGTCAGATCTGGCCGTCCTCCAGCATTTCGGTCACGAGCGCGGCGATCTGCGAGCGCTCGGAGCGGGTGAGCGTGACGTGGGCGAAGAGCGGATGCCCCTTCAGCTTCTCCACCACGGCGACGACTCCGTCGTAGCGACCGACCCTCAGGTTGTCGCGCTGGGCGACGTCATGGGTCAGCACCACCCGGGAATTCGCCCCGATCCTGGACAGAACGGTCAACAGGACGTTCCGCTCCAGGGACTGGGCCTCGTCCACGATGACGAACGCGTCGTGCAGCGAGCGGCCCCGGATGTGGGTGAGCGGCAGCACCTCCAGCATGCCGCGGCCGAGTACCTCCTCGATCACGTCACGGCTCGCGACGGCCGACAGCGTGTCGAACACGGCCTGCGCCCACGGGCTCATCTTCTCGGCCTCGGTGCCGGGGAGATAGCCGAGCTCCTGTCCGCCGACCGCGTACAGCGGACGGAACACCATCACCTTCTGGTGCTGACGGCGCTCCAGGACCGCCTCCAGGCCCGCGCAGAGCGCCAGCGCCGACTTGCCGGTGCCGGCCCGGCCGCCCATGGAGACGATGCCGACGTCCGGGTCGAGCAGCAGGTCGAGCGCGATCCGCTGCTCCGCGCTGCGGCCGCGGATGCCGAAGGCCTCCCGGTCGCCCCGCACCAGCCGGACGCTCCCGTCGGCTCCGACCCGGCCCAGCGCCTTGCCGCGCTCGGACTGCAGGACGAGGCCGGTGTGCACCGGCAGCTCGGCCGCCTCCGGCACGTAGAGCGTCTCCTGGTCGTAGAGGAGGTCGATCTGATCGGCCGAAAGGGCGACTTCGGACATTCCGGTCCAGCCGGAGTCCGTGATGGCCAGCTCCGCGCGGTACTCCTCCGCGAGGAGACCGACCGAGGAGGCCTTGATCCGCAGCGGCAGGTCCTTGGAGACGACGGTGACGTCGTACCCCTCGGCCTGCAGGTTGCGCGCGACCGCGAGGATCCGCGAGTCGTTGTCCCCCAGCCGGTAGCCGGCGGGCAGGACGCCGGGGTCCGAGTGGTTGAGCTCGACCCGCAGCGTGCCGCCCAGGTCCCCGATGGGGAGCGGGGCGTCGAGGCGTCCGTACCGGACCCGGAAGTCGTCCAGGAGGCGCAGGGCCTGCCGGGCGAAGTAGCCGAGCTCGGGGTGGTGCCTCTTGGCCTCCAGCTCGGTCACCACGACGATCGGAAGCACCACTTCGTGCTCCTCGAAGCGGGACATCGCGCTGGGGTCGGCCAGCAGGACGCTGGTGTCGAGAACATAGGTGCGCCTGTCGGACAAGCGGCGCTTAGTGCTGGTCACCACGGAAGGACAGACCCCCTTCGAGGACCCCTGTGAGGTCGGGGTGCGCCGGGGCCGCCCATGGCGGAACCGGCGTCGCTGCGGAATGGGACCGGGCTCAGGCCGCGATGCGCGGGCCGAGCTCCGGCCCTCCGCCTCGTCCGTACATGTCCTGCACGGTCGTCCTGGTGCAAAGGGCCTCCCGGGTGGCGGTCTCCGTGCCGCTCACTTCACCTGGGATATGCCCTTTCGCACGCGCCGTCATGCCATGGCATATGACGGCGTGTTCATGAACGGAGGGTGACGGGCGTTCCCCGCGGGGAGTGCCGGGGCGTCAGTTGCCGAAGCGCCGGTGCCGGGCGGCGTAGTCGCGCAGCGCGCGCAGGAAGTCGACCTTGCGGAAGGCCGGCCAGTGGACCTCGCAGAAGTAGTACTCCGAGTGGGCGCTCTGCCACAGCATGAAACCGGACAGGCGCTGCTCGCCGCTGGTGCGGATCACCAGGTCCGGGTCGGGCTGGCCGCGGGTGTAGAGGTGCTCGGAGATGTGCTCGACGTCGACGATCTCGGCGAGCTCCTCGAAGCTCGTGCCGCGCTCGGCGTGCTCCAGGAGCAGCGAGCGGACCGCGTCGGCGATCTCCTGGCGGCCGCCGTAGCCCACCGCGACGTTCACGAGTATCCCCGTGTTGTCGTGGGTGGCCTGCTCGGCCTCCTTCAGGACGGACTGGGTGCGCGCGGGGAGCAGGTCGAGGGTGCCGACGTGGTGCACCCGCCAGCGGCCGTCGGCGGCGAGCGCCCGCACCGCGTCCTCGATGATCGCGAGCAGCGGGACGAGCTGCTCCTCGGGGCGGTTCAGGTTGTCGGTGGAGAGCATCCAGAGCGTGACGACCTCGACGTCGGTCTCGGCACACCAGCCGAGCAGCTCCTGGATCTTGTCCGCGCCTGCCTTGTGACCCTGCTCCGGGGTGCCGCCGGATGCCTTGGCCCAGCGCCGGTTGCCGTCGAGGATGACGCCGATGTGCTTGGGCACCTGGGCGTGATCGAGGCGGCCTTCCACCCGGCGTGCGTAGAGCCCGTACACCAGGTCGCGCAGGTTCACTGTTCTTTACCCCTCCATGCAGTGTCGGCCCCCGAAGCCGCCACATTACTGCGGAGGGGTGACCGGCTCCCAGCCCGGGACTGTCACAAGTCCGTGATAAGCAGAGATACGTGACTGATTCCCCCGTGTACCGCGCCGCCGAGGACCGCTACGACTCCATGGAGTACCGGCGCACCGGCCGCAGCGGGCTCAAGCTCCCCGCGATCTCGCTGGGCCTGTGGCACAACTTCGGCGACGACCGCACCCTCGCCTCGCAGCGCGCGATCCTGCGCCGCGCCTTCGACCTGGGCGTCACCCACTTCGACCTGGCCAACAACTACGGGCCGCCGCCCGGCTCCGCCGAGCTGAACTTCGGGAAGATCTTCGCCCAGGACTTCGCGCCGTACCGCGACGAGCTGATCGTCTCGACGAAGGCGGGCTATCTGATGCACCCGGGGCCGTACGGCGAGTGGGGCTCCCGCAAGTACCTGATGTCGTCGCTCGACGCCTCCCTGAAGCGGATGGGCCTCGACTACGTCGACATCTTCTACTCGCACCGCTTCGACCCGCACACCCCGCTCGAGGAGACGATGGGGGCGCTGGCCTCCGCCGTGCGGCAGGGCAAGGCGCTGTACGTGGGTGTCTCCTCGTACACCAGCGAGCAGACCGCCGAGGCCGCGCGGATCCTGAGGGAGATGGGCGTCCCGGCGCTGATCCACCAGCCCTCGTACTCGATGATCAACCGGTGGACGGAGGAGGACAACCTCCTCGACACGCTGGAGGCGGCCGGGATGGGCTGCATCTCCTTCGTGCCGCTGGCGCAGGGCCTGCTCACCGACAAGTATCTGAAGGGCATCCCCGAGGGCTCGCGGGCCACCCAGGGCAAGTCCCTCGACCCGAACCTGCTCTCCGACGAGGTGCTGCGCCGCCTCCGCGGCCTCGCGGACATCGCGCAGCGGCGCGGGCAGTCGCTCGCCCAGCTGGCCCTCACGTGGGTGCTGCGCGACGAGCGGATGACGTCGGCCCTGATCGGCGCGTCGAGCGTGGCGCAGCTGGAGGAGAACGTGGCGGCGCTCGCCGGGGCGCCGCTGACGGACGAGGAGCTGAAGGAGATCGACTCCTTCGCCGTCGACACGGCCGGCACCAACATCTGGGCCGGCCGGGGCTGACGCGCCCCGGAAGGGCGGCAAAGAAAACGGGCCGGTCCGTGGGGGGGGATACGGACCGGCCCGAGGGGGGGTTTCCACCATAACCCTTCATTAGTCGTGCTGGGGGCCACCCGCGCCGATCGGGTGCCGCCGGATTCGCCGGAGCCCAGGCGCCACAAGGGCTGTGGCCCCCGGTGGCGGGTTTGCGCCCGGGCGTGGCGGCGGATTCCGTACCTCCCACGGGGGACCCCCGCGGGTCCTCGCCCGGTTGACGCGCCGGCGCGGGCCGGGCAAGAGGCCGGGGCGGGCGTGGGGGCGTGGGGACGTGGGGTGGTGTGGCCGGGGAAGGCGTGGGCGAGGCGGACAGGAGCTGACCTACTTCGCTTCTACGGTCGGGGCATGACGACCGCCTCCCCCGCCGCGCCCCCGGTCACCTGGGCGCAGGCCGACGCCCGCAGGATCCGCCGCCAGTTCCTGGCCGAGCCGGCGGACGCCCCGCCGGCGGAGGTGGCCGCCGCCATGCTCGGCGCGCACGCCCAGGTGCTGTCCGCCGCCGAGCTGTCCGTGGCGCTGCGCAGGACGGAGGGGACGCGGGCCGACGTACGCGCCGCGCTCGGGCAGGACCGCACGCTGATCAAGACGTACGGGCCGCGCGGCACCGTCCATCTGCTGCCCGCCGCCGATCTGCCGATGTGGACGGGAGCCCTCTCCGCGATCCCGGCCGTGGCGGGTCCGCAGCCGCCGCACGTACGGATGACGCCCGAGCAGACGGAAGAGGTCCTGGCCGCCGTCGCGGACGCGCTGACCGGTGCGGAACTGACCGTGGACGAGCTGACGGACGCGATCGTGGAGCGCACCGGCCCCTGGGCCGGTGACCGGGTGATGGACGCCTTCCAGGAGAAGTGGCCGCGCTGGCGTCAGATCACGCACCTGGCGGCGCACCGCGGAGTGCTGTGCTTCGGGCGCGACCGGGGCAGGAAGGTCACGTACACGCACCCGGGGGTGCGTCCGGCGGGGCCGCGGGCGCTCGGCGAGCTCGTCGAGCGCTATCTGCGCGCCTACGGTCCGGCGGAGCCGCGGCACTTCGCGAAGTGGCTGGCGGCGCCGCCCGGCTGGGCGGCCGGGCTCTTCGCCTCGCTCGCCGAGGCGGGCCGGATCGAGGAGGTGTCCTTCGAGGGGGCGGCCGCCTGGGTCGCGGCCGGGGACACCGCCTTCCCGGAGGAGCGGCCCGCGCCCGGGGTGCGGCTGCTGCCGTACTTCGACGCCTTCGCGATCGCCTCGCAGCCGCGCGAGCGCCTCTTCCCGGGGCGGGCGCGGGAACGGGCCCTCGCGGGCGGCCAGGCCGGGAACTTCCTGGTGCTGCTCCTCGACGGCACGGTCGCGGGCGTCTGGCACCAGCGCCGCTCCGGGAAACGGATCACGGTGACGGTGGAACCCCTCCGGCCGCTGGGCGCGCCCCGGCTGCGCGAGCTGGCGGCGCAGGCCGACCGGCTGGCGGCGGTGCTTGAGGGCCGGGCGGAGCTGACGGTGGGGCCGGTGGCGGTGGGGCCGCACGCCTAGGGACGGGCGTCGGCATCAGCCCTCGGAGCCCTGGTGCGGTGCAGCAGGGTGATTCCGTCGCGTACGGCCACGACCTCGTAGCCGTGCTTCTCGCGGGCCGCCCTCAGTTCCGCGCGCTGCTGCTCCAGGGGGTAGGGCCAGTGGCCGCGGGGGTAAGGCCAGGCCTCGGGGGCCTGGGGGTCGTGGACGATCCATTCGGCGGTGGGCGCCGGCAGGTCGTTGCGCCGGTGCTCGTAGAGCCGGCCGGCGACCGGGAAGGTCGGGAAGAGGACCACCGTGCAGCGCGAAGTGAGCTGGGGCGCGAGCCGGTTGGAGGCGGCGACGGTCGCACCGTCGGGGATGCGGGCGAGGAGTGACCGGGCGGCCTCCACGTGCCCGGTGGTGTGCCAGGTGGCCCGCTGGGCGAGCTGGGCCAGCGGGAAGGAGGGGATGAGGACGGCGGTCACGGCGAGGACGGTGGCGAGGGCGGCGCGGACGTTGCGGCGGTTGGTCTCGCGGCCGAGGACGTCGAGGAGTCCCGCGAAGACGACGGGCATGAGGATCGCGCTGTAGTGGAACGCCGTGCTCCAGTGGAAGCCGTTCTCGGAGGCCAGCCGCCAGCCCAGGGTGGGCAGGGCGATCAGGGCGAACGGGGAGCGCAGGGCGAGCAGCGCGGACGGGGCGAAGACGAGGACGAGCGTGGTCGCCTTGGTCTCGGGGCGCAGCAGGTCGAGGGGGGCGTGCGCGAGCGCGGAGAGCAGGGAGCCGTGCGCGGCGGCGAGGTTGCCGCCGTGGACATAGCCGCCGGTGGGGGCGAGGGCGGGCAGCAGGACCTTGATCTCCAGGAACGAGCCGAGGAGCCCGGCCGCGACGGTGGCGAGCCCGAGGACACGAACGCTTCGGGACGCCCGGCCCTTGACCGCGATGTAGCCGCCGACGGCGGCGAGGGTGAGCCCCAGGTCCTCCTTGACGAGCAGGAGCGGCGCGGCCCAGGCGACGGCGGCCCGCCAGCGCTGCCGGCCGAGCGCTTCGAGGGAGAAGGCGAGCAGGGGTACGGCGAGGGCGACCTCGTGGAAGTCGAAGGCGGCGGCGGAGGCGATGCCCCAGCTCAGCCCGTATCCGACGGCGACGGCATGGGCGCCGCGGCGGCCGACGACGCGCAGCGCCCAGCGGACCAGGGGGACGGCGGCGAGCGCGAGGAGCGCGGACTGGGCGACGAGCAGGGCGAGCGGGGAGGGCCAGAGGCGGTAGAGCGGGGCGAGGGTGGCGAGCAGGGGGTGGAAGTGGTCGCCGAGGAGGTTGAAGCCCTCGCCGCGCAGGGGGGCGACGGGGGCCCGGAGTTCGGCGTAGGCGCGGACGGCCTGCTCGAAGATGCCGAGGTCGTATCCGGTGGTGCGCATGAGGAGGTGGCGGCGCACGGCGACGGTGGCGTACAGCAGACAGAGGGCGGCGGCCCAGGCCCAGGGGAGCAGGGCGGGCCGCCGGTGGAAGGGGGTGGGTTCGGGAGAGGGAAGACCTCTCACCCCTTCCTCTTCGGTCGCCGATGCCGATGCCGATACCGATGTCACCATCGTCCCGTTTGATGCCGGATGCCCACCAATTGTTCGCATACGGCGTGATGCTAGGCGGGTCGTTTCAGGGGAGGGCGGTGAACGCGCCGAGCAGGAGGCCGAGGAGCGCCCCGACGATCATGAACGGTCCGAAGGGGATCGCGTCGCCGCGGTCAGCGCGCCCGGTGACGACGAGCCCGAGTCCGTACAGCGCGCCGAGGAGGAATCCGGCGAAGGCCCCGGCGAACAGCACCCCCCAGCCGTACCAGCCGAGGGCCGCGCCGAGCGGCACGGCCAGCTTCACGTCACCGAAGCCCATGCCGTTCGGGTGGAGCATGGCCAGCAGCAGATAGCCGCCGCCGAGCACGAGCGCCCCGAGCAGGCTGTGCGTCCAGGACCCCGCCGCGTACGGCAGGAGCGCGGCGAGCGCGAGCAGCAGGGGCAGTGCGACGGCGAGGGGCAGGGTCAGCCGGTCGGGGAGCCGGTGGACGCGCACGTCGACGCAGGCGAGGAGGGTGCCGAAGGGCGCGGCGAGCAGCCAGACCAGCAGCTCGGGCCGGGGGACGCCGGTGGCCGCGGCGAGCGCGGCGCAGGCGAGCGCGGTGAGCAGCGGCGCGGTGAAGGGCGCGGGAGTGGTGGCGCAGCCGGCCCGCCCCGGGCCGCCCAGCCAGCCCCGGGCCGGCCCGGCTAAGGCGTGACCGGCGGGGCAACGGGAGCGCCAGGGCTCGTCCGCGGCGACCGACAGCCGGTACGCGGCGCGGGGGACGAGCAGCCCGGCCGCCGCGCCCCAGAGGGCGGCGGTGGTGACGAAGGCGATCGACGGGGCGTCCACGGCCCGAGCCTAGAACTAGGGTCGTGGCCATGGGGAGGACATGGCGCGACGGCACCGGTTGGCTGGAGATTCCGGGCGGGCACGGGCGGGTGCCGCTGGAGGTGGCGGCCTCCTACCGGGCCCGGCGGCGCGGCCTCCTCGGCCGCGACGGCCTGGACGGCGCGCTGCTCATCACGCCCACCAACAGCGTTCACACCTTCGGGATGCGCTTCACCGTCGACGTCGCCTATCTCGACCGGTCGTTGACCGTCCTCGACGTGGTCACCATGCGGCCGGGACGGCTCGGCATGGTCCGGTGGCGCGGCCGGCACGTCCTGGAGGCGAGGGGCGGCGCGATGGCCGGCTGGGGTCTGCGGCCGGGCGTACGGGTCGCGATGGAACTCACGGACCGCAGGGACCCTGGAGGTGTTTCCGGCCGCACGGACCTCACGGAGGGCCCGAGCCCAGGAGCGTGAACGCCCCGTACGCGGCGGAGGCGAGCGCCAGGGCGGCCAGGACCGGTACGACCGTGCGGGTACGGAGCCGGGCCAGGGCCGCGGCGGGCGGCAGGAGCAGTCCGAACGCGGGCATCATCAGGCGCGGCCGGGAGCCGAAGTACGCGGCGCCGACCAGGGAGACGAGGACGACGGCGATCGTGTACACGAGCAGCGGCAGCGGCTGCCGTTGCCGTACGCACAGGACGATCAGCCAGGCGAGCAGCGCGAGCGCCGCGCACAGCCCGAGGGCGGCGGGCCACGGCAGGCCGGCGATGAACAGGGCGAGGGCGACACCGCCGTCGATGGAGTTGCCCCAGGCGGCCTGCACGTCGAAGTAGGCGGTGGGGCCGCCCTGGCGGACGCCGACGTAGACGATGTAGCCGAGCCAGCCCAGCGGGGCGAGCAGGACACCGGCGGCGACGCGGGCGCGGAGCCTTCGCTCGCGCACGACCGTGACGAGGGCGGTGATCCCGATCGCGGCGATCAGCGCGGCGGCCGTCGGGCGGGTGAGCCCGGCGAGCACGCACAGCGCGCCGGCCAGGATCCAGCGGTCGCGCAGCACGGCCCAGAGCGACCAGGCGGCGAGGGCGGTGAACAGGGTCTCGGTGTACGCCATCGACTGCACGAACGCCGTCGGGTACACCCCCCACAGGACGGCGAGCACCACTCCCGTGCGCGGCCCGGCCACCTGGGTGCCGACGGCGTGGATGCCCCAGGCGGCGACGAGCGAGGCCGTCCAGGACACCAGCAGCCCGGCGGTGGCGGCGTCGACCGGCAGCACGGCGGACAGGGCCCGCTCCAGGAGCGGGAGGAGCGGGAAGAACGCGAGGTCGGCGTGGACGGCGCCGTCGGGCAGGGTGACCTCGTAGCCGTAACCGTGCTCGGCGATCCGCACGTACCAGACCGAGTCCCAGCGGCCCGAGAGCCGGTGCAGCCCGTCCTTGCCGGTGGCCGCGGCGACGGCGGCGAGGACGGCGAGACCGAGGAGGCGGGTGGCGGCGTAGCCGCCGAGCGCGGCCCAAGGCGGGGCGATCGCGCGCGGGACGCTCGTCCGCGACACGGTCGGCGGCGCGGCGGGGGTGGTGCGGGACATGTGGTCGATTATCGGCCGCCTGGGCGGGAGCCCGGTCGCTGCCTCGGGAGGCCGGCTCTCGCGCCGGACGGTCAGCCGCCGGGACGCAGGCGCAGGAACCTGGCGGCCATGACCGGCCCCAGCTGCCGGACGATCTCGTACCCCGGCTCATGGGGATGCGGCAGGTCGACGAGGAAGGACGTGACGATCACCTCGTCCACGCCGACCTCACCGCGGCGGCTCTGCTCCTCCAGGAAGTCGAGCGTGCGCCGCCAGTCGACCGCGCTGCCCTCCTCCTCCAGGAACGAGCGGACGGTCCCCTGGACGACGTCCCAGAAGAAGACGTGCGGCAGGACGACGCCCTGGGTGAAGACGTGCGACTCGTAGGCGTCGCGGAAGGAGGGGATGCGGGCGACGAGGTCGCTGACCAGCTGGACGCTCGGGGTCGTGGTCGTCATGCGCTGCCCATTCGGGAGGGAGGAAGGGCTGGGGTTCGGACCAGGATCCTCCTCGGGAACGCCCTGTCCGGCCGCCTTTGCGCTTTCCTTACGGCCTCTTTCGACGGGTTTTCCACAGGGGGTGCGAACTGTCCCTCTTCCGTGGATCGTTGGGCGTATGTACGAGTTGATGTCGCCGACGATGCTCGCCAGGGGCGGGGTGCTGCTCACGGTGTGGGCGCTCGCGGCCGGCTGGCCGCGGGGCCGGCTCGCGGGGCGGCTGCGCCGGGACGGCTGGCAGCGGATCTGCCGGGGCGCGTGGGCGGTCCCGGGAAAGGAGGTGGACTGGCGCGTGCGGGCCAGGGCGGTCCAGCTGCTGCGGCCGGAGCTGGTGTGCAGTCACCGGACGGCGGCGGCGCTGCACCGCATCGAGCTGCTGGGCGAGGGACCGGTGGAGGCGGACGCCCTGGACTTCGCGGCTCCCCCGCCCCATCGGGGAGGAGCGGCCGCGCGGGGGTGGATACGGGTGCACGGCACGGCCCGGCTGACGGACCGTGACTGCTCGCTGCGGCGGGGGTTGCGGGTGACGAGTCCGGCGCGGACCGTCGGCGACCTCATACGGACGGCCGGCAGCCGGGAGGCCGCCGTGGTCGTCGCCGACTCGGCGCTGTCCCACCGCTTCGTGGGCGGCCTGCGGCGCGCCCCGCTCGTCCGCGCCGAGGACCTGGCCGCCGAACTGGCGGCGCCCCGCTGCCCGGGCGGCCCGGCGGCCCGCCGCTGGCTGACGCTCGCCGTGCCCGGCTCCGGCTCCCCCGCCGAGACGGTCGCCCGGCTACGGATGCGCGACGCGGGCCTGCACCCGGAGGTCCAGCCGACCCTGCACACCGCGGCGGGCCGCCCCCTGCGCCCCGACTTCTACTTCCGCGCCGCCGGACTGGTCGTCGAGATCGAGGGCTTCGCCTTCCACGGCACGCGGGAGGCCCACGAGCGGGATGTCCGCCGCTTCAACGAGCTGCAGAACTGCCCGGGCGTGCGTCGTGTCCTGCGCTTCACGGCCCACGAGGTCTTCACCCGTCCCGACCGGATGACCGCCACCGTCCGGGCGGCCCTCGGAGCCCTGGCGGCGCGTCCGGGGGCGCCGTAGGTCACCCGCCGGAGGTGCGGGGGAAGGACACCTCGACGCGGCGGTTCTTCTTCCGCCCCTCCTCGGTGGAGTTGTCGGCGATCGGATAGTCCTCGCTGTACCCGCGGATGTCGAAGGTCGTCCCCGGGTCCAGGTTCCTGGCCAGCACCTGCTGCACGGCGTCGGCACGCTGTTTGGAAAGCTTCAGCCCGTGCTCGTAGGTCCCGAGGTCGTCGGTGAACCCGAACACCCGGACGCGGCTCGACCCCTGCTTGTTGATCTCCACGGCGATGGCGGCGATCCGGGCGGTGGCGGCGGGGCTGAGCTTGGCGCTGTCCTTGGGGAACAGCACCTCGGCCTGCAGGGCGAACGTGACGTCCACGTTGGTGTCCTCCCGGCGCTGCTCACCGCCCTCCTCCTCGACGATCTGCTTGATGTCGAGGACCTTGGCGGGGGCGAGGGTGGCGCCGTCCGGCAGCATCAGCGCGGGCGAGTTCGCGTCGATCGCGGCCGGCGGCGCGCCGACCGTCGTCGACCCGGGCGGATCATCGGCCCGCGCCACCCCGGCCCCTCCCCCGAGGAGGACGACCGTGACGGTGAGGGCGGCGAGGCGGCGGGATGTCGTCGTCATGGCTGCGCCCTCAGGAGAGCTTGATGGTGGCGGGATCGAAGGTGGGGAGTTGGAGCGAGACTTCGGTGGTGGTGGGGGGTGGGGCGGGGAACTGCATGAAGACCGGCGTCTTCGCTCCGGCAGCCAGGCTGGAGAGCCGCGTGGTGGTGAGGGGGCGCCCATCGGTGTCGCGAAGCACGTAGTAACGCTTCTTTCCGGTGGAGTCGAGAAGGGTGGCGCCTCCGAGCGAGTTGCCGTGCTTGATGATCTCCGTCTCGTCGCCGCTGAGGTGGGAAGAGATGACGGCGATGTCGTCCGACGTGTTCTTCAGCTCACCCTTGACCGTGATGAAGCCCCCAGCGTCCCGCGTCGCCGAGTGGACGGAGAGTTCAAGGCCTTCCTGTCCCTTGAGTACGGCGATGGGATCGGCCGGCGCCTCGGACTGCGGCTGAGCGTTCCCCTCACTGCTCCTGGAAGCGCTGCTGGTCGTCGTCGGCTTGTCCCGCGGCGGCTTCTCTTCCTCGCCGCAGCCGGCAAGGCCGATGACAAGTCCGGCCGTTACGGCGACCGAGGCCCACCCTCTGCCGACCTTCTTCGTGTGCCGCACACTCATGGAAACAGGGTCCTTCGCTCGTCAGTCGACCAGTCGGACGGTAAAGAGGTCGGCCGCGTCGGGCAGCCGAGGGTCTTCCGGGTCGATCGTCCACTCGACGCCGTCACAGACAAGGCCGGTGATCGGTTGCGGTTCGGGGCTGGGCGTGGGAGTCGGCTCCGGGGCGGCCGAATCCGTCGGCGTGGGCGTGCTGGGCGTCGGCGGTGGGGTCGGCTCGGGAGCGTCAAAGGAGCAGCGGGGTTCGAGGACGGCCGTCGCCGTGGCCACGGCGTGCTGCCTTTCCGTACCCGGCACGAGGGAGTTGCCCACCGTGTCGAGGGTCCGGATCTGCACGCGGAACTCTTCTCCTCCCCCGGACCTCCGCGCCGTACAGCCGTTGGCGAGCAGTTCCGCGCGGTTCTCCGCTGCGAACTGAGCCGCCCGTTCGCAGGACTGTTCCGGGACGTAGTCCTCGCCGCTGAGGAATCCCTCCCATGCGTCCGGGTCCGTCACCACCTGCAGCCAGCCGTCCCGGAGTTGCTCTCGCGCGTCCTGCGCCGCGGCGAGTGCGGCGGCGTCGGCCGCTGTCTGTCCGCCGTTGCGGGTGGCCGCCGCCTGCCCCACGGCGAAGTAGACGAACGCGAGGAACAGCAGTCCGGCGATCACCGCGATGTAGACGGGAAAAGCCTGGCCATCGTCCCGCCGACGGTCGCCGGGGCCTATGAACCGCCTCCCCCACCCGTCAGGCTGGCGATCTTCCGCGTGATCGCGTCCTTGATGCTCTGACCGATGTCCGTGCCGGTGATCGCCACCACGATCGCCACCACCACCACGATGATCCCCAGGTACTCCACCGCCGTCTGCCCGCGGTCTCCCCTGGCCCGGGCGGCTCTGGCTTCGAGCCAAGTGGCCGCGTGCACCCTGGCCTTGGTCAGGGCCTTCAGCAGCGCGTCGTTCATGGTGTTCCCCTCCGTGTACGGCGACGCGGGCAGGGTACGCCCGGAGGGGGTGGGGATCACAGGGTCCGTAGGCCCAATTACGGTGTGTCACAGGGGGCGGTGGGGTCATGACGCCGTCCTCGTGCCGAGCCAGGAGGCGATCGCTTCGCCGCGGGTGGTGCTGTGGAGCTTGGCGAAGATGCGGTTGATGTGGTTCTTGACCGTCTTCTCGGTGATGGAGCAGGTGGCGGCGATCTGCTGGTTGGTCATGCCGGATGCGATCAGGTTCATCACCTCCACCTCCCTCGCGCTCAGACCGAACCGTTGCACTTGCGAAGCGGGATTCCTGAAGCGCAGTATATTCGAGACAGTTGATCCTCCGCCAGGATGTGCAGTCGCACGCACCGCGTGGATCAGTTCCGACTCGTCGAACTCCCCGTGGACAAGCTGCGCGCACCCCGCGCCCCGGACCGGGGTGTGGGTGAGGAGCAGGACCGGGGCCAGGGACGTCAAGGCGCGGGCGGGGGCCGCGGGGCCGTCGAGGAGGATCAGGTCGGGGGCGGGGCGGACGGCCTCGGGCGGGAGGTGCGGCGGTGGCGTCAGCACCTCGATGTCCCGGTGCGCGCCGAGCAGCACCGCCAGGCCCGCCCGCACCACCGGGTTCCCGCTCGCCACCAGCACTCTCAGCATCCCGGCCGCCCTCATTCGCCCGTGATCGAGCCGAAGTCGGTGCCCGTGCCGAGGAAGAGGCCCGCCCCGAGCAGGATCATCGTGGCCGGGACCATCAGCGTGGTGATGACCATCGTGGCCTTGGGAACGGCCTTCGCGGCCTTCCTCCTGGCGTTCTGGGCGTCGGTCCGGCGCATGTCGTCGGCGATCTGGATCAGGGTGTCGACGATGGGGGCGCCGAGCTCCTCGCCCTGCTGGAGGGCGGTGACGAACTGGGCGACCTGCTCGGAGTCGTTGCGGCGGCGCAGGGCGTCGAAGGCCTCTCGGCGGCTGACGCCCATGTCCATCTGGCGCAGGGTGATGCGCAGTTCGTCGGCCCACGGCCCCTCGTACCTGCCGGCGACCCGCTCCAGCGCCTGGCGGAAGCCGAGGCCCGCCGAGACGACGACGGCCAGCACGTCCAGGAAGTCGGGCAGGGTGCGTTCGATCTGGTCCTTGCGGATCCGGACCGCCGACCAGATGCCGACCTCCGTCCAGAACGCGCCGAAGGCGAACAGCAGCAGCGCGACGAGGACCGAGCCGCGCCCGAGCATCAGCAGTCCGCCGAAGCCGCCGAGGAAGCCGTAGACCGCCCGCCTCGCCCCGTAACGGTCGATCGTCAGGCCGCCGGGGTTTCCCGCGAGGTCGATGCGGCGGCGGACGGAGTTGACCCGCTTCGGGCCCATGAGCCGCAGGACGGCCGGTGACCAGCGCATGCCGAGCCGGTCGACGACGGAGTCGACGGCGCCGGTGCGGGTGGCGCCGACCTCCAGGGCGAGCTGGAGGTCGCCGGGGAGCCTGGCGTCGGCGCGGTAGAGGCGGATGCCGTAGCAGAATCCGGCGACGGCGAGTCCGGCGAGCAGGGCGAGCAGCAGTTCCATGGTGACGACCCCCTACACGTCGATCTTCGCGAGGCGGCGGATGACGACGAAGCCCACCACGTACAGCGCGAAGGCCACGACCACGGCGACCTGCCCGGCGGCCGAGCCGGTCATCCGGTCCAGGGCGCCGGGCTGCATGTTGTCGATGAGCAGCAGCGAGCCGACGCCGATGACCGGGACCGCGTACGCCGTCAGGCTGACCTGCGAGAGCTGGGTGCGGACCTCGCGCCGGGTCTCCTTGCGTTCCTCCAGGGTCTCGGTGAGGTTGCGCAGCGAGGAGACGACGGTCCCGCCGGCCCGGTTGGCGAGGACCAGCGTGGTGACGAGGACGACGAGCTCACGGGACGGGAGGCGTTCGGCGAGCTCGCCGAGGGCGTCGTCGACGGAGGTGCCGACGGCGAGCTGCTGGGCGACCCGGGCGAGTTCGTCGCCGGCCGGCGCCTCCAGTTCGTCGGCGGCGAGGGAGAGGGCCATGCGCAGGGCGAGGCCGGCCTGGGTGGCGTTGGCGAGGATGCGGGAGAGTTCCGGGAGCTGGTTGATGAACCTCTCGATGCGCTTCTGCCGCTGCCAGTTGAGGAAGCCCATGGCGGCCCATACGCCCAGGAAGCCGGAGATGGGTCCGAAGAACGGGGAGAGCAGTGCCTGCCCCGCGGTCCACAGGACCACCACCGTGACCGCCATGGCGACGACGAACTCGCCCGGCGTCACGGACAGTCCGGTGGCGGAGATGCGGAGTTCCAGCCTGCGCCCGAAGGCGGTGCGGCGGATCCGCCGGTCGATGCCCCGGAACAGGCGGCCGCGCCGGCCGGTGCCGCCCTCGCCCCCCTCGCCCGCGGTCTGCGAGAGGCGGGCGATCAGCGCGGCCCGCTGGGCGGCCCCGCTCGCGTAGAGCTGGACGCCGATCACGGCGAGGACGCCGGCGACCAGGGCCGCGGCCACCGTCAACAGTGTCGGATTCACGGAGATGTCCCCCTACTTCGCTTCCCGCGTGGCGAGGTGTGCGTCGGTCGCGGCCACGCCGAAGGCCTGCGGGACGGGCTGGCCCGCCATGTACAGCCGGTCGGCGACCCGGCGCGGCAGCGGGTGGTGGGCGAACTCGCCGTGGACCCGGCCGTCGGCGGCGATCGGCCGGGCGTTGAAGCGGCAGACGGTGGCGAGGAGGTAGCGCTCGCGGCCGTCGGAGGCGAGGATCGCGATCTCGGTGACCCTGCGGGTGCCGTCGGGATGGCGGGTGAGCTGGACGAGGACGTCGACGGCGCTGTTGATCTGGTCGCGCAGCGCCTCGAAGGGGACCTTGACCTCCGACATGGACGCGAGGGTCTGGAGGCGCATGAGGGCGTCCTCGGCGGAGTTGGCGTGGACGGTCGCGAGGGAGCCGTCGTGGCCGGTGGACATGGCCTGGAGCATGTCGAGGGTCTCGCCGCCGCGGACCTCGCCGACGACGATGCGGTCGGGGCGCATGCGCAGGGAGTTGCGGACGAGGTCGCGGATGGTGACCTGGCCGCGGCCCTCGATGTTCGGCGGGCGGGCCTCCAGGCGGATCACATGGGACTGCTGGAGCTGGAGTTCGGCGGAGTCCTCGATGGTGATGACCCGCTCGCCGTCGGGGATGAGTCCGGACAGGGCGTTGAGCAGGGTGGTCTTCCCGGTGCCGGTGGCGCCGGAGACGATGATGTTGAACTTCGCCTGGACGAGCCCGGACAGCAGGAGCAGCATCTGCTCGTCGAGGGAGCCGAGGCCGATCATCTCGTGCAGGGTGTAGGCGCGGGGGAAGCGGCGGATGGTGAGCGTGGCCCCGGTGAGCGACAGCGGCGGGATGATGACGTTGACGCGTTCGCCGGACGGCAGGCGGGCGTCGACCATGGGGTTCGACTCGTCCACGCGCCGGTTGACGGTGGAGACGATCCGCTCGATGGTCTGCATCAGCTGCTCGTGCGAGGCGAAGCGGAGCGGGAGCAGTTCCACCCGGCCGGCCCGCTCGACGTAGATCTGGTCGGGGCCGTTGACCATGATCTCGGTGATGGAGGCGTCTTCGAGGAGTGGTTCGAGGACGCCGAGGCCGAGTGCCTCGTCGACGACCCGGCGGATCAGCTGGGCGCGTTCGGCGGTGGAGAGGACGGGTCCCTCGCGGCTGATGATGTGGCCGAGGACGCGCTCCAGGCGGGCCCGCCGCTCGGCGGCGGCGAGCGCGGACATCTCGGTGAGGTCGATCTCCTCGAGGAGCTTGGCGCGGAAGGACGCGACGAGGTGGCCGTCCTCCCGTCCGCCGCCCGCCCGGTGGTCGTCAGGGGTGCTGATGCGGGCCCGCAGGCTCATGACTGGTCCTCCTCGGGCACGGGCATGGTGGCGGTCCTCGTCACGGGCTCGAAGGTCCAGAAGGGGACGAGGGAGGGGATCCGTACGGTGACGGTCGCCCTCCCGCCCGCCTCGGAGACGTCGCTGCGGCGGGCGATCCAGTCGCTCATGGCCGCCTCCCCCGCCGTCTCCGGGTCCGGTACGGAGTCGGTGTCGTCCACGCTCGCCGCCCGCGCGGCCGCCCGCGCTCCTGTGCCGGCCTGCTGGGCGGCGTACGCGACGAGGCCCAGCTGCACGCCGACGAGGCCGATCAGCAGGAGGATCGGCAGGAAGCCCAGGTACTCGATGGCGACCTGGCCCCGGTCACGTCGTCTCATCGATCCTCCCCCTCCCACACGGCCGCGGCCTCGCCCGTCACCGTGAACGGGAAGCTGATCGCGCCCGGGAAAAGCACCGGAACCTTGAGGTCGACCCGCGCCCGCGCCATCCCGTCCTCGCGCCGGCAACCCGGCGACGCGCCCGCCCGCCAGGCGCCGTCCAGGTGCCGCAGCGCCGCCTCCCCGCAGCTGTCGCCGACGGCGTAGGCCCGCGCCGCCTCGTCCGCCGCGTTCCCCGCCAGCGTGTACGTGTAGCCGATCAGGACGCACTGCCACAGCAGCACGAGCGTGAGCAGGATCAGCGGCAGCATGCCGACGAACTCGACCGCCACCTGTCCCTCGTCACCCCGTACGCCGCGCCCGGCCGGCACCCGTCCCATGTCAGCGTCCCGCCCCGCGCCGCCGCAGCCCCAGCGCGCCGCGGTCCGACGCCCGTACGAGCTCCCGGCCCCGGCCCTGCCCGCCCCGGCCCTGGTCGGCCGCCGCCTTGACCAGGCCGAGCTCACCCGCCAGCGCCCACAGCGCCTGCTTCACCGTCGACCGGGCGTCGAGGTCGTGCAGGCGGCCCGCGTCCACGACGGCGGCGAGTTCCTTGAAGTGGGCGGGGACAGCGACGCCGGCCAGGCGGGTGCCGGTGATCTTCTGGATGAGGGCGGGCTGGATCTCCGTCGAGCGCTGGTGGCGGTTCACCACCACGGTGCTCTCCTCCGGCTTGCGGATCTGGAGCCGGTCCCACATCCGTACCACCCGTTTGGCGGCCCGTACCGCCACCACGTCCGGCGTCGTCACCAGCAGGGCGGTGTCGGCCATCTCGACCGCCGCCGCGCCGGCCGCGTCCAGGTGGGTCCCGCAGTCGAGGACGACGACCTCGTAGCGGCCGCGCAGGGCGCTGACGATCTGGCGGGCGGAGCGGTCGGTGACCTCCTCGCCGCGTTCGCCCTCGCCCGGGGCCAGGAGCAGGGAGAGGCCGGTCTCGTGGACGTAGACGGCGTCCTGGAGGACGCGGGGCGAGATGTCGTCGACGGCGGCGAGGTCGGCGAGGGAGCGGCGGAACTGGACGTCGAGGTAGGAGGCGATGTCGCCGCCCTGGAGGTCCATGTCGACGAGGGCGACGGTGCGGCCGGAGGCGCGGGCGGCGAGGGCGAGGTGGACGGCGGTGACGGTGGTGCCGACGCCGCCCTTGGCGCCGCTGACGGTGACGACGGTGCCGCCGGGCCCGGTGGAGGTGTCGGCGCCGGCGCCGAGGTGGCGGCGGACGCCGGTGGACCACTGGGCGGCGGCCTGGACGCGGCTGGCGAGTTCCTCGTAGCCGAGCGGGAGGGTGACGAGGCCGCGGGCGCCGGAGTCCATGGCGGCGGAGAAGAGCACGGGGCTCGCGTCGGCGGTGATGAGGACGACTCCGACGGCGGGGAAGCGGAGGGCGACCTCGCGGATGAGTTCCAGTGCCGGTACGGGGCCGATGCGTTCGTGGACGAGGACGACTTCGGGAAGTTCGTCGAGGGATTCGGCGGCGAGCCGGGCGAGGGTGTCGACGAGCTGGGTGGAGTCGGTGACGGGCCCGGCGGGTTCGGCGTCGGGGAGCTGGCCGATGAGGGTGGTGACGGCGCGGGCCGCGTCGGGGTCGGCGACGGCCGGCAGGATCCTGGTGGGCATGGCCGGGCCTCACTTGTCCTTGTCGAGCGTGTAGGTGCGGTCGCGCGGGTCGGGCGGGGTGGTGGTGCCGGGGGCGACGAGCGCGAGGCGGACGTGCTCGGCGAAGGACTCGGCGTAGGCGACGCGCTGGGCGTCGGCCGTGGTGAGGGCGAAGGTGATGGGGACGGCCTCGGTGGCGCGGCCGGCGCGGTCCTCGCGGCCGGCGTCGATGGGGGTGAGCGCGCCGACGTCGAGGACGCGGGCGGCGGCGACGATCAGCTTGGACTGGGCGGCCGGGCCGCCGCGTTCGCCGGCGAAGGTGGCGTAGATGTTGACGGTGGCCCCGGGGGTGATCTTGCCGGCCACACCGGTGGCGGCGTCGATCATGATGGCGATCTCCTGCTGGCCGGGGGCGAGCGCGGGCCGTTCGACGATCATGTCGGCCTGGAGGAGGGAGCCCCGTTTGAGGGTGGTGACCGCGATCTTGCCCTCGGTGCGGGCGAGGTCGGTGACGGCGGTGGCCGGGAGCCAGCGCTCGGGCATGGTGATCTTCTCGAACTGGTGGGCCCGGAGCGGGGTGTAGGGCGCGATGTCGCCCTTGATCCGGTACGCGGTGACCTCGGGCCCGACCTTGGAGTTCACGTCGCTGATCACGGAGAGCACGCCGGCGAAGGCGCCGAGGGCGCACAGGACGGAGAGCAGCAGCAGGATGACGCCACGGCGCTGGCGGGAGTTCATGGCCGTACTACCTCGATCGTGGACGGGAACGGGGACGCTAGCGGTGACCGGTGGGGGTGGCCGGGGTCGGTTCGGCCGTGGGCAGCGGCGCGGCGCAGAAGCCGCAGCGGTCGCCGATGAGCTCCATCCGGCACCAGTGGCAGGTCTCGCGCCGTACGGAGGAGACGAGTTGGTACAGGACGGGCAGGTCGGGCAGGTAGGCGGCGAACTCGACGAGCTTGCCCGTGCCCCACCAGCGGGGTGAGGACTCGGGAAGGGTGGCCTCCTGGACGGCGCGGACCTGCCAGCGGGGCGCGAGGGCGGTGGTGGGCCAGTCGGTCTGGAGCTGGCCGCGGGCGAGCACGAGGTCGGTGCCGAACTCGGGCCCGGTGAGGGTGTCGGATCCGGCCGGCCCGGAGGATCCGAGGCGTACGAGCTGGGGGACGGGTCCGGCGAGGACGGCGAAGTGGGCGCCGGGCAGCCAGCCCTTGACGTGCGAGGCGAGGCCGACCGGTACGTGGTCGAGCCGGGCCACGGAGCCGAGGACGGCGCCGGCGTAGACGTAGTGGGCGAGCAGCCGGGCGGCGGAGGCGAGGACTCCGGGGCTGAAGTCGCAGGTGGCGAGCTGGCGCAGCTGCCGGACGAGGACGGCGGCGCCGAGCGGTGGCAGGTCGGTCCTGACGATCGCGATCCGGTCGGATTCGAGCAGCCCGCGGACCGCGTACAGGCGCTGTTCGGTCGCGGGCGGTGCCGTGGTGGGGCAGACGACGATCAGGTGGCCGTGCCGTTCGAGCAGGAGCTGGACGTCGGCGAGGGTGGCGTCGAGCGGCCGGGTGTCGGGGCCGGGCAGGACGGCGGCGGGGAGTGTCTGGGGGTCGGTCGGGGGCAGCACCAGGTCAGGCCTTGTGACCGCAATCGCTGTCGGCACGTCGGGCTCCCCCGATCCCTCACTGACCACTCGTTGATCACTTGCTGCGTTCGCGGCGTCACCGCTCCTGCACTTTAGCCACGCCGCTCGGGCGCTGAACACACAATCGTTCAAGCTCCGTCACTTTCTCGGCGCCGTGAACTGCGCTTCCTTCCACAGGTCTTGACAACCCGATTGGTCTGGACCAACTTGTTGCCCCTCCCCCACTTCCCCCCGGAGGCAGCACGTGGACCGCACCACCACAGCCGCGCTCGCGCTCGCCGTCGGCGCCGGGCTCCTCGTCGTCGGCGGCGCCGGCACCGCCCAGGCCGCGGACGTCAACGTCGCCAGGAACGCGGGCTTCGAGAACGGCCTCGCCAACTGGTCCTGTTCCGCCGGCAGCGGCGCGGCCGTCCCCTCGCCGGTACGCACCGGGGCGGGCGCCCTGCGGGCCACCCCGGCCGGCCTCGACAACGCCCGCTGCACCCAGACCGTGACGGTCAGGCCGGGCTCCACCTACACGCTGAGCGCCTGGGTGCAGGGCGGCTACGCCTACCTGGGCGCGACCGGCACCGGCACCACCGACGTCTCCACCTGGACGCCGGACAGCGCCGCCTGGAAGCAGCTGAAGACCACCTTCACCACCGGCCCCAACACGACGTCGGTGCAGATATACACGCACGGGTGGTACGGCACGGCCGCGTACTCCGTCGACGACGTGAGCGTCTTCGGCCCCGACGGGGGCGGCGGCACCGACCCGGAGCCGACGGTCCCGGCCACCCCCGCCGGCCTCGCCGCCGGCACCGTCACCTCGTCGTCGGTCTCGCTCAGCTGGGGCGCGGTCTCGGGCGCGACGGGCTACAAGGTGTACAAGGACGGCTCCCTCGCGGCGACGGTGAACAACACCTCGGCCACCGTCACCGGGCTCGCCCCCGACACCGCGTACCAGTTCCAGGTGGCCGCCACCAACGCCGCGGGCGAGTCCGCCAAGTCGGCCGCCGTCACCGCGCGGACCGCCAAGGTCACCGACCCGGGCCCCGGCCCGGCCGTGCCGAAGCACGCGCTGACCGGCTACTGGCAGAACTTCGACAACGGCGCCGCGGTGCAGAAGCTGCGGGACGTGCAGGCGCAGTACGACATCATCGCCGTCTCCTTCGCGGACTCCACCGCCACGCCCGGCCAGATCGTCTTCAACCTCGACCCGGCCGTCGGCTACGCCTCGGTCGCCGACTTCAAGGCCGACATCGCGGCCAAGAAGGCGGCCGGCAAGTCGGTGATCATCTCGGTCGGCGGCGAGAAGGGGAACGTCACCATCAACAGCGACGCCTCCGCCACCGCCTTCGCCAACAGCGCGTACGCGCTGATGCAGGAGTACGGCTTCAACGGCGTCGACATCGACCTGGAGCACGGCATCAACTCGACGTACCTCACCAAGGCGCTGCGCCAGCTGTCCGCCAAGGCCGGTCCGTCGATGGTGCTGACGATGGCCCCGCAGACCATCGACATGCAGAACACGGGCACCGAGTACTTCAAGACCGCGCTCGCCGTGAAGGACATCCTCACGGTGGTCAACATGCAGTACTACAACAGCGGCTCGATGCTCGGCTGTGACGGCAAGGTCTACAGCCAGGGCTCGGTGGACTTCCTCACCGCACTCGCCTGCATCCAGCTCCAGGGCGGTCTGGACGCCTCCCA
The DNA here is from genome assembly GCF_042901205.1 of Streptomyces sp. NPDC012769. Taxonomy (NCBI): domain Bacteria; kingdom Bacillati; phylum Actinomycetota; class Actinomycetes; order Kitasatosporales; family Streptomycetaceae; genus Streptomyces; species Streptomyces sp. NPDC012769. The sequence goes on along the minus strand of NZ_JBIBCP010000004.1, from coordinate 90,004 downwards.
GGTCGGCCTGGGCGTGCCCGCCTCGACGCGGGGCGCGGGCAGCGGCTACGTCGACCCGCAGATCGTGAAGAACGCGCTCGACTGCCTGGCCAAGGGCACCGGCTGCGGCAGCTTCAAGCCCTCGAAGACCTACCCGGGCATCCGCGGCGCGATGACCTGGTCGACCAACTGGGACGCGACGGCCGGGAACGCCTGGTCGAACGCGGTCGGCCCGCACGTCCACGGCCTCCCGTAACCCCTTCCGTAACGCCGTCCGTAAGACCCTCCGTTAAGCCGTCCGCGACGACTTCCGTCACGCGTCCACGATCCCCCCTTCCGGGGGAATCCCTCCGCAGCGCCGCCGCTCCCCCGGCGGCGCTGCGCCGTTTTCGGGGCCGGCGGCGGGAGAATATGGCCGAACTTCACTCCTTGACCGGTGCATGCCACACCCCCACGATGTGCACACCCGCACCAGTCTGTCGCACACCCCCACACTCCCCACCCAGGAGACAGCATGCGACTTCGAACCCGAGGTGCCCGCGGAACCCGCGGCCCGGGCAGAGGAAGGACCGCCGGTCTCGCGGCCCTCATGGCGCTCGCGCTCGCGGCGCCCCTCTCCGGCCTCACCACACCCGCCGGGGCCGACCCGGCGCCGACCGCCGTCGCCCGGGACGGCGAGGAGGTGATCCGGCAGTACGAGGTCGCCGGACCCGCCACCGCCGCCCAGCGCTCCGCCCTCACCGCCACCGGCGTCTCCATCGACGAGGTCGACGCCCGCTCGGTCGTCGTCAGCGCCAACGCCCAGCAGCTCGCCCACCTCAAGAGCCTCGGCTACAAGACCACCCCGCTGCCGGGGCCGCCCGACCGCAGCGGCGGCCACGACCACACCCATGGCGTCGGACCGCTCGACTTCCCCTCCGCCGACTCCAAGTACCACAACTACGCGGAGATGAACGCCGAGATCGACCAGCGCCTCGCCGCCTACCCGTCCATCATGAACAAGCGGGTCATCGGCAAGAGCTACCAGGGCCGTGACATCGTCGCCATCAAGATCAGCGACAACGTCGGCACGGACGAGGCCGAGCCCGAGGTCCTCTTCACCCACCACCAGCACGCCCGCGAGCACCTGACCGTCGAGATGGCGCTCTACCTGCTGCGCGAGCTCGGCGCCGGCTACGGCACCGACTCCCGGATCACCAACATGGTCAACGGCCGGGAGATCTGGATCATCCCCGACCTCAACCCGGACGGCGGCGAGTACGACATCGCCTCCGGCTCCTACCGCAGCTGGCGCAAGAACCGCCAGCCCAACTCCGGCTCCTCGTACGTCGGCACGGACATGAACCGCAACTGGAACTACAAGTGGGGCTGCTGCGGCGGTTCCTCGGGCTCCAAGAGCTCCGAGACCTACCGCGGCGCCGCGCCCGAGTCCGCGCCCGAGGTGAAGGTCGTCGCCGACTTCGTCCGCTCCCGCGTGGTGGGCGGCAAGCAGCAGATCAAGACCGGCATCGACTTCCACACCTACAGCGAGCTCGTCCTGTGGCCCTTCGGCTGGACGACCGCCGACACCGCGACGGGCATGACGCAGGACGACCGTGACGCCTTCGCCACGGTCGGCCAGAAGATGGCGTCGAGCAACGGCTACACCCCGGAGCAGTCCAGCGACCTCTACATCACGGACGGGTCGATCGACGACTACCTCTGGGGCACGCACAAGATCTTCGGGTACACCTTCGAGATGTACCCGGCCTCGTCCTGGAACGGCGGCTTCTACCCGCCCGACGAGGTGATCGAGCGCGAGACCAGCCGCAACAGGGACGCCGTGCTGCAGCTCCTCGAGAACTCCGACTGCATGTACCGCTCCATCGGCAAGGCCGCGCAGTACTGCTAAGACTCGTTCCGCAGTTCACCAGAGGGTGAGCTGCGGGTCGCAGCCGGGGCGGCGTCCGGGCTGTCCGGCGTGGTCACGCACGGCGCGTGTCTCATCCGGGGTCGCTCGGGGCCGCCTTGCGGCGGTTCGGTGAGCAGAGGTCTCCCCTTGGCGGGGGACTGCCACGCGACCAGCACCCCGAGGGGTGTTCTGGCTCGGTGTGGTTGACTCACGCAGGGCTTCTTCCAGCCCTTCATCGAAAACGATCTGTACGTGCCGGGACATCGCGGTGTCCAGGTACGCGGTCTTGGGGTCGTCCACGTCGGTGAGGCGGACGAACGCGGCCAGGGCGGCGGATACAAGGTCTCGCTTGCCGACCAGGCCGCAGGCAATGCACTTGTGTTCCCGATCCCGCAGCGCCTTGCTGACGCGCTGGCCGCACATGCAGTGCTGTGACAGGGCCGTTGACCAGGTGGACGCCCGTACGAGCCGTCCGCGCGCTGCCCGGCATTCGCGGTCGAGGGCGCCGATCAGCATTCCCGGTGTGGTCTGGGAGAGGCGCTTGCCCCACAGCCGGTACCAGGTGCGGATGTCGCAGTCCTCCACCACGAGGACGGGTCCGTGGGCGGCGATGATCTCCCGTGCCACGCTGCGGGCACGGTGACGGCGGTGTTCGGCGGCGCCGGCGGCGGCTTCGGCCTGGCGGGCGCGCTGCTCCCGGTAGTGGGCGGACAGCTTGTCGCGCCGGTATGCCTGCTTCGGCACCCCGCCCGCACGGGCGGCGCGGGCACCGCCCGGAACCTTGACCCTCTTCTCCGGGAGTCCCTTGGATGCGCGGCGCTCGGCCCGGCGCTGCTGCTTCTTCGACAGCCCGTACTGCGCCGTGTTCGTCGCCCGGCGGGAGCGTTCCAGCGCCCGCGCCCGGCCCCGCCGCTTCTTCGCCGACTTCTCCAACCTGGCACGCTCGGCGTCGGTAAGCGTGATCTCGATGGACGCCGGTGCGCTGTCGGCAGGGTCCAGGCTGGCGGGGAAGGAGACGACGGAGAGGTTCGAGACGTTGCCGTCCACCCCGCCGATACGGTTCAGGGAGGCAGCCCGCTGCCGCATCTGCTGTACGGCGGGGGACGCGTAGCCAGGACCCAGCACCATCAGGTGCGCCTCGTACGCCCAGCCGCCCGGCGCACCGGCTTTGCGGCGGCGCACAAGGTCCACCTTGTGCCAGCGGGCGGGGTCGGTGAGGAAATGCTCCGCCCGCGCCCACTGTCCCGGCCCCTGGGGGATGCGCACAGGGAGGACGAGGTCACCACGGGCGGAATCGGGGCCGCCCGCGAACACCACGGCGAGGGGACCGGCGTGGTCCCACCACGTGGCCTTGCGCATCCCCGGCTTGCCCGAGGCGGTGGTCTTGCCCGTGGGCACGCTGCCAGACGGCACGGTCGGCTTCGGCATCCGGCGCGGCTGCTGTAGCTCTTGCCGACCGCCGTCGGTGTAGGCCATGGCGTGGCCGTGGAGGCTGCCGGCGAGGCGGAAGGTTTCCCACTTGTTGGTGGTGGTGTGGGAGCGGGCGCGGCCGGGGATGCGGGTGAAGTCGTGCCAGCGGCCGGTCCTCGGACGGCCGAAGCGGTGGCCGGTGGCGTCGGAGAACAGGTGCCGCTGCACGCCGTTCCACACCTCGTCAGCCATGTGCATTGCCAGGGCCTTCGAGGCGTGGTGCCTGAGGTGCCCGGAGTCCTCCAGGTGCCGGTAGGCGCAGCGCTCCAACGTCTCACGGGAGAGGCCGAGGCGCTGCCGTACGGCCTTCGCGCCCTGCTCGTTCCGCTCGTGGTACGCGGTCCAGTAGGCATTGACCTTGGCGCGGGCATCGCGCTGGACGGCGTGCTTGATACTCCACATCGCAGCGAACAGCTTGTTCAGCCGGTCCAGGTCGCCGGGGTCGGTGACGGCCAGCGGCAGCACCATCACCGACACCACCCCGCCGTCGGGCTTCTTCCACTTCGGGGCCTTGTTCCTCCCCCGGAACCTCCCTGCCGTCCGGGCAGCCCGCATGACCGCCACCCCCTCCCGTATGGCACCGGCTCCACCCAACCTAGAGAGCCCTTCGCACGCACAGGCGAACTCCGTACGCATTCACCGATACTCGCGACACCCCGCACGCACGTGCGACCAATGGGCGGCGGGCACAACTCAAGGTGACCGTCCAACACGTCTACCTCAACCGCAGCCGAGCCGACTTCCCCACCCCCGGCCACGTCGGGCGCCGCACCCCGCCGTGGCCGGCCGACCGGCTCCACTCAACGTCACACCAGCCTGCACCCCCGCGCCATGTCGCACTGGCCCGGACCGACCATCAAGGCGTTCATTGTCCTGGTCGCCTGCACCGCCGCGCTCCTGCCAGCGCCGGGACGTGGGCGGCCGTGGACGATACTGCTGGACAGCCGCGTCCTACTGGCCGCCATCGCCTGGCGCACCAACCTCACCCACCGGCAGCTCGCCGACCTCTTCGGCGTCGTCCTGGCCACCGTCCACCGCGTCATCGACCGCATGACGCCCCTGGTCGCCGGGCTCCTCGAACCACCCGGAGGGCGCCGGTCGGACCTGTGGGTCGTGGACGGCACTCCTGCGCCCGGCCACGACCGCACCATGGCAGCCTGCTCAAAGAACTACCGGCGCTCCGTCAATTTCCAGGTCACCATCCGCGCCCGCGACCGCCGCATTGTGGCGGTCGGCGACAACTGGCTCGGCAACCGCAACGACATCGTCGTCTACCGCGCCACAATGGCCGACCAGGTCACCAGACATCGCCTCAAGGACTTCCAGGTTCTACGCCAGCACCACAGGCGCGGGAAGCACTTCAACGACACCGCCCGCGCCGTCGCCGTGCTCCACAGCCTAAAGATCGACTACGTATGAATTACGGAACATCTCTTAGGCGTCCTCGTCGAAGTAGGCGTCGAGCACCGCGTCCAGCCGTGACTCCCACTCACCGATGCGCGCCCTGGCCGGCGCCTCGATCTCGACCGGGTACCAGCGCCGGTCCGGGGTGTGCACGGTGACGGTGAACCGCTTGCCGAAACGGGAGGTCGCGGTCTCCACCGCGCCGATCTCGTCCCAGCGGAACTCGCAGTTCTCCTCGTCCAGGCCCAGACGTACGCCAGCGGCGTCGGCGACGATCCGGGCCCGCCGGTCGGCGGCCTCGAACACGGGGCCGCCGTCGGCGTGTCCGGAGTCCTCCCCGACCGGCGCGTCCTCGACGTCGATCCCGTCCTCGGCCTCGTCGACGGCCTCGTCCACGGCCTCGTCGTCGGCGTCCTCGACATCGGCGGGCTCGGCCGTCGGCGTCCTGTCCTCCGGTTCCGCCGGCCGCGGGCCCATGATGCCGGGCACGAACGCCGGGTCGGCCGCGGCCCCTTGCAGGGGCTGGATGCTGGGTTCTGTGCGCTGCTCCACGGCGGAAGTATGGACGACGGACCTGTGAGGAGCCCAGCCGCCCCCGCCACGAAACCGGGGATCAGCCCAGGACCGCCAGCGCGTCGATCTCGACGAGGAGGCCCTTGGGCAGGCCGACGTAGACCGTCGTACGGGCCGCGGCCGGGGCCTTGAGGCCCTGCTCCTCGAAGTAGGCGTCGTAGATCTCGTTCATCTCGGCGAAATGGTCGACGTCGGTGAGGTAGACGCGCATCATCATCACGTCGTCCCAGCCCGCGCCGCCCTCCTCCAGGATCGCCTTGACGTTGGCCAAGGTCTGGAGGGTCTGCTCGCGCAGGGTCGGGCCGGCCGGCGTCGGGGGCTGCCCCTCGACGGCGGGCAGGAAGCCGACCTGGCCGGCGACCTGGAGGATGTTGCCCTTCCGCACGCCGTGGGAGAACCTGGCGGGGGGTGCGGTGTGGGTGGCGGGGGTGAGGGCGATCTTCTCGGTCATGCGGGTCCTCGATCCTTACGCGTGTTTCGTCGGGGCGTTGCCTGAGTAGTCCCGGCTGATGTCGTCGGCGGTGCGCCGCACCAGCGGGAGGAGTGCGAGGAGTTCCTCGGCCGTGACGACCACGTTGGGCGCCGAGACCGACATGGCGGCGACGACCCGGCCGTCCGCGCCGCGGATCGGCGCGCCGACGCAGTTGATGGACTCCTCGTGGCCGCCGAGGTCGGTGGCCCAGCCCTGTTCGCGTACGGTCGCCAGCTCCTTGAGGAAGGCGGTGGCGTTCGGTGTCGAACGGGGTGTGTACGGGGGGTAGTCGAGCCTGGCGGCCAGCGCGCGCCGCTCGGGCTCGGGCAGGTCGGCGAGGAGCAGCTTGGCGACGGCGGCGACGGTGAGGGCGACCGGCTTGCCGATCCGCGAGTACATGCGGACCGGATAGCGGCTCTCGACCTTGTCGATGTAGAGGACCTCGCCCTCCTCGCGCACGGCGAGGTGGACGGTGTGGCCGATCCGCTCGTTCAGGGCGACGAGGTGGGGGTGGGCGATCTCGCGGACGTCGAGGTTCTCGACGGCTTCCTGCGCGAGGGCGAAGAGGCGGGCGCCGAGGCGGTAGCGCTGGTCCTGCTGGCGGTGGACGAGGCCGTGCTCGTGGAGGGTGCGCAGCAGCCGCAGGGCGGTGGACTTGTGGACGCCGAGCCGGTCGGCGACCTGGCCGAGGTCGGCGGGCCCCTGCGCGAGCAGCGGCAGGATGCTGAGCGCCCGGTCGACGGTCTGGCTCATGGCGTACGTACCTCCTGGTCCTCCCCGGTCCAGCCGGGGCCGAGGTGAAGTGTCCCCCAGGCCTCGTCGTCGGCGGCGGCCAGCCGGTCGGCGTGGGCGCGCCGGGGTGGCGCGGCGAGGTCTCCGGGCACGGTGAGCGCGGCCGCGGCCGTCAGATGCCCGTGCCGCGCCCGCGCCTTGGCGTCGAGCCCGCGCAGGGTCCCGGACAGGAACCCGGCGGCGAAGGCGTCCCCGGCGCCGACGGGGGCGACGACGGTGACGCGGGGGGCGGGGACGTGGGTGACGGTGTCGGGGACATGGGTGACGGTGTGGAGGACGTCGGTCACGGTGTCGGGGGCCGTGGCCGCGCGGCGCTCGAACACCACCGCGCCCTCCCCGCCCCGCTTCACCACCAGCACCGCCGGCTCCGGCAGCGCCGCCCGGATCGCCGCCGCACCGCCCGTCCCCCACGCCTCCTCCGCCTCGTCCTCCCCCACGAACACCACGTCCGCCCCGCGCGCCAGTTCCAGCAGCAGCCGGCCGCCCGCCGCCGGGTCGCGCCACAGCCGCGGCCGGTGGTTGACGTCGAAGGAGACGAGCGGGCGCCCGGGGCGGGGCCGGGTCAGCTCGCGCATCAGGGCGAGGCAGTCGTCGGACAGGGCGGCCGTGATCCCGGACAGGTGCAGGATCCGGCCACCCGAGACGCTCTCGTACGGCACGGTGGCGGGCGACATCGCCGACGCCGCCGAGCCGGCCCGGTGGTAGACGACCTCGTGGGCGTCGGTGGCCCGGTCGGTGGCGGTGCGGAAGTAGACGCCGGTCGGGCGGTCGGGGTCGCGGACGACGGCGGAGACATCGACCCCGTACGCCCCGATGGTCTCGATCAGGTGGTCGCCGAAGCCGTCGCGCCCGACCCTTCCCACCCACCGCACCCGATGCCCGGCGGCGGCGAGGGCGCAGGCGACGTTGGACTCGGCGCCGCCGATGGCGCGGTCGAAGGAGGGGACGTCGGCGAGGCGGCCCGGCCGGGTGGGCAGAAAGGTGACCATGGACTCGCCGAGGCACACGACGTCCACGGACGCGTGCGCGGGCGGGTTTCCGGTCACTGCGGGGGTCCTCGGCTTCGGTGCGGGGAAGGCGTGGGGTCCATTGACCCGGCGTCGGCCTGGATGTTAGACAGCCATGAGCGATATGCGCAACGGGTGTTGCATATACCGCAACGCCCTTGAGGAGGAGGACCCATGCCCCTGAACCCGGACCCGGATCCGGCCCCGGCCCCGGACCTGGCGAACGAGCGCGTCGACCACCGCTTCAAGGGCCTGCCGCCGGACGCCGAGGGCCTGACCGTCGGCGCGCTCGCCGCCCAGCGCCGCAACCTCTTCACCGGCGGCTTCACCACCCCCGTCCTCGCGCTCTCCGCCGAGTCCGTCGAGCACAACCTCCGCCTCCTGGAGACCTACGCCGAGCGCCACGGCCTCGCCTTCGCCCCGCACGGCAAGACCTCCATGGCCCCCCAGCTCTTCGACCGCCAGATCGAACACGGCGCCTGGGGCATCACCGCCGCCGTGCCCCACCAGGTCCGTGTCTACCGCGCCCACGGCATCGCCCGGATCTTCCTCGCCAACGAGCTCGTCGACGCCGTCGCCCTGCGCGGGCTCGCCGCCGACCTCGACGCCGACCCGGACTTCCGCTTCGTCTGCTACGTCGACTCCGTGCGCGGGGTCGAGCTGATGGACGAGGCCCTGCGCGCGGCGCGGGCCCGGCGCCCGGTGGACGTCGTCGTGGAGCTCGGCGCCGGCGACGGGGCCCGCACCGGCGCCCGTACGGAAGCCGACTGCGCCGCCGTCGCGGACGCCGTCGCCGCCGCCCGCACCCTCCGGCTCGTCGGCGTCGCCGGCTACGAGGGCGAGGTCCCCCGGGCCGACCCGGACCGGGTCCGCGCCTGGCTGCACCGGCTCACCGGGCTCGCCGCCGCCTTCGACAAGGACGGGCGCTTCGCCCCGGAGATCGGCGAGATCGTCGTCAGCGCGGGCGGCAGCGCCTGGTTCGACACGGTCGCCGAGGTCTTCGCCGAGATCCCCGCACTGTCCCTGCCCGTCCTGAAGCTGCTGCGCTCCGGCGCGTACGTGTCGCACGACAGCGGCCACTACCGCGACCTCTCGCCCTTCAACCGGGTCCCCGAAGAGGGCGCCCTGGAGCCCGCGTTCCGGCTCTGGGCGCAGGTCGTCTCCCGGCCGGCCCCCGACCAGGCCTTCACCAACGCGGGCAAGCGGGACGCCGCGTACGACCTCCGGCTGCCCGAGGCCCAGGTGGTCCGCGACGCCCGCACCGGCGAACTGCGGCCCGCCGACGGCATCACCGTCACCGGCCTGTCCGACCAGCACGGCTGGCTGCGGACCGAGGAGGGCGCCGATCTGGAGGTCGGCGACTGGCTCGGCATGGGCCTGTCGCACCCGTGCACCTCGTTCGACAAGTGGCAGCTGATCCCGCTCGTCGAGGCCGACGGCACCGTCGTCGACTACGTCCGCACCTTCTTCTAGCGTCAGCCGTCAACCGACAACCGTCAGGAGCCCGCCATGGATCTCGTCCTCCGTGACGCGGAGGTCGTCGACGGCACCGGCGCGCCCTCCTACCGCGCCGACGTCGCCCTCGCGGACGGCCGGATCGCCGCGATCGTCAAGGAGGGCGCGGCGGCCGGCTGCCAGCGGCCCACCGCCCGGCGCGTCGTCGACGCCGAGGGCCTCGCCCTGTCCCCCGGCTTCATCGACATGCACGCCCACAGCGACCTCGCGCTCCTGCGCGACCCGGACCACAGCGCGAAGGCCGCGCAGGGCGTCACCCTCGAAGTCCTGGGCCAGGACGGCCTGTCGTACGCGCCCGTCGACGACCGCACCCTCGACGAGGTCCGCCGGGCGATCACCGGCTGGAACGGCGGTGCGCCCGGGGACACGAGCGTCGACTTCGACTGGCGCACGGTCGGCGAGTACCTGGACCGGCTCGACCGGGGCGTCGCCGTCAACGCCGCCTACCTCGTCCCCCAGGGCACGGTCCGGATGCACGCCGTCGGCTGGGAGGACCGGCCCGCCACCGAGGCCGAGCTGAACCACATGCGGCGGCTGGTCGCCGAGGGCCTGGAGCAGGGCGCGGTCGGCATGTCCTCCGGGCTCACCTACACCCCCGGGATGTACGCCCCCGATGCCGAACTCACCGAGCTGTGCCGGGTGGTGGCGCGGTACGGCGGCTACTACTGCCCCCACCACCGCTCCTACGGGGCGGGCGCGCTGGAGGCGTACGAGGAGATGGTGCGGCTCACCCGGGACGCGGGCTGCGCCCTCCACCTCGCGCACGCCACCATGAACTTCGGCGTGAACGAGGGCCGGGCGCCGGAGCTCCTCGCCCTCCTCGACGAGGCCCTCGCCGGCGGCTCGGACATCAGCCTCGACACCTACCCCTACACGCCGGGCTGCACCACGCTCGTCGCCGTGCTGCCGAGCTGGGCCCACGAGGGCGGCCCCGAGGTGCTCCTGGCGCGGCTGCGCGACGACGCGACGGCGGAACGGATCCGCCACCACCTGGAGGAGGTCGGCTCGGACGGCTGCCACGGGGTGCCGGTCGAATGGGACACCCTCGAGGTCTCCGGCGTGACCGACCCGGCCCTGGCCGGCTTCGTCGGCCGCCGCCTGGCCGACTGGCCCACCGCCCGCCGTCTGCTGGTCGAGGACCGGCTCGGGTCGACGGTCCTCCAGCACGTCGGGCACGAGGAGAACGTGCGCGCGATCATGCGCCACCGGGTCCACACCGGCGGCTCCGACGGCATCCTCCAGGGCGCCAAGCCGCATCCGCGGGCGTACGGCACGTTTCCCGAATACCTCGGCCGCTATGTCCGCGAGGAGGGCGTGCTCTCCCTGGAGGAGTGCGTCGCCCACCTCACCGCCCGCCCCGCCGCGCGCCTCCGCCTCCCCGACCGCGGGCTCGTCCGCGAGGGCTACGTCGCCGACCTGGTCCTCTTCGACCCGGCGACGGTCGCGGCCGGTTCCACGTACGACTCCCCCCGCACGCTCCCGGTCGGCATCCCGCACGTGCTGGTCGACGGACGCTTCGTCATCGAGGACGGCCGGCGGACGGACGCCCTGCCGGGCCGCTCGGTGCGGCGCACGCCCCGGCCCTGACCACCCGTCCCTAGGGGGCGTCCGGAGCCGAATCCGCGCCGTGGGGGCGCGATGTCCCCGTGGTGCCGGCGGGCGCGAGGGCCCGCGGCGGATGCGCGGGCGCCGCCGCGGGCCATCGCTCCCGGCGCGCCCACAGCAGCCCTACCGCCAGCGCAAGCCCTGCCAGCGCGAAGCCGTACGCGGGGGTGTGCCCCGAGGGCGCCGTCTCGTACGTGAGGGCCGCGGACAGGACCGCGAGGAACTGCGCGGGCCGCGTGTGCCAGACGCCGGCCGCGGCGACGGTGGCGGTGCCCCACAGCAGGTACCACGGCTGGACCATCGGCGACAGCGCGACCAGGGCGAGGAGGGAGAGGCCGAGGGCAAGGACCGGGGAGAGGCGGCCCTGCCAGGCCCGCCGCCCGAGGAACGCGATCAGGACGAGCGCGGCGAGCAGGCCCAGCTTCTGGACCACGGCCTTCACCGGCTCCGGATCGTCCGCGACGAGCAGGCCGAGGCCGAGCCCGAGGTCGCTGGAGACGGAGAGCGCCGTGTGGATGGTGCCGGCCACGCTCTGGGTGCGCAGCCAGCCGAAGCCGGTGCCGGCGAGCAGCGTCGCCCCGGCGGCGACGGCGGCCGCGACCGCGCCGGGCAGGACGAGACCCCGCAGGAGGTTCCGTACGCCGCCGCCCCAACGGCGGGCGAGGAGGATCCCGACGAAGAGGAGCGCGACGGCGGCGGGCGACTTGACCATCGTCGCCAGCCCGATGACCGCGCTGCCGAGCACCCACCGGTCGCGGACCGCGAGCAGCACCCCGGTCAGCATGAGGCCGATCATGAGGCCGTCGTTGTGCATGCCGCCGACCACGTGGATGAGGAGGAGCGGGTTGAGCGCGGCGAGCCACAGCGCCCCGGCGCCGTGGACGCCGACCCGGCCCTCCCCGGCCTGGCTGCGCCCGGGCCCGGTCTCGCGGGCCAGGCCCAGGACCGCCCGGACGATCAGGGCGAGCGCGGCGAGGGCGAGCAGTCGCATGCCGAGGACGGCGGGGACGACCGCGCCGCCGGTGAGCTTGACGACCGCCTGGGCGAGGACGAGGAAGACGGGGCCGTAGGGGGCCGGGGTGTCCGTCCAGTGCCCGCCGACGCTGGCGGCGGCGTCGTGGCCGAGGTCGCCGGGGCCGAGGACGGAGGGCCCGGCCCCGTACACGTCGTGGCCTTCGAGGACCATGGCGCCCTGGGCGACGTAGCTGTAGACGTCGGCGCTGTGGAGCGGCGGGGCGAGCAGCAGCGGGCCCGCCCACCAGCCGAGGGTCACCAGGACCCGGTCACGGGCTCCGGCGGCGAGCTGCCGCCCGTACTGCCACCAGGCGGCGAGCAGCAGGGTCAGGCCGAGGTACGCGAGGACCGCGCCGGCGACCGTGAGGGCGGAGCCGTGCGGCTGCCACAGGCCCTGCCCGCCGCGCACGGGAAGCGTTCCGGCGGCCCAGCCGCCGGCGGCGACGGCGAGCGATCCGGCCGCGCCGAGCCACCGGCAGCCGGCGGTGCTGAAAACCCACATGACGGGACAACCTATCCTGCGGCCCGGCCGGGCCACCTCGGCTTCCCCCCAGGGCCGCCGCCTCCCCCTTCCCGTATGGCCTACCCCTCCCGTATGGCCTACCTCGGCTTCTTCGTGACGCCGGGGGCGGAGCCCGACTTCCCCGGGTGCTGGGCGGAGCCGGTGGCTCCGGTGGTCCCGGTGGACGGGGTTCCGGAAGGGGTGGCGCCGGAGGGTCCGGTGGTGGCGGTGGGGGTGGGGGTGACCTGGGCGGTGGGCGAGCCGCTCGCCGAACGGGACGGGTCGACCACGGCGGACGTCGGGGTTCCGTCGTCCGCCCCGTCCCCGGCTCCGGCCTCGGGCCGGATCAGGGCGGGCATGCCCGGGTGCCCGTCGTCGACGGCCGGCGCGCGGCCGGCCGGTCCGGAGTCGAGGGCCGTGACGGCGGCGAGGACGCCGACCACCACGACGGCCCCGCTCCCGATCATCCAGAGCGGGCCGGGACCCCGGCGCTTCGTGGCGTGACGGCGCCGTCTCGGGGGCTCGGCGCCCCCCGTTTCGTACTGGCTCACGAGGCGTGATTGTAGGGAGCACGACAGCGCCGGAGCGACGCGGGTCACAGTCCGGAGTGCCGGACGGGTGCCCGACGTGTCCCAAAACACGAAGCGCGACACCCGCCACCGCCGTAAGCTCTCGTCATGCAGGTGATCCAGTCCACGAAGCTCGCCAACGTCTGTTACGAAATCCGGGGCCCGGTGCTCGAAGAGGCGATGCGGCTGGAAGCTGCGGGTCACCGCATCCTCAAGCTCAACACCGGCAACCCGGCCGCCTTCGGCTTCGAGTGCCCGCCGGCCATCCTCGAGGACATGCTGCGCAACCTCGCCGAGGCGCACGGCTACGGCGACGCCAAGGGCCTGCTGTCCGCCCGGCGCGCGGTGATGAGCCACTACGAGACCAAGGGCATCCCCCTTTCGGTCGAGGACATCTACCTCGGCAACGGGGTGTCCGAGCTGATCCAGATGTCGATGCAGGCGCTGCTCGACGACGGCGACGAGGTGCTCGTCCCGGCTCCCGACTATCCGCTGTGGACGGCGTCGGTGTCGCTGGCTGGCGGTACGGCGGTGCACTACCGCTGCGACGAGCAGTCGGACTGGATGCCGGACCTGGCCGACATCGAGCGGAAGATCACCGATCGGACCAAGGCGATCGTGATCATCAATCCGAACAACCCGACCGGCGCCGTCTACGACGACGAGATGCTGCGGAGCCTGACGGAGATCGCCCGCCGCCACAACCTGGTCGTCTGCTCGGACGAGATCTACGACAAGATCCTCTACGACGGCGCCACGCACACCCCGACCGCCGCGATCGCCCCCGACCTGCTGGTGCTGACCTTCAACGGGATGAGCAAGAACTACCGGGTGGCGGGCTTCCGCTCCGGCTGGCTCGCGGTCTGCGGCCCGAAGGCGCACGCCTCCTCGTACATCGAGGGGCTGACGATCCTCGCCAACATGCGGCTGTGCGCCAACATGCCGGCCCAGCACGCGGTGGCCGCGGCCCTGCAGGGGCGGCAGTCGATCGAGGACCTGGTGCTGCCGGGCGGACGGCTCCTGGAGCAGCGCGACACGGCGTACGAGCTGCTGACGCGGATCCCGGGCGTGACGTGCGTGAAGCCGAAGGGCGCGCTGTACCTGTTCCCGCGGCTCGACCCGAGCGTGTACAAGATCAAGGACGACCGGCAGATGGTCCTGGACCTGCTGCGGGCCGAGAAGATCATGGTGGTGCACGGGACGGGCTTCAACTGGCACGAGCCGGACCACTTCCGGATCGTGACGCTGCCGAACGCCACGGACCTGGCGGACGCGGTGACCCGGATCGGGAACTTCCTGGACGGTTACAGCCAGCACTGAGCGCCGGGCGCTGCGCCGGACGCCCCCGAGCGTCCACGTTTCTCGACGCAGCTCAACTTTAGATTGAATCTAAGCTAGGATGTCTCCAGAGCTACCGTTGGAGGCCATCCCCATGTACGAACCGATCCGTACGAAGTCGGTCCACCGGATGGCCGACGACGACCAGAACGGCTACCCGCACCGCTCCCGCGAGGAGGAGCTGGACATCCAGCTCGCCGGCCACCTGGCCGCCCTGCTCGCGGTCACCGACGAGCTCGGTGACACCGAGGCGGGCGAGCTCATCGCCCGCCAGGTGGCCCGGCTCCGTGGCGCGCCGCCGGCCCGCCACGCGGGCCTGAGCGGCTCCGCCCCCGAAGCGCTGCACCGCAGGGCCCACGCCCTGGCCGGCCGCGCCCTGGTCGTCGCCGCCTCCCGGGCCGACACGGCCGCCGCGATCCTCGCCGCCGAGCGCATGGACGCGCACACCGCGGCGCTCGCCGGGGAATCCCTGGTCGCCGCCCCCTGACGGCCCCGGTCCGCGCGGCCACGACCCCGCGCGGACCGGGCGCCACCCACCCCCTCAGGCCCTCCCGACCGCCGCAGGCCCGGTTTACGCACCCGGCCGGGGGGTGGCGGTCGCCGTGGGCCCGGCGGAACCGGCCGACCCGGTCGGCTCCGTCGACGTGAAGTCGGCGTCGTACACGACGCACCGCGGCTTCCCGGCCCCGCTCCCGTTGCCGCCCCCGCCCTCGTACGCCTTCGCGCCCACGACCACCGTCCGCCCGGTCGCCCCGCGCGCGAGGTCCTCGACCACCCCGACGCCCTGCCCGACGGCTTTCTCCCGCTCGTCCTGGAACTCCACGGTCACCGTGTACGTGCCCCTGCGGGACGCCTGGCTAGTGATCGACAACTCGGCCACCGGCCGCTTCGACACCGGGTCCAGGGCGCAGCGCGCCACCGTCACGTCCTGCGACGGGAAGCGCAGGTTCTCGTGGTTCTTCCCGACGGCCCACATATACGCCACGATGCCGCCGACCGGCACCAGCACCACCAGCGCCCCCACCACCCACAGCACCGCGGCCGCCCCACGCGACATCCGCCCACCCCCGCCTCGACGGCCGCCCACGGTACACCTCGCTCCGGTTCCCTACCGGGATCGTCGCTTCACCGCCCGTACACCCAACTCCCCCTGGAATGTGGGTTTCCGCGAGCACGCTGCCCGCGTGAGACGCATCCTGGGAATCGTCCTCGCCGTCCTGCTCCTCGGCGGCGTGGCCGCCGCCCTCGTGGTGGGCGGCGACAAGGGCGACAACGGCACGGCAACGAAGACCGTGCGAGGAGTGATCGGGTCGGAGAAGGCGGAGTTCTTCGCCGACCCGGCGGTGGTGGCGGCCCTGGCGGCCAAGGGCCTCACCGTACGGACGGACACCTCCGGGTCCTGGGACATGGAGGAACTGCCCCTGACCGGCTACGACTTCGCGTTCCCGTCCGCCAAGGCGCCCGCCGACGAGCTCAAGGCCAAGGCAAAAGTCACCACGGCCCCGCTGCGGCCCTTCTACTCGCCGCTCGTGGTGGTCGCGCACAGCTCCGCCGCCACGGTCCTCGCGGACAACGGGCTCGCCGCGCTCGGCCCCGGCGGCCGCACCGGCAGCCTGCGGATGGAGGCCTACCTCGACGCCGCCCGCGCCGACCGCAGCTGGCAACAGCTCAAGGGAGCCGCCGCCCACGCCGAGCTGCGCGGCACCCTCTTCATCACCTCGACCGACCCCGTCGCGTCCAACTCGGGCGCCCTGTACCTCGCCGCGGCGAGCTATGTCGCCGACGGCGGCCGGGTGGCCGGCGACAAGGCGGCCGTGGACCGCACCGCGCCGCTGCTGCGCAAGCTCATCCAGGTGCAGGGCGCCCAGCAGTCCGGCTCGGACGCGCCGTTCCGTGACTTCGTCAGCGGCGTCGGCAACCCGCTGGTCCTGGTCTACGAGTCACAGGTCGCCGCCCAGCTCCTCGCCGGCACGGACATGGGCGACCTGGTCGTCCTCTACCCGGACACCACCGTCAACAGCGACCACACCCTCGTCCCGCTCACCGACGCCGGCCGCACCCTCGGCGAACTCCTTTCCACGGATACCGAGTTGCGCAAGCTCGCGGTCCGGCACGGATTCCGCCCCCAGGGCGCGGCGGCCGAGTTCACCGCCGCCACCGCCGGACACACCGGCTACCTCAACCAGACGCTCACCGGTGTCCGGCAGGCGCCCGTGCCCACCTCCGCGGTGCTGCACGCGATGGCGCTGCGGGCCCGCGACCAGGGGGACACCGCATGACCACACCGGCACACGACGCCACACACGGGACACCGCCCGGCGCGGAGACCCCGCTCGTCCTCACCCCGCCGGATCCCGTCCCGCCGGTGCGCGCCGAGCAGGCCACCGGTCTGGTGCCGCTGGACGAGTCCGTCGTCGCGGAGATGTCCCGCCGGGCCGCCGAGTACGTCGGCTCGCTGTCCGGACTCGACCCGCGCTCACCGGAGTTCGCGGGCCGGATCGGCGAGATCGCCGCGCTGGGCGCGGGCGAGATGCGGGCCGCCGCCCAGCAGTCCAACCGGATGCTGGACCGCACCGTCCGCTCGCTCGGGCAGGGCGGCGGCGACGCCCAGGTCGGGGTCGGCTCCTCGCTCGTCGAGCTCCGCCGCACCGTCGAGGACCTGGACCCGCGCGACACCCCCGGCAAGGGGGCCCGCCGGCTGCTCGCCCGGCTGCCCGGCGGCAACCGGTTCCGCGACCACGTCGCGAAGTACGCCTCCTCCCAGGCCACCCTGAACAGGATCGTCGGCTCCCTGCGCGGCGGCCAGGACGAGCTGCGGCGCGACAACGCGGCGCTGGGGACCGAGCGGGCCCGGCTGTGGGAGACCATGGGCAGGCTCCAGGAGTACGTGGTGCTCACCCAGGCGCTCGACGCGGCCGTCGAGGAGCGCATCGCCCGCACCCCGGACCCCGGCGAGGCGGACGCGCTGCGGGCCGACGTCCTCTTCCCGGTCCGCCAGAAACACCAGGACCTGCTGACCCAACTGGCCGTCTGCGCCCAGGGATATCTGGCGATGGACGTGGTCAGGCGCAACAACGACGAGCTGATCAAGGGCGTGGACCGGGCGGCGACGACGACCCTGTCGGCGCTGCGGATCGCCGTGATGCTCGCCTCGGCCCTGGAGAACCAGCGGAAGGTGACCGAGCAGGTGAACGTCCTGCGGTCCACGACGGAGGACCTGATCCGGGGCAACGCCGAGATGCTGGCCGGGCAGGCTGGCGAGATCCAGCGGATCGCGGCGGATCCGGCGGTCGGCGCGGAGACGCTCCGCACCGCGTTCCAGCAGATCTACCGGACCCTCGACGCCATCGACACGTACAGGGCGGGGGCGACGGAGGCGATGGCGGCGACGGTGGAGTCCCTGACGGCCGGACTCCAGGAGGCCAACGCCCACCTGGAGCGCAGCCGCCGCACGAGCGCGCTGGAGGGTGGTGCCCCCGCATGACACTCCGCCCCCGCCCTCCCCACCCCCGTACGGGACTCCGCTCCCGCACGGGACTCCGCTCCCGCTCCCGGCTCCTCGCCGCTCTGGCCCTCGCCCTCCTGGTCACCGCCACCGCCGGCTCCTGCTCCGGTGACCACACCGGCCGTGCCGAGCAGGACGACACCAAGGCCGTGCCCGGCACGCTCCGGGTCCTCGCCTCCTCAGAGCTGGCGGACATGGCCCCGGTCCTGGACGCGGCCCGGCTGAAGACCGGTGTCTCGGTGCGGCCCACGTACGTCGGGACCCTGGAGGCCGTCGAGCGGATCGCCTCCGGAAAGGCCGACGGCGCCTACGACGCCGTGTGGCTCTCCTCCAACGACTATCTGCGGCTCCGCCCCGACACCGCCCGCCGGATCACCGGCGAGACCCCGGTCATGACCTCCCCGGTCGCCCTCGGCGTCCGGCCCGCCGTCGTCACCCGGCTGGGCTGGGACCCGGCGAAGGTCACCTGGTCGCAGGTGCACGGAGCCGTCGCCGCCGGCCGGCTCACGTACGGGATGACGGACCCCAAGCGGTCCAACTCCGGTCTCTCCGCGCTGGTCTCGGTCGCCTCGGGGCTCTCCGGCGCCCAGGCCGCGCTGACCCAGGACGACGTCCGGGCGGCCACGCCGAAGCTCAAGGAGTTCTTCACCGGACAGAAGCTCACCTCGGGCTCCTCCGGCTGGCTGGCCACCGCCTACCAGCGGCGCACCGACGTCGACGCGCTGATCAACTACGAGTCGGTGCTGCTCTCCTCCTCGACCGGGCTGACGGTGATCCGGCCGACCGACGGTGTGGTCACCGCCGACTATCCGCTGACCCTGCTCACCTCGGCGCGCCCGGAGGCGAAGGACGCGGCCCGGAGGCTCGCCGAGCACCTGCGCACCCCCGAGGTCCAGCGCCGGATCACCGACTCCACGCTCCGCCGCCCGGTGGTCGCCGGCGTCGATCCGGCCCCGGGGCTCGCGCGGGACCAGCGCCGCGAACTGCCGTTCCCCGGCAGCCGGGCCGTCGCGGACGGGCTGCTCGACGCGTACGACAACACCCTGCGCAGGCCCTCCCGCACGGTCTACGTCCTCGACACCTCGGGTTCCATGGCCGGGGAGCGTCTGGACCGGCTCAGGTCGGCGCTCGCGGAGCTGACCGGCGACTTCCGGGACCGCGAGCAGGTGACGCTGATGCCGTTCGGCTCGTCGGTGAAGACCGGCGAGGTCCGGACGCACACGGTCGATCCCGCCTCGCCCCGGGCGGCCCTCGACGCGATCCGGGCCGACGCGCGGGGGCTCACGGCCTCCGGGGGCACGGCGATCTACTCCAGCCTGCAGGAGGCGTACCGTTTCCTCGGCTCGCCGTCCGGTTCCTCGCCGTCCGGTTCCCCGCCGCCCGGGGACGCGTTCACCTCGATCGTGCTGATGACGGACGGCGAGAACACCGACGGCGCCCGGGCCGCCGACTTCGACGCCTTCTACCGGGCCCTGCCCGCCGAGCGGCAGCGCACCCCCGTCTTCCCCGTCCTGTTCGGGGACTCGGACCGCGGCGAGCTGGACCACATCGCGCATCTCACCGGCGGCCGGCTCTTCGACGCGACCAAGGGCTCCCTGGACGGGGCCTTCGAGGAGATCCGTGGCTATCAGTAACCCGACGGTGCTGCGCGCCCTGCGCTGTGCGCTGCGGTACGTGGAGTCCCGCAAGAACCTCGCGGGCTGCGCCTGCGGCCTGGTCGGGGTGGTGCTCACGCTGACCGGTGCGGCGGGCGTGCTGTGGCCGCTGGTGGTGGCGGGCCTGTACGCGGCGGGCGCGCTGATCGCCCCGCCCGAGCGTCCGTCCGCGCCGGAGTTCCCGGAGCCGGCCGACCAGCTCGACGCGCTGCGCGCGGACCTGGTGACGCTGCGCGGCTATCTCGCCGAGGTGGAGCTGCCGCCGGCCGCGCGCGGCCGGCTGACGGAGCTGGACGCGCTGGTGGCGGCGCTGCTCGAACCGGGCTGGGTGAGCGACCCGGAGCATGTGCGGGTGCTGGCCCGTGCGGTGCGGCAGGACATCCCGGAGTCCGTCGACGCGTATCTACGGACGCGGTGGTGGACCCGCGTGGTGCCGGGCGGGGAGTCGCCGGAGCGCCATCTGGAGCGGCAGTTGGAGGCGCTGCGCACGGAGGCGGCCGCGATCGCGGCCGCGCTGCAGGACGCGGAGGCCCTGCGGCAGCAGACGCACACCCGCTATCTGGAGGAACGAGGCCACTGAGCCGGCCTCAGGGACGCGGAGGGCGCCGGACGTGCGCCGGCCCCCGGAGCCGTGAGGGGGCTCCGGGGGCCGGATGCGTCGTGGCGGGCCGTCGTGACCCCAGCTGGTCAGGGCGGAAATCGGGGCAACCCGCCACGAGTCACGGGGGGACTAGCCGAGGCGCTCCACGAGGGCGCGGTACTCGTCCCACAGTTCCTTCGGGGTGTGCTCGCCGAAGGTCTCCAGGTGCGCGGGGACCAGGGCGGCCTCCTCGCGCCAGACGTCCTTGTCGACGGTGAGCAGCAGGTCGAGGTCGGCCTCGGGCAGCTCCAGACCGTCGAGGTCCAGGGCCTCCTTGGTCGGCAGCACGCCGATGGGGGTCTCGACGCCGTCGGCCTTGCCGTCGAGGCGGTCGACGATCCACTTCAGGACGCGGCTGTTCTCGCCGAAGCCGGGCCAGACGAACGCGCCCTCGTCGTTCTTGCGGAACCAGTTGACGTAGTAGATCTTCGGGAGCTTGGCCTGGTCGGCGCCCTGCCCGATCTTGATCCAGTGCGCCATGTAGTCGCCCATGTTGTAGCCGCAGAACGGCAGCATGGCGAAGGGGTCGCGGCGCAGCTCGCCGACCTTGCCCTCGGCGGCGGCGGTCTTCTCGGAGGCCACGTTGGCGCCGAGGAAGACGCCGTGCTGCCAGTCGAAGGACTCGGTGACCAGCGGGACGGCGGAGGCGCGGCGGCCGCCGAAGAGGATGGCCGAGATCGGCACGCCCTTCGGGTCCTCCCACTCGGGCGCGATGATCGGGCACTGCGAGGCGGGAACGGTGAAACGGGCGTTGGGGTGGGCGGCCGGCGTCTCGGACGCGGGCGTCCAGTCGTTGCCCTTCCAGTCGGTGAGGTGCGCCGGGGCGTCCTCGGTCATGCCCTCCCACCACACGTCGTTGTCGTCGGTGAGCGCGACGTTGGTGAAGACGGCGTTGCCCCACAGGGTCTTCATGGCGTTGGCGTTGGTGTGCTCGCCGGTGCCGGGCGCGACGCCGAAGAAGCCGGCCTCGGGGTTGATCGCGTAGAGGCGGCCGTCCTCGCCGAAGCGCATCCAGGCGATGTCGTCGCCGATGGTCTCGACCGTCCAGCCGGAGATCGTGGGCTCCAGCATGGCGAGGTTGGTCTTGCCGCAGGCGGACGGGAAGGCGGCGGCGACGTACTTGGACTCGCCCTGCGGCGGGGTGAGCTTGAGGATGAGCATGTGCTCGGCGAGCCAGCCCTCGTCACGGGCCATGACGGAGGCGATGCGCAGGGCGTAGCACTTCTTGCCGAGCAGGGCGTTGCCGCCGTAGCCGGAGCCGTACGACCAGATCTCGCGGGTCTCGGGGAAGTGCGAGATGTACTTGGTGGAGTTGCAGGGCCACGGCACGTCCTCCTGGCCCCCCTCCAGAGGGGCGCCGAGGGTGTGGACGGCCTTGACGAAGAAGCCGTCGGTGCCGAGCTCGTCGAGGACGGCCTGTCCCATGCGGGTCATGGTGCGCATGGAGACGGCGACGTAGGCGGAGTCGGTGATCTCGACGCCGATGGCGGAGAGCGGGGAGCCGACCGGGCCCATGCAGAAGGGCACGACGTACATCGTGCGGCCCTTCATGGAGCCGCGGAAGATGCCCTTCTCGCCCGCGAAGATCTCCTTCATCTCCGCCGGGGCCTTCCAGTGGTTGGTCGGGCCCGCGTCCTCCTCCTTCTCGGAGCAGATGAAGGTCCGGTCCTCGACGCGCGCGACGTCGGTCGGGTCGGAGGCGGCGTAGTACGAGTTCGGGCGCAGGGTCGGGTCGAGCTTCTTGAAGGTCCCCTTGGCGACGAGCTCCTCGCACAGGCGCTCGTACTCGGCCTCGGACCCGTCGCACCAGACGACACGGTCGGGCTGGGTGATCTCGGCGATCTCGTTGACCCAGGAGACGAGCTCCCGGTGCTGGGTGGGGACGGTGGAGGGAGCCGCGTTGTCGCGCGCCACGATTGCTCCTTGTAGAGGGGTTTTTTAGATGTATGCCCCTTGGGGGCTGCGACCCGGATGCGTCGTAGGCGCTCATCCGGTGCCGACCGCACTCATTTGATCATCCGATGGTAGCGCCCATATGTCCAGAGGGCCTCACACGTGAGCATCGCCACTCATCGCCACTCATATCCGCTCCTTACGATGACCTCGGTACCATGCGGGGCCATGACTGCAGCCACGCCGGACCTCATCACCGCGGAACAGCGCCCGGCGCTGCCGATCCCTCTCAAACCGCGACTCAGAGGCTGGCTGCACGCCGGAATGTTCCCCGCGGTGATCGTCGCGGGGATCGTTCTGGTCGCCCTCGCCGAGTCGCCCAGGGCCCGGATCGCCTGCGGCGTCTACGCCCTCACCGCCTGCCTGCTGTTCGGCATCAGCGCCCTGTACCACCGGGGCGACTGGGGCCCGCGCGGCGAGGCCGTGCTGCGGCGCCTCGACCACGCCAACATCTTCCTGATCATCGCGGGCACCTATACCCCGCTGACCCTGCTCCTGCTCCCGGACTCCACCGGCCGGCCGCTCATGTGGGCGGTCTGGGTCGCGGCCGCGGCCGGCATCGCCTTCCGGGTCTTCTGGGTCGGCGCCCCTCGCTGGCTGTACACGCCCTGCTACATCGCGATGGGCTGGGCCGCCGTCTTCTTCCTGCCCGACTTCATGCGGACCGGCGGCATCGCCGTGCTCGTCCTCGTGATCGTCGGCGGTCTGCTCTACAGCGCGGGCGGGGTCATCTACGGCATCAAGCGCCCCAACCCCTCACCCCGCTGGTTCGGCTTCCACGAGGTCTTCCACTCCCTCACCCTCGCCGCCTTCATCGCGCATTACGTCGGCATCTCCCTGGTGGCCTACCAGCACGCCTGACCAGGCCCGCCCGACTGCCTGACCGGGCCCGCCCTGTCTGACCAGGCACAATGACGGCCATGGCCGCCGACACGCCCTCCGCATCGCCCCGCCCCTCGCTGCGCGAGCGCAAGAAGCTCAAGACCCGCGCCGCGATCCGGAAGGCCACCTACCGGCTCGCGGCCGAGCAGGGCTGGGAGGCCGCCACCGTCGAGCGGATCGCCGCGGCGGCCGAGGTCTCCGCCTCCACCGTCCTGCGCTACTTCCCCGTCAAGGAGGACATCCTCCTCACCGACGACCAGGACGAGCTCCTGGTCGACCGGCTGCGCGCCCGCCCCGCCGGCGAGGACCCGCTCGACTCGCTGCGGGCCGTCGTCCTCGACGCGGTGACCGCCGCCCTCGACCGCGAGCCGGAGGAGACCCGGCTGCGCGCCCGCCTCATGGTGGAGATCCCCGCCGTCCGCGCCCGGCTCACCGAGACCACCGCCGAGACCGGCCGGCTGCTCTCCGGCGCCGTCGCCGAGCGCACCGGCCGCGCCCCCGACGACCTGGAGGTACGGGTCTTCACCGCCGCCGTCCTCGGCGCCCTGCGCGAGGCCACCGTCTTCTGGGCCGAACGCGGCCGGGGCGACGACCTCGTCGCCCTCCTCGACCGGACCGTCGACACCCTCAAGACCGGCCTGACGCGCTCCCCGCGCCGAGCGCGCCCCTGACCACCTCGCCGGACACCGGGTTGTCCGCACACGCCCACACCCCGTGCGGGCAGTAGTCCGTGAAGGTCTGGTACACCGGCCGGTGCCGCGCGAACCAGTCGAGCATCCCCCGTACGTACGCCGGGTTGTCCCCGTTGCGGAACAGCCCCCACTCCGGGAACGACACCGGCTTGCCGTGCGCCGCGGCGAACCGGGCGTGGAAGGCGAGACCGTACGGCTCGGTCACCTGCTCCTCGAAGGAGAGCCCCTCGGGCTGGTCGTAGGCGTCGAGGCCGACGATGTCCACGACGTCGTCGCCCGGGTAGCAGCGCGGCCAGGCGACGGCGTCCGTCCCGCGGCTCGGCGTGAAGTCGAAGCGGAAGCGCTGTCCCGGCACCTCCCGCAGCACCGACACCACCCGCCGCCAGTACGCCTTCCAGCGCTCCGGGTCCGGGCCGCAGCGATGGGCGTACGTCGTGCCGTTCATCTCCCAGCCGAGGACGAGGACCGCCTCGGCGAGCCGGTGCTCCACCAGACGCTCCCCCAGGGTCCGGAAATGCCGGTCGAACTCCCCGGCCGCACCGCGCCGCAGACCCGCCCGCACCTCCGCGTCGCCGAGCCCCTCCTCGTTGCGGTCCAGCAACGGCACGTTCAGGACGAACAGCCGCCCCGGCCGCTCCTCCTTCCACCGCGCCCACGGCTCGAACAGCGCCGGATGCCCCTCGATGTTGGACCAGCGGTCGCCCGGCAGATAGGTGTGCCCGACCGTCAGCGGCGCCCCGCCCAGCCACTTCTCCACCTCCGCGATCCGGCGCACCCCGGCCGCGTCGGAGCCGGTGAAGAAGCCCGCCGGCACGTCCGCCGGCACGTCCGCCGGCACCTCCGGCGGAGGCACCGGCTCCGGCTGCGTCCCCGGCGGCGCGAGCCGCTCCCCGGTGTGCCGCTCACCCGGGGCGAGCCCCTCGTACGGCAGCAGGAACGCGAGGACGGCCGCGAGCAGCACGGCCAGTGCCACCCGCGGCCAGGAGAGGAGGAGGCGCACGTCAGCTGGTCCAGAACTCCCACCAGCGGGTCAGGATCAACATGCCGATGATCCCGATGTGCAGCACCGGCAGCGCGAAGGTGAAGTCGCCCAGGAAGCCCTTCACGGCGGCGGGCGCGGGCAGCACCCCGCCCCGCACGTTGTGCGCGGTGACGTACCAGAACATGGTGATCGTGGCGCACCAGGCCAGACAGCACCACAGACACAGCGAGTTGATCTCGTACAGCGACTGCTGCATCAGCCAGGTGCAGAAGCCCACGCCGAACAGCATCCCGGCGTTGAGCCCGAGCCAGAACCATCCCCGGTAGCGGGCGCCGGCCAGCAGGCCGACGCCCACCGCGACGACGGCGGCGTACGTGACGAGACCGAGCATCGGGTTCGGGAAGCCGAACACGGCCGCCTGCTCGCTCTTCATGATGTTGCCGCAGGAGACGACCGGGTTCAGGCTGCACCCCGGCTGGAAGCCAGGGTCCTCGGCCAGCTTGATCTTGTCGATCGTGATGACCCAGCCGGCCAGCACACCGGCCGCGCCCGTCACGACGAGCATCCAGGCGAAGGCCCGGCTCGCGCCGATCCCCGCTCCGCCCGCGTGGCCCGCTTCCCGCCGCTGCTGCCGGCCCGGCACCCCGTCCCGCACGTTGACCGCCGTCATGAGGTCGCCCCCTGTCCGCTCAGCCCTGGATCCGGCTCACCGGCACGGCGATGTGGGCCGCGTTCTTCACGACCTCCTCGGAGGTGATGAAGGCCTGCAGACGGTCCTCGGGGACCGGCACGCCCGGCTGCCCGTCCGGCCACGGCACGACCGGGACCATCAGGATGACGTGCCCGTTCTCGTAGGCCGCCGCCTGCCACTCCGCCGACACCGGGCACTGCGCGTTGGTGAACGGCAGCGTCAGCACGGCCCGCTCCGCCTCGACGAGCAGATGCGCGCCGATCCCCCGGTCCTGGCCGGCGTCGACGACGGTGCCGCCGATCGGCACGCCCATGCCCTCCAGGGTCTGCCGGAGCTCCGCCTCGCCGGCCTCGGGGCCGTGCAGACCGTCCCCGATCGAATACACCATCAGAAAGGGGGTGGCGGGCATGTCGTCGGTGGGCCCGAGGATCCACGAGATGGCGGTGAGCGTTCCCATCGAATGGGCGCTGTGGGCCAGGGACGCGGCGTTGGAAGTGGTCATGAACCCGGATGCTAGGGGACGAACACGGACCACCCTTCACCGAATTCACTCATTCGGCCGACATTCCGTCCCGTGGCATTTCCGGCGCAACGAACCGGCGTTTCCCTCGTTGTGCCCATAGGGCATCCGTCGACGACAGGAGATCGCTCATGATCGTCCCGCGCCGCGTGGCGTTGCGATCCCTTTTCGCACTGGCCGTGACCGCCTTCACCGGCGGCGCCCTGGCCCGGATCGCCGGCGCGCCGGAGTCCGGACGCGAGACCCCCGACGACCCGTCCGCCTTCGACGAGATGTACGGCGGCCGCCACATCCAGGGCCGTACGGGACCGTCCGGCGCGCCCGTGGTCCTCGTCGACGGCCGGCCGCTGCACCTGATGCGCTGCGCCGACGGCGGCTACGTCAGCCCGCTCGACCACTACGAGTCGTGTCCCACGCCGCTGGCCGCCACCCGCGCGGCCGTGGACGCGGCGGGGTCCGCCCCGCTCACCCGCCACGCCGCCGCCCACGGCGTCCGTCCGGGAGGGAGCCCCCGTGGCGTACACGCGTAAGAACCAGCGCGATCTGACGAGCGCCGAACGGAAGCGTTTCGTCTCGGCCGTCCTCGAGCTCAAGCGGACGGGGAAGTACGACGACTTCGTCCGCACCCACATCGACTACTACGTCGCCGACGGCGAGGGCAAACTGCGGGTGGCACACATGTGCCCGAGCTTCCTGCCCTGGCACCGCAAGTTCCTGCTGGAGTTCGAGCGGGCGCTGCGGGCGGTCGACCCGTCGGTGACCGTGCCGTACTGGGACTGGACCAGGGACAACACCCCGGCCGCCTCCCTGTGGAGCGAGGACTTCCTCGGCGGCAACGGCCGGCGCGGCGACCTCCAGGTCATGACCGGCCCCTTCGCCTACGCGAGCGGCCGGTGGACCGTGCGGCACGGCATGACCGAACAGCGCTTCCTGAGCCGGGACTTCGGCCGCCCGAACAATCCGATCACGTTGCCGACGGCCACGCAGGTGGAAGAGGTGCTGCGGGAGCGGGTCTACGACGCGTCGCCCTGGAACTCGACCAGCGGCTCCGGCTTCCGCAACCGGCTGGAGGGCTGGGCCCAGGGCACGGGCAACGACCGGTTCCGGCTGCACAACCGGGTGCACCGCTGGGTCGGCGGCCTGATGCTGGGCGGCGCATCGGTCAACGACCCGGTGTTCTGGCTGCACCACGCCTTCGTCGACCTGCTGTGGTCGCGCTGGCAGGCCCGGAACCCGGGCGCTGGCTATCTGCCGAAGGATCCGCCGCCGCTGGGCGACCCGCAGTACCGCAAGGTGGCCGCGCTGCACGAGCGGATGGGTCCGTGGAACGTGACGCCGGCGGAGCTGCTCGACCACAGCACGATCTACCGGTACGGCTGAGGGCGCGCTCGTCCCAGGACGCTCGCGCGAGTGGGCTCGCACGACAGCGTCCCCCCGGCCCGCGTGGGCCGGGGGGACGCTTCGTCCTGGCGGGGAGGCGGGGGTCAGCCGCCGTAGCCGCCGTCACGGTTGTGGTCGCCGCCACCGTCGACGTTCGCGCACTGGTTGCCGAAGGCCGGGTTGATCAGGCCGATGACGTTGACGGTGTTGCCGCAGAGGTTGATCGGCACGTGGACCGGGACCTGCACGACGTTGCCGGAGCCGACACCGGGCGAGTGGGCGGCGACGGCCTCGGCGCCCGAGTCGGCGACGGCCATGCCGGCTCCGCTGAGGGCAACGGCACCGGTGCCGGCGATGACAGCGGCAGCCTTCGCGATGCGAGACATCAGGAACTCCTTGAACGTGGAAAGCGACCGCGAGAATCACGGCCACGTATGCCCTTCAACGGCGAAACGGCATACAAGTCACGGCCGTTGCGCCGAACGGGAATGAAGCGAACGGAAGAACGGAGGAACGCGGGTACGAAAGGACGGAAGGGGGGAAGGAATGACCCGCGGACCACCACCCACCCGCCGCCGGATACGACGGAGCAGGCGGTGATCCGTGAGCCGCGGCCATGCGACAAGCCTTCCGGTGCAACGAGCCATGGTCCCTCGGGTGGCGGGAAGAATCGTGTCTTCACCCGCCGGGTCATCGGTCGTACAAAAAGACCGTCGCAGGAAGGACCCGTCGGTCCTAGGACGGCGCGAGGCCCAGCTGGGGGTCGAGGGCCCCGTTCAGCGCGGGGGTGAGGACGCCGACCTGCGGGACGCCGAGTTCCGGCAGGCCGAGAGGCGCGCCGTGGGGGTCGGCCACCGGGTTGCCGACCGTCGCGCCGGGGGTGACGGCCTTCATCTCGGAGCGCGGGCTGGTGAGCGCGGCGGTGCCGGGCTCGCTGTCCCTGAGGACCTCGGGCAGCGGAGCCGCCACGTCGGTCTCCGAGAGGGTGCTGCTGAGCGGGATACGGGGCAGGGTGAGGTCCGGCAGGCCGCCGACACCCTCGTGGAAGCCGGTGGGGGCACCGGGGATGGGGGTGGGGACACCCGTGGCCACCGAGGGGGCGTCCATCGGGAGCACCGGCTCGAGGCCCTGCAGGGGAACGATGACGGGCGCGTCGGCGGTGGCGGGCGTCGCCAGGGCGGCGGAGGCGAAGGCGGCGGCGAGGAGGCCCAGGCCGGCGTGAGATCGCAGATTCATGTCCTGCAAACGAGTTGCGGGGGTGTTTCGTGACGGGATTCCCCTGAGTGCAGCAACACTCGGGCCCCCACCGGTGAGGGTGGGGGCCCGGATTGACGTCGCGTCAGCGAAGTGTGTCAGTGCCGGCCGCGGACCAGTCGCCCGCCGCGCAGGTACATCACGCCGCCGCCGACGAGGAGCGCGGCGCTGATCGCGGCGGCTCCCATGAGGGCGGCGGAGTCGCCGCCGGTGTCGGGGAGGTGGGGGTGCTCACCGGGGTGGGTGGGGTTGCCGGGCGGGTTGGTGCCGCCGGGCGGGGTCGTGCCCCCGGGAGGAGTGGTGCTGCCGGGCGGGGTGGTGCCTCCGGGGCCCTCACAGCCGGGTCCGTTCTCACCCTCGTCGCACTCTCCCGGCTCGTCCGGCTGGGTGGGCGGGGTGGTCGATCCCGGCGGCGTCGTCGACCCGGGCGGGGTGGACGACCCCGGCGGAGTCGTCGGGTGGTCCGGCTCGCAGTCCGGACCCGACTCGCCCTCCTCGCACTCCCCCGGCTCGTCCGGCTGGGTGGGCGGGGTCGACGACCCGGGCGGGGTGGACGACCCCGGCGGAGTCGTCGGGTGGTCCGGCTCGCAGTCCGGACCCGACTCGCCCTCCTCGCACTCCCCCGGCTCGTCCG
>NZ_JBIBCP010000004.1:0-60992 GCF_042901205.1 Streptomyces sp. NPDC012769 | reverse complement strand
TCGTCCGGCTGGGTGGGCGGGGTGGAGTGGCCCGGCGGAGTGGAGTGGCCAGGCGGAGTGGAGTGGCCGGGCGGGGTGGAGTGACCGGGCGGAGTGGTGCCCCCGGGGCCCTCACAGCCGGGCCCGTTCTCGCCTCCCTCGCACCCCGGCTCGTCGGGCTGGGTGGGCGGCGTGGAGTGGCCGGGCGGGGTCGACGAGTGGCCGGGCGGAGTGCTGGGGTGACCGGGCGGGGTCGACGGGTGACCGCCGGGCTCGTCGTCCCCGTAGCCGTCGGGGTCGTCGCCGGCCTCGCCGCCGGTCGACTGGGGTGCCTGCTGGCACAGGCCACCGAGCGCCGAGGCGATGAGGTCCCCCAGGTTCGTGTGGTCGCCGCAGACATTGGCCGGCAGGGGTACCGGCGAGTGCTGGCCACTGCCGGGGTCGGGGGAACCCCCGGTGGCGGCCGCCGAGTTCACGGCCAGGGCGAATCCGCCGGTCAGCGACAGAATGCCGGTCGCCGCCACGGTGGTGAGCATTTTCCTGCTGATGATGGATCGCATACCGCTCTTCCTCTGGGACAGGGAGAAACCGGCGAGGATCCCCCCTCAGTCCGTCCGGCGGTCCCACGCCGTCCGACTGCGTGGGAATGGCGTGAGCGTATGAACGCGGACCGGGCGCGAGGTCGAGGCCACACGGCAGACAATCCGAAAATCATTCAATCGGAGTCAGTAGGGCCCAAAAGTGTGGCCCTGGCACGGAAGGCGGCCAGGGCCCTGCACGGTACGACGCTTGAGCGGGCGTCAGCCGCCCAGCGGGCCGGCACCCAGCGGCAGACCGCCGAGCAGCGAGGAGCCGGCGTCGCTCTGGTTCAGGTGGGTCGCGGCGTCGGTGACGGTCTTGACCGGGGATCCGTCCGTGGTGCTGCTGAGCGCTTCCGTCGTGAGCCCGCTGCCGGTGAGCGAGCCGAGGCCACCGTCCAGGCTGGTGGGCACCATCGACTCCGCGGCCATCGCGGGCGCGGCGACGCCCAGGGCCATCACAGAACCGGCGACGGCCGCGGCAACCTTGGTGGGCTTCATGAAGAGAGTCCTTCCTTCTGTGTGCAAGTCGCTTGCCGTACAGGCCTCTTGGGGGATTCCCGTACGTCGTTACTCCTTCTGTAACGAGACGTACGCCGCCCGGAAACTCCGGGTGCGGGGTTTTCTCGACACTGCACCCGAATGATGAGTCCGGTGCTATTTCCCGATCGGATGCCCGGGAAAAAGGGCCGTGCCCGTCCAGGAGTCCTGGACGGGCACGGCCCGTGTGCGCCCCGCTCGCGCGTCGGTCAGCGGATCGGCGGCGCCGCCGGGGCGTCCGCCGGGAGCTGGACCGGAAGCTGGGACACGTCCGGCAGGCCGGGCAGGTCGGGCTTCGGCAGCCCGCCCGCGACCAGGGTGGCCGTGACCAGGTTGACCAGCGAGGTGAGGGTGCCGGTGACGGTGCCCACCACGTCGGTCGGCTTGAGCGAGGTGACGGCGGCGAGAAGGTCGGCGACCGCCTTCTGCACGGTCGCGAGCGCGTCACCGATCAGATCGGTGGGCGCGGCCGGTATGGCACCGGCCACCGCCGGCTTCCCCGCGCCGGCTGCCGCCGGGGTCTGAACGGCCGGCGTCTCGGCCGCCGGGGTCTGGACCGCCGGCGTCTCGACCGGGACTTCGGCCGCGGGGGCCTCCGGGACCGGAGCCGGGGCCGCGGCCTTCGCCGCGTCGACGGCGGTCTCTATCTTCGCCTTGAGCGCCTCGGCGTCGGCGGCCGGGATCCGGCCGTCGTCGGCCTTGAGGGCCTTGGCGACCAGCTCGGTCACGGGTGAGGTCACCCCGCCGAGGTCGCCCAGCGCCTTCGCCTGGGTGAGGAGCGCGGCGGCGTCGGGGGCGAGGGCTCGGTCGCCGGCGTGGGTGGCCGGGCGGGACGGATGGTGTTCGTCGGCGAAGGCGGGTCCCGCCGTGCCGAGGGTGATGGCGGCGGATATCGCCAGGGCGGTGAGGCGGCGTGATGCCAGGGGACGCATATGTGTTCCTTTTCCTTATGCGTCGGACAACTTCTCCGCCACCGTGCCTGCGGCTATAGCGCTCCGCAACCGCAGAACTACTGAGCGCCACGCCTCCGTTCGAGTGAATTCACCCTCCTGACCTGCTCCTCCCAGGGGCGTACGCCGTTGCACCCGACGGCGCACGGGCTGCGCCCGAACGAGTCACCAGACAGTGAGCGGACAGTTGAGCAGACGGCGAAAGGCCGGCGCACCACCCCGTCAGGGGCGGCGCGCCGGCCTCGGAAGGACCACGATCCGGCGTGCGAGATCAGGCGTTGATGCAGGTGTTGCCGAACGTCGGGTTCAGGGCGCCGATCACGTTGACCGTGTTGCCGCACACGTTGACCGGGATGTGGATCGGGACCTGGACGACGTTGCCGGACAGGACACCCGGGGAGTGCACGGCCGCGCCGTGGGCACCGGCATCGGCGGCGGCGACACCGGCGGCGCCGGCGACAGTGGCGGCGGCACCGACGGAGAGGGCGACAGCCTTCGCGATACGGGACATGGAGAACGTCTCCTCGATCGATTTACTACTCGGACGGCGCGGACGGTTTCGCCCGGCTCCTTCATCAACGCCGCCGCATTTCATCGGTTGCTCTCCCGAACGGGTGACGTTCAACCGATCTTTGGGCCATAGGAGCGTCATTCGAGTGACTGGCCCGAGAAAGGCGCAACACGCTCAACGAGGAACCTGCCGGTCGGATACGGAAGTTAGGGTTTCCGGGCATCTAATGCTTACTATCGCCCGGCTCGGGGGTTATAACGTTCCCGAACGTTGCTTCCGGACCTCTCGCGCGTTCATCCATTTCGCGCGGACGACACCATCCTCTCCCCCCGGTCTCCACGGGTCTTCCCTTCCTTCTCTCATCAAAGCGGAGAACCTGTATGCGGAATTCAGCGGTTCATGCCGTACGTAGGGGTCTGGTGTGTGCTGTGTCGCGTGCGGCCCTCTCGGCCGCGCTTCCGGCCGCCGCGGAGGACGTGATGAACTCCAGCATCACGGAATCGGGAAAAAGTCGGATGGAACGACTGCCCGCTCATCGCACCACCCTGGGGTACGACTTCGACGTCTTCGATCTGCGGGGGGCGCTGCGCCATGGGGCCGATCGTTTCCACATCCGCCTCGGGAGCGGGAAGGACACCGTCCGGCCGGGCGCGCCCTTCCTCCGGGCGGACGTCCGGCGGGCGGAGGCCCGGGGCTGACGTGCGCCCGGAAGCACGCCCCGACGTCCTGCACGCGGTCCAGCCCGGCGACGGCGGGGTCGCCCGGGTCGTCACGGACCTGGTCCGAGGGCAGCTCGCGGCGGGTCTGCGGGTGGCCGTCGCCTGTCCGCCGGGCACCGAACTCGCCTCCGCCGTACGGGCCGAGGGCGCCGACGCGCACGACTGGCGAGCCGGCCGCGAACCCGGCCCGCGCCTGGTCCGGGAGACCCGCGACCTCGCCCGGCTGATCCGTACCGTACGGCCCGCGCTGGTCCACGCGCACAGCGCGAAGGCCGGCCTGTGCGCCCGACTGGCCCTGCGAGGACGGATTCCGACGGTGTATCAGCCGCACGCCTGGTCCTTCGCGGCGGTCGAGGGCACGACCGCCGCGCTCGCCCTGCGCTGGGAGCGCTGGGCGGCCCGCTGGACGGCCAGGCTCGTGTGCGTCAGCGAGGCCGAGCGGCACACCGGCGAGGCGGCCGGGGTGCGGGCCCGCTGGTCCGTGATCCACAACGGTGTGGACACGGACCGGTTCGCGCCGGCGGACGGGGACGTCCGGGAACCCGGCGGACCCCTCGTCGTCTGTGTCGGGCGGCTGTGCCGGCAGAAGGGGCAGGACGTGCTCCTGTCCGCCTGGCCCGAGGTGCTCGCCCGGGTGCCGGAGGCGCGGCTCGTGCTGGTCGGGGACGGACCGGACGCGGAGCGGCTGCGGGCCGCCGCCCCGCCCTCGGTGCGGTTCACCGGGGCCGTGGCCGATCCCGCCCCCTGGTACCGGGCCGCCGACGTCGTCGTGCTGCCCTCCCGCTGGGAGGGCATGGCGCTCGCGCCGCTGGAGGCGATGGCGAGCGGGCGCCCGGTGGTGGTCGGCGACGTGGACGGGGCGCGGGAGAGCCTGCCGCCGGGCCACGAGGAGCCGTGCCTGGTCCCGCCCGATGACCCGGGGGCGCTCGCCGCGGCGCTCGGCCGCCTCCTGGGGCGGCCCGAACTGCGGCATTCGCTGGGCCGGGAGGCCCGCGAGCACGTACTCAGCAGATTCGATGTGCGGCGCACCGGCGCGGCCTTCGCGGAGCTCTACCGCGAACTGGCCGGAGTGCGGTGCACGGAGCACAGAGAGCCGATCGCACAGTGACTACGGAAAGCACCAGCGTCCCTCCTTCGCCGGGGTCCTGGCCCTCCGCGGGCCAGGTTCCCGGCCGCACCTCCCTCGCCCCGCCGCGCGGCGCCCCCCGCCGCCTCCCCCTGCCGCCACGCCGGCGGCCGGCCCGGCGACGGCTGGCCGCCGCACCCCTGGTCGCGGCCGACGCGCTCGCCGTCCTGTTCGCGGTCTGTCTGCTGTCCGCCGCGCACCGGCGCTGGGAGCTGTCGCTGTGCGTCGTCGCGCTCGTCGTGCTGCTCGACGGCCGGGCCGGTCTCTACCGGCCGGTGGTCGTGCTCACCGGAGTCCTGGACGACCTGCCCGCGCTGGCCGCCCGGGCCGGGGTCGCCTGGTGCGTGACGGCCGCGGCGGTCGCCGCGTACGCCCCCGGGCTCGCGCTCGGACCGCTGCGGCTGTGCGCCGCGTACGGCACGCATCTGGTGGCCGTGACCGTGCTGCGCGGGCTGGTGCACGCGCGCAGGCGACGGGCGGCGCGGGCGCATCCGCGATCGGCGCTCGTGGTGGGCGGGCCGGGGGCGGCGCAGCGCTTCGCCGCCGCGCTCGCCCAGCACCCCGAGTACGGCATCCGGCCGGTGGGGATCGTCGGGGCGCGCCCGGACGGTGAACGCCTGGGCGGCGGGCCGGGACTTCCGGTGCTCACCACGACCGAGGAGATCCACCGGGCGGTCATCCAGAACACGGTCCGCGACGCGGTCTTCCTGACCGAGGACGACGGCCTGGTGACGCTCTTCCAGCGGTACGGCTGCACCACCTGGCGGATCGGCGGCGGGCCGGACGGGGCCGCGATGGGCGACCACCTGTGGGGCTACGGCTGCCGGCGTCTGGTGCCGCTCGGCGAGCGGCGCGGCATCACCGCCAAGCGGGTCCTGGACGTGGCCCTCGCGGCGCCCGCGCTCGCGCTCGCGCTGCCGGTGCTCCTGGTGTGCGCGCTGGCGGTGCGGATCGCGGACGGACCCGGGGTGCTGTTCCGGCAGGAGCGGGTGGGGCAGAACGGCCGCCTGTTCACGCTGCTGAAGTTCCGTACGCTGCGGCCGGCCGACGAGACGGAGTCGGCGACCCGGTGGAGCGTGGCCGACGACCACCGGATGAGCGCGGCGGGGCACTTCCTGCGGAAGACCTCCCTGGACGAGCTGCCGCAGCTGTGGAACGTGCTGCGCGGCGACATGAGCCTGGTCGGGCCGCGCCCCGAACGCCCGTACTTCGTGGCGCAGTTCAGCCGCATCCACGCCGGTTACGCGGCACGGCACCGAATGCCGGTGGGGCTGACCGGGCTCGCCCAGGTGCACGGTCTGCGCGGTGACACCTCGATCGAGGACCGCTGTCGCTTCGACAACCACTACATCGACCACTGGTCGCTCTGGCAGGACGTCTGCATCCTGCTGCGCACGGCGGCCGGTCTCGTGCGACCGACGGGAAGCTGACGATGACCACGGCCGTGACGGTGCCGGTGCCGGGCACCGGTCCCGACGTACGGGAGCGCGAGGTGCGGGAAGGCGACGCACGGAAGCGCGACGTGCGGGAATGGGCGCGCAGAGCCTGGGCGCTGTCGCCGGTCCTCGCCGTGATCGCGCTGCTCCTGGTGCCGGGCGGCGGCGGGGGCGCGCAGGGCGGGACGGGCGGCACGGGAACGGTCGCCGACGCCGCGTCGGGGCTGCTGGTGCTGGTGTGTCTGGTGCGGGTGCTGCGCAACGGTGCCCGGCCGCTGACCCGGACGGCGGCCGTCGTGCTCGGCCTGCCCGTGCTCGGCGTCTGTCTGGCCGCGATCACCTCCCACGACCCCGGCGCCAGCCTGCCGGGGGTCGCCCGCTACCTCCAGATCTTCGTGCTGGTGCCCGCGGCCGTGCTGCTGACGATCCGCGACCGGCGGGACTTCGCCGTGGTGGCGTGGGCGCTGGTCGTGCTCGCGCTGCTGCAGGGCGCGGTTGGCGTGGTGCAGTTCCTGACCGGCACCGGCGCGTCGTACCAGGGCGAGGACGTCCGGGCGGTCGGCACGTTCGGGGCGACCGATGTGATGGGCATGGCGACGGTCGTCTCGTACGGCCTGGTCGTCGCCGCCGGCCTGGCGCTCGGCACCCGGCGGGGGCGGGTGCGGACGGCGGCGATGGTCTGCGCCGGGCTCCTGCTCCTTCCGCTCGTCCTCTCCTTCAGCCGGGGCTCGTGGATCGCGACCGTCCTGGCGTGCGGGATCCAGCTGGTCCTCTCGGGGCCCCGGCGGGCCGCGCGGGTCGCGCTCGCCGCCGGGGCGCTGGCGGTGGTGCTGGTCGGCGGTCTCGGCATCGGCTCGACGATGGTGAAGGAACGGGTCGCCAGCATCACGCAGGTCACGGCGGCGCCCGACCAGTCGGTCACCGACCGGTACACGATGTGGGCGGCGGCCGGCCGGATGTGGCGCGCGGAGCCGCTGACCGGCGTGGGCCTGAAGGGCTTCCCCGCGTACCGCGATTCCCACGCCTCGCTCGCGCTGTCCTCGGGCAGCGACACGGCCGGCGCCGGCGCCGGGTTCGCACGGCAGCCACTGCTGTCCCCGCACAACATGTACCTGCTGGTCCTGAGCGAGCAGGGCCTGATCGGCCTGCTCGCCCTCGCGGGCAGCTGGACGGCCCTCCTGGTCGCGGCCCTGCGCCGGCGCCGGCTCGGCGCGGACTGCGCGCTGGTCGCGATCGGCGTGCTGTCCTGGCAGCTCATCGACTTCCTCTACGCGGACATCGGCGGCCCGTCGACGGTCCTGATGTCGGTCGTGCTCGGCCTGGCGGCGTGGTGGTCGCTGGCGGAGGTGCGACGTGCGTGACCCCTGGGGCGCCCCCCAGGACCCGACGGACACCACCGCCCCCGGCGCGGGCGGCGGGGACGGCGAGGTCGGCTCCCGCCGGTGGGTGGCCCCCGGCCCGGTCTCGGGCTCGGCTCCCGGCGGACCCGTCGGGCCGGGCGGGGCGGGCGAGCCCGATGGTCCAGGTGGTGCGGGCGGGTCTCGCGGTGCCACCGGCGGTCTGCCCGGCCCGTGGGTGTCGGAGGCACCGGCGGGTCCGGTGGACGCCCTGTGCGGCCTGCCGGCGGGCGGAGGCGGGGACGGACCCTCCGGGTCCGGACCGGAGGGGTCCGGGTCCAGGACCGACGACCCCTGGGCGTCGCTCGTCGCCGCCGACGCCCTGTGCGGGCTGCCGCCGCCCGGCAGCGCGCCACCGCCCGCCCCGACCGACACCGCCGCCGACGCGGTGACGGATCCGTGGGCGGCGCACTCGACGGTCGCCGCCGTGGACGCGCTCTGCGGGATGCCGCCGCACCGGCGGGCCGAGCGGGTGCGCGCCGGGGCCGGCGTGGGGCACCGGACGCCGGTGCTCGCCGGTGGGGACATCACCGGCCACTCCGTACCGGGCGGCGCCCGGCCTCCCTTGCTCGGCGGTCGGCCGCTGGGGTACGGCGCCCGGCCCGTCCCGGTGGAGCCGCCCGCACGAGCCCGGCACGCGCGGCGGTCGTCGGGGCGCTTCCTGCTGCGGGCCGCCGTGGTGACGGCCGCGCTCACCGCCGTGGGATCCGTGCTCGGGCTCGTACGGGACCAGATCCTGGCCGGGTACTTCGGCGCCGGGGCCGAGACCGACGCGTTCCTGGTGGCGTGGACGGTGCCGGAGTTCGCGTCGACGCTGCTCATCGAGGACGCGATGGCGCTGATCCTGGTGCCCGCGTTCTCGCGTGCGCTGGCCCGCCGCGCCGGCCTGCTGTTCGGTGACCCGGTCCGTACCCTCGTACGGCACACGCTGCCCCGGCTCGTGCTCTCCGTCGCCGCCGTCTGCGTGCTCCTCGTCGTCTGCGCACCGTTCCTGGTCGCCGCGCTCGCGCCCGGTCTGCCCGACCCGCGCCTCGCGGTGGACTGCACCCGCCTCACCGCCACCTGCGTGCTGTCGTTCGCACTCGCCGGGTACTGCTCGGCGGCGCTGCGCGCACACGGGTCCTTCCTGCCGCCGGCCGCGATCTACGTGGCGTACAACGTCGGCATCATCGGGACGACCCTGGTCCTGCGGGAGCCGTTCGGCGTGCGGTCCGCCGCCGCCGGGGTGGCCGTCGGCGGCGTCCTGATGGTGCTGGTCCAGGCGCCGTCACTGCTGCGGGCACTGCGGAACCGGCCGGTCCCCAAGGAGCGGCCGGTCGCACCGCCGCCGGGCGAGACGCGGCTCCTCGTCCTGGGGATGATCGCGCCGGTCGTCGTCTTCGCGCTGTCCCGGCAGTCGCAGATCCTGATCGAACGGTTCCTCGCCTCGCCGCTGCCGGCCGGCGCCATCTCGCATCTGAACTACGCGCAGAAGGTCGCGCAGATGCCGATGATCCTGTCGCTGATGCTGTGCACCGTCAGCTTCCCCGTCGTCGCCCGCGCCCTCGCGGCCGGCGACGCGGAGGGGGCCAGGCGGCGCGTCGAGCGGGACCTGCTGCTCGCGGCCGTCGTCGTCCTCGTCGGCGCGGCGACGGTGATCGCCGCCGCCCCGCAGATCGTCGGGATCCTGTTCGAGCGCGGCGCGTTCGACGCCGGTGACACGGCCGCGACCGCCGCCGTGATGCGGGTGTACGCGCTCGGCCTGCTGGGCCAGACGATGGTGGGCGCCCTGGTCCGCTGCTACTTCTCGGCGGGCCGCCCGCTCTGGTACCCGGCCCTCGCCATGGGCACCGGACTCGCCGCGACCGCCGTCACCGGGTCGCTCGCCGCACCCCTGTGGGGCGCCGTGGGCATCGCGGGCGCCAACGCGCTCGGCATCACCCTGACCGCCGTGATGCTGCTCCGCGGCGCGCACCGCCAGGCCGTCCCGGTGGACGCCCGCCGGCTCGGCGAGGGCCTGCTGCGGCTGGCCACCGCCGGGGCCTGGGCCACCGGCGCGGGCTGGCTGTGCTCGCTGCTCGTCGGACCGCCCGTGCTCTCCCTGGCCGTCGCCGTCCTGGTGGTCGCCGGTGTCTTCCTGCTGTTCGTCGCGTGTGCCGCCAAGGTGCCCGAGATCCCGCCCCTGCCCCGCTCTCCCCGCCGAAGGACCTCCGATGCCCGCTTCCGTGCTGCGTCGTCTGCTGCCGAAGCCCCCCCTGTGGGTGGCGATGTACCACTCGATCACGGAGGCCGACGATGACCCGTACAAGGTGACGGTGTCCCCCGTGCGCTTCGCCCGTCAGCTGCACTGGCTGGGCGACCGCGGGCTGCGCGGGGTGTCGGTGCGGGAGCTGCTCGCCGCGACCGCGGAGGGGCGCGAGCGCGGCCTGGTGGGGCTGACCTTCGACGACGGGTACGCGGACTTCCTGGAGTCGGCCGTGCCGCTGCTGCGGCGGCACGGTTTCACGGCGACCGTGTACGTGCTGCCCGGGCGTCTCGGCGGCGACAACGCGTGGGACGCGGACGGGCCGCGCAAACCGCTCCTGGACGAGGACGGCATCCGGCGTGCGGCCGCCGCGGGCATGGAGATCGGCTCGCACGGCCTGCACCACGTGGACCTCACGGACGCCGACGACGCCACCCTCGCCGCCGAGACCCGCAGCAGCCGGGAGCTGATCGAGGAGATCACGGGCGACCGGGTGGACGGCTTCTGCTACCCGTACGGGTCGGTCGACGCGCGGGTCGTCCGGGCGGTCCGCAAGGCCGGTTACGCGTACGCCTGCGCGATCGACCCGGGCCCGCTGTCCGGCGCCTACGCCCTGCCCCGCATCCACGTCGGCGAGGAGGACACCTCGTGGCGGCTCACCGCCAAACGGTTCCTGCACCCG
Source organism: Streptomyces sp. NPDC012769 (assembly GCF_042901205.1). Taxonomy (NCBI): domain Bacteria; kingdom Bacillati; phylum Actinomycetota; class Actinomycetes; order Kitasatosporales; family Streptomycetaceae; genus Streptomyces; species Streptomyces sp. NPDC012769. The sequence goes on along the minus strand of NZ_JBIBCP010000004.1, from coordinate 50,850 downwards.
CTGCGGCGCCGCCGGCCCGCCGATCTGGTCGCGGCGCGGAACGACCCGGCCCGGAGCGTCCTGTCATGACGACGGACGACAGGAGGACGGACTTCATGACCACGGACTTCATGACGACGGACGCGACGGCGACGGACGGCACGGCGGCGGACGGCACGGCGGCGGACGACGGGCCGGAGCTGAGGGTCCTGCACGTGATCACGGGGCTGGGGATCGGCGGCGCCGAGCAGCAGCTGCGGCTGCTGCTGCGTCACCTCCCGGTCCACAGCAGGGTGGTGACCCTCACCAATCCGGGCGCGGTCGCCGAGGGCATCGAGGCGGACGGCACCCCGGTCGTCCACCTCGGCATGACCGGCAACCGCGACGTGGGCGCGCTGCCCCGGCTCACCCGGCTGATCCGGCAGGGCGGTTACGACCTCGTGCACACGCACCTGTACCGGGCGTGTGTGTACGGCAGACCCGCGGCCCGGCTCGCGGGGGTGCGGTCGGTCATCGCGACCGAGCACTCCCTGGGCGACGTCCAGATCGAGGGCCGGCCGCTGACGGCCGGGACGCGGGCCCTGTATCTGGCGACCGAACGCCTCGGCACCGCCACGGTCGCCGTCTCGCCGAGCGTGGCCCGCCGGCTCGCCGGCTGGGGCGTGGCCCCGTCCCGTATCCACGTCGTGCCGAACGGCATCGAGACGGACCGCTTCGCCTTCGACCCGCGCGCCCGCGCGATGACAAGAGCGGTGCTCGGCCTGCCCGCCGACGCGTTCGTGGTCGGCGGGGTGGGGCGGCTCGCGGCCGGCAAGCGGTTCGACCGGCTCGTCCGGGCGGTGGCGGCGGTCCCGGAGGCGCGGCTGCTGCTCGTCGGCGAGGGCGACCGGCGGGCGGAGCTGCTCCGGCTCGCCGAGGAGTGCGGGGCCGCGGGCCGGGTGCTGCTCCCGGGCGCGTTCCCGGATCCGCCGGCGCACCCGGCGGGCGGGCGCCTCGATCTGCCGTCGCTGCTGGCCGCGATGGACGTCTTCGTGTCCACCTCACCCGACGAGACCTTCGGTCTCGCGGTCGTCGAGGCGCTGGCGGCGGGCCTGCCGGCGCTGTACGCGGCCTGCCCGGCGATCGACGACCTGCCGCCGGACACGGCTCCGGGCGCGCGCCGGATCGGGCCGTCCGTGCCCGAGCTGATCGGCGCGCTGCACGCGCTGCGCGCGGCACGGGACGCCCGGCCGGACCGGCTGCCGCCGCCCGAGGCCGTCCGCCGCTACGACATCGCGCACAGCGCCCGGCGGTTGCTGTCCCTCTACCGGCGGGCCGTCCACGGCCCCCACGTTCCCGTGCCCCGTCCTCCCGCGACCCACCTTCCCGTGAAGTGAGAGCTGCACCATGACCACGACCCCGCCACGTCTCCCCCTCCTCACCCCCGCCCGCTGGATGGTGCTGCCGGCCGCCGTGCTCGCCGGCGCGGCCCTCGGCGGCGGCTACGGCGCCGTGAAGACCCCGCAGTACGCGGCGACCAGCTATGTCATCGTCGTGCCCGGCGAGAAGTCGGACCCGGCCGCGGCGCTCGGCTTCGCCCAGGCGTACGGGCGGGTCGCCACGGACATCGCGGTGACCGGTGACGCCCAGGTGTGGGCGGGTGTCTCGGCGGACACGCTGCGCGCCGGCGTACAGGCCTCGACCTCGCCGGACGCGCCGATGATCTCGATCACCGCGCGGTCGGCGAAGCCGTCGACCGCGGTGTCGATGGCCGACGGGGTGGCCCGCGCGCTGGTCACCAACAGCACGCACGCCGCCGGGAACACGGGGGTGAAGGTCGTCCCGTTCTCGCGGGCGACCAAGCCGGTCGAACCGGTGTCGCCGTCCGCGTCCCTGTCGGCGCTCGTCGGCGCCTGTGCGGGCGGGCTGCTCGGCGGTCTTGTGCTGCTGGTCCGGCCGAAGCGGCCGGCCCGGGCCGAGGCCCGGCACTCGCGGCAGGGCACGGCCCCGGTGCCGGGGCCGTCGATGGCCTCGCAGCAGCCGGAACCGGAGGCGGTGTGACCGGCGGACCGGTGTCCGCCGAGCCGCGCACCGGGATCCGGAGCGGACTGCGCGCCGGGCTCCGCGTCGCCTCGCCGGGCCGGTCCGTCGCCGGGGCGGTCGGCGGGCTGCGCACCGAGATCTGCCGGGACGGCGCGGAGTTCGGCCGGCTCGGCCCCGCGTGGACGGCGCTGTACGGCCGCTGCGCGGCGGCGACGCCGTTCCAGTCGCACGCGTGGCTGCATTCCTGGTGGCTCTCGTACGGCCGGCCGGGCGCCCTGCGCGTGGTCCTGGTGCGGCGGGCCGACGGCACGCTGGTCGCGGCGGCGCCGCTGATGCGGGCGGCCGGCCCGCTGCCGGTGCTCACCCCGCTCGGCGGCTCCCTCACCGACTTCACGGACGTGCTGCTCGACGACGACTGCCCGGAGGCGGTGCCCGCGCTGGCCGGCGCGCTCGCGCGCATGGCGCGCGGCGCGGTGCTCGATCTGCGCGAGGTACGTCCCGGGGCCGCGGCGGAGCGGGTCTACGAGCTGTGGCGCGGGCCCCGGCGGCGGCTCGCGGACTCGCTGTGTCTGGAGCTGCCGGGCGTTCCGGTGGAACAGCTCCTGGAGCGGATGCCGTCGAAGCGGGCCCAGCGGGCGCGGGCGCAGCTGCGGAAACTGGACGCGCTCGGCATCGACGAGCACGTCGTGTCCGGGCCCGAGGTGCCTGCCGCCCTCGAACGGCTCCTGGAGCTCCACCAGCTCCAGTGGAAGGGCCGGGGCGTGACCGCCGAGCACACCAGCGAGCGGTTCGCGCGGCACCTGAAGCGGGCGGTGCGGTCGATGGTCGAGTCCGGGGACGCGCGGGTCACCGAGTTCCGCCTCGACGGCGCCGTGGTGTGCGTGGACCTCACCCTGATGTCGCGGTGGCTGGCCGGCGGCTATCTGTACGGGGCCGATCCGGTGCTGCGGGCCCGCAAGGCGGACGTGGCGGCGATGCTGCTGCGGCACGGGGCGCGCGGGGCCGACGCGGGCGGGCTCGCCACGCTGAGCCTGTTGCGGGGCACCGAGCCGTACAAGCACCACTGGCGCCCCGAGACGGTCGCCAACCAGCGGCTCATGCTGGCGGGGGCCGCCGCGGCCCCGCTGCTGTGGGCGCGGGCGGGCGCGGTGGCCGGGCGACGCTGGGTGGCCGGGCAGGCGCGGGAGCGGGAGTGGCTGGGGCGGGTCCTCGGCCGGCTGTCGGGCCGCCGCCCGACGGCGAACGGCGGCGGAGGATGAGTTCCTCCGCCGCCGTGGGGGGCCGTCACCGGCGGGTCAGAAGGGCCAGACCCCCTGCAACGTGCCCTTCAGGTCGAGGTCCAGGTCGTTCTTCCAGCTGGTCGTGTCCTTGACGGTGTCCTTCCAGGAGTCGGTCGGGACGCAGATCGGACCGCCGATCCAGCTCTCGACCCACGAACCGAGGTTGACGGTCCAACAGGCGGGCTCGGGCTTCGGCTCGGGCTTCGGTTCCGGCTTGGGCTCGGGCTTGGGCTCAGGCTTCGGCTCGGGCTTGGGTTCCGGCTTCTCGGGCTTCGGCTCCGGCTTCGGCTCCGGCTTGGGTTCCGGATTCTCGGGCTTCGGCTCCGGCTTGGGCTCAGGCTTCGGCTCGGGCTTGGGTTCCGGCTTCTCGGGCTTCGGCTCGGGCTTGGGCTCAGGCTTCTCGGGCTTCGGCTCGGGCTTGGGCTCAGGCTTCGGCTCAGGCTTCTCGGGCTTCGGCTCAGGCTTCTCGGGCTTCGGCTCAGGCTTCGGCTCAGGCTTCGGCTCGGGCTTGGGTTCCGGCTTCTCGGGCTTCGGCTCGGGCTCGGGCTTCGGCTCAGGCTTCGGCTCGGGGAACGTCGGGTCCGGCGGGTCCGGGAACGTCGGGTCCGGCGGGTCGGGGAACGTCGGGTCCGGGAACGTCGGGTCCGGCGGGTCGGGGAAGGTCGGGTCGCCAGGCTCCGTGGGCTCGTCGGGCTCATCGGGCTCGGTCGGCTCCGTGGGCTCGGTCGGCTCCGTCGGCTCGGTCGGCTCCGTCGGCTCCGTCGGCTCCGTCGGCTCCGTCGGCTCCGTCGGCTCCGTCGGCTCCGTCGGCTCCAGGCCGTACAGCATCTGACGGAAGACGTGCGAGGACTGCGGATTGTCGTCGCACTGCCAGACGCCGTGCGGACAGTAATCCGTGATCGTGTGGTACAGCGGCTTGTGCTGCTTCATCCAGTCGAGCATGCGCCGCATGTACTCGGGGTTGTCCCCGTTCCGGAACAGGCCCCATTCCGGATAGGAGATCTGCTTTCCGTGCTCGGCCGCGAAATCGACCTGCGCCTGCAGCCCGTACGGCTCGCGGACGTGCTCGTCGAAACGGGACCCCGGCGGCTGGTCGTAGGAATCCATGCCGATGATGTCGACGACGTCGTCACCGGGATAGCACTCCGTCCACGGAATGGCGTCCCGGCCCCGGCTGGGGTTGAAGTCGAACCGGAACTCCTGGCCCGGCACGGAACGCATCGCGGTCACGATGCGCGTCCAGTACTTCTTCCAGGCCGTCGGGTCCGGCGCGCACCGGTGGGTGTACGTCGTCCCGTTCATCTCCCAGCCGAGGACGAGCACCGTGTCCGTGGCGCCCAGGTCGACGAGCCGCTGGGCGAGCGTACGGAAGTGGTGGTCGTAGTAGCCGGCGGCGCCCAGCTGGAGCCGGCGGCGGACCTCGTAGTCGGAGACCCCGGCCTCGTTGCGCTCCAGCATCGGCACGTTGAGGACGAACAGGCGGTCGGTCCGCTCGTTGCGCCAGGCCGCCCAGGAGTCCAGGAAGCCGGGCGGGCCCTCGATGTTCGACCAGAGGTCGCCGGGCAGGTAGGTGTGGCCGACACGCAGCTCCCGGCCGCCCAGCCATCGCTCGAGCTGGCTGATCCGGGCCACCCCGAGCGGCCCGGATTCGAGAAAGGCCCCCATGGCGCTCGACAGAGTCGGTTGGGGGCCTCGGGTCGTTACGGATTCCGACGCGTTGGTTCGGGCGCCTGCTGGAGCAGGGGATTGAGCCCGCGTCTGAGCTCCGTCGTGCGCGTGAGCGGGTGACGACAACACGACAGAACCTGACGCAAGGAGACCGGCGGTGAACACCCCCAGCCATGCCCTCGACGTTCTCCTCTTTCTGTTGTCCATGGCAGCTCCCTCTCTCTCACATCGCATGACGAGTCGTCAGTCCGATGTTCAGAAAGTATTCCTAATGAGCCGACCGAGAACGCGGCTTGGATCTGTTCCGTCGCCCGTTAGAGCATTCTTCCTCGCCCGAATGGGGCACCCGAGCCGAAGGACATGCCGTGCCGAGTTTTGACACCCGCGTCCCCGCGGTCCTTGTGCGGCTCGACCCGAACCCCTTTCATCACGGCACGCTCGGCGCCGCGCGGTCTTTGGGCCGGGCGGGGATCACGGTCCACGCGGTGGTCGAGTCGCCGGCCAGTCCGGTGGCCCGCTCCCGCTACCTCCGCGGCGCCCATCCGCGTCCCGCCGAGCCCTCCCCGGCCGAGCTCACCCGCCTCCTGCTCCGTATCGCCGCCGAGCTGGCCGAGCCGCTCCCGGGGTCCGGCTGTGGTCGCGGGGTGGGCGACGGGCCGTCACCCCCGGCGGTGCTCGTGCCCCTCGACGACATCACCGCCCTGTTCCTCGCCGAGTGCCGGCCCGAGCTCGCCGGGCGCTATCTGCAGCCCGACCAGTCACCGGAGCAGCTCGCCCGCGTCGCCGACAAGGCCCAGCTCGCCGAGACCTGCCGGGTCCTGTCCCTCCCCCACCCCCGTACCGCGCTGCCCGCGAGCCCCGACGAGGCCGCCGCCATGGCCTGGTCGCTCGGACTGCCGGTGATCGCCAAGTGGAGCCGCCCCTGGCTGCTTCCGGTCGGCGGCGGACTGCGGAGCACCACGGTCGTCGGCTCGCTCGCCGAGGTCCGCGAGCTGTACGCGCGCACCCCGCAGGCCGGCAGCCGGCTGCTGCTCCAGGAGCGGCTGCCGGCCGGGCGCGACCTCGACTGGTTCTTCCACGGGTACGTGGACTCCGCGGGCGGCTGCTCGACCGGGGCCACCGGCCGCAAGGAGCGCTCCTGGCCCGACGGGGCCGGGCCGACCGCGGTGGGCCGCTGGACCGCGAACCCGGCGGTCGACGGCATCGCCCGGGAGCTGATCGCGGCGCTCGGCTACCGGGGCGCGTGCGATCTGGACTTCCGGTTCGATCCGACGACCGGCGCCTACCACCTGCTCGACTTCAACCCGCGGCCCGGAGCCCAGTTCCGGCTCTTCGCCGACCGGGACGGTCTGGACGTGGTGCGGGCGATGCACCTGGACCTCACCGGCCGCTGGGTCCCCTCGCACCTGCCCGCGTACGGCCGCCGCCTCGTCGTCGAGAACTACGCGGCGCTGTCCTGGCTGACCTCGCCGCGCCGCCGGTACGCGCCGGAGCGCCGGGGCGGGGGCGAGGCGGCCTGGTTCGCCGCCGACGACCCGCGTCCCGCGCTGGCGATGCTGCGGTCCTGGCTCGCCCGCGCCGCCCGGGGAGGCGCCCTGACGCTCCGTCGCCTGCTGAGGTCCTGCCGCCTCGGCCGACAACGGCCGGCCTAGGAAAGGGGCCGGCCCCGGGGAGCGTGGTGGACACTCCCCGGGGCCGGCCCGTCCTGCGGACGACGGAACGTCAGGCGTTGATGCAGACGTTGCCCCACGTCGGGTTCAGCGCGCCGATGATGTTCACGCTGTTGCCGCAGACGTTGATCGGAATGTGGATCGGAGCCTGGACCACGTTGCCCGACAGAACGCCCGGCGAGCCGACGGCCAGACCCTCGGCGTGCGAGTCGGCCATCGCGGGAGCGGCGGCACCCAGGGCCATGAGCAGACCGGCGACGGCGACCGCAGCCTTCTTGCACTTCATTTCGTCTGGATCCTTTCTGCGGCGGAAGAAAATTCACGGCTTTCGTGATGTGCGGGTGCACGAGTGGTGCCCCCGCCTTCCGCTGCACAGTTCACAACGACCCTGCCACGAAAAGGAAACCGCATCGTCGTCCGACGGCATATGTTCACTCCATTGCCTCGGACGGCTGACGCGCCTCGTCGCATTCCGGTCAGCGTGGCCAGATCGGCGTGCGGGTGAGGCGTTCCCACTCCCGGTCGGGCTCGCCGGGCACCGTACGCCCGGCCATGGCCCATTGGCGGGCCAGCGACGAATAGAGGGGAAACGGTTCTCGATCGACGGGTGACGGGTCGGCCACATATCGGCTCTTCGGAATGAAGGCCATCCGCTCCCATTTCCCGGGATCGGGTGCCATATTCGCTCCTTCCGCTGAGGTTTTTGCATCATGGCACAGGCTCAGCAGGAGAGTGATTCGAACGGTCCATGTCGCGTCGCGTACCTGTGTGCGACCACGACCGAATTACGGTGCGGGCGTCTTTCGTTTCCGAGCACGTTCCGAGCACCGGTGGTGTCCGCCATGAAACTCCCCAGACTCTCCAGACTCACGAAACCCTCCAGACCGACGCGCGTGCTCCTCGTCTCGGGGACGCTGGCCGCCCTCGGTGCGGGGGCGCTCGCCGCCGCCCCGGCCCCGCTGCCGTCACCGGACAAGGGGCTCAACATCCTGGTCGTCGGCATCGACACCCGGGCGGGCGTCACCGCCGCGGAGCGGACGAAGTACAGGCTCGGCAACAAGGACTGCGGCTGTACGGACGTGATGATGCTGGTCCACGTCTCGGCCGGGAACGACCGGGTGAGCGTGGTGAGCCTGCCCCGTGACACGCTCACCGAGTTCCCCGAGCACGTCGACCGGCGCACCGGGAAGACGCACGCGCCGCACCAGGCGAAGCTCAACAACGCCTGGAAGGAGGGCGGTCCTTCGTTCGCCATCGAGATGGTCGAGTCGATGACCGAGCTGCCCGTCCACCGCTACCTGGAGATCGACTTCCGCCGGTTCATGGACACGGTGGACGTCGTCGACGGCGTCCCGATCTGCACCGAGAAGCACCTGAAGGACCCCGTCACCGGGCTCGACCTGGCGCCCGGCACCCGCAGGGTGCTCGGCGGCGAGGCGCTCCAGTACGTCCGCTCGCGCAAGGCGGACGGGCAGGCGGACTTCGGACGGATCAAGAAGCAGCAGCTGTTCGTGGTGAACACGCTGCGCGAGGTCCGCACCCTGCTGCTGGACGACGCCGACTGGCTGCGCTGGTTCGCCGAGACCCTGCGCGGCAGCGGGAAGACCGAGCGCGGGATCAGCGCGCCGGAGCTCCTGACGCTCGCGGGCCGACTGCGCGGTCTCACCCCCGAGGACACCGAGTTCGCCACGGTGCCGATCAAGACCATCAATCCGCTGATCCCGAACGTCGGCGCGACGGTCTCGTGGGACGTGCCGTACGCCGCCGAGGTCTTCGCGGAACTCCGCGCGGACCGGCGGCTGCCGGATCCCGACCCCACGCCGCAGAGCGAGACCCCCCTGGGCGAGTACACGCCCAGGGGAGGCCCGTCGTTCCTCTGCGCCTAGGAAGGGCACCTTCCTCCGTACCGTGTCCGGGTGCGGCTCAGCGGGACAGTCTGCGGCCCAGCTCGGCCGGGTCCGTGGTCGGCGCGTCGCAGACGAAGTGCCGGCAGACGTAGGCGGCGGCCGCCCCGTCGACCAGCGGCCGGTCCCTCAGGAGCGGGAACTCCTCGCCGCCGGGCGTTCCGGTGGCGAGGACCGCTCCGGGGGCCGTGCCGTGCAGGGCCGTACGGCGCAGGGCCTGGAAGCCACCGTCGTCGGGGGCGCCGACCACCGCGACCTCGCGCGGCCCGTCGAGCAGGGCCTCGGAGACGGCCAGGCCCCAGCCGATGAACCGGGGGGCGCGCGGCCCGAGGGCCTTGACCACGCCGAGGGCGCGCTCGGCGGCCGCACGGTGCGCGTCGGAACCGGTGTGCGCCGCGTAGGTGAGGAGCGCGCCGGCGGCCGCGGTCCAGCCGGACGGGGCGGCGCTGTCGGTCGGGTCCTGGGGGCGCCGGATGAGCCGCTCGGCGTCGTGGGCGGTGTCGTAGAGCGCGCCGCCCTCGGCGGTGAAGCGGTCGAGGACGATGTCCAGGAGGAAGCCGGCGAACTCCAGCCACACGCCCTCACCGGTGACGGACGCGAGCGCGAGGAAGCCCTCGGCGACGTCGGCGTAGTCCTCCAGGACTCCGGCGTTGGCTCCGGCGCGGCCGTCCTTGGAGGTACGGGTGAGGCGGGCGCCGTCGTCGAGGTGCAGCCGGACCAGCAGGTCGGCGGCCTCGGTGGCCCGCTCGACCAGGTCGGGGCGGTCGAGCAGGGCTCCGGTCTCGGCGAGGGCGGCGATGGCGAGCCCGTTCCAGGCGGCGACGATCTTGTCGTCTCGGCCGGGGCGGGCGCGTTCCTCGCGGGCGGCGAGCAGCCGCTCCTTGACGGAGGCGATCCGGGCGGCGTCGGCGGGTCCGGCGTCCTGCGGGAGCTGGAGCACGGACGAGCCGTGCTCGAAGGTGCCCTCGTCGGTGACGCCGAAGTACCGGGCGGCGTAGCGGGCGTCGTCCTCGCCGAGCACGTCGGCCAGCTGCTCGGGCGTCCACACGTAGTAGGCGCCCTCGACGTGACGGCCGGTCCCGTCGTCGGAGTCCGCGTCGAGCGCGGAGGCGAAGCCGCCCTCGGGGGTGCGCAGTTCGCGGACCATGAAGTCGGCGGTCTCCAGCGCGACCCGGCGCGCGAGCTCGCTGCCGGTGGCCCGCCACAGGTGCGCGTACACCCGGCAGAGCAGCGCGTTGTCGTACAGCATCTTCTCGAAGTGCGGCACGACCCAGGCGCGGTCCACGGCGTAGCGGGCGAAGCCGCCGCCGAGCTGGTCGTAGATGCCGCCGCGGGCCATCGCCTCGCAGGTGTGGGCGGCCATCTGGAGGGCGCCCTCGGCTCCCGTACGGGCGTGGTGGCGCAGCAGGAACTCCAGCACCATCGCCGGCGGGAACTTGGGCGCGCCGCCGAAGCCGCCGGAGGCCGCGTCGTACTCGCGGGTGAGGCCGAGCAGGGCCTGGGCGAGCTCCGGTTCGCCCGGGACGCCCTCGCCGCCGAAGGCGAGGCTGCGGGCCGAGAGGTCCTTGACGATCTTCCCGGCGACCTCGCCGACCTCGTCACGGCGCTCGGCCCAGGCGCGGGCGACCCCGTCGAGCACGTCGGCGAAGGACGGCATGCCGTGCCGGGGCTCGGGCGGGAAGTAGGTGCCGAAGTAGAAGGGCGCCGCGTCCGGGGTGAGGAAGACGGTCATGGGCCAGCCGCCCTGCCCGGTGGCGGCCTGCACGGCCTCCATGTAGACGGCGTCGACGTCGGGGCGCTCCTCGCGGTCGACCTTGACGGCGACGAAGTGCTCGTTGACCAGGGCCGCGGTGGTGTCGTCCTCGAAGGACTCGTGGGCCATCACATGGCACCAGTGGCACGAGCTGTAGCCGACGCTGAGCAGCACCGGAACGTCACGCCGCCGGGCCTCCTCGAACGCCTCGGCCGACCAGGGCCACCAGTCGACGGGGTTGTCGGCGTGCTGGAGGAGGTAGGGGGAGGTCTCATGGGCCAGTCTGTTCGGCATGTCCCCATCCTTGCGCACCCGGGGAAAGACCGCCCGTACGCCACGGGTGGCGGGGGCGCGGGCGGGGCACTGATACGGGGAGCGGCCCCGTTCCTCGCACTGGCTCTGCGAGGAACGGGGCCGCTTCAACGACGGGGATGCCGAGATCAGCCGCCCACGTTGCCGTTCTGGGAGAGGACCTCGCCCAGGATGTGCGACAGCGCGTCGTCGCCCTTCTGCTGCACCGAGTTCTGGGTGCAGGTCTGGTTCGCCATCGGGTTGCCGAGGACGTCCTGGACGGCGACCGGGATGGCGATGACGCCGATCGGGACCTGCGCCTGAACCTTCTGGATGTCGAAGCAGTGCAGGACGCCACCGTTCACGAGACCGAAGTTCGGGCTCATGTAACCACCGGTGGAGTTGCTGCCGATGGACTGCTTCGACTGGTTGCCGATGATGTTGGCGCTGCCGCCGTCGTTGCCGGCCGCCATCGCCGTGGTCGCGGACATGCCGGCGACGGTGGCCGCAACAGCAGCGGTAGCAAGAACCTTCTTGATCACGAGTCTTCCTTCTTGAGCTCGATGGCCCGGAACTGCTCCGTTGACCGAAGCGCCCTGATCAACTGCCCCGGGAAGGATTGGTTCCGGGGCATCACCCGGACGCGCTATTCGGCACATGAACGCCATCGGACGGGAGGTCGACGGGCTGTCGTTCGGTCAGTTCCCTTTCGCCGCGGATCCCTTGGGACTGCTGGGCCGTCCCTCCGCTCTCTCGCGCGGACGGACGTCGCGCAGGACACTGGGGCCCGGACTGTTCGATTGCGGCGGAGGGGGACGCGGATGCGGGACAGCCACCGGGCGGAGGCCGAGCGGCTGTGGGAGCGGGCCGTGGAGGAGGAGGTCCGGCAGTCGGGCGGCCGGGTCGACGCGGCGGTGCTCCTGTCGCGCGGCCGGACGGCGCTGGACACCATGGCGGAGTCGGCGGCCGAGGAGTACGCGGCCTATCTGCGGGCCGTCGAGGCGGCGGAGGCCGGCCCGGCCGCGGCCGATCTGGCGACCCCCGCCCTGGTGACGGCCGTCGCGGCCGCCGCCGCGGTCGGCGGCGACCTGGCCCTGGGTACGGCGTCGGGCACGGCGCTCGGCGCGGGTGCCGTGGTCGCGGCGGCCGGTGCCGCGGCGACCGCCCTGAAGATCGGCGCGGGCCGTCGGGCCGCCGCGCACCGCAGGGCCGGGGAGGCCGGCCGGCCCGGCGGGGTGGAACAGTTGCGGCTGGGGTGGCTGACGGCCTTCGAGGTGCGGGGCGTGCGGCCGTTCCTGGAGCAGCAGCGGGTGCTGCTCGGCGCGGCGGGGCAGCCGCCGCGGAAGGTGGTCGAGCGGTTGCGGGGCGCGGACCGCAGCGCGGCGGCCCGGCGGCGTGCGGCCCTGGAGCAGTCCTTCGGCCAGCTGCCCGAGCCGGTGGGCCCCTTCGCCGGGCGGCGGGACGAGCTGGCGCGGATCACCCGGTGGGTGCAGGCGGGCCGGGCGGCGACGACCACCCGGCCGACGGTGGTGATGCTGCCCGGCGCGCCCGGTTCGGGGCGCAGTGCCCTCGCGGTGCGGGCGGCACACGCGCTGCGGGACCAGTTCCGCGGGGCGTGCGTGGTGGATCTGCGGGGCGGGGCCCCGGGCTCGGGAGCGGTCGGCCGGACGGCCTCCGACGACGGCAGGCCGCTGTCGACGCGGGAGGCGTTGCTGCATCTGCTCAACCGGCTCGGGGCGCCGCGCGAGCAGTTGCTGTTCCGTGAGCGGGCGTCGGAGGAGCAGCACGTGCGGCGGCTCGCGGAGCTGTACCAGCGGCATCTGACCGGGCTGCCGGTGACGGTGGTCCTGGAGGACGCGGTGGACGCGGCGCAGGTGCGGACGCTGCTGCCGGAGCGCTCGGACAGCCTGGTCCTGGTGACCTGCCGGGAGCCGCTGGACCTGGGGCCGGACGTGCCGGCCTCGGTGCGTGTGCTGCCGGTGTCGGCGCTGGACGCGGCGGGCTCCGAGGAGGTGCTCCTCGGGAAGGCGGGTTCGGGGCCGTACGACGCGGAGGGCTTCGAGCGGGCCCGGGAGCTGTGCGGCGGGCTGCCGCTGGCGCTGCGGGCGGCGGGCGCGCTGCTGGACGGTCGGCCGGCGGGCGAGGTGGCGCGGCTCCTTGCCGAGGCGGGCGGCGCGGGCGCGGGTCCGGTGGAGCGGGCGCTCGCGGCGGGGTACGCCGCGGCGCTGGACGAGGACGGGCGGCGGCTGCTGCGCCGGCTGGCGCTGGCGGGCCGGGCCTCGCTGGGCGCGGCGGCCGCGGCGGCCCTGCTCGGCGGTTCGGGCGCGGAGGGGGCGCGGCTCCTGGAGGAGCTGGCGCGGGCGGGTCTGCTCGTCCCCGTGCGCGGGAGGCGGTACCGGCTGCATGACGCGGTGCGGGCGTTCGCGGCGGCGCGGCTGGCCGAGGAGGAGGACGCGGCGGAGATCGCGGCGGCGCAGGAGCGGCTGATCCGGGCTTACGCGGAGCTGGCGGACGCGGTGATCCGGATGGTCGACGGCAAGATGTCGACACGGGTCAACCGCGCTGCCCGCTTCGACGGGCACGGCTTCGGTTCGCTGGACGCGGCGCTGCGCTGGCTGGACGAGGAGTCCAGCTTCATCACGGCGACGCTGCGGCACACGGAGGGCGTGGACCAGCAGACGGTGCTCGACCTGCTGGGCGCGCTGTGCGACTACTGCCTGCTGCGGGGCGACCTGTACCGGCTGGGTGAGATCGACGAGCTGACGGCCTCGGTGGGGCAGGGGCCGCTGTCGCGTTCGGTGCGGTGGCGGACCGGTATCGCGGCCCGGCAGCTCGGCGAGCTGGACAAGGCGCGGACGACGCTGACCTCGGTGGTGTCGCTCTATCAGGAGGCGCACCAGGACGCGGGGGCCGCGCTGGCACTGTGCTCGCTGGGCATCACCCTGCACCACCAGGGCCGACTGTCGGAGGCGGCGGCGCGGCTGCGGGAGGCCCTGGCGCTTCAGGAGCCGGAGTCACTGGCCGCCGACCGGGCCTGGACCCTGCACGCGCTCGCGGCCGTCGAGCGGGACCGGGGCGGTCTGGCGGAGGCCCTGACGCTGCTCGACCGGGCGCTGGCGCTGCACCGGGAGCACGAGTCGCTGCACGGCGAGGCGTGGGCGCACTTCCAGCTGGGCCAGGTGCGGTTGCGGACGGGGGAGGTGGCGCGGGCGGAGGACGCGCTGCGGCTCGCCCTGGAGCGGTACGGACGCACGCACGACGGCCGCGGCGAGGCGTGGGCGCTGACCCAGCTGGCCCGGGCCCGGCTGGTCGACGGGGACGTGGAGCCGGCGGTGGAGGGGCTGCGGCAGGCGCTGGCGAGGCACCGGGAGCAGGAGGACGCGCGGGGCGAGGCGTGGACGCTGTACTACCTGGGGCACGCGCTGGAGGAGCGGGGCGAGGGGGACCAGGCGGTACGGGAGCTGGAGCGGGCCCGGACGATGTTCTCGCGGATGCGGGACGAGTACGGTCTTGCGTGCGCCCGCCACCATTCGGGGCGGGTCACCCGCGACCAGCGGGCCGCGCAGACCGGCAACCTGCGCAACTCCGGCTTCGCCCGCCAGTTGCTGGCCGACGCCCGCGCCGACTTCCGTCGCATCGGGGTGGCGCACGGCGAGGCGTGGACCTGTCTGGAGCTGGCCATCGTGGACGCGGGCAACGGCCGGACCGGCCAGGCGGTGGAGCTGTGCGAGGAGGCGGCCCGGCTGTTCCTGTCGTACGGCGATCGCAGGGGCGCCGACTGGGCCCGCTTCCTGCGCTGCACGCTGCGGTCGGATCCGGCCGTGGCCCGCGAGGAGCTCGCCGCGCTGAGCGGGGACCGGCACCCCGCCCGCGACCCGGGTCTGGAGGACTGCGCGGAGGCCTATGCCCTGGTCCTGGACCGCGGCACCCCGCCGGAGGCCGGCTGGCAGGCCTGGGACCTGGGCATGGTGCCGGGCCGGCAGGCGCGGGAGGTGATGGGGGTGCCGCTGGCGTAGCCACCGCGGTCGTACGGCGACAGCGCTGGTACGGCAACGCTCGTACGGGCCCCGGCCGTGCCGGGGCCCGTACGAGGGCGGACCGTTACTTCTTCGGGCTGTCGGACGCGGCCGGGGCCGCGGCGGCCGGGTCCGGGGCCTCGACGAAGTCGATCTTGTGCATGTGGCGGTTCATCGACTTCATCAGCATCCAGACGGCCAGCGCCAGAACGGCGAAGACGACGAACCCGAGGACGCCGGGGGTCACCTTGTTCTTGTCCAGTTCTTCGGCGGCGAAGGGGACAAGCTGGGTCAGTGCCAGGTGTGCGCTCATGCTAGGCATTGTCCCGGATGCCCGCGAAGAGGTCGCTCTCGGGGAGGGAGGTGTCCACGAGGGACTTGCTGAGCTCGTACTCCTCGGTGGGCCAGACCTCCTTCTGGATCTCCATGGGGACCCGGAACCAGCCGCCGTCGGGGTCGATCTGGGTGCGGTGGGCGATCAGCGCCTTGTCGCGGGTCTCGAAGAACTCCGCGCAGGGCACGAAGGTGGTGAGCGTCCGCTCCTTCTTCGAGAACTCGTCCCAGCGCTTCAGCCAGTCCCCGTACGGCGACTCCAGACCCCGGTCGAGGAGGGCCTGGTGCAGGGCCTCGGTGCGCGGGCGGTTGAAGCCCTGGTTGTAGTACAGCTTCTGCGGCTGGAAGGCCGGGCCGAACTCGTCCTCCGGGTACTTCTCCGTGTCGGCCGCGCCCTCGAAGGCCACCATCGTGATCTTGTGGGTCATGATGTGGTCGGGGTGCGGGTAACCGCCGTTCTCGTCGTAGGTCGTGATGACCTGGGGACGGAAGGAGCGGATCTTGCGGACCAGCCGGCCGGCGGCGGCGTCCACGTCCTCCAGGGCGAAGCAGCCCTCGGGCAGCGGGGGCAGCGGGTCGCCCTCGGGCAGGCCCGAGTCGACGAAGCCCAGCCACTCCTGCCGGACGCCGAGGATGTCGCGGGCCTCGTCCATCTCCTTGCGGCGGACCTCGTGGATGTTCGCCTCGATGTAGGGGTCGCCCTGGAGCTTCGGGTTGAGGATGGAGCCGCGCTCGCCGCCCGTGCAGGTCACCACCAGGACCTCCACCCCCTCGGAAACGTACTTGGCCATCGTCGCCGCGCCCTTGCTCGACTCGTCGTCGGGGTGGGCGTGAACGGCCATCAGTCGCAGCTGCTCAGTCAAGACTCGATCCTCAGTCATTCGTCGCCTAGGGAGGTCTCTATAGTGACGGAATCGGGGGAGGGAAAATTCCGTAACCCCGACGGCGAGAGGATCGATCATGAGCGCGGTGCGAGAGCAGCTGCCCGAGGGGCGCTACGGGCGCTCCGCGGACGAGCGCGCCGACCGCAAGCTCAAGATCGCCGGTGCCGTGCTGGGCACCCTCTTCCTCGCCCTGATGGGCTGGTTCGGCTGGTACTACGTCGTCGACAACAAGATCAGCGCCGAGATGATCAAGTTCGACGTGGTCTCCGACTCCGAGGTCCAGGTGCACCTGGAGATCCGCAAGGACGCCGACGCCCGGGGCGTCTGCACGCTCCGCTCGCGCTCCGAGGACGGGGCCGAGGTCGGCCGCAAGGACGTCCGGGTCGACGAGACCGGCGGGCGGGTCGACCGGGTCTACGCGATCCGCACCACCGCGAGGGCCACCACCGCCGAGCTGATCGGGTGTACGGCCCGGTAGCGGTGGGTAGGGAGCCGGGGTGGAGCCTCGGCGAGTCACCTCGGTGACCTGGGGTGACGTGAACTCTGTGGTTTATGTCCTCCCGCTTTTCGCCACTCATTGTTAGGCTCGTGGTTTCGCCCGTTCGGAAGGCGCACTCCCGAGTGCCCGCTTTTCGCGCAGGGCGAGCTTTGTATTCCCAGTACCTACGAGGAGCACCTGTGACCCAGACCAGCGACAACGTCACCTGGCTCACCCAGGAGGCGTACAACAAGCTCAAGGACGAGCTTGAGTACCTGTCTGGTCCCGCGCGTACCGAGATCGCCGCCAAGATCGCCGCCGCGCGCGAGGAGGGCGACCTGCGCGAGAACGGCGGGTACCACGCGGCCAAGGAGGAGCAGGGCAAGCAGGAGCTCCGGGTCCGCCAGCTCACGCAGCTCCTGCAGAACGCCAAGGTCGGCGAGGCCCCCGAGGACACCGGTGTGGTCGGTCCCGGCATGGTCGTGACCATCGCCTTCGACGGCGACGAGGACGACACGCTGACGTTCCTGCTCGCGTCCCGCGAGTACGCGAGCGACGACATCGAGACCTACTCCCCGCAGTCGCCCCTGGGCGTCGGCGTGATCGGCAAGTCGGTCGGCGACGAGGCGGACTACGAGCTGCCGAACGGCAAGACGGCCATGGTGAAGATCCTCAGCGCCAAGCCGTACACCGGCTGACGCAGCCGCCGCTCTTCCGCGTCAGGGCCGGATCCCGCGAGGGGGTCCGGCCCTTCGCCATGCTCATGTAATGATCAAGGCGTCGGCCGCAGGAGGGGGACGGGGCAGATGCTGGGACCGCTGCGCGAGGGCGCGCCACGACGGATCGGACCGTACGAGGTCCTCGCCCGGCTCGGCGCCGGTGGCATGGGCGAGGTGTACCTGGCGCGGCGCGACGCCTCCGGGGCGTTCTTCGCCGTCAAGACCGTGCGGCGCGACCTGGCCGGCGATCCCGCCTTCCGTGACCGCTTCCGCCGCGAGATCAAGGTCGCCGGGCTGGTGCGCAGCGCGTACGCCACCGCGCCCGTCGGCGGGGACGCCGACGCGGAGGTGCCCTGGCTGGCCACCGCGTACGTGCCCGGCCCGAGCCTGTCCCAGGCCGTCCGCCGCGGCGGCCCGCTGCCCGTCGCCACCGTCCGGGCCCTCGGCGCCCGGATCGCCCGGGCCCTCGCCGACCTCCACGGGGCCGGGGTGCTGCACCGCGACCTGAAGCCCGGCAACGTCATGCTCGCCGCCGACGGCCCCCGGCTGATCGACTTCGGCATCGCCCGGGCGAGCGGGGCGACCACGATGACGGCGACCGGTCTCATGGTCGGCACGCCCGCGTTCATGTCACCCGAGCACGTCGCCGGCGCGCGGCACGTCACCGGGGCGTCCGACGTCTTCTGCCTGGGGTCGCTGCTCTGTTACGCGGCGACCGGCGAGGACCCGTTCGGCGACGGGCCCGTGGCGGCCGTCCTCTACCGCGTCTCGCAGGCGGAGGCCGACCTGGAGCGGGTGCCGGAGGAACTGCGCCCGGTCGTCACCGCGTGCCTGGCGCCGGCCCCGGCGGACCGGCCGGCCCCAGAGGCGCTGGTGGAGCTCCTCGGCGGCGACACCGGGCGGCCGCCGGCGTGGCCGGAGGGCGTGCGGGACCACATCGGCGCGTACGGGACGGAGCTGGCCCAGCTCGTCGCGTCGGGCGGGCCGCTGGTGGAGCTTCCGCCGCGGCCGGCCGCGGCGCCCGGGTCAACACCGTCGGCCCGGGCACCCGTGGGTGCGCCGGGCCTGCACGCGGCGGAGACGCTCGCGCCCGTGGCCCCGCCCACCCCGGCCTCCGCGCCGCCGCCGCGCAAGCGCCGCCGTGCCCTGCTCGCCGCCGCGACGGCCCTCGCGGTCCTCGGCGGCGGCCTCGGCGCGTATCTGCTGTGGCCCGAGGGGCAGCCGGAGCGACCGGTGACCGCCGGACCGCCCGCGCCCTCCGCGCCCCGGATCCCGGGCGTGGACGACCGGGGCCTCGCCGACGCCTCCGGTGTCGTCCCGCAGCACGCGGCCCAGCGGCCGGCCGGCTGGAAGCCCTGGCGGGCGAAGCTGACGGCACCGGCGTTCGGCTGCTCGGCGAACGAGAAGGCGCTGGTGTGCCGGACGACCGACGGCTGGTACGAGGCGCTGGACCCGGCGAGCGGGAAGAAGCTGTGGGAGGCGAACCTCGGCGAGGGCAAGCGCGGCGGCTTCAGCTACATCAGCGACCACGGCCAGGTGTGGATCGCGGACGACAGTGCCCGGCCCACCGTCCACGACTCGGCCGTGGTCCTCGCCGCCGGCGGGAAGCTCCAGGTGCGCGACGCCCGCACCGGCACGGTCCGCTGGGAGAAGACGGCGACGGGCAGCCAGGGGACGGGGAGCCGGCCGGTCGTCGGTGACGGCACCGTCTTCGTGGCGGCGAAGGCCACGGAGTCGTACGAGCGCAACCGGATCGGGATGACCGCGTACGCCCTCGCCGACGGCAGGAAGCTGTGGTCCAAGGAACTCACCAACAACGAGGTCGACTTCGCGGACGACCGCCCCTATGAGCCGGTCGCCTACGCCGCCGGACGGCTCTACGCGCTGAGCGACCGCGGCCTCCTCGCCTACGACGGGAAGAGCGGCGCGCTCCTCGGCGAAGTGGACCCGGAGGCGCAGGACTGCGAGGAGGTCAAGGTCCTCGGCTCCTCGGCGTACTGCGTCAGCACCCCGCACGTCGCCGGCGCGCAGCAGCGGCTGCACCTGCTGGACGCGGCCACGCTCGCCACCAAGGGGAGCGTGCCCGCTCCGGTCGGGACGCTGCACCCCGATGTCATCACCCCGGAGGCGGTCGTCGGCTTCGACAACGGACTGAAGGTCTACGGGACGAAGGACGGCACCCGGCTCGGCTCGTACCCCCTGAAGGACACCACTCCCCCGGGCCTCGACCAGGCGCTGTCGACGCCGCTGCTCGCGGGCGACCGGGTCGTGTACGCCGACTACTCCGCCCTCTACACCCTGCGCCTGGGCCCGGACGGCAGGCCGGGGGCGCTGAAGGTGACGCCGGTGCCGGGCGCGCCCGGACCGCGTGCCGAGGAGGACGAGCGCGATCCGGACTACGGGATCCTCTTCGCGAGGATGATCCGGCAGCCCGAGGTGCTGCCGGTCGGCGGGATCGCCTATCTCGTGTACGACAAGGGCGCGGTCGTCGCCGTGGAACTTCCCGAGTGATCTCCTGAGAGGACGACTTCGGTGCTGGAAGCACTGCTCGCCGGACCCCCGCGGTTCGTCGGCCCCTACCGGCTGCTGGCCCGGATCGGCGCGGGCGGCATGGGCGAGGTCCATCTGGCCTGCCGGGCGGACGAGCCGACCGCCGATCCGTACCGCATGGTGGCCGTGAAGACCGTGCGGGAGGACCTGGAGGTCGACGGGGACTTCCGGACCCGGTTCCGGCGCGAGATCACGGCGGCGCGGGCGGTGAGCGGGCCGTACGCGGCGCGGCTCGTGGACGCGGACGCCGACGCGCCGACGCCGTGGCTGGCGACCGAGTACGTGCCGGGTCCCTCGCTCGCCGAGGCCGTCGTACGGTCCGGGGCGCTGCCGGTCGCGGCGGTGCGGGCGCTCGGGGTCGCGCTGGCACGGGCGTTGGACGCGGTGCACGGGGCGCGGGTGCTGCACCGGGACCTGAAGCCGGCGAACGTGCTGCTGGGGACCGCCGGCCCGAAGCTGATCGACTTCGGCATCGCGCAGGCCTTCGAGGCGACGGCGCTGACCTCGACGGGGCTGGTCGTCGGCTCGCCCGGCTTCATGTCGCCGGAGCATCTGGTGGGGAGCCGGGCGGTGGTGCCCGCGTCCGACGTCTTCTGTCTGGGGGCGGTGCTGGCGTTCGCGGCGAGCGGTCGGGGGCCGTTCCAGGACGACGAGATGGCGGCGGTGGTCTATCGCATCAGCCGGGCCGAGGCCGAACTGTCCGGTGTGCCCGAGGAGTTGCGGCCGGCCGTGGAGCGCTGTCTGCGGCTCGACCCGGCACGGCGGCCGACGGCGGCGGAGCTGGTGGGGCTTCTCGGCGGCGGTGTGGCGGGCGGGGAGGCGGCGGAGGCCTTCCCGTGGCCCGGCGGGGTGCTGTCGCTGGTCGCGGAGTACGGGGAGGCGGCGCGGCGGGTCGGCGAGGCGGCCGCGTCGGGCGCGGGCGTGGCGGATCTGCCGACGCTGGGACCGGTGGTGCCGTACTCGCCGACGGCGGCGGGCCCACGCCCGTCCGGCCCGTCCGGCTCTTTCGTCGCGCCGGAGCCGCGGCGCCGGCCGTGGGGGCGGATCGCGGCCGCGGCGGTCGCGGTGGCGGCGGTCGTGGCGACGGCGGGCGTGGTGGTGCTGAACCGGCAGGACGGCGGTGGTGGTGCGGTGGGCGAGGGCCCGTCGGGCGGTCCTTCCTCGTCGTCGTCCGGTCCGGCCGCGCCGAAGACGCTGAGCCAGGTGGTCCTTCCGTACGGCGGCGCGGGCCACACCGGCGACTTCGGGTCGGCCGGCACGGACCGCGCGTCCCGCCCGGCGGGCTGGTCGCCGTGGACGGCGAAGGTCGGCAAGGGCCTGGAGTCCTGTTCGCTCGCGCCCAGGGTGCTCGTGTGCGTGGGCGCCGGGGGTGCGGCCACGGGCCTTCGGGCTGCGGACGGCGGCCTGCTGTGGTCGGTGCCGGGCCGGGAGGTGCTCGGCGGCGAGGGGCTGCTGTCGTCGGCCGGTCACCCGGCGGTCGTCGGCGACACCGCGTATGTGGCGGGGCCGGACGGGATCACGGCGTACGGGATCGAGGACGGCGTGCGGCGGGGGAAGCTCCCGGCGCCCGGGGCCGAGTGGGCGGTGAAGGGCTCCGACCTGCGGGACGGGGTCCTCTACTCCGCGTATCTGCACCTCGTGGACCCGGGCAAGGGGCTGGTCACGGCCGTCCGGCTCGACGGCAAGGGCTCGGGCAGGGAGCTGTGGCGGACCGAGCTCGACGGCATCCCGGAGCAGCCGATCGCGGGCGCGGACCGGGTGTACGTACCGGTCGACGTCGCCACGCCGGTCGCGCTCGATGCCGCGACGGGCAAGGAGACGGCCCGGGCGGCGGCCGACGTGCAGTGCGGCGACATGGTCCTGCACGGCGGGTCCGTGCTCTGCTCGGCCTCGCAGGACAGCGGGTTCCCCGTGCTCGACGCCCGGACCCTCAAGCGGAAGCGCACTCTGGGCGCCGGTGAGTGGATCATGGGCGGCCCGGCGGTGAACGCGTCCGGCACCGTGGTGGTGGCGGTCGGCCGGCCCGCGTACGAGGTCGTCGCCTACGACCTGGAGAGCGGGCGGGAGCGGTGGCGGGCGGAGACGATGAGCCACCGCAACGACCTGAGCCGGGTCTACTTCGCGGGCGACCGGGTCCTGGCGGGCGGCCGCTACCAGGTGACCGCCATCCCCGTGTCCGGGCCGCCGGAGCGGCCGGAGGACCTGAAGGTGTTCACGGCCGATCTTCCCGCCGGCGTCGAGGAGAGCGCGCTGACCTCTCCGGAGGCGCTGGCCGCCGGAGGGGCGGTGTTCCTGCCCTTCTCCGACGGCCTGATCGTCTCGGGTTACCTGCCCTTCACACCGTCGCCGACCGGTACTTCCGGACCGCCAGCGTCCGGAACACCACGATGATCAGCAGCGACCAGAGCAGCGAGGCCCACACCGGGTGCTGCATCGGCCAGGCGTCGGACGGGGAGACGCCCGGGTTGCCGAAGAGTTCGCGGCAGGCCTGGACGGTCGCGCTGAACGGGTTCCACTCGGCGATGGGCTGCAGCCAGGAGGGCAGCTTGCTGGAGTCCACGAACGCGTTCGAGATGAACGTGACCGGGAAGAGCCAGATGAGGCCGCCCGAGGTGGCTGCCTCGGGGGTGCGGACCGAGAGGCCGATGAGGGCGCCGATCCACGAGAAGGCGTAGCCGAGGAGGAGGAGCAGGGCGAAGGCGCCGAGGGCCTTGGGGATGCCCTCGTGGACGCGCCAGCCGACGAGCAGGGCGACGATCACCAGGACCACCACGGTCAGGGCGGTCTGCACGAGGTCGGCGAGGGTGCGGCCGGTGAGGACGGCGCCGCGGGCCATCGGGAGGGAGCGGAAGCGGTCGATGAGGCCCTTGTGCATGTCGTCGGCGATGCCCGCGCCCGCGCCGGCCGTGGCGAAGGTGACGGTCTGGGCGAAGATGCCGGCCATCAGGAACTCGCGGTAGACCTCCGGCGAGGTGGAGCCGCCGATCTGCATGGAGCCGCCGAAGACGTAGCTGAAGAGCACCACGAACATGATCGGCTGGATCAGGCCGAAGATGATCATCTCGGGGATGCGCATCATCCGGATGAGATTGCGTTTGGTGACGACCAGCGAGTCGGCGATCGACTGGGCGAGCGCGCCGCGGGCCTTCGGCCGCGGGGCGGTGTCGGACAGTGCGCTCACTTGGCGGCCTCCTTCGCCTTGGCGCGCCTGCCCCGGGCGTCCTGGGGCGGGGAGCCGTCGTTGTCGTCGTCGGACCGCTCGGCGGTGTGTCCGGTGAGGGAGATGAAGACGTCGTCGAGGGTGGGGCGGCGCAGTCCGATGTCGTCGATCTCGACGCCGACGGCGTCGAGATCGCGGATGACCTCGGCGAGGAGCTTCGCGCCACCGGCGACCGGCACGGTCAGCTTCCGGGTGTGCTCCTCCACGGATATGTCGCCGTGGCCGATGCCGGCGAGTCCGTAGCGGGCGAGGACCTCGCGGGCGGGCGGGATCATCCCGCGCTCGTGGACGACGACTTCGACGCGCTCGCCGCCGGTCTGGGCCTTGAGCTCGTCGGAGGTGCCGCGGGCGATGACCTTGCCGTGGTCGACGACGCAGATGTCGTGGGCCAGGTGGTCGGCCTCCTCCAGATACTGGGTGGTGAGCAGCAGGGTCGTGCCGCCCGCGACCAGTTCCTGGATGACCTCCCACAGGGCCTGGCGGTTGCGGGGGTCGAGGCCGGTGGTGGGCTCGTCCATGAACATGACGGGCGGGGAGACCACGAGGGCGGCTGCCAGGTCGAGGCGCCGGCGCATGCCGCCGGAGTAGGTCTTCGCGGGGCGGTCGGCGGCGTCGGCGAGGTGGAACCGCTCCAGCAGCTCGCCCGCACGGGCCTTCGCGCTGCGCGCGTTCATCTGGTAGAGCCGGCCGACCATCTGGAGGTTCTCACGACCGGTCAGATACTCGTCGACGGCGGCGAACTGGCCGGACAGGCCGATGGAGCGCCGCACCTCGTTGGGGTGCTTGAGCACATCCGTCCCCGCGACCACGGCCCTGCCGCTGTCGGGTTTCAGGAGCGTGGTGAGGACGCGCACGGTGGTGGTCTTCCCCGCGCCGTTCGGGCCGAGCAGGCCCAGGACGGTGCCCTCGGGGACGTCGAGGTCCACGCCGTCCAGAGCTCGTACGTCACCGAAGGTCTTCACCAGACCTTCGGCGTGGATCGCGCCTGGCATATGGGGTCTCCCAGATGATGGGGCGAACAGGAGTGGTCGTTTTCGGGCGTTTCCGTCCAAGTCTAGGTACGCAGGACAGACCGCGCCCGGCGCTTTCGTGACCTGCACCACACGCTAACGCGATACATCGCGACACACAACCGGTTTGCGCCAGGACGCCCGCCCGCGCCCTCCGCCCCTCAGCCGCTCAGCACTTCAGCCAGCCCCTCAGCCCAGGACGGTGTACCCCGCGTCCCGCAGTGCCGCCGCGACCTCCGCGCAGTGCTCGGGACCCTTGGTCTCCAGGTGCAGTTCGACCTCCGCCTCCGTGAGCCCGAGCCGCGGATCGGTCCGCACATGGCTCACGTCCAGCACGTTCGCGTCCACCACCGTCAGGACCGCCAGCAGCGTCGCCAGCGCGCCCGGCCGGTCCGTCACCTTCAGCCGCAGGCTCAGATAGCGGCCCGCGGCCGCCATGCCGTGCCGCAGGATCCGCTGCATCAGGAGCGGGTCCACGTTCCCGCCGGACAGCACCGCCACCACCGGCCCGCGGCCCCGGAACGCCTCCGGGTCGGCGAGCAGCGCCGCCACCGGGCTCGCCCCGGCCGGCTCGACCACCAGCTTCGCCCGCTCCAGGCAGAGCAGCAGCGCCGAGGAGAGCGCGTCCTCCGAGACGGTGAGGACCTCGTCCACGTACTCCCGGACGATCCCGAACGGCACGTCGCCCGGCCGCCCCACCTTGATCCCGTCGGCCATCGTCACCGGCGCGTCGACCGCCACCGGATGCCCCGCCGCGAGCGAGGGAGGATAGGCGGCCGCGCCCTCCGCCTGCACCCCGACCACCCGCACGTCGGGCCGCACCGACTTCACCGCGAGACCGATCCCGGCCGCCAGACCGCCGCCGCCGACGCCCACCACGATCGTCCGCACCTCGGGACACTGCTCCAGGATCTCCAGACCCACCGTGCCCTGGCCGGCGATGATGTCCGGGTGGTCGAAGGGGTGGATGAAGACCGCGCCCGTCTCCCGGGCGTACTCCTCGGCCGCCGCGAGCGTCTCGTCCACGACGTGCCCGTGCAGCCGCACCTCCGCCCCGTACTCCCGGGTCGCCGCCACCTTCGGCAGCGGGGCGCCCACCGGCATGAACACCGTGGCGTGCACGCCCAGCAGGGCGGACGCGAGCGCCACGCCCTGCGCGTGGTTGCCGGCCGAGGCGGCGACCACCCCGGCCGCCCGCTGCTCCGGCCGCAGCCCCGCGATCCGCACGTACGCGCCGCGCAGCTTGAACGAACCGGTCCGCTGCAGGTTCTCGCACTTGAGGTGGACGGGCGCCCCCACCAGCGACGACAGATGGCGGCTGCCCTCCATCGCGGTCACCCGCGCCACCCCGGCGAGCATCTTCTGCGCCCCCCGGACGTCATCGAGGATCAGCGGCTGCAAGGGGCGTGGTGTACGGAAGCTCATGACATCAAGTCTCGCAGCTCAGCGGGGTCGGGATCGGGATTGCGCAGGCCCGGTACGGACCCCGCCGGGGCCGCGTACTCTGTCCCCCACCAACCGACCACCGCACGAGAGAGCCACCACAGCCATGCCCACATCTCAGGACATGACGACTGAGCTCGACCCCGGTCTCCTCGACGCCCTCCAGCACCAGGTGGCCGTCTTCGCCCGGCGGGCCGAGCAGACCCGGCTCGGCGGCACCGGGCAGCTCCGCAACTCCATGGACCGCGCCGCCTACCTGCTGCTCAACCGGCTCGACCAGGAAGGCCCGATGGGCGTGAAGGCGCTCGCCGCCGGCATGGGCATCGACTCCTCCACGGTCACCCGCCAGGTCGCCCCGCTCGTCGACACCGGCCTGGTCAAGCGCACCTCGCACCCCGAGGACGGGCGCGCGGTCGTGCTCCAGCTCTCCCCGCGCGGCCAGGCCCGCCTGGAGGAGGTCCGCGCCTCGCGCCGCCGGCTGATGGCCGAGGTGACGGAGGGCTGGACGCCCGCCGAGCGCGAGTCCTTCTGCACCCTGCTCACCCGCTTCAACTCGGCGCTGTCGGCACGCCAGTCGGGCCTGCCGCCCGCCGACCGGGAAGAGGCCGCGCCGAAGTCGTGACCCGGGCCCCGGGCACGGGTCTTGACCCGGTGCGCGCACCGGCCGCTATATGAGGACGTGCGCGAGTCGAATCACGGCCACGACGGCGAAAACGCCGCCCGCACCCGGGAGTTCCACGCCTTCGCGGCCGGAGCGTCGGGCCGGCTGCTGCATGTCGCCACGCTGCTCACGACCGAGCCCGCGCACCGCAATCCGCTCGCCCAGGACCTGCTGACGGCCTCCCTCGCCCTCACCTACGCCCAGTGGGACCGGCTGCGCGGCGAGGACCCGTACGAGGTCACCCGCGCCGAGCTCGCCGGCCGCTTCGCCCGCACCGCATGGCGCCATCACCGCGGCCGCGGCGGGGTGCTGTCCGCGCTCACCCCGCAGGAACGGCTCGTCGTCGTGCTCCGGCTCCACGAGGGGGTCGCCGAGGAGCGGACGGCCGCGCTGCTCGGGCTGCCCGAGGACCGGGTGCGGGCCGTCTGCGCGCGGTCCGTGAGCACCCTGCGGGCGGCCTCGTGAACCGCCACGAGCGCAAGGAGGACGAGGTCCGGCGCATGCTGCGGGCCGCGCAGCCGCCCGTGCCCGGCGACCTGGCCGCCCGGGCCGTGGCCCGCGGCACCCGGCGGCTGCGCCGGGACCGGGTGCTGCGGCGGCTCGGCTGGGCACTGCTCGCCGCGGTCGTCGTCGCCTTCGTCGTCTGGGCGTCGATGGTGCGGCCCTGGGAGGTGCCGGCCGCGACCACTCCGCCGCTCGAAGGCTGGTGAGGCCGGCTCGCCGCGCCACCCCGACCGGGCCCCGCAGGACTTCCCGCCCGGAGCACGGGCGGGAAGAGGGGACCGGGGGTGGGTCAGCCCAGCGCCTCGCGCAGGTCCGCGAGCAGGTCGTCGACGTTCTCGATGCCGACCGAGAGGCGGACCAGGTCCGCCGGGACCTCGAGCGCGGAGCCCGCGACGCTGGCGTGGGTCATCCGGCCCGGGTGCTCGATCAGCGACTCGACGCCGCCGAGGGACTCGCCCAGGGTGAAGAGCTTCGCGCGGTTGCAGACCTCGACGGCCGCCTCCTCGCCGCCCTCCACGCGGAAGGAGACCATGCCGCCGAAGGAACGCATCTGCTTGGCCGCTACCTCGTGGCCCGGGTGCTCCGGCAGGCCCGGGTAGAGGACCTGGGTGACCTTCGGGTGCTGGGTCAGCATCTCCACGATCTTGCCGGCGTTCTCGCTGTGCCGGTCCATGCGCACGGCGAGCGTCTTGATGCCGCGCAGCACGATCCACGAGTCGAACGGGCCGGCCACCGCGCCCATCGCGTTCTGGTGGTACGCCAGTTCCTCGCCCAGCGCCGCGTCGGCCGTCACCAGGGCGCCGCCGACGACGTCGGAGTGGCCGCCCATGTACTTGGTGAGCGAGTGCACGACGACGTCCGCGCCGAGCGCGAGCGGCTGCTGGAGGTACGGCGAGGCGAAGGTGTTGTCGACGACCAGCTTCACGCCGGCCTGCCGGGCCACGCCCGCGACCGCCTCGATGTCGGTGATGCCGAGCAGCGGGTTGGAGGGGGTCTCCACCCAGATCAGCTTCGTACGGTCGTTGATCGCGTCCCGCACCGACGCGATGTCGGAGGTGTTCGCGACGGAGAAGTCCACGCCCCAGCGCTCGACGACCTTGGCGAAGAGACGGAACGTGCCGCCGTAGGCGTCATTGGGGATGACCACGTGGTCGCCCGGGACGAGGAGGGTGCGCAGCAGGCAGTCCTCGGCGGCGAGGCCGGAGGCGAAGGCGAGCCCGCGGCTGCCGCCCTCCAGGGCCGCCAGGTTCTCCTCCAGGGCGGTACGGGTCGGGTTGGCGCTGCGGCTGTATTCGTAACCGCCGCGAAGCCCGCCCACGCCGTCCTGCTTGTAGGTGGACACCTGGTAGATGGGCGGGACGACCGCGCCGGTCAGCGGGTCTGCGGTGTTGCCCGCGTGGATGGCGCGGGTCTCGAAGCTCTGGTGGGAGTGCTGGTCGCTCATGAGGCAGGAGCGTAGTCCGGGTCGGGCCCGGTCGCCGCCTCATGTCTCGGCCAGTGTCCTGGACAATGGACACATGGAGATTCTCTGGTTCCTGATCGCGCTCGGAATGCTCTTCGGCGTCCTGGGCCCCTATGTGCTGCGCCGGCGCTCGGGCGGCATTCGCCAGGTGGCGCCCGGCTCGCCCGACGCGGCGGACCCGGAGGCGTACGGCTTCCTGCGCGAGGAGGAGCAGGACGTGCGGCTGCCCGGGCCCGACCGGGATCTCCTCGACGTGCTCGACGTGGTCCAGGCGACGCAGGACTGGCGTGCCGCCTCGCAGCTCCTGAAGGGCACCGAGAAGGAGGGCGAGACGCGCTGGCAGCGGGTCCAGGCCTTCGCGGGCGCGGCGTCCCTGGAGCTGGCGGAGCGGCCGGGCGTCGGCGGCGCGTGGCTGCGGTCCTGGCGGGCGGAGGCGCCGAAGGACCCGGGCGGCGCGCAGGTGTACGCGGAGTTCCTGGTGCAGCAGGCGTGGCGCTCCTCGACGGCCGGCTCGCAGGACTTCCGGGTCATCCTGGAGGAGGCCGGGGCGGCGTGCGAGCAGGCGGCGCTGCTCTCGCCGGGCGACCCGGTGCCGTACATCTCCGAGCTGGCGGTGGCGCGTGGACTCGCCTACCCGCACGAGCGGTTCGACCTGCTGTGGGCGAAGATCATCGACCGGGCGCCGGAGCACATGGGGGCGCATCTGGCGGCGCTGCACTACTGGTGCGGGAAGTGGCACGGTTCGCGCGAGGAGGCGGACCGTTTCGCCACCTCGGCGGCGGCCCGCGCGCCGCGCGGTTCGCTGCTCGCCGCGCTGCCGCTGTTCGCCGTGTTCGAGAACCGGCCGGAGCTGGTGCTCGGTGACTTCCACCGCACGGCGGTGGTGACCAAGGCCGTGGAGGGCGCCCTGTACGCGGTGCACTCGGCGCGGCCCGACGACCCGATGCTGGCGCACGTACGCCATCTGCTGGTGCACTTCCTGATGGGCGCCGAGCGGTGGAACGAGGCGATGGCGCTCCTGGTGCGCGTGGACGGATACGTGGGCGCGCTGCCGTGGACGCTGCACGAGGACCCGGCGGCGGCGTACACGGCGCACCGCAACCTGGTGGTGGCCGGCTTCGAGGCGAGCGGGGGCAGCCCGGCGACGCTGCCGAGGTAGGGAATCCCGGGGGCGCGGGGGACGTTGTGCCAAGGGCCCACCGTCGAGGAGAGATGCCGCATGTTCCTGTCCCGCACCCCCGTCCTCCCCACTCCCGACCAGGCCCTGCGCGGGCGCTCCGAGCCGGAGTTCCAGGTCCCGGAGCGCCACACGGTGCTCGGCACCCCGCTCCTCGGCCCCTACCCGGAGGGCCTGGAGGTCGCCGACTTCGCGCTGGGCTGTTTCTGGGGCGCCGAGCGCAAGTTCTGGCAGACCGAGGGCGTCCACACGACCCTCGTCGGCTACCAGGGCGGCTACACCCCGAACCCGGTGTACGAGGAGGTGTGCTCGGGTCTCACCGGCCACACCGAGGTCGTCCGCGTGGTCTTCGACCCGGCCAAGATCTCGTACGAGCGCCTGCTGAAGCTCTTCTGGGAGTCCCACGACCCGACCCAGGGCTTCCGCCAGGGCAATGACGTCGGCACCCAGTACCGCTCCGCGGTCTACACCCACTCCCCCGAGCAGGCCGAGGCCGCCGCGGCCTCCCGCGAGGCCTACCAGAAGGTCCTGACCGGCTCCGGCTACGGCACGATCACCACCGAGATCCTCCCGGCCGACGGCCGCCCCTTCTACCCGGCCGAGGCCTACCACCAGCAGTACCTGGACAAGAACCCGGCGGGCTACTGCGGCATCGGCGGCACGGGCGTGTCCTGCCCGATCGGGGTGGCGAAGGCGGAGTAGGCGGCCTCTTCGCCGTCAGCGCGCCTCTCGCAACCGTCAGCGCTCGGTGCGGCCGGCCACCAGCAGGTACAGGCCCGCACCGGCGCCGAGCGCCCAGCTCGTCACGGACAGGAGCGGCAGCCCGAGCCCGAGCCCGGCGGCGAAGCCGGCGAAACAGCCGGTGACCACGACGGTGGCGATCCGCCTCCGCGTGACGCCGCCGGCCCATTCGCGGCGCAGCCAGCCACGCCGCCGCCAGTAGCTCCATGCCGCCAGGGCCATGGCGGCGAGCACGAGCAGGAGGAACGGCAGGGGCGGGCGCGGCGCGTCACCGACGACGTGCGTCTCGCCCCGGCTCACCTGGAGCACCCCCTCGACCAGGAGCACCGGCCCCAGCAGGGCGAACACCCCGGCCAGGACCCGTACGAATCCCACGCCCGCCCTTCGCGAGAACGGCCCGCCGAACGCCGCCGAACGCAACGAGATCGCGTGCAGCCGATGGGCCGAGCCCCGAAAATCCGTCGCGACGACCACGCCGAAGACGGTCATCCAGACTCCGACCGCCAGCGCGTACAGCACGCCGCCCCCGCTGCTCCCCGACACGTCGGTCCTCCCCCTGGACGGCCACAAGACGATGTCCAGGACCCTACTCGGCCGGTACCCGTTCGGCCGAGGCCGCCGCGCGCATCGCCGCCGCCGTCGTTGCCGGGTCGTAGTCGTCGGGGACGCCGTCGATCAGCAGGACGTCGCCGGGGATGTGGCGGGTGCGCAGGGGGATGAGGGCCTGGTAGGGCTCGGAGTCGTACCAGGCGCGGGCGTCGTCGTAGGTCGGGAAGGCGATCATGACGAGCGCGCCGGGCCAGTCGCCCTCCAGGGTCTCGCGGCGGGGTGCGCCGTGGACGAGGAAGCGGCCGCCGAAGGGGGCGAGGGTGGCCTGGATGCGCTCGATGTAGAGGAAGACGTCCTCGTGGAGGGCGGCGGCGTCCGGGGTCAGGTTCGCGAGAGCGTATGCGGTCATGGGGAGAGCATGGCGGGGCATGCCGTACGGGGTCGATTACCCCGGACGTCATGCCCCGGCGCCCTCGTGAGGCGAGGTCAGATCGTGGACGCGTCGATCACGAAGCGGTAGCGCACGTCGGACGCGATGACCCGCTCGTACGCCTCGTTGACCTGGTCGGCCGTGATCACCTCGATCTCCGCGCCCAGGCCGTGGGCGGCGCAGAAGTCCAGCATCTCCTGGGTCTCGGCGATGCCGCCGATCATCGAGCCGGCCAGCGTCTTGCGGCCGCCGATGAGGGAGAACAGTCCCACCTTGACCGGCTCCTCCGGGGCGCCGACGTTCACCAGGGCGCCGTCCGTCTTGACCAGGCTCAGGTAGGCGTCGAAGTCCAGCGGCGCGGAGACCGTGGAGATCACCAGGTCGAAGGTGCCGGCGAGCTCGGTGAAGGTCCGCGGGTCGCTGGTGGCGTAGTAGTGGTCGGCGCCCAGCTTGAGGCCGTCCTCCTGCTTCTTGAGGGACTGGCTGAGCACGGTCACCTCGGCGCCGAGCGCGTGGGCGATCTTGACGCCCATGTGGCCGAGGCCGCCGAGGCCGACGATGGCGACCTTCTTGCCGGGGCCGGCCTGCCAGTGGGCGAGCGGCGAGTAGAGGGTGATGCCGGCGCACAGCAGCGGGGCGGCCGCGTCGAGCGCGATGCCCTCGGGAATGCGCAGGGTGTAGTTCTCGTCGACGACGATGTGCGTGGAGTAGCCGCCGTAGGTCGGCTCGCCGTTCTTGTCGAGGGCGTTGTACGTGCCGGTCATGCCGTTGACGCAGTACTGCTCCAGGCCCTGCTCGCAGTACGCGCACTCCCGGCACGAGTCGACGAAGCAGCCGACGCCGACGCGGTCGCCGACCTTGTGCCGGGTGACGCCGGGGCCGACCTCGGTGACGATGCCGGCGATCTCGTGGCCCGGGACCATCGGGAAGATGCCCTCGCCCCAGCCGTCGCGGGCCTGGTGGATGTCGGAGTGGCAGATGCCGGCGTACTTGATCTCGATGAGGACGTCGTGCTCGCCGACGGCCCGGCGCGGCACGGTGGTGCGCTCCAGCGGGGCGTTGGCGGCGGGTACTGCGATGGCGGAGACGTTCGTGGTCATGCTGGCCAGCCTGCCGTGGTTTTCCGGCCACACCCAGACCACTGTTCTGCCTACGACCGGCGTGCCTACCACTGGCAGGGTCAGGAACGTACGCACGGTTTCGGCCGTCACCGGGAATACTGGGGACGTATGGATCTCAGTGCCGAACTCAGCGAATTCCTCCGCTCCCGGCGGGCGCGGCTGAAGCCGCAGGACGTGGGCCTGCCCGAGTTCGGGCGGCACCGCCGGGTGCCCGGCCTTCGCCGCGAGGAGCTGGCGCAGCTGGCCGGGGTCTCGGTGGCGTACTACACCCGCCTCGAGCAGGGCAACGGCCGCAACGTGTCCATGGAGGTGCTGGACTCGATCGCGCGGGCGCTGCGGCTCAGTGACACCGAGCGCGCGCATCTCACGCATCTGGCGAAGCCGACCGTGAAGAAGCGGCACCGGGCGGGGAGCGCCCGCCCGCAGCAGGTGCGGCCCGGTCTGGCGCAGCTCCTCGACGCGATGGAGGGGGTGCCGGCCTTCGTCGTGGGGCGGCGGCTCGACGTCCTGGCCTGGAACCGGATGGCGCGGGCCCTGTTCGGCGACTTCGCGGCCTGGGAGCCGCGCGAGCGGAACATGGCGCGGATGATCTTCCTCGACGCGAACGCGCGCGATCTGTACGTCGACTGGGAGTGCAAGGCGGTCGAGGTCGTGAGCGTGCTGCGGCTGTACGCGGGGCTGCACCCGGACGACCCTGAGCTGATGGCGCTGGTGGGAGAGCTGTCGGTCAGGAGCGAGGAGTTCCGCTCGCTGTGGGCGGCGCACACGGTGACGGACAAGGGGCACGGGACGAAGCGGCTGCGGCATCCCCTGGTGGGCGAGATGACGCTGTCGTACGAGTCGCTGAAGGTGTCCGGTGACGATCCCGACCTGGTGCTGGTGACCTACCACGCGGAGCCGGGCTCGCCGTCGGCGGACGCGCTGCGGCTGCTGGCGCAGTGGGGCGTGGACGATCCGACGGAGACGGAGACGGCCCCGGACACGGCCCCGGACGCGGACACCCGGTCCTGAACGCGAGCGGCCCCCTCGTCCTGGGACGAGGGGGCCGCCGCACACGTACGCCGTCGCGGACCAGCGGATCAGACGGCGGAGCCGGCCTTCCACTCCGACCAGCTCATGTTCCAGCCGTTGAGGCCGTTGTCGGGAGCGATCGTCTTGTCCTTGGAGTTCTTGACGACGACGACGTCACCGATGATCGAGTTGTTGTAGAACCAGGCGGCCTGCTGCTTCGGGTCGCCCGCGCCCTTGACGTCGGCGAGGCCCACACAGCCGTGGCTGGTGTTCACGCTGCCGAAGATCGAGCGGGAGCCCCAGTAGTTGCCGTGGATGAAGGTGCCGGAGGTGGACAGCCGCATGGCGTGCGGCACGTCCTTGATGTCGTACTCACCCTTGCCGTCGGCGTCGGTGAAGCCGACGGTGGCGCCGTTCATCCGGGTCTCCTTGAACTTCTCGGAGATCACCATCTGCCCGTT
Organism: Streptomyces sp. NPDC012769; assembly: GCF_042901205.1. NCBI lineage: Bacteria > Bacillati > Actinomycetota > Actinomycetes > Kitasatosporales > Streptomycetaceae > Streptomyces > Streptomyces sp. NPDC012769. The sequence continues at coordinate 17,513 of NZ_JBIBCP010000004.1, read as the reverse complement.
GTAGGTGGTGTTCTCCGGGGAGCCCGCCGAGATCGGGATGGTCTTGACCGTGCGGCCGTCCTGCTTGACCGTCATCATCTTCGTGGCCACGTCGACCGTGGAGACCTGGTTGCGGCCGATCTTGAAGGTGACGGTCTTCTCCTGGACGCCGAACACGCCGTCGGCGCCCTCGACGCCGTCGAGCTCCAGCTTCATGGTGACGGTGGAGCCCTCGGCCCAGTACTTCTCCGGGCGGAAGTCGAGCCGCGTGGAGTTGAACCAGTGGCCGACGACCTCCTGGCCGGAGCTGGAGCTCACGCTGATGCCGCTCTGGACGGCCTTCTTGTCGGTGATCGACTTGTTGAAGTTGATCGAGACCGGCATGCCGACGCCGACCGTGGAGCCGGACTCCGGCGTGAAGTTGGCGATGAAGCTGTTGGCCTTGGAGACCGTGGTGAAGGAGGAGTTCTCGTGCGCCTCCAGACCCTCGGCGTCGGTGGCCGTCGCCGCGATCTTGTAGACGACGCCGCGCTTGAGCTGACCGCTGGGCTGCCAGCTCAGACCGTCCGCCGCTATCTCGCCCTTGACGGTGTCGCCCTCGGCGGAGGTCATGCTGACCTCGGTGAGCTTGCCGTCGGCGACGGTGACCTTGGCACCGTCGTTGATCGACACGTTCTGGGCACCGTTCTTCGGCGTGATCGTGATCTGCGCCTTGGAGGTCTTCTGCGCGGCGGCCTCGTCGACCTGAGCCTGTGACTGGGCGCTCTGCGAGGCGTCGGCGGCACTGCCGCCCTTGTCGCTGTCGCTGCACGCCGAGAGCACCAGCACGCCACCGAGCACCGCGGCGGCCGCCGTCAGGCTCCTGCGGCGCTTGCCGTACGTCATCACATGCTTCTCCATCGTCGCCGATTACCTGCCACTTCCCACTGAAACACCCATGACAACCCGCCCGGTTCCGTAACCGGGGGGTTTGTGGGGAACACCACTGTGCGACACGCACCGGCGGAGCCCGCGGTTCCCGAGGGCCCTCCCGTGGACGGGAACGGGCCCCGGGACGACACCGTCCCGGGGCCCGTGGGGCAGGGTCGGTGGGTCAGGTGCGGTCGTCTTCGTCGTCTTCCCGCCCACCATCTTCGTCGTCGAGGTCCCACTCCTCCGCATCGGGGTCGTACTCGATCTCCTCGCTGCTCCAGGAGGCCTGCACCATCTCGACGCCGGGGACGGTTCCGACCAGGTCGAAGGGCTCCACCAGGTAGGCGAGGGCCTCCGCGCTGTCCTCGGCGACGGCGGCGCGGGCGTGCACCCGCTCCTCGTCCGGCATGAACTCGTCGGCGTCGATGCGGCCCGCGGCGGCCTCGGCGAGTTCGGCGGGGCCGTCGATCTCCAGAACCAGATCGACGCGAAGCCGTACATAGCGTGATGTCTCGGAAGTGCTCATGGGCGGAGCGTAGAACGCGTGGGGGCCTCGGGTTTCCCGCGACCCGCTGAGTTCATTAGCATCGGCGCACCTACCAATTCGCGGTTTCCGCAAGGGGGATCGAAAACACGTGTCCGTCGCCCGACGCCCGTTGCTCACCGCCACCGCCGCGGGGACACTGCTCTGCGCCCTGTGGTTCGTTCCCTCCGCGAACGCGACCGGCGAGCAGTACGCGGCGGACCGCGCCGCGGCGGCCTCGACCGGCGCCGAGACCCCGGCCGAGGAGGCTCGGCTCGCGGAGACCGGCGGCATCGACACCACGCCGTATCTGCTGGGCGGTACGGCCTTCCTGGGCGTGGGCGCGGGCTTCGTGACGCTGGCGATGCGCCGCGGCGGCCGGGCCTGCTGAGGGCTCCGAGACGTACGTACGCGAAGAGCCGCCGACGTACGGGAAGGGCCGCAGGACGTACGAGAAGGGCCGCCCCGGACTGATGCGGGGCGGCCCTTTCCCGTGCCTGCGGGGGCGCGTCGGCGCTTACGCGAGCGGTCCGGTGACCGGCTCGACCGCGGCGACGAGGCGGCCCTCGCGCACGAAGGCGTCGGTGGCGGCCAGGTCGGGGGCGAGGAAGCGGTCCGGTCCGGGACCCTCGACACCGGCCGCGCGCAGCGCCGCGATGGCGGCGGCGGAGGCGGGCGCGGGCGCCAGGCCGTGGCGGAGCTCGATGCCGCGGGTGGCGGCGTAGAGCTCGACGGCGATGATCCGGTTGAGGTTGGCGACGGCGGTGCGCAGCTTGCGGGCGGCGGACCAGCCCATGGAGACGTGGTCCTCCTGCATCGCCGAGGACGGGATGGAGTCGGCGGAGGCCGGGACGGCGAGCCGCTTCATCTCGCTGACCAGGGCGGCCTGCGTGTACTGGGCGATCATCAGACCGGAGTCGACGCCGGCGTCGTCGGCGAGGAACGGCGGCAGGCCGTGCGAGCGGTTCTTGTCGAGGAGCCGGTCGGTGCGGCGCTCGGCGATGGAGCCGAGGTCGGCGGCGGCGATCGCGAGGAAGTCGAGGACGTACGCGACGGGGGCGCCGTGGAAGTTGCCGTTGGAGCGGACCTGGCCGTCCGCGAGGACCACCGGGTTGTCGACGGCGGCGGCGAGCTCGCGCTCGGCGACGAGCCGGGCGTGGGCCATGGTGTCCCGGCCGGCGCCGGCGACCTGGGGGGCGCAGCGCACCGAGTAGGCGTCCTGGACGCGGGGGGCCTCGCCGCTCTGGTAGTGGCCGGTGAGCTCGGATCCCCTGAGCACGGCCAGCATGTTGGCGGCGGAGGCGGCCTGCCCGGGATGCGGGCGGATGGCGTGCAGCTCGGGCTCGAGGACCTTCTCGGTGCCGAGGAGGGCTTCGAGGGAGAGGGCGGCGGTGATGTCGGCCGACTTGTAGAGGTTCTCGAGGTCGGCGAGCGCCATGATCAGCATGCCGAGCATGCCGTCGGTGCCGTTGAGGAGGGCGAGGCCCTCCTTCTCCCTGAGCTCGACGGGCTCGATGCCGGCGGCGGCGAGCAGCTCACCGGCGGGCTTCACCGTGCCGTCGGGGCCCTCGGCGTCGCCCTCGCCCATGAGCGCCAGGGCGCAGTGGGAGAGCGGGGCCAGGTCGCCGGAGCAGCCGAGCGAGCCGTACTCGTGGACGACGGGGGTGATCCCGGCGTTGAGGAGGTCGGCCATCGTCCGGGCGACCTCGGGGCGGACGCCGGTGTGCCCGGAGGCGACGGTCTTCAGCCGCAGGAACATCAGCGCCCGCACGACCTCGCGCTCCACCCGCGGGCCCATGCCGGCGGCGTGCGAGCGCACGATGTTGCGCTGGAGCTGGGTGCGCAGCTCATGGCCGATGTGCCGGGTCGCGAGCGCCCCGAAGCCGGTGGAGACGCCGTAGACGGGCTCGGGCTTGGCGGCGAGCGCGTCCACGGTCGCGCGCGCGGCGGCGAGCGCCTGGACGGCCTCGGATGACAGCTCGACGCGGGCGCCGTGACGGGCGACGTCGATGACGTCCTGCGGGGTGGTGCCGGACGTCCCAAGGACGACAGTCTGCATATCCATATTCAGCACCCTACGGATTGAAGAGCGCCATGTCACTAGCCGTCGGCCAAGGCGCTCGGAGTCGAACCCTCCGGTTCGCTCCCGCTCCAGTCTGCCCGGAGTCCGGCGAAGGCGCGGACGATGCCCGGCCGCCGGCCGTCACCGCTGTGGCCCCGGCCGAAGCGCCGACGCATAGCGCATCAGGTGGTACGTCGCCTTGCCGAGCAGCCTCAAGGACGTGGCCGGGTCGCCGCCGTGGTCACGCAGGAGTGCGCGGGCGTGTTCGGCCGTCTTCTCGACGATGTCCCGGGCGCGGACGTCCTCCAGCGCCTTCGCGTACGTCTCGGCCGGGACGAGGAGCTGTTCAATGTACGAGCGAAGCCGTCTGCGGACCTCGTCGGCCAGCGGGCCCGTCGGCCGACCCTCGGCCAGGGCGAACGCCAGGTCCACGTCCCGGCCCATGTCGCCCCACGTCGCGGGCGGCCCGGTCGCGGCGCTCACCGCCCGCCGTCCGTGTCCGACGCGGGCTCGCCGGGCAGCGGCCCCGTACGGGCCAGGAACGCCTCCCAGCCGCGGCGGGCCCGCCCGAGGAGCTCTGCGGAGGGGACGCAGCCGCAGTGGGCGGGGTGCGTTCCGGTCGAGGGGTCGGGAGGTCCGTTCGACTTCTGTCCGGTGGTCGTCATGGGTCTCCTCGTCATGGAGCTGCGAAGACGGCCGCATCGGGATGCGGACCTGCCGGGCACCATGCTGGTCGGCGCCGGGGCACGCGCCTAGTGCGATATCCCGTGTGAAATCTCCTGGATGGCAGGGGCGTTGCCGCTTTGGGGAGTGATCGCCCGCGATCGAGAGGCAAGATGAGGGACATGGAGCTCGGCGATGTGATCCGTCAGCTGCGTCTGGCCCGGGGCTGGTCCCAGGGAAGGCTGGCTTCGGCGATCAACGATCGATACGGGACGACGCTCGCCCGTGAGTACGTGAGCAACTGGGAGTGCGGCAAGGTCACGCCCAGGGACTTCTACCTCCGGGCCCTGTCCGCCGTACTGGATGCCCCCTTGGCCACATTCGAGGACGACGTGAGACGCCGAACGTTCCTGACTGATGTCGCGGGTACCGCCATAGCGCCCGTGATCGCCTCCGACCTGCTGTCCGTCGGCTTCGCCGCCCGGCTGCGCGGCGGGCCGTCCGTGGACGCGTGGGAGGACAAACTGGCCACGTACGGCACCGAGTACATGAGCCTGGGCGCGGGAGACATCCAACGCCGCGTCTCCCGTGAGCTCGTGATCGTGCAGCAGCAGCTTGAGGACACGCGGCTCTGGTCCGTGGCGTCGCGGCTGATGACGCTGTACGCGAAGACGTTCCCCGGCTCCGACGGCTCGAAGGCGGTGCACTGGTACCGGATGGCCGCCAAAGCGGCGGACCGGGCGGGCGACGACGACGCGCGGGTGTGGGTACGCGGGCGGGCCGCGATCGCGCTGGGGTACGAGGGCGCCTCCCTCGGCTTCGCCGACGTGCTCGCCGATCAGGCCCTCGCCCTCGGCGACAAGCCGTCCCTGGGGCTGCTCAACGCCGCCTACGGGCGGGCGCACGCCGCCGCCCTCCGAGGTGACCGGGTCGCTGCCCAGGACCTGGACCTCCAGGGGCGTCGGATCTTCGACAAGGCCGGCTCCCATGAGCAGACGTCCGACTACGCGGTGCCGTGGTGGCGCCTCAACGTCTTCCGTTCCCTGCTCCTTGCCCGCCTGGGCGACGAGAAGGGCGCGGTCGAAGCGCAGGAGCAGGCCCGCCGGGAGCTACCCGCCGAACTCCCCCGGTTCACCACGCACCTGGAGCTGCACCGGGGGCTCATGCTGGTTCGTTCCGGTGACCGTGACGGTGGAGTGGCGTACGCCCAGGCGGCCATGGACGCGCTTCCGACAGAGAAACACAGCCTGACGCTGCGCATGCTCATGGAAGAGATCAAGAAGCCCTGAAGTTCTGGCATATTCACTCAACGCACCCGGGGCGGCACTCTCCGTGCGGTACGGTTCACGCAAAACGGCCCCCGCGATGGTTGCAGCCATCGGCGAGGGCCTCGACCACTAGTGGAACAAGGCCTCCACCGTGATGTACCGGCACATTATCGCGCCCTCGCGCGGCTTCACCCAGTTCTCTCACGAGCTCATCCGGCATCCGCGCCTCGGCTCCGATGCCGTACGGCTCCTGACCTGGCAGTTGTCCCTTCCTCAAGGCGCGCGCGAGTCGCTGTCCCGAACGGCGGAACGTGCCGGGATCGGGGCGTGTGCTTTCGCCAGGGCGAAGCGGCAGCTGAAGGACGAAGGGTTCGTCCACGAGCGGCGCGTGCAGGGGCCGGGTGGGCGGTGGGTGACGCAACAGCTGGTCTCGAACCGGCCGTTGAGCGCGGCAGAGGCGGCGAAGCTGCTGGGGCGGGTGCCCGTACCGAGTGCCGGGATTCCGGCCGTCGGTGAGCCGACCACCCCGTCCACCGACGGTCATCCGAAGAAAGACCGTGTCGAAGACACCTCCGACCGTCCGCCCGCCCCGGCGGCCGAGGCCGAGGCGCCTCCACGGACCGCGCCGGTCGTCCCCGAGGAGGCACGCGCCCTCGTGGCCGCACTGCCCCTCCTCTCTACCGCCCTCCGGCACATTCCGCCCGGCATGCGCGAGGAGTTGACCGGGCTCGCCGCCGACTGGCTGGCCGCCGGGCACAGTTCCGCCGCCATCCACGCGCACGTACTGCGCGGGCTACCCGGAAGCGGCACACCCGTGCACCGCCCCGGCGGGCTCGTGCGGTATCTGCTGCGGGAGGTCCCACCCGTGGAACCGGCGGAAGCCGTCACTCCCGAACCACGTACCGGGCCACGCCTGTCGGCGCGGCTGGACGGGGTCCGGGAGTGCGAGGGCGAGCACCTCCAGGCGACCCTGTTCCGACCGGTCGGCGACGAGACCCTCTGCGCCCGGTGCGACGCCCACCGGTCACCTGAAACCGCTCGACTCGGCGACGCCGAGCAAGCATCCTCGGCGCATGGAATTCCTCTGCTACCACCGCGACCGACCCGGTTCCCTGCCGCTGCGGCAGGAACTACTGGAAGCGCATTGGTCGTACATGGACGGGTACGAGAAGGAGCTGATCGCCCGGGGGCCGACCTTCGGTGAGGACGGTCGGACGCCCAGTGGCAGCGTGCACATCGTCGACCTGCCGGATCCCGCCGCCGCCCGGAGGTTCGCCTTCGACGAGCCGGGCTACCAGGCCGGCGTCTACCGGGACGTGCTGCTGCGCCGGTGGCGCAACGTGCTGGGGCGGACCATGTGGGACTTCCCCGGCGGCCGGACCGGTGGTCACCGCTATCTGGTGCTGGGCCTCGGCGCCGGGGAGGCGGTCGATCTGGACGTGCCGACCGGCCGGGAGGGTGACCTGATCGCGTACGGGCCGCTCCTGTCCGATGACGGGGCCGCCTGGCTCGGCACGGCGGCCCTGGTGCGGGCGGCTGACCCGGCGACGGCTCGCACGGTGCTGACCGGCGACCACTACGCCTCCGTCGAGGCGCACGACTGGCAGTTCGGCGGACGCCGGTAGACCCACGGCCCCCACCGGGCCGCCGGAGCCCGGGGCCCCGGCCCTACACCGGGGGCGCGTCGCGGAAGCGGCGGCGGTCGCGGGCGCCGGGTGGGGCGTCGGCGAGGCGGATGACGGTGCCGTCGCGGCCGGCCACCACGGGGTTGGTGGAGCGGGCCGCCTTGGCCCGGTACTGGGCGGCGTCGGCGAGGCGGAAGAGGCGGCGGGCGGACTTCAGGGGGCCGATCGGGTCGCCGGTGGAGGCGACCCCGCAGGCCACGCCCTCGCCCAGCTCCAGTTCCGCCGCCCGTACGCACAGCTCCTCGGAGACCGCCACCACCTCGTCCGCCGTCGGGCCGACCGTCAGGAGGCAGAACTCGTCGCCGCCGAGCCGGGCCGCCAGCGCCCCGGGGAGCATCGCGCCGCACCGTGACAGAACGGAGCCGAACCGTTCCAGCAGGCGGTCGCCGACCGCGTGGCCGTGGGTGTCGTTGACGCGCTTCAGGCCGTTCAGGTCACAGACCACCAGACTCACCACGGAGCCGTCGGCCCGGTAGCGCTCGATCGCCTGGTCGAGCCGGGTGTCCACGGCCCGGCGGTTGGCGAGCCCGGTCAGCGGGTCGGTGAAGGCCAGCTTGCGGACCTCCTCCAGACGCTCGGCCTGGGCGATGCCCGCCGCGACCACGGCCGCGAGCACGGTCGCGAAGTCGGCGTCGTCCCGGTCGAAGGTGACCGCCCCGGCCGGCCGGGCCACGTACAGCTCGCCCCAGGCCCGCCCGTGCAGCACGACCGGCGCGACCACACAGCAGCCGCGCCCGCGCCGCCGCAGGCCGGTGACCCGGCCGGTCGGCAGCGGGTCGGCGGCGGTCTCCACCCACGCGTCGGGCTCGCCACCCCCGGCCCACTGCTCGTGCAGGAACTCGGTGATCTCCGGGAACTGGTGCACGGGATAGGTCTCGGCGTCCGGGAACTCCTCCTCCCCCACCGCCCGCTCCCCGGCGTTCACCAGGACCTTCAGCCGGCCGTGGTCCCGCTCCCAGACCGAGAGCGCGGCGAAGCTGCCGCCGAGCGCCTCGCAGGCCCCGAGCGCGGCGGCCCGCCAGAACTCGCGCGGAGTGTGCGCCGCCGCCATCGCCTGCGCCAGCGCCACCACGGCCCGCAGCCGAACGTCCTCACCCATTCCTCCAGCTTAGGGAGGTTTGATCCGTTTTCCCTTCCGAGACCTCACGGAAAGTGACATTTGGTGCAAAACAGGAACAACCGGTCCGGCCTCGGACCACACTCACTCACCCGGCCACTGCGGCTTCCGCTTCTCGTTGAAGGCCGCCACGCCCTCCGCCCGGTCCCCCGAGAAGGCCACCGAGCGCCACGCCGCGTCCTCGACCTCCAGGCCCGCCCGCAGGTCAAGGCCCTGACCGAGCCGCATGGCCTTCTTGGCGGCGCGCAGGCCGACCGGCGAGTTGGCCGCGATCCGCCCGGCCAGTTCCAGCGCCGCCGTACGGGCGTCCTCCTCCAGGAGGTCGACGAGCCCCAGCTCGCGCGCCTCGGCCGCCTCCACCCGGCGCGCCGTGAAGACCAGCTCGGCGGCGCGGGCCGCGCCCACCCGGCGCGGCAGCAGCTGCGTACCGCCGCCGCCGGGGATGACGCCCACCGAGACCTCGGGCAGACCGACCACGGCGGTCGCGTCGGCCACGATCACGTCGCAGGCCAGGGCCAGCTCGAAGCCGCCGCCCAGGGCGAAGCCGTGCACGGCGGCGACCGTCGGCATCGGCAGCTCCAGGACGCCGGTGTAGGCGGCGCGGGCGACCGGCCGCTGCCGGACCAGCTCGGCGTCGGTGAAGGAGTTGCGCTCCTTGAGGTCGGCGCCGACGCAGAAGGCCCGGCCGTTCGAGGAGGTCAGCACGGTGACCCGTACGGAAGGGTCGGCGGCGAGCGCGTCGCAGGCGGCGCCGAGGGAGCGGGCCATCTCCGAGGAGACCGCGTTCATGGCCTTGGGCCGGTCGAGGACCAGCTCGGCGACATGCCCGGCCCCGTCCCTCCGGACCACCACGAACTCACCAAAACGCTGCTCGGACTGCTCCGACATGACCGCACACCCTCCCGGTTAACGCCTGTTAACGGCTGTTCACCGACAGATCTTAGGTCGGGCGGCGGCCCAGCAGCCAGGGCTCCACCACACCCAGTCCGCGCACCGGCCGCTGCCACATCGGCTGGAGCGCGAAGCGGTACGCCGGCGCCTGCCCGCCCTCCTTCTCGGCGCGGGCGGCCTCCTCCGCCGCCTGCGTCTCGGAGACGGGCGCGTCCCCGGTCCTGGTGAGCTCCTCGGCGAGGGCGCTGTCGACCAGGACGGCGTCCTTGGGGGCTATCGAGGTGAGCCGGCTGGCGAGGTTGACCGTGGTGCCGAAGACGTCGCCCATGCGGGTCGTGACGGTGCCGAAGGCGATGCCGACGCGCAGCGCGGGCATGGTCTCGTCGTGGCTGAGCGTCTCGATCAGCCGCAGCGCGATCTCGGCGGCGGTGCCGGCGTCGTCCGCGGCGTAGAGGACCTCGTCGCCGAGGGTCTTAATGAGCCGGCCGCCGTGCGCGGCGACCAGGTCGGCGCAGGTGGTCTCGAAGGCCTCGACGAGCTCACCGAGCTCCTCCTCCTCCAGGCGCCGGGTGAGCCGGGTGAAGCCGACGAGGTCGGCGAAGCCGACCGCGAGCCGCCGGTCGACCATCTCCTCGTCGTCGGCGGCCTGCACGACCCGGCCGGTGGCGGCCGCGAGCTGGCGACGCCACACGTAGATCAGGAACTCCTCCAGCTCGGGCAGGAGCAGCTCGACGAGGGGGTACGTGACCTCGGTGCGGGTCATGCCGGGCTCGGGCGGCTCGGTGAGGCCCTCCAGGAAGGAGTCGATCTGCCATTCGGCGAGCCGGGCGGTGGTCTGTCCGGTGGAGCGGGCCACCTGCACCGCCATCGGCTCGCTCAGCAGCCCGGCCTCCACGAGACCGGCGAGGCGGCGCAGCGCGAGCACGTCGGCCTCGGTGAGGGCCTTGGCCTGGCCGATGTCGGCGAAGCCCATGGCGCGCCAGAAGCGGGAGGCCAGCTCCATGGAGACGCCGGCGGTGCGGGCGGCCTGGAAGGGCGTGTAGCGGCGGTCGGCACCGAGGATGAGCTGTTCGAGGCGGATCGCGAGGGGGTCGTCGGTCGGTTCGACCGTGTGGTCGACGACATGGTGGGGCGTGGGATACGTCGGGGGCTCGGCGGCTTCGGCTTGGCCGGCTTGATCGGCTGGTTCGGTCCCGCCGCCGTTGTTCGCGTCGTCGACGGTCACCGGCCGCCTCCTGCCCGTTCCCTGCCCACTGTCCTGCCGATCTGTCGCGTGGAGGGTGCTTCCCCGGTCTTCACGGATCGCTCTCCACGAATCGCGCTCCACGATACGACAGGTGTGTGCTGGCTCACGCCCGAACCGGTCCCGACCCGTCCCGACCGGTCGGGAACCGGCCGGTCCGGACGGGTGACGCGAGGGGGGCGCACGGGACGAGCCGAGGGGTGGTGGGGGCCGCGGACCGGTTCAGTCGGCCGCGCGCACGTGGACGATGTCGCCGGCCGCGACGGCCTCGGTGCCGCCTCCCTCGGTGGCGACGACCAGCCGTCCGTCCTCGTCGACGGCGACGGCCTCGCCCTCCAGCATCCGCTCGCCCGGCAGGTCGGCGCGGACCCGGCGGCCGAGGGTGGCGCAGCCGGCCCCGTAGGCCTCTTGGAGCCCGGACGCGGCCGGGTCGCCGCCCGCCCGCACCCAGTCGCCGTACCACTGCTCCAAGGAGCGCAGGATCGCCCGCAGCAGGGTGTCGCGGTCGGTGGAGACGGCGTCGGCGAGGAGGAGGGAGCCGGCGGTGGGCACCGGGAGCTCGTCCTCGCGGAGGGTGACGTTGATGCCGAGGCCGACGACGACCCCGTCCTTGCCGGCCCGCTCGGCGAGGATGCCGCCCGCCTTGCGTTCCTCGCCCGCCACGTTCACCAGCAGGTCGTTGGGCCACTTGAGGGAGAGGTCGGTGCCGGCGGCCTTGGCGAGGCCGTTCGCGGCGGCCACGCCGGTGAGCAGCGGCAGCCAGCCCCAGTGGTGCGTGGGCACGGCGGGCTTGAGGAGGACGGACAGGAAGAGGCCGGAGCGGGCGGGCGCGACCCAGCTGCGGTCGAGGCGGCCGCGTCCGGAGGTCTGCTCCTCGGCGACGAGCACCGCGCCTTCGGGGAGTTCGTCGGCGCGGGCGGCGAGATCGGAGTTGGTGGAGCCGGTGGACTCGACCACGTCGAAGGAGGTCCACAGCGCGTCGGGAAGCACGAGCGCGCGGCGCAGGGAGGGTGCGTTGAGCGGGGGGCGGTCGAGGTCCGACCAGCGTCCCGCTGAGTCTTGGGAGGACGTCATGCAAGCCAGCGTAGGTGTGGCAAACGCCGCACTGCCGAACCGTATCGACGCCGATACGCTACGGGTCAGTAGCCCAGCAGTAGTCCATTCGTAGTCATCGAACCCCCCGTGACCAGGCAGGGAGCCGTATCCCGATGTCCGAGCCGGCAGAGCACGACCAGATCGACATTCACACGACCGCGGGCAAGATCGCGGACCTGCAGCGCCGGATCGGCGAGGCCACGCACGCCGGTTCCGAGCGGGCGGTGGAGAAGCAGCACGCGAAGGGCAAGCTGACCGCGCGCGAGCGGATCGCACTGCTGCTCGACGAAGGTTCGTTCGTGGAACTGGACGAGCTGGCCCGGCACCGGTCGTCCAACTTCGGCCTGGAGAACAACCGGCCGTACGGCGACGGCGTGGTGACCGGCTACGGCACCGTCGACGGCCGCCCGGTCGCCGTCTTCTCGCAGGACTTCACCGTCTTCGGCGGCGCCCTCGGCGAGGTCTACGGCCAGAAGATCGTCAAGGTCATGGACTTCGCCCTGAAGACGGGCTGTCCGGTGATCGGCATCAACGACTCCGGCGGCGCCCGCATCCAGGAGGGCGTGATGGCCCTCGGCGCGTACGGCGAGATCTTCCGCCGCAACACCCACGCCTCCGGTGTGATCCCGCAGATCTCGCTGGTGGTCGGCCCCTGCGCGGGCGGCGCGGTCTACTCGCCCGCGATCACCGACTTCACGGTGATGGTGGACCAGACCTCGCACATGTTCATCACGGGTCCGGACGTCATCAAGACCGTGACCGGCGAGGACGTCGGCTTCGAGGAGCTGGGCGGCGCCCGCACCCACAACACGACGTCGGGCGTGGCCCACCACATGGCGGGCGACGAAAAGGACGCCATCGAGTACGTCAAGTCCCTTCTGTCCTACCTTCCGTCGAACAACCTGTCCGAGCCGCCGGCCTTCCCGGAGCAGGCCGACACCGAGCGGACGGACGAGGACCGCGAGCTGGACGTCCTCATCCCGGACTCGGCGAACCAGCCGTACGACATGCACACCGTGATCGAGCACGTCCTCGACGACGGCGAGTTCCTGGAGACGCAGGCCCTGTTCGCGCCGAACATCCTGACCGGCTTCGGGCGTGTCGAGGGCTTCCCGGTCGGTGTGGTCGCCAACCAGCCGATGCAGTTCGCCGGCTGCCTGGACATCGACGCGAGCGAGAAGGCGGCGCGTTTCGTCCGCACCTGCGACGCCTTCAACATCCCGGTCGTCACCTTCGTCGACGTCCCCGGCTTCCTGCCGGGCGTGGACCAGGAGTACGGCGGCATCATCCGGCGCGGCGCGAAGCTGATCTACGCCTACGCCGAGGCGACCGTCCCGCTGATCACCGTCATCACCCGCAAGGCCTTCGGCGGCGCCTACGACGTCATGGGCTCCAAGCACCTGGGCGCCGACCTCAACCTGGCCTGGCCGACCGCCCAGATCGCCGTCATGGGCGCGCAGGGCGCGGTCAACATCCTGCACCGGCGGACGATCGCCGAGGCGGAGGCGAGCGGCGAGGACGTCGAGGCGGTGCGCGCGCGGCTGATCCAGGAGTACGAGGACACCCTCCTCAACCCGTACATCGCGGCCGAGCGCGGGTACGTCGACGGGGTGATCCTGCCGTCCGACACCCGCCCGCAGATCGTCAAGGCGCTGCGTCAGCTGCGTACGAAGCGGGAATCCCTGCCTCCGAAGAAGCACGGCAACATCCCGCTCTAGGCAGCGCAAGGACCAGGACCTCAAGGAGCCGTTGTGATCAAGGTCGTACGAGGAAACCCGACGCCGGAGGAGCTGGCCGCCGCACTGGCGGTGGTCCAGGCCCGGGCCGCGGCGACGGCGGCGGCTGCCGCCGAGAGCGGCGGCCCGACGGTCCCGGAGGGCTGGTCGGACCCGGCGCGGATCGCCCGTGAGGTGCGGCACCGGCCGGGGCCGCGCTCATGGGCGCGGTCCTACTGGCCGGCGTGAGCGGTACGGACGCAGGCGGCGAAAGGCCGGACCTCTTGTGCGGGAGGTCCGGCCTTCGCGCGTACGGCGTCGGGCGGGGGCGGAGTCAGACGAGGGGGGCGACCGCCTCGGCCATCAGCCGGTAGCCGGCGTCGTTCGGGTGCAGCCGGTCCGCGTACGCGTAGGCCGGGTTCAGCGCCTTCGGGTCCTTCGGGTCGGCGAGGAGCTTCGCGAAGTCGACGACCGCGTCGAACTCGCCCGAGGTGCGGATCCAGTGGTTGACCTCGGCGCTGGTCCGCTCGGCGGTGGGGCCCCAGTGGCTGGTGTCCTTGAAGGGCAGCAGCGTCGAGCCGACGACCCGTATGCCGCGGGCGTGCGCCGCGTCGATCAACTGGCGGTACGCGGCGATGAGTTCGGCCGAGGTGACGACCGGCGAGGGCTTGTAGGTGGGGTGCGGGTCGGGCTTCAGCGCGGCCTCGCTGTAGCCGATGTCGTTGAGGCCCTGGAGCAGGGCGACGGTGGAGACGCCGGGCTGGTCGAGGGCGTCGCGGCGGAACCGGGCGGTGGAGCGTTCGCCGTACCAGGCCGAGTCGTTGAGGACGAGGTTGCCGCCGATGCCGGAGTTCACGACGGGGCGGTCGATCCGTTCGGCGAGCGCGTCGGAGTAGCGGCGGTTCGCGTGCGGGGTCGAGCCGAAGCTGTCGATGATGGAGTCCCCGAAGAGCACCACACCGCCCTTCGGGGGCGGGGTTCCGCCGCTGACCTCGACGCCGCTGAGGTAGTACCAGGACTGGGTGCGGGCGGTGAAGGCGCGGCCGTCGGTGTCGGTGCGGTGGTCGCCGTCGGCGCGGTAGCTGTCGGCCCACGCCTGGGAGTGGAAGGTGGCGGGCCCGGTCGTGCCGGCGAGGTAGAGGGTGACGGTCACCGACTCCAGGCGTCCGAGGCCGAGCCGGGCCGGGTCGCTGCGCAGTTCGCCGTGGGCGGGGACGGACACGGACCGGCTGCCGCCGAAGGTGAGGTGGCGCACGGAGCCGGGCTCGACGGCCGCGCCGCTGGTGGTGCGGGCGACGGTGGCACCGGTGACGGTCAGGGGTGAGGTGCCGTACGCGTTGGAGAGCCGGATCCGTACCCGGTCGCCGTCCTCGGTGAGGCGGACGACCTGCCGGAGGGTCTGGCGCGAGAAGCCCTCCTGGGACCAGTTGGGGGTGAAGCCGGTGGAGGGGAGCTGCGGGGCGGCGCCCCAGGCGGCGTGCCACCGCTCGGCGGCCGCGGGGCGGGCGCCGGCCTGGGTGCCCGAGAGCACGGTGAGGCCGAGGGCGGCGGCGAGCAGCGGGGCGAGGAGCTTCTTCATGACAAGGGTCCTTGAAGGCAGGGGGCAGGAGTGGCGGATCACTTAACGGGAAGTTGGTTCCGTTAAGATGTCTGGGACAGTAGCAGACTCGGAAGCGTTAATGGAACAGGAGACCCGTTTGAGCGAGACCGACCGGCCGTCCGCGCCCGGCAGCGTGCGCCCCGGAGGCCGTACCGCGAAGGTGCGCAGGGCCGTCCTCGACGCCACCGAGGACGCGCTCGCCGCCTCCGGCTTCCACACCCTGAACATGGATCAGATCGCCGTGAGCGCCGGCGTCGGCAAGACCACCGTCTACCGCCGCTGGGGCTCCTCGGTCGGCCTGATCGCCGATCTGCTGCACGACATGGCGGAGCAGTCCCTCCCGGCCGCCGACACCGGCAGCCTCGCCGGCGACCTGCGGGCCAACGCCGCCCTCGTGCACCGCACCCTCACCGACCCCCGGATGGGTGCCGTCTTCCGCGCGGTGATCGCGGCGGCCGCCTGCGACGAGGAGTGCGCGGCCGCCCTGCGCGGCTTCTACCGCACCCGGCTGGAGGAATGGGCCCCGGTCGTGACCCGGGCGGTGTCCCGCGGCGAGGTCCCCGTCGGCACGGACGCCCTCGAACTGCTGCGGGCCGTCTCGGCGCCGCTCTACTACCGGTTCGCGGTCACCCACGAGGAGCCGTCCGAGGCCGACGCCGAACGCGCGGTCACGGCGGCCGTCGCCGCCGCGGCGGCCGGAGCCTTCGCCCCGCGCGAGGACTAGTCCTTCGGCACGGGGCGCTTGAGTACCCGTACTCAGGCGCCCCGGCCCTCCGGGCCGCAGGATCGGGACCATGCTCTGGTCCGACCCGAAGAACGAGCCGCCGAAGGAACTGCGCGACATGCAGGCGAAGCTGCGGCGCGCCGGCGTTCTGCTCGCCGTGGCGATGGTGCTGCTGATGTTCGTGGTCGGCGCGCGCTGAGGTCCGGCCGCGTCCGGTGCGTCCCGCTCGCTACGCTGCCCTCATGACTGCTGATCGCCGCCGTGTCGTGCTCGCCTCCGCCTCCCCCGCCCGGCTCGGCCTGCTCCGGCAGGCCGGACTCGCTCCGGAAGTGATCGTGAGCGGCGTCGACGAGGACAAGACGCACGCCCCCACCCCGGCCGAGCTGGCCCTCGCCCTCGCCGAGGCCAAGGCCGCCCACGTCGCCGCCCGCCCCGAGGTGTTCGGCGCCCTCGTCATCGGCTGCGACTCGGTCCTGGAGCTGGACGGGCAGGCCCTCGGCAAGCCCGCCGACGCCGAGGAGGCCACCGCGCGCTGGAAGGCGATGCGGGGCAGGGTCGGCATCCTCCAGACGGGCCACTGCGTCTACGACACGGCCGCCAAGCGCTACGAGTCGGCCACCGCCTCCACCGTCGTCCGCTTCGGCGAGCCCACCGACGCCGAGATCGCCGCCTACGTCGCCAGCGGCGAACCGCTCCACGTGGCGGGCGCGTTCACCCTCGACGGCCGCTCGGCGCCCTTCATCGAGGGCATCGACGGCGACCCGGGCAACGTCATCGGGCTCTCCCTGCCGCTGCTGCGGACCCTGCTCGCCAGGCTCGGCGTCTCGATCACCGACCTCTGGGCCTGAGCGGCCCGAGCGCCCGAGCCCCTAGCCCCTAGCCCCGAGGCCCCGGGTCACGCCGGAGCCGGCACCGCCTCGACGTCCGCCTTGGGCTCCCCGTACGCCACGAGGGTGAGGACGATCAGGCCGAGCACCAGCATCAGGAACGCGAACGCCGCCCAGCCGAGCAGCCCCACCGCCACCGCGCCGAGCACGCCGTGGACGACCGCGCAGCCGATGAGCAGCGCGCGGCCCGGGCGGCCGGGGCGGCGGTCGCGTATCGCGGCGACGAGCGGGACCAGGCCGCACAGGAGCAACAGGACGCCGGAGCCGATGCCGAGGGCCCAGGTGCCGGTGTACATGGCATCGGGGTCGAGGCCGTCGAGGGACATCGACTGGGCCTTCACGAACCGGGCCATGACCGCGTTGATCGCCACGATGCCGGGTGCTTCCAGGAAGAGCACCGCCGCCGTCACGAGTGCTATCGGTCTGCGGGCCACCTCGGCCACCCCCTGGGATGCGGTTGTTACCTCCGGTACGTACGACATCGCGCAGGCTACTGGCCGGTAAACCCCCGGACAAGGGTTCGTGCGACCCCGCGTCCGACCGCCACCCTGGCAAAGAATCATTGAGCCATTCGTAGGGACTCCACAAAGAAACCCGTTTGGCGACTGGCCGCGCGAACAGAGACCTGCGCCACACCTCAGAGCTACTGTGCCGTAAAGAATCCCTGCGTACCGTGGTGCGACAAGGGATTTCACGACCCGAGCAAGCCTCGTATCACGCTCCGTGTGGGCAAGCTCACCACTGGGGACGGGTCGAAAGGCCGTGTCGGCAGTCCCTAAACTCAGCTTGTTTCAAGGAGGGAGCCATCGTGCGCAAGGTGCTCATCGCCAACCGTGGCGAAATCGCTGTCCGTGTCGCCCGTGCTTGCCGGGACGCCGGGATCGCAAGCGTAGCCGTCTACGCCGATCCGGACCGGGACGCTCTGCACGTCCGCGCGGCTGACGAGGCGTTCGCCCTGGGCGGTGACACCCCGGCCACCAGTTACCTGGACATGGGCAAGGTCCTCCAGGCGGCGAAGGATTCGGGGGCGGACGCGGTCCACCCCGGATACGGCTTCCTCTCCGAGAACGCCGAGTTCGCCCAGGCCGTCCTGGACGCCGGACTGATCTGGATCGGCCCCCCGCCGCAGGCCATCCGCGACCTCGGCGA